>JAQUUB010000243.1 GCA_028694115.1 Lachnospiraceae bacterium
ACACACTATAAAAATACTCTTTCGCAATTAATAGGGATTCCAACTCATGTGAGAAAAGTTCTTTGATCTCTCTTTAATAATTATTTTATGTAACTTTTGATTGAATATAACGATATCATACTTTATTGCTATTTTTGTAGATATTTAAATTCTCTAGCATATTTGTTTACAACCTTCTGATACACCTTAGTATTCTTTTTATTTTATTTTCTTGTCTCGCAAGTTTTGTACTTTATCTTTAAAATAAAACTTACTATCAGTAAAAGTACAAGTCCTACAATGGTTATTATCATACTTTTTGTGCTTTTTTCATACATATTAGCTCCAACCGATACCCAAATCAATGTTCCCGGAATTCTCGAAAGTGCATACACGAAAAATAGCTTTGATGCACGAATAGGAGTAAGTCCAGCGATATACATCATCAAATCTTTTGGTATAAAAGGAATCATACAAATAATAAACATACCAATCATTCCTTGGGTCGAGTTTATTACTTGGCTTACCTTTTTAATTTTTTCCTCAGGTATAAATTTAGAAATAAAATCATATCCTAAAAATCTTGAAATATAAAATGCCATAACAGAACCAAACATAATTCCAATGAAAGACAATATAAATCCCAACGGAATTCCATAAATATATCCACCGCAGATATTAAAAACATCTCCTGGAATAACAACTGTTAAAACATGAACTGATTGTGTCAATACATATACAATAAACCCCACATTGCCAAATGAGCGAAGATATTCACGTACTTTCTGCGGTTCCTTTGCGTTTTCTGTTACCCATGAGCCATATTTTAATGCAATACCAAGCATAATTACCCCAAAAATAACAAGCAATAAAAATTTAAGTATATTCTTTTTTTCAATGTAAATTTTTTCCATACCTTACCTACCTTTCATTTCTCTAGATATATTTTATCATCTCTAAATGAAAAGTAGATTAAAACTAACGGAAAACAAGCTTAAAAATACTCCCTCTATCTATTTCCGATTTTACTGAAATATCAATGTTTAAAATATTACAGATACCCTTTGCAATAGAAAGTCCGAGTCCATTACCACTTGTTTCTTTATTTCTTGCCTTATTTTCGGTATAAAATCTATCAAAAATATGTGAAAGTGTTTCATCACTCATACCACAACCTGTATCTTTGATTTCAACAACCGTATGATTATTTTCTTTATTACATAAAATTAAAACCATCCCACCATTTTTAGTGAATTTGAACGAGTTATCGGTAATAATTCGAATTAGTTGTTTTACCATCGCTTTATCTGAAATGATATAAATATCTTCTTTAAAAGAACACTGAACCAAATGGTTTTCATTGTATATCTTCATTTCGTCTGCCATTTCTGAAACTAGCTCTGATAAATTAATTTCTTCACAAGAAACCGCTTTGGTAGCATCCATTTTTGCAAGAAATAGCAATTTATTGATAAGCTGTGACATATAGTCAGTTTCATTTTGTATCGCTTCTATAGATTTTTCAAGAGCTACTGCATCATCTTTCCCCCAACGACTTAGTAAATTTATATACCCTTTAATTGCGGCAATCGGTGTTTTTAATTCATGAGAAGCGTCATCCACGAACTGAGCTTCTTTCTGAAAAGAAAGTTCTATTCTATCTGCCATTTCATTGTAAGTTTTTGAGAGCATATATATTTCATCTTTAGACTCAGGCAACAAAATACGCGATGAAAGGTTTTGTGCGTTCATGTTTCTAGCCGTTTTCGTAATCTCATCAATTGGTTTTAACAATCGCTTTGTAAATAAATATCCAAACAGTATAGATAGTAACATTCCCACTGTATCAATACCTGCAATAATGATAAATAGTATTTTTAAAAATTTTTTCTCAATATATAAATTTTTCACTACATACAATTCATAACTTATACCATTTACATTATATTCTGTTTTTTCAATTAAATAATGCTCTTCATCCTCATCATACGACCATATGTTTCCAAATGGAATATTTTTCAAAAAAGGATAATCAAAGTTTTCAGACTTAAATATCGTCTGTTCGTTTTGCTGTACCATAATTTCAATATTTTTATTTGCTGAAATTTTAACCGTTTTTTTCATTTCAGCTAGATCTAATTGTTCAGCAAAAATTGCATTCTTGACAATCTCAATATCTTTATGAGAAGCCAACGCTTGATAAAATTCTACGCTGTATAGAACACCTGCGCTAAGTAGAAATAACGTTATCGAAAATACAAAAGCATAAAACAAGGTAAACTTTCTTGTAATAGTAAGCTTTTGAAATAGTAAATTAATTTTCACCTTGTTACCTCCTTATAACGTACCCATATCCACGTACCGTAGAAATTATCTTATTTTGATTATCTCCCAATTTAATACGCATGTGCTTAATGGTTACATCTACTACATTGCTATCACCGAAATAATCATAATCCCATACCGTTTGCAAAAGACGGCTACGACTCATAACAATTCCTTTGTTAAGGAGAAGTTGTTCAAGCAACCCAAATTCCTTTTTTGTCAGATTCACATTTTTACCATTACAAATAATCTCATGAGTTTCTATGTTCATTGCAATACCCTCAGCCATAAGTTTCTTTGTTTGTTCTTCTAGCTGATCTCTTGTTGTAACTCTGATACGAGCAAACAACTCCTCAATATCAAATGGTTTTGTAATATAATCATTCGCACCACTATCTAAACCAATCACCTTATCGGAAACATCACTCTTTGCGGTCAACATAATAATAGATATATTAGAAAATTCTCTAATTCGTTTACATACTTCAATTCCATTCAGAAATGGAATCATAATATCAAGTAGAATAACATCAAATGTGATTGTTTTTACTTTTTCAATTGCTTCCCTGCCATCAGAAGCAATTGTTGCCATATAGCCTTCATGTTCTAATTCCATTTTTATAAAACATGCAATTTGTTTTTCATCTTCAACAATTAGTACCTTCATGTATACACACCTCTTAATAATAATTTAACATATTAAAATGAAAATTTGATTAAAATTATTCCAACATAGAAAAACGAAGGAGTAACCCAACGGTCTCTCCTCCGTATTCCAATATAAAATTATTCTTCCTTGAAATCAGAATAAAGAAAACTCCTAAATAACAAGATAGCTAATTCATATCCGTCCCTTTCTAAAACAGAAATCACACTTTGTTCCTATTTTTGCTAGAGTTCCTTTTCTCTCAAATATAACCGAAGGAGCAAGCGGATCATATGCTACATGGTCGGTTTTACAAAATGCTGGGCAAAGTTCGAGCGCATTTCTTTTTTCGAGTTCCTCACAATATAGACAAGTAGTAATGTCAAATCGAATGCACTGCTTATTTTGTTCTATCCATTCTATTGTCCATCCCACTTTTGGATAACCGAATTTAAACCCCAACTTAAATAGTGCATTAAAAACTTTATATCCATATTTCTTAGTGCTTAGTAATTTACAACGATTAGCCATTCTTTGAGCAGAATCACACATTAACCTTTCAACAAAATCAATTGCAATCTTTTTATCAATTTCTGAATTGATTAATGCTTTGTAGCAAGCATAACCAGGAAGAATATTTTTCTTTAGATGGGCACCAATCATCTTATTTCCGCGGTCATCCATTTCCTTTATTTCTTTCACAAGAATTCGACAAGCCCTTTTATAAATCTTGTCAGCACCTAAAAATTGTTTTTCCATTTCAACTTTCAAATCTTTAATTCGTGTTTTTGAGAATATGTCTCTCTGCAATCTAACACCTACTTTCTATCAGTA
>JAQUUB010000244.1 GCA_028694115.1 Lachnospiraceae bacterium
ACTTGCAATGCTGCAAGCTGATCATGGACTTTCGTTAATTCTTTTTCAATTCGATCTTTCGTCATTCTAACCTCACTTCCTGTTAATTTAATCTGCCATAAGAATAAAAATGATTCTGCCAATAAGGTGTATTCACACTTGCATATCCGATTGGATCTCCACAATGCAACATGACCCCATTTCCACAATAGATACCAACATGAGTAACAGCCCTTCCATCACCTGTGTTATAGGTTCCTTGGAAAAAGATCAGATCTCCTGCCTTTGCATCACTTGCAGAGATTGGTGTACACTGATTGTAAATCCCCTGTGCTGTGGTTCTTGGCAAATCACGGACGCCACTATTACTAAAGGACCAACATACAAAACCAGAACAATCAAAAGAAGAAGGTGGTGTTCCACCAAAGGTATAAGGCATTCCAATGTATCTGGTCGCTTCATTAAATAATCTCTGTACGGTAGCATCATCATAGGATTCTGGTGGTGTAACATTTCCACCGCCACCTGGTATTTCACCATATAAGGTTCCTGTGCCTACATCAAAATAAAATAACGGGTTAAAATACTCCCCGTTATACAAACATTCTATATGCAAATGACTTCCGGTACTGCTTCCTGTATTTCCTGTGGTTCCAAGTACGGTTCCCGTAGTAACACTTTGTCCTTGACTTACACTTAGGCTATCCAAATGAGCATACTTGGTAACATACCCTTTGTAGTTGGTAATCTCCACATAATTCCCATAATAACTGTCATAGGTGGCTACTGTAATTATTCCATTGTGGGTTGCTTTTACGATTGTTCCTGTGGGAACTGCAATATCCAATCCTCTATGAAATTCCCTATTACCAGTGTTTGGGTTCTTACGATATCCATAATAGCTACTAATATAATTGTACCAATACAAATCGACTGGTGTTGCAAACATCTGTAATAATCCCTTCGTTTCCCCATACATGGCATACATTTCACTTTGTTCTGCATCCATGCGACCAGTTACTAATGATTCTAATGGGGTAACATTAAGCACTACTTTTAATACAGATACTTCGTATTCTTCTTCCTCTGCTTCCCCTGTCTCCGAATTGATAACAGTTCGAGTTCTTGTTTCTGTTGTTGGTGTTATGGTTAGCTGATACATGGCGTTGAATAAGCTCTGCACCTCGCCTTCCACCTCACTTGCTACAAATTCCATATATTTAGCTGACAAATAATTAATCAACGTAAATGGATTGTGCCCGATTGCTCCAATGTTATAGGAATATTCATCATATCCAGGATAATCACTTTCTATCGCATCAATCTGGTCTTGAAGATCCATTTCGCTTTTTGTAAAGTAAGCATCTACTGCATCAATCCCTGCTGGTTTGCTGATGTAACTGCCTGCCATCGTTGTTGATACGGTATTTACAAACATCGCACCACAAGATGAAACAGCGGTCATAATCATTATAAGTAAAATTGCAAATATCCCTATTGTTACAATTAAGGAAGCATGTTGTGCTAAGATCTCCTGCAATTTCTTTGCAACTGCTGTGGCTTTGGATGCAGTTTTTTGAACTGCCTGCCCCGCTGATTTTGTTGCAGCTCCTGCACGTTTTGCTTTTGCATAATCTTTCTTGATACGATTTTTCTGAAATAGTTTTTGCATATGCTTCTTTTTCATCTCTGGATTTTCTTCCAAAAACTTCTGATATCTGAAATTCACATCTGCCTTAAACTGCTTCGTTTCCAGTTTTACTACTTTTTTTAAGGTACGCTCATGTTTCGTCTTATGATGCCTTTTTACAAAGCCGTATACATCCTCCACCTTTTGCTCTGTCTTATGAGCACCCTCTACCGCAGAATTTTCTTTTTCTAGTTCCGAGATTTTTCCATGCACTTTATTTCTGCTTTCATGTCCTAACCTCTGTGCTGCATGTTTCGTAAGTCCTGCTCTTTTCAATGGCATATTTTTTTCAATTGCAGCAATTACATATTTTCCCTGGCCTGTTTCTTCATCCAAAACACGCTTTAAGGTATATTCCGTTTTCTTAGGAATTTTCTGCTTTGCCTTTTCTACCTTTTTATCAGATTTTTTAGCTTTCCGATCTAATCGATCAAGCTTTTTACTTCCTACGAATTCAGAACCGGTACTTTGGGTAAAACGATTAGCATCGGAATGAAAGGTATCGGATGTCTTTTCGCTTTCGTTCTTTGCCATGAACTATTTCTCCTCTTCCTTTTGGGCGGCTTCCTCTGGTTTGGTATTCATAATCGCATAGGTCTTGGTATCTGTTGGATATTTATCAACAAATGGAATGACTACATTATCAAAGAGTAACAATCCACAACCTTGGTCAGAGTTTGTTACATGCTCTAACTGTTTATCCGACAATCCTAACTTGTCCGCTAAGATATGCTGATCTTTTGCATTCTGATTGAGCAAATACACAAAATCACTATTTCCTAAAATACCTTCAATTTCCTCAGACTTTAAAAAATCACCTACGTTTTGCGTTAACGCAGTTGGAATACCACCCCATTTACGGAATCTCTTCCAGATTTCTACAGAATATACCGCAGTCTGATGTTCTCGTAGTAAAAGATGGAATTCATCACAGTAATATCTAGTCGCAATCTTACGTTCTCTGTTTTGGGATACTCTATTCCAAACTGCATCCTGAACAATCAACATCCCCAGTTCTTTTAACTGATTCCCTAAGTCTCTGATATCAAAGCACATGATACGATTTTGTGAATCCACATTTGTTCTATGATTAAAGTAATTCTGCGATCCATGCACATACAAAACTAAACTGTTGGCGATGCGTTCTGCTTTTTTATTCTTATGCGCTAGTAATGCATTATATAAATCTTCGAGAATTGGCATATTTTCTGGAATCGGATTTGCAAAATAAATATCATAGATAGGATGGATACATTCATCAATAATACCTTTTTCGTCATTTTCAAGTCCATCCTTGCCACCGGCAATCAAATCACAGAGGGTAATGATAAAATCACTTTTTAATTTCAATGCTTCCTTATCACCTCTATGGCTAAGTTGAATATCCATTGGATTTAAGAAATCCTTAGAGTTCGTTGCAAGTCGTGCTACCTGTCCTTTTAGTGCCTGTACCAGTGGAAAATACTCACCCTCTGGATCACAAATAACAATATCGTCTCTTGTCATAAGAAAGCAGGATAAAATTTCTCGTTTGGCAGCAAATGATTTACCAGAACCAGGTGTTCCTAAAATAACACCGTTTGGTGTACGAAGTTTCTTTCTATCTGCCATAATCATATTGTTGCTAAGTTCATTTAAACCATAATAGATTGCAGGCGATGGCATAAATAACTCCTGTGTACAAAAAGGCACTAAAACAGCAGTACTCTTTGTGGTGAGGTTTCTTTCAATCTCTGTTTCATTACAGCCAATGGGTGCAGATGCCATAAGACCCTGCTCTTGTAAATACTGTAGGCATCTTAGATTACAATTTGCCTGTTGAATGATACCAGATACCCTCTGTGTGATATTTCCAAGCTTCTGTTTCGTCTTTCCATAACAGGTAATTAAGAAGGTCATTTTGATCATTTTCTGATTACTGCTATTTAAATCTTCCAAAAGATCTATGGTATCCTTTTCATAAGTGATGATATCTGTCGGAAGAATATCCATATCATATCCACTACGAACTGCCTTCTTTTGTTCCTCAATCTTCATTTTCTGAATAT
>JAQUUB010000245.1 GCA_028694115.1 Lachnospiraceae bacterium
GTTTATCCTGGGAATTCATCTTATCTATAAAGAATTTGATTTTACGGACTCGGCTATTACGCTTCATATCATCATGATCTATCTTTGCTCCTACAACTTCTCCGGCAGCAATCCCAATCAATGGACTGAGTGGTCCAACTGCCGCAGTTCCTGCTACCGTCACAGCAACATCCGTTGTATCTTTTGTAGCTACTTTCGCTGATTTCTTTGCTGTTTCTTTTGCTACCTTCTTAGCAGTGTCCTTTGCTGCTTTCTTTGCTACCTTCTGTGTTGTCTTTTTAATCTGCCTTCTCGAAAGCTTCCTACCAGACTCCACTTTTTTAATCTTTCGCTTCTTCTCTGCCAATGACTTCTGCCTAAAGAATTCTGCTCCTTTAGAAGCTGCTCCAGTCATGGGTCTTGTAACCCCATAAGCAATCATTGATGCATCTCTTATTTCATCTGCACCTTCCATCTGATTTGCTGCTACATTTGCACTTACTGCACCCACTAACTTAATACTGGAATTCTTTGTCTTAATAGACTTCTTGTCATCCTTGATATTTCTGTTATGCTGATGGATTCGTCCTCTACGTTTTTCCTGATTCTGATGAATCGTGTTTTTCCGATACGTATTTTTGCCCCTTCGACGAACTGCCCCTTTACCCGTTGTCTGCGTAGTAGTAGTGGCTGACATAATCTTCGGACTTCTGTTTACAGAATAAACATTGTGACCTTTAATCCCAGTAGACTTCGCTTCATGTGAATGAATCTTTGTCTTTGCTTTTGTGTGGATTATCATTGGTTTGTCATCCACTTTTTTAATTTTCAATTGTCTCACCTTCTTTCCTCTCGGGATAAAAAAAGAGCATACAAGTTTTTGGCTTGAATGCTCAATGTATCATTATTTGTTATTCAGTTACATTTTCATCTTGGAAATCTTCCGAGATTTCCTTCTTTAATCTCTTCAGTAATTTGCTATGCCTGCTTTGATAATGCTTGTATATCTCATCTTCTGGAATCCAGATTTCAGCGGCTTCTATCCTTTCAAATACAGAAAACAAAATCTCATCTACTCTGCTTTTATCCGGTACTTTCTTATATTTCAGATAACAGTCCTTATATGCCTCATATTCCCACTCTGCAATTTTTGTCCTTTGGGACTCTTTTAGTGCTGAGAATTTCTTATTGGTTTGAAGCAGTCTACCATCTATCAGTTTGTGGTTTTTCATTATCTAAACTCCTTAACCAATTTATTTTTTTCAACTTCTTTTAGACCGTCAATCTATTTTTTCTTACAAGCTTTTTATTCTGTCATATAAGTCTAGTAACTCTAGGATATCCATATCTAAAAGAGGTTCATACATAAATGAGTTTAAGTGAATATTCTCTGGAGTCATAATATTAACTTCATTAAGAATAGCAACTGAATTGTCCCCACCAAACTGCTTATACCCATTTAGTAATTCTCTCGTTTGGTTGGTCATGTTAGACATTGCTACTAAAAACTCTGAACTTGATCCTGAACAATTTTGGCGCCCGTTTCTCCATATCATTCGTCCTTGGTACTGATTGATTTGCCTTATCATATATTCTTCTGCTTTATGTCGTATCGCCATAGCAAGAACAATTTTATTTTCAAGCCGAGTATCTGTAGCGGTTATTGCGTCACAAACATTGTATAATGACCCTAAAACTAAATCGCCTAACTGTACTTCCTCATGAAATGCGGTTACTCCATCATAAGAAAGGTATAACGGAAGTATCTGACCAAAAGTAATTTGATGTGAATTTGACTTTTCATGAAGCAACGCAGTAAGAAACAAATAATCATCACCTGTTTGGGAAACATTTCGATCCTGTCCAAACTCAACAAGATTCCTAACAAATGGAATTAGTGCAAGTACATTTTTTTTGTTTGGATTTTGCTTCCACTGTTCAAAGGGCTGATTCTGATAATGTTCTTGTGTAATAGAGATAATTACTCCATCAGTATTGGCTGTCAGTTTATTCTCTCTTTTTAAGTTTAATCGACTTGATACTGTTCGATAAAAGTCAAAATTATGTGAAAGAACCAATAGATAGAACTGAACTTCCTGAGCCAATTCGTATAGATATTCAATAATAGCATATTTATTTTTATAGTCGAAGGAATCAGCAATATCATCTATAATTAACAATTTCTCTCTGTGTGTCTTTCTAATTTGTTCAATGTCAAAGATAATATTCAGCAAATATAAGGCTCTCTTCTCTCCTTGACTTAGTGTATCTAACTCGTCCAATTTTGCACGGTCAATTTTTACTGTTCTATCTCCTTTTTTGAACGAAAACTCTATTCGCGGAATACTTTCACCAATAATTGCACCTTTAAGATTTGAAATTTCCATAGAATAAGGTATGCTAAATCGTTTATTAAAAATATCCAGTGCCTGTTTCCATGGTGTATCATCCAAATCTACCGTATCAATTTCATCAGAAAGGGCACCATATTTCTCACACAAATCATCAAATAATCTTTGATTATCACTAATATATGAAAGCCATAAAGCTTTGCGAAGGACAGGCAACTTATCAAGTGCCAAAAATTCAACAATTTCTGGATGTGTCTCAATCTCATCTTTTAATGACATTCCTTTAGCATCATTTAGCATACTTTCTATTGCTTGTAATTCAGGAACTTGACGAATAGCAGTCTCAATTTCAGATATTTTATTCTCAAGTGCATTCATATCACTAACAGTCTCTGTTCCAGCCAATACCAACTGATTGCTACGAACAAAGAAACAATCTTTTTCCAGTGATTTACGAATATCTTTTAATTTAGGTAAGGTTAGTTGCCCCTTTTCCAAATATGCAAACGATTCATATACACGGTCACTACTTGAAATAAAAGCCTGAATTTGTGTTTGGAATTCATGAGATTTTATTTTTTTCATCACAGTTGCATCAAATATAGTTGAGTAAGAAACCTTTCCACAATACAACACTCTTTCTTCTGCAATTAGTGCATCCAAATTTAATAAAATACTAGTTTCTGTAAATCCAAAATCCTCGATAAGTGCTGTCTCAAGTTCATATGTTGCTTTTCCACCTGCTGTTTTCTTTATCTTTAATCCTGACGTTTTTTCAAGGGCTTTAAATAATTTATCGCGTGCCTTAAGAACATCACTTAGTCTTTCCTTAATTGTATCTTTTACCAAAAGGGTTGTTATATCTGATTCATAAGAACTCTCAAAAGATTTGATAACAAACACATCATCACTTACTATATCTCTGTCATCAATTTTAACTGTCATATTTCCAGCATCGCCGAAAATAGCATCACATATATCATCTGTCTTGTTTGCCTGAATTTTTTGAAATGTTTTAGCAAATGAGGTTTTCATCAGTCCATTTCGTGCATATATAGCAATTATATTGTCTCCATGAAAATCAAATTCATGATGCATTTCTTGAATTCCAAAACAATTTTGTAAATCAACATTTATTTTTTCCATTATACCCCACCAATCCCTTTCCGTGTTCCTGTAATTTTGTAAGTCAGTCCATACATAAACTCTAGAATATCTTTATAACGATTAAATGCGAATAAATACACCTAACATCAAATAATTTATTTGTGTCACAAGGTGCCTTTCGACACCTAATGACATTATACCATTCCATGACCTATTCAGCTAAAGAATTTTCCATTGCTTCCCTTGCCTTCTGTTCGGCAATCTTCTCAT
>JAQUUB010000246.1 GCA_028694115.1 Lachnospiraceae bacterium
TTCTCTGTGGTGAATCACACCTGAATGACACCTTACGCAAGCCAGTGCACGAAGCACTTCGCCAGCGTATCACCATTCATTACAACTATGCAGGTCTGTCAGATCAAGAAGTTGCAAAGTATATCCTTAGGATAAACGCATCAATGTAATTGTGCGAAAACCAGAAATAATTCAAAGTAAAAAGTAATAATAGATTGAATATTTATAATAACATTAGTGCTATATAGTTGACTGTTATGGATCTGATATGGCGCAGTTGGCTCTGCATAGACTAAAAATGGTCAAAGTTCAATAATATGTAATACATTTAAACGGCCAAAAAGTGTATGGAACAAATCAATGCTAAAAGTCAATAGCTTTTACAAAAGAAATGATGCGTTTATCCTGAGTATATCCTGCATAAGTTTCGTCTGGCTGGTGCCTCCGAAACCATCATCAATGATGCAGCGTTATCAGCTGCACACAGTTACACACAAGGTAACCCTCGTCTCATTGATAACCTGATGACCGATGCTCTTACCATTGGTTCCCAGCATGACAAAAAGGTGATAGATGCTGATGTAATCCATGATGCGGTTGAAAATCAGGGTCTGTATTGATGAAGTTTTCAATGTTCAAGGCTGTGATCACTTCCGTGGTCATAGCCTTATTTCAAAAGCATCCCTAATGCTCTTCAAATAAGACTACGACATCGTGCGGTGTGACCGCTGAGAACTTGCGGTCACATACAGCACTGCGCAGTCGGGGAGGTATAGTTGCAGATTTTAAACTGCGATTGGTGCCTCCCACAATCTGCAGTCGGACACTCAGCCTCTGTCTTTCTTATTCCATCTCTGATTAATTCCCAATTGATTTTTTCAGAAGGCTGATAATTATACATTCTCATCCAAGAACAGTTCAATATAAACTGAACGTATTCATCAAGTGTCAGTTCGCCATTGTATGCCATATGAAGCACTTCTGGAAAACCTGCATCAGCAACGCTTTCTTCTAAATCAATAATCCTTCGAGTTCTAACCAAATCACAAGGTGAAGCAGCTTCTTGCTTTATAAGAAGTCTTTCAACCTCATATTTAAGCTCATCTTCATCCCATATGCCATGAAGAATCCATTTTTTCGCAGAATTTAACAGATAATTATCATCATATGCTGGAAATATTTTCTTTACTATTTGATCAGTAATAAGTGTTCCATAATACCCCTCCTTAGCAATTCCGGCTTTATACGCAATCACATATGAAGAAAACGAAAACAACCAGCGATCAAGATTTGAAATTTGGTTTTCATTGAGAATTTTATATATACGGTAAAAATCACAAATTGCACACTTTAAGCTTCTTATATTATGAGGGTGTTCATGACTCTGCACTTTTTTAACTGTTTCAAATATATTATCATCTTCAATATTTTGTGATGCAATATTCACTCTATCAGGAGCAAATAATTCTAACATACCTGTTGTATTTGCAATTACAAATTCCTTATACTTCTGGTTTTCATACTTCATTCCATAAATTACTGTATTCACAATACTTTCATAATCCGGAATGTACTGCACAGTTCTCTGAATTATTTTTTCTTTAATTTCTTCATAAGATAACTGTCCAGGCGCATCTTTGTTGGGTACACTAAAATCTAATTCATATTTCTTAGAATTATTCTTCTGTTTGTTCTCCAAATCAGAAACATCAATCGAAGCTTTAATGTGACTTGGATTATTTATCTTGGTTATTTTTTCTTGATTAGCAACAATTATTGTATGAAACTTCTGGTTTTCGCAATAATCATTAATGCAGCCCAAAACATCAACTGTATCCATTCTGCAACGTTCTAAATCATCAAATACAATTACAACAGGCTTCTTCCCAAGTGTATTTTCAATCTTTACAAATGATTCCCAATCGGTTGTGCCTAGTCCTTGTATCCAATCTGGTAAAAACTCTAAGGAAGATACCACTTCTCTTCCTTTTTGGATAATTTTTTTACCTACCTGTTTTGCCTTTTTTGTACAATCTGATTTCTCCTCCAATTCTGAACAGTATGCATTTATCCAAAGACATTTGACATTCTTATTTATTTCCTCGGCTTTAGTCATTCCAAATAAAGAAACCCGAAGAACTATAGCAATTGATTTTCCAGCTTCATTTTTCAATTTTTCTGGCAACAAATGATCAATTAAATATGTTTTTCCACACCCCCATTCACCAGTAAGCAGTAATGCACCAACGACTTCCGGTTCAAGGCAATAATCAACAATTTCATTTAGTGTATTCATAATTTACTTATCTCCCTCAACATAATATTTCTCTCTTAATTATCTCACCATTTTCTTTTTTTGTCAGCCTTATTTCAACAAAGAGCATCCAGACCATCGCTGATCCAGACACTCTTCATCTTACTTACGGTTACGCTCATTCTCTGCTTCCATAGATATTTGTGGCACTGCTTTCCCACTCCGCTTTGCTATCTCTGACTGCTTCTGATGTAGCTTTGCAAGCACAGAAACACGCTGTTTTGACCTTTTCCGTGGTTTATTGTTTACCGTTTCATCTATCATATTATAATTCTGTTCTGTGCCGGATTCTGCGCTTCTAAGGTACTCTCCGTTCTCATAATACTTTTGATAGATCAGCTTCTCTGATGGCTGCTTCTGTATTGATTCTGCTACTGCAACTACAGGCACCAGATACCGGCGCATTGCTTCAATTGTTTCAGGTGCATTGAATGTTGTCACATCTTCTGCAACAATATCTCCCGTATCACTTACAACCAGAAATCCCACATTCTGTTTATAGACATCGTTCTCCATAAGGAAGAACTGACGGCCATCAACAATCACTTCATCCGCAGCTACCCAGTTACCTTTCTTCCCTTCCACATGAAAATCATCTGTTTCCATAGAAATAAGTGCTGCCGATGAATTTAGCTTAAGAAATCCTGGAACTGGTATAATTCGTTCCTTATCTACATAATAGCAGGCGGTAACTCCATCTTTATTATAGGCAATCACATCACTGACACTCAATGAATGGAATCCTTTAAAATTCTTTGGTGGCTGTTTCAAAAATTGCTGCCAGATTTTTTCTGCGGAATCCTCTGGTAAGGCACGGCTGATATAGACCTGCTCATAATTCTCCACCCGAATGTCAATCTGTTGTTCTTTCATATATTGATAGGAGCAGAAACGCAGTTTCCTGTGTTCTGCCCCGCCCTTTATCTGATATATGGCGTATTGGTGTAATTTCATTACTCATCTTCCTCCGGTTCCTGTAGGTACGGTGTCAGATCAATTTTGTGGTATTCTGCATTGGAAATACGTTTCATCTTCTCAATGGTATTCACAGTGAGTCCATAAACCTCTGCATCATTCTCCACATGCGGTAATATTTCTTCGATTTTTTCGATGGTTGTGCTTCGTGTACCAGTATCAAACATTGCCATTATCAGGTATTCATTTTCCTCAAATCTCACTTTCATCATAATTCAACGTCCCCTTTCTTATTCTGCTGTGACTTTTCTTTGGATGGTTTGCTTTGTTCCTGTGACTTTATTTTTGCCTGTCTGTCTCGTAAAGCCTTTAGCACGGATTCTTTTTTCCCTTCCTTGATTTTACATTCAGCTTGTATCTGTTCCGGTTGCTTAATCTGCGTCTGTACAGGCTCCGGTTTACTTACAGACTCAACTGTCTTTCCAGCAGGTTCATCATA
>JAQUUB010000247.1 GCA_028694115.1 Lachnospiraceae bacterium
TTCTAAGAAGATTGTAGCAAATGGAAATAAAAAATCAAGATTTTTTACTTGATTTCATTAATTATTTGTGCCGAAAGGCACGACGAAGGAGAGCATGCCGCATCGGCATGTTTGAAAGTGTGAGAAGATATACTAACGCAAACTACATGGAAATGGAGTAAAAAATGAAGACACCAAAAATGATTCTTTTTGATTACGGACAAACATTGCTTGATGAAAAAATATTTGATGGGGAAGCTGGTTTTACAGAAGTACTAAAGCATGTAACGAAAAATCCATATGATGTAACAGCAAAACAATTAAATGAATTCTCATGGGAATTAAATAAAGAAATCCCAAGATACTATCCAGAATATAAAGAAAAATATCGGATTGAGGTACACGATAATAATTATTATCGATATATTTATGAATATTTTAAGCTGGAATTTGACATAGACCAGAGGGAACTGTTTCATTTATACTGGGACTTTCTTTCTCCTTGCGAACCCGTAAAGCATATGGACTTATTGTTAAAATATTTAAGGGATGAAAAAATCCGTACTGGTATTATCAGCAATATTTCTTTTTCAGAGGGTGCCTTACAATATAGAATTAATAGAGCATATCCAGAACACGAATTTGAATTTATTATTGCATCAAGTGAATATGTATTTCGAAAGCCATCGAGAAGGATATTTGAATTAGCTTTGCGTAAGGCAGATTTAAATGCATCAGAAGTTGTTTATTGCGGAGACAGCGTTTATTTTGATATATCAGGTGCTGCAAATGCAGGAATTTTCCCAGTTTGGTTTACGGGAGCTACCAGAGATATAGAGGAACCTAATGTAAATCACTTGAAGATTGCAGACTGGAAAGAAATGATTGAGTGGATGGAGGGGATGAAGAGATAAATGGTATCTATAAAAGAAGTTGCAAACCATGCTGGTGTGGCAATATCCACAGTTTCAAAGGTACTAAATGATTATCCTAACATTAGTGAGGAAACACGCAGAAAGGTACAGAAGTCTATTAAGGAGTTAAATTATATTCCTAATTCGATTGCAGCAGCATTATCATCCAAACAATTTGGAAGAGTTGCATTGATTTTAGATCCCAAACGGCAAACCCAGGCAATTGATCAGGTTTTTATGCAGTATCTTTTAGGAGCATTAGATAGAGCAAAAGAATTAAATTTAGAAGTTATAACAATATTTTCGACTATGATTAATGGGATGGATTGCGAAGAAATCACTAGGTATTTTATGTCACAGAGCATTTCGGGAATTATTATTTACGGTTTATCCAAAGAGGATAAAGTATTACAAAAACTAATACAGAAGATGAATTTCGCTTGTGTTGTTGTGGATGCTCCAATTATGAATGAAAGAACGAGCTCTGTGAGTATCAATCATGAATTGGCACAATATGATGTTGCAAAAAAAACAATTTTAGATGATCATTGCAAACGAATTTTGTATATTGCAGGAAAAAAAGATGGATATGTTACAGAGTCACGCCTATCAGGAATGAAAAAATTGTGTGAAGAGCTTCAATTAAAAATGATGGTAAGACATGGGGAATTCAGTGAATTAATTGCCAGAAATATTGCATTTAAATATGCAAAGAATAAAGACGTTATTGTTTGTGCATCCGATTTAATGGCAATTGGTGCAATGAATGCATTAATCGAAATGGATATTTTCAGACCCGTATGTGGATTTGACGGGATTACGCTGATGGGATATGTAGGAAAGCAAATGAACACAATATCTCAGGATTTTTATCATGTATCAAGTAGGGCAATTGAAGAGGTTCATGCACTTATGCTGGGAAGAGAAGCAAGAGAGGTAATCATGCCTCATAAAATTGTTAAAATGTATTACAAAGATATTATTTGTTAATGTTTGAGGAATAATAATTTACAATAAATTAAAATTACTCTTGCGGAAAACGTTTTCCTGTGATATTCTTTTTAAGAACCTTAAAGCAGATTGCTGAATATAGTAATAGGTAATATTTTTTTAAGGGGGAAAATGAAAAATGACACTACAGGAAAAGATACAACGGGAGGTTGTACACATGAATTTAGAATCGCAGTTAAAAGAACTTACAAACAAAACTTATGGAAAGTCAATTGAATCATGCAGCAATGCAGAACTATATAACTGTATATTACAATTATCGAAAAATCTTATGGCAGCTACAAAAGCGATAACCGGAGATAAAAAGGTATACTATATTTCAGCAGAATTTCTAATTGGAAAGTTATTATCCAATAATCTTATTAATCTGGGAGTTTATGATAAATTAGATGAAATTCTTAATGCCAATGGGAAACATCTTTCCGATATTGAAGAATCAGAGCCCGAACCATCCTTAGGAAACGGAGGATTAGGCAGACTAGCAGCATGTTTTCTTGACTCTATTGCAACATTGGGTCTTCCAGGAGATGGAATTGGACTAAACTATCACTTTGGATTATTTAAACAGGTTTTTGAGGACAGATTACAAAAAGCAGAGAAAAACGATTGGATTGAGGAAAATTCCTGGCTTAATAAAACAGACATTTCTTTTGAAGTTGCATTTGGAGATCGAAAAGTTAAATCTGTTTTATATGATATTGATGTAGTTGGCTATGAAAATGGTGTCAATAAACTAAGGTTATTTGATATTGAATCCGTTGATGAAAGTATCGTAGAAGAAGGGATTTATTTTGACAAGGAGAAAATAGAGAAAAATCTTACCTTATTTCTGTATCCTGATGATTCAGATGAAGCAGGTAATTTGCTACGTATTTATCAGCAATATTTCATGGTAAGCAATGGTGCCCAGCTTATTTTAAAGGAAATGAAAGCTAAGAAATACGATCTCCATAAAATGTATCAGTATGCAGTCATCCAGATTAATGATACGCATCCAACGATGGTAATCCCAGAATTGATTCGTTTATTAACTGAGCAGGAAGGCTTTAAGATGAATGAAGCCATTGATGTAGTAAGTAAAATATGTGCATATACGAATCATACGATTCTTGCAGAGGCACTTGAGAAATGGCCTCTGGCATATCTTGAAAAAGTAGTTCCACAATTAGTGCCGATTATTAAAGAATTAGATAAGAAAGTAAGAAAAGTTTATAAAGATGAAAAGGTTCAAATTATTGATAAAGATCATCGTGTTCATATGGCCCACATAGATATTCACTATGGTTTTAGTGTAAATGGCGTGGCAGCAATTCATACAGATATTTTGAAAGAATCAGAATTGGATCATTTTTATAAAATTTATCCAGAGAAATTTAATAACAAGACAAATGGAATTACATTTAGAAGATGGCTATTATCCTGTAATAAGGAGCTGGCAGCTTTGATTTCTGAAACAATAGGAGATGGCTATAAAAAGGATGCAAAGCTTTTAGAAAAATTACTAGAAAAAACGGATAATCAGAAATTATTAGATCAAATATTTGATATTAAAAAAGGAAAGAAAAATGATCTGGCTCTTTATATAAAAGAAAAAGAAGGGATTGAGATAGATACAACTTCTATTTATGATATTCAGGTGAAAAGACTGCATGAATATAAGCGTCAGCAAATGAATGCACTTTATATCATTCATAAGTATTTAGAGATTAAATCCGGAAAAAGACCTACAACACCAATTACATTTATTTTCGGGGCAAAAGCTGCACCGGCTTATGTCATTGCACAAGATATTATTCATCT
>JAQUUB010000248.1 GCA_028694115.1 Lachnospiraceae bacterium
TGACTATAAAGTAACTTATTAACTATGTAGGTACGCTAGGATGACCAACAATTCATCCAATACCTATATCATAAAAAAATAAGTCTATAGCCTCTTTGATTGAGGTCTATAAACTTATAATACGAGGAAAATAGAATTTGGAGAGAAAAGGTAATGATAGTTCAAAATTTTGAATGATAAAGTTGACGAGGTGAATCATGGCTAACAAATTATCAGAAATGAGTTTAGAAGAGTTGTGGCAGTTATTCCCTATTTCTTTGGTAGAACACCAGGAATGTTGGAAAAAATGGTATGCTGATGAAGAAAGGATATATAGGCATGAGTCAAAGTGTTAATCGACTTTCTTTTAACAAAGGTTATACGCAAAATGGATTTGGTGAAAAAGTATTTCATTTGCATTTGAGGTATATTGGAGACAACGATGAATTGTATTTCCGAGATTATCTCATCGAACATGAAGACATCGCCCGTGAATACGAAAAATTGAAGTTAATGCTCTGGAAAAAATTTGAGTATGACAGAGATGGATACACGAATGAAAAAAAGGATTTTGTCCAAAAACATACAAAAGATGCGAAATCAAAGTACAAGAATAAATATTAGCAAATTTAAAGATGTGTAATATAGTGACTATAATTGATAGAATGAGACATAAGCAAATTTCAAGTTGTGGAGGACAATATTTGTGAGATTAGATGGATTTGGTTTATTAGTGAACGATATGGGTAGTATGATTCGTTTTTACAGAGATGTACTGGGGTTTGAAATAAAAGAGAATGAAGATGCATCAAATGTATATTTGGTTAAGGATAGTACATTGTTTTTACTTTATGGACGAAAAGATTTCGAGAATATGACAGGGAAAAAATATGAATATGTGAAGGGAATAAACGGTCATTCAGAAATAGCACTCTATGTTGATACTTTTGATGAAGTGGATATGGAATTCAAAAATGCAATAAATAAGGGTGCAACCGCTGTACTTGAGCCTACAACAGAACCTTGGGGACAGAGAACTTGTTATATTGCTGATCCGGAAGGAAATTTAATTGAGATAGGCTCTTGGGATAAACCATTTGAAAGTAAGGATGCATAAATTTATGGAGTAAAAAACAAATGATCTTGTTAGTTGTAGATACGCAAAAGGGAATTACTGATAATAGACTATTTGAATTTGATAAGGTAAAATATAATATCAAGTTATTAATTAGAACCGCAAGACAAAATGGTGTTGAAGTTATATATGTTCAGCACGATGATGGTCCAGGAACTGGTTTTTCAAAAGGCGATGAAGCTTATGAAATATATGAGGAATTTGAGCCAAAAGTAAATGAGAAGATTTTTTGCAAGACTGTGAATAGCTCCTTTCATAAATCAACAGGACTTCTTGCATATTTACAAGAAAGAGAAGAAAAGCAAATTCTGATAGTTGGATTGCAGACTGATTTTTGTATAGATGCAACAATTAAAAGTGGTTTTGAACATGGCTTTGAAATGGTTGTTCCTGAGTATGCTAATTCAACATTTGATAATAAATATTTCTCAAGAGAAGTGGCTTATAATTATTATAACAATTTAATGTGGCCTAAAAGATATGCGAAATGTGTCACTCTGGAAGATGCCTTGGAAATGCTAATAGATAAATAGATTAACATATATTTGAATTTGCCGGAGTGTTGAATATAAACGCAATGAAAATATAAGAAATATAGTCAAAAATATAGAATGTGGGTGTAGTTTATGAATCAATCAATTTATGAATTATTGCAGACATGCCCTATCTTTAACGGTCTAAGGGAAGAACAGTTAGAATATCTTAGTAGACATCATATGATGACTATTGCCATATATAAGCGAAATGAGATTATTTTCTGGACAGACAGATTTCCAGAGAAATTATATCTTCTGATAAGTGGTGGGATTGCTATGGGGAGAGACACTGCAAGTGGTAAACGTTGTCTGAGCAAAACAAATAATGTACCCGGAGACCTCATCGGCACTGTTCTGCTATTTTCCTCAAAGAAATTATTATGGGATTATGCAATTGCATTAGAAGACTGTAGTGTAGTTGAAATTGACAGCAGATTGTTTACACAACAGGATGCGGTAGAGACGGATATACAGTTAGTGCTTCTGCGTAACATGCTCGAAAATGTCGTTGAAAGAATTGACTATCTTGGCCAAAAAGTCTTGATTTTATCTGAAAAATCAGTCAGGAAGCGTATTGCTTGCTATTTATCTCATATTCGGGATAAAAATAAATGTATCATATTACATTCAACCAGAGAGGATATAGCGGATTACCTTGGCATAGCAAGACCATCCTTGTCGAGAGAACTTGGCAGAATGCAGGATGAGGGGATTATCCAAATAAACGGTAATAGAGTATATATTATCAATCATACCGTTTTTGATGAGCTAATTGATTAAGATGTAACCATAGTTACGTCAAAGACAGGCTTTTTTTGATACACTCATTTTAAGAATTTAAAAGGAGCGTATGATATGTGTGATAATATTACAAAATTGATTGCTGTCGAAGAACATTTTATGCTGGAAAACGTGGATTGTTTATACAATCAGATTTCCATGAGTTCAGTCAAAGATTCCATTCGGATTTCCAAGGCTCGGTTTATAGCTGATTTTGTGGCAAAAGGAGAAATTACTGAGGTTGGGGAAAAGCGGCTGGCTTATATGGATGCAAAAGGGATTGATATTCAGATTTTAAGTTACGGAAATAATAGTCCAATGAGCTTAAATGCAGAAGATGCGATCCCTCTATGTAAATTAGTGAATGACGGGCTCGCGTCATTATGCAAGAAAGCACCAAAGCGTTTTTACGGATTTGCAACTCTCCCGATTGCGGATATTTTCGCTTCTGTCAGCGAGCTGGAACGATGTGTGAATGAATTAAAATTTAAAGGTATCATGCTGAATGGAACTTATGGAGGCCATTTTTTTGATGAAGACAGGTTCTATCCTGTTTTTGAAAGGGCAGCCAGTCTTAACATCCCAGTGATGATTCATCCCGGTGAAGTCGATACCGCTGTTTCCAAACATTATTATCAAGGAAAGTGGTCATCTAATGTTACGAATATATTTGGAGGACATGGAATTGGCTGGCATTACGATTGTGGAATGCAGTATATTCGTATGATTTTATCCGGTATTTTTGACAGATTACCGGGTCTGACGTTGATTTGCGGGCACTGGGGAGAAACCTTACCTTATTATTTTAATCGCTTGGATACAACATTGACACCTCCGGTAACTGGATTGTGTCATGAGATTTCATATTATTTTAAGAATAATATGTATTTTACACCAAGTGGAATGTTTTTTGATGATAATTTACTTTTCTGCTTAGATAAAGTCGGAGCTAATCGTATTTTGTGGGCAACAGACTACCCATATTGCAAACCCGAAAATTCCAAAGACTATTTGACAAGGCTACCAATTTCCTTGGAGCAGAAAGAAAAAATTACACATATTAATGCAGAATGTCTTTTTGACATATGATAATAATTGACTTATCATAAAAATGGAGAATACAGAATATTTAAACAAATTATTTCGTGAACAATCGGCGTCAGGACAGAGGAAAAAGCAGACTACACTTTTAAAGTATCTGCCCTTTCCTCTGGACTGCACACCGGTTTTCACCAATTGAACCAAGTTGCGTCCCTTCAGCCAATACGCT
>JAQUUB010000092.1 GCA_028694115.1 Lachnospiraceae bacterium
TTGAAATATATTCTAGACAAGGGCATGACCCAATAACATCTCTAAAGCATTACCAGAGCCTATCTTTTACAGATTATGAAATGAGGGACATCGAAAAGAGGCTCATAGAATGGGGAATTCTTAGAAGGGGAATTTGAGCGAAGAAAATTTTCGATATCAGCTAATCAGAGCTATGCGAATTAGTAAAAATTCATTCCAACAACTAGATACGCATTTTTTAAAATAGACATCTGTTAAAGCATTTTCAAAAAATGAATATATTTTTTCCTTCAATGAGTGTACACGTTAAGATAAAAAAGCTATGAGAAACACATAGGCATAATTAATAGAGAATTATAATAATTGCTTCCCGAAAGCTTCCTATAAGTTCCTAAGTTAGGAAGCAATTAGGAAGTTCTAGGAAGCTAGGAAGTTGTGGGAAACTTCTTAATAGTTTGCTTCCTGATTGCTTCCTATGACCACAGAAGAGAAACAAAAAATAAATGTCTGGATACCTGGAAACCTTTGGAAGCGAATAGGAAGCTATGGGTATGAGAGCCCCACAAAGGCCACAATTGCAGCCTTTGAGGCATTGCTACTACAGGAAGAGAAAGGAAGCAATCAGAAAGAACTAGGAAGCTCACAGGAAGAGATTAGGAAATATCAGGAAGAAATCGAAAGATATCAGGAAAAGGTTAAGGCTCTCGAGACGCGCTCGGATCCGGTGACCTTCGCCCAGCTGCAAGCCAGGTATGAAGGCCTTCAGGAAATAATCCGAGAAAAAGACGAAATTATTAACATTTTAAAACGGACAAATGAGACACTTAACAATTTCACCAATTACTTTAAAAGCATGGAAGTTAGGCAGATACCCGAATATACGGCAGAAAAAAGGAATAAAAATGCAGCCAGGAAGGAAGAGACAGGCCAACAAATAGAGAAAATATGTAAGAATTGTAATCAACCTTTCTATACAGGCAATATCAGGCAAGAAACATGCTCTTCTAAGTGTAGGTCCGCTTATTCTAGAAAAATGAGATTAAAAGCCTCTGCATAATTCTTTATTCGGAATTCGTTCAGCTTGTAACAACTTTGTAAACTACATGATAAAGCACTAGAACTACCACGCCTTATATCAAATAAATGAAAAGGCCTGTTGCTGTATCCCGAGGTATCATAATATTAATTACGGAAAACTCCTACAAAAAATTTACCAACATGGCAAATCATTTACCTGTTTTAATTCTCCTTTCTAATTCTAAAATCCTTTTTTCATGGTATCTTATTACATAATAACCATGCTCTGTTTCTAGTGGAGAACACATACAATAGACATTATTTAAGAAAACGAAAATCCTGAATAATACATGTAAAAATCAATATCGATCAAAATAAAAAGTACCTAAAATACATATTCATTTCCAATGCAATTTGTTATTGGGAGAATTCTTCATTTAACTACCCATCATTTCCAAGAAAGACCATAGAAAGCAGAATGGCTACTTACTTAAAAAATAAGTTCGTTAAAATTAGCCCGATGGTAGGGATTAAAGCAATCATCAATTCTTTAGATATGTATACCTTAGCTTCAAAATCAAAGCCAGAGAAGCATTTACTATTTGTATCATATTCTTCGTATGGTCTTGTGGTCATATTTTCTCCATAATATTGTTCCGTTAGGCACTGGTCCTGCCTTCCGGACAATTTATACTCTCTTTTTTTCAATTGTACTAATGTAGTTTATGCTATTTATGTGCTCGTATCAGAGCATGTATATGCCTCCATTTGCTTATTGTGATTGTGTAGATACAATAAATGCAAAAATAAGCCTTATTTATCCTTACATACTTAGTTACTTACTTAGTTACTTATGTTATGTGCTGGAAAGTCGTTTTTAATGCTTCTTTTTTATCAGTTTTTCCAAGACTATATTGTCTTATAGCTATATAATATTATGAGGTATTTTGAGGGTTAATAAACCTTTATTTTCCAAAAAAAGCTGTTTACTACGTTTACTTACTGAATTAAAATATTTTTGAATATACGACCATAATTCAAGTATTATTCAGTATGGCTTATGAAAGTCGTTTGTTTACTTAATTATCCCAAAACATATAAGAATGGACAGCTTTTGATCGATTACATACATATGAAACAAAGAAAAGAGAAATTAAATAAATTCAGAGAGCTCAACATTTCGCCTGTTTAATTTAATCGCAGAAATCACATATGATTCAATATCACTAAAATTTGCCTCTATTTGAGCCTTTAAAATTGTTGTGTATATCGAATCTATAACATATTCGATATCAGACGAGAGGGAAATATATCTTGTGTTTCCTGAGCCCTTAACCTTTTTTGCATGTATCAGTTGCTTATCATCAAGATCGGTAAGCCTTCTGGAAATATGTCCTTCGCTAGTGGGTGCTTCGCCTAAGATATCACAGATCGTCCTGTAGACTTCGGAGATAATTCCAGTTGTAGGTAAGGACCTTAATTTTTCAGACTTAATTATCTGGTGACATAGGTATATTGCAATGATCAGGAGCTTATCATGCTTAGAGAACTTAACAATCATTTCCAGAGTTGCAGTATTTGTGATTTCCTTATCTGCAAGGTCAATATGTTTCTTTGTAATCCTCTTACAATGCTGGCTTAATGCAATTTTTCCGGCAATATGTAAAGTATCAATTGCTCTTCGAGCATCACCATGGAACCGATCTGCGACATTCTGAGCACAATATTTAATCTCTTCCTCTAAGATCGCTTCTGGTTGAAATGCCTCTATCCTGCTGTTTAAGATTAAACACAGTTCTTCTTCTGTATAATCAGGAAAGTGCAGATAGGTAAATCCAGCTGAAGACAGGACTTTAGAATCTAACGAATTAAGAAAATCCTTCTTATTGGACGCTGTTATGATCCCTATAGTTGCATTGGAGGCCTTTATTTTCCTGTTTTCCGTAGACCTGGATAATTGATATAAGATGTTATTAGGGTCTTTGAATTTGTCAATCTCATCAAAAAAGATTATCAGAGCATAGAAATCATAATTCTTTGCCTTCAGGTCTATCTCATTCCAAATTGATTGAAGGTACTGAGAAATGCTTAATCCCATCTTTGGGACGGTTGCGGTTAGATGAGCCAGAATTTCAACGCAAGCGAAGATATCATTATTGACTGACATTGAATCAATTCTGATGAAATCAACCATGGAATTATGATTATTGGCACTGAGGCCATATTCCAGAATAGAAAGAACATATTGTATGGTGATTGTTTTCCCTACTCCGGAGTCTCCCCAGATATACATGTTAATGGGATCTCCATGTCTGGGAATAGGGGCGAGATTTGCGGCAACCTGTTCAAGCTCTGTGTTTCTTCCGACAATGTTTTTTGGCACATAACTTTTGCTTAGGATTTTCTCTTCCTTGAATATCGAGTTCTTTGGCTCGAACAAACTGTTGTACATTTCTTCCGCTTGTGAATTCTCCAAATAATCACCTGTATCTTTTTTAGATAATTGATTCTATTTATTTGTATCGAAATGTAACAGATTTAATAAATATAATGTTAAGTAATTAATCAGTATTGGAAGACTTAATTTAATAGAATATGATATTAACATAACATAGTACTTAACATGAACCCCCTCCCCCCCCCATTATGTAATTACAGTAGTATGAACCGTCTTTACAAAGTCTGAAGTAAATAGATAGAAAAGATAAAAAAAGAAACTTTAGAAGATTATAAATACTATTAATTGAAAAACTCTACAACATTGCTTTAATAACTATAATATAAATGAAATTTATTTCAGCTTATCTTTTAGACTCTTTGATCAACAGTTAAAAGACTTCTGGTACTACCATATACACTTAATGGGGGGGGGAGGGGGTCAAGGTCATATTCTTTTTTTGGGAAATGTTAAGTTCTCTTCTGCTAGCGATTTCATTTTATCATTTAATGTCAAGTTCTTTTCCTGTAAAATAAACATCGAAAACCTTTCAGGATTATCTTATTTTTCTTTCAGATTATCTGATCTCTTCCTCTGAGATTACTCCTGGTTGAAAGGCCTCTATACTGTTGTTTAAGATTAAGCGTGTATATGTATCCGAGTTCCAATGGAGACCACATTCAAGAGGATACAAAACTCCATTAGAAGAAATAGAAAGCTTAAAATATTCCTATGCAGATTTAGATTATATTTTTTTGGAGTGTGCACTTTGTCAAAGCAAGTCTCCTTATCAGATGTTCTAGATTTTAAGAACAGTATTTTCACTAACAAACAGGCCCTTAAGCCAAACTATCCCCTTCATGGGATCTCAGATGTCTTGCATAGGGACAACGAGATCAAGATGTATTATGAATTTTTGAAGGATATTTTTAGAGGAATATCCCCAAATAATATTTTTGTCTACGGTAAACCCGGAAATGGAAAAACAATGCTCTCTAAATGGGTATTGGAAGAAGTAATTAAGGAAGCAGCTAACCGGGATATAGAACTCTGCGTAATTAATGTCAATTGCGAAAAATCAAGAACTGAAAATGCAATCTGGCAAAAAATAAATGATAAAATGCCTGTTCCGGAAGGAGAAAACAAGCAGAAAATAGGGAATTCAAGATCAAAACACAGCAACTATTTTGAACATCTTGTGAATGAATATCCTGGAATTATTATCATAGTATTAGATGAGATCGACAAAACCGAAGATTCTCAAATCATAAACAGTATTATCCGGACCGAATCTGAAAAATCGGGTCAGTCTCCTTGTGTAATAGGGATCACTAATGATCTAAAACTCCATGAAAGGTTCCCTCCTCATCTCATTAGTGTCCTTGCCGAAAACAATTTGATTATTCCTCCATATGATGCAAATCAGCTGTCCGATATCATTAGAGCAAGAGTTTTAATCTCTTTTCGTCCGGATTCTGTTGACGGAATTGTAATCCCCCTTTGCGCTGCTTATGCAGCCCAAGAACACGGCGATGCAAGGAGAGCAATCGATATTTTACGGACAGCTGGAGAATTAGCAGAACTCCGGAAAAGTCCAATAGTAGAGGAATCTGATGTAAAAAATGCTAAAGAAAAGATCGAAATTGATAGGATAGTAGAGGTAGTAAAGACATTACCA
The DNA here is from genome assembly GCA_028694115.1 of Lachnospiraceae bacterium. Next base: position 5,112 of record JAQUUB010000092.1, read on the forward strand.
ACTCAATCTAAAACAGTGCTTCTAGCATGTATTTACAGTCTAAATTCAGGAAAGGAATGTACTATTTCGAGTATGTATCAGGTCTACAGACTTCTTTGTGCTAGCCTTGATAGTGATATTTTGACATTAAGAAGGGTTACAGATCTTACTAATGAACTTGATCAGCTAGGGATCATAAATTCAACTCTGCAATATAAGGGTAGATATGGAAGGAACAAAAAAATAATTAGTGTTTCTTCTAAAAACTTTTCTTTGGAAACTTTATTTAAAGATTTCCGGATGCAGCCAATTGTAAAAATGTCTCCAGAATATTTCATTCCAAATTTCATAAATTGAGTTTTTTTGTATATATGTATCTGACTTCCAATGGAGAACACAAACAGAAGACTGCGAAAAATTCTACGAAATTATGCCATTGGTATAATTATAAAAATGCCATGTTGTTTTGTTATGAAATTAATAGTATTTAATATTTACGAAAAAAATTCAAAAAGCAAGTAAATAATTTATTTTTATATAATACTTTTAAAACACTCATGATCTTGATACCGTTCTCCATTAGAAGTGTGATACATATACACAAAAAGTAAAATTACATCGAAAATGAATATAAAAGGGTAGTTCAAAATCTACTACATTCTAAACGTAAAGTCTCAAGCTCTCGGTTTCCATAAGAAATGAGATATACATATAAACCAAAATTGCTAGAATTTTCACGGTCTTTTACTGTCCTGTTTTGAAAATATTCTTGTTTAAAACCTACTACTACCATATACACTTAATGGGGGAGGGAGGGGTTTAAGGTTATATCCTTTTTTTTAAAGATGTTAAGTTCTCTATTGATAGCGATTTTAGAACTACAGTAAATGTTAAGTTCTTTTCATGCAAAATAAGTATAGGAAACATTTTAGGATTATCTTGTTTCCAATGGAGATGTTAAGCCTCTAAATGCTGTTTTTATTGGAACCAAGAGATGATCGGAAATAAAACATATACTCAAAACTTACATGTTTTTTATGTTATGAGTTAGAGTGTACCGATTTTCTTTTTTTCCTGAGCAATCTTTTCAATTTCATCTCCGTGTGTTTCCCATGCTTTACTCAGGCACCATCTAAGGGCCTTGGAGACTTTATCGGTTCCAATTGCAAGCATTATTTTGTCTAAATGCTCTATTTCCAAGTCAGTGAATTTAGCAGATCGGTTGTGTTTTAGCTTTTCATCTGTGTTTTCTTCTTTCTTTTCTGCTTTTTCTACTACAGGCATTTCTGTCTGAGTTGTTGGTGTTTTTTCTATTTTTGTTTGCTTCCCGAGCAAAGCTTCAATATTATCATTTTCATCGATTTTTGTGTTTCCAAGAGCGGTCCTCATCAGATCATCCCCCATCGCTTCATCGCTTCCTCTGTAAATGCTTGATATGCTGCTGCTCCTGCAGATTCAGGAGCATATTCAAATATGGATTTTTTGTGAGTAGGACATTCTGCTAATCGAATATTTCGTGGAATAGTTGTCTCGAACACAATGGTTCCGAATTTATTTAGCAGCCTTTCCCGGACCTCTCTTGCCAGAGTAGTTCTTGAATCATACATTGTTAATAGGACCCCGCCAATCACAAGTTCTGGGTTAAGTGCCTGCTTTATCTGGAGAATGATATTAACCATCTGGCTCATTGCGTCCAGTGCATATGCTTCGTGTATTGGAATAATAACTTCGTCAGCTGCACACAATGCATTTATTGGGATTACTCCAACAGATGGTTGAGTGTCAATCAATATGATGTCATAGTTATCCTGGATTGGTTTTAGTGCCCTTTTAAGGAAAGTTTCCCGGGCAAGTTGAGTGGTCAGTTCCAGTTCAATTGTCGAAAATGCTAGACATGATGGAATTATATCCAGGCCAGGTTCTACAGAAGGTGAAATGATTTCTAAAATTGGTGTTCCCTGAAACAGGTCCTTGATTGTTTTATCTGCTGTTTGCCCAGGATACAGATTTGAGGAAGCATTTGCCTGGGGATCAGAATCTATTAATAAAATCCGTTTGCCTTTTCGAGCCAACCCTGCAGCCAAATTTGTTGCAGTTGTTGTCTTGGCAACGCCTCCTTTAACGTTGTTAATGGTTACTATTTTCACCATAGGAATGCCTCAATAATCTTAAAATTTCGTATATTTGTATACTTGTATTAAAGTATACAAGTATATTTAATTACCTGTCTATTTGTGTTAAAGTATACAAGTATATTTAATTACCTGTCTATTTGCATTCTTTTATGACATTTGCCAGGATGTCTTTGATTTTGTGGATGTGGGTCCTGATGATAAATTTGTTTTAGATATTAATGTAACAGTATATTTTAGTATTCTAATATAACTGAATACCAGTAATCTTGAACACAAAAAGACTTGTAGTTATGTATTTTTGTATATTTATATACTTGAATTTTTGTATACATGTATACTTTTCCCATGTAAATAAGGATGAGCAGATTGAGAAGTTAAACGAGAACATGTATAAGCAAGCAGTCCACATTCAAACATCGATCAAGGAGGACAACAGGCTAAACATTAAGCTGCTTCCGGAGAATACGGAAATAAAAAGCCATGGTGGAAGTTTTGGTAAAAAGAGATAACAGCAAAATGCTGTTATTTGCATATTTGAAGTATAGGACTCAAAATCAGTCAAATACTAATAAGCAATTTGTCGGTATTTTCGGTTCTCACTGGTCAGATTGACTGTGAAACTTGCTACAGGAAGTAATCTCTAAGGGAATCTTATTGAAACACTTTCCAGATGTTAGAATAATTTTTTTCGTATCCTAAAGCAAAAAACCCTACTCCGCCTAGATTTTCGGATTTTGCGTATTGATATTTTAATCTAAGTGATTCATCATCATCGTACCATACTTGATGCCATGTATCACCAGACTTATAATAGTACCAAGGAGTATTGGAATCCGAGTCCCAAATTCTGCCATAAATCTGAGAATTATTAATAGCATCTTCTATATGTACAGGTTGTTCATTGGTTATGTTTGCTCCTGGTTGATTGGAATCGGTCGAATAATCATAACCATAAAATGGCAAACCTAATATTATTTGGTTTTTACTGAAGTATTTTGATGTTTCGTTTATTGAATCGATCGCATCATATCGTATTGGGCTGTCATATGGTGAATTGGGAGCCGTGGTTCTACGATTACAATAATCATAACTCATGAGAAAAACGGAATCTACATATTTTTTAAGATTTGCATTTTTGAAGGTTGCAGCAGATTTTATGCCCCAAGGGATATCGATAGAGATATGATAAGCGGGATTTGCAGCTTTTAACGTTGTATGAAGATTCGCCATTAAATTTTCAAATAGAGGAACATTTGAAGTTCCGGTGATACTATTTATATCAGTCGGCGTTTCTAGGTCTAAATTTACTCCATCTGCATCGTACATCTGTAACGAATTTGATATATTGTTTATGAAATCTGTTTGATGGTTTGCAATTACACTGTCTATTACATATGGATCATTTGAGTGTATACACAGTGTTATTTTTACTCCGTGTTGATGTGCCTGGTCCCTAACTACATAATAGTTACTCATATTTCCGGGCTCCGTAAGTGTACCATCACTGTTTAAAATCCATTTAGAATATGAAACATGAGTTAAGGTATTCCAATCCGGTTGATAGGATCCAAGGTAAGGCCAGTTGGGCCAAAAACCATATACTGTACCACCTGTATCTTTTATTGAACGGTCGACTTCACCATCAATTATAAAGACGAGACAAGTCAATACAGAGAGAATTAATATTTTTTTCCTCATTAAAAATCGCCATCTGCGGGGTTATTTAACAATGCATGTAAGTCAATATACTAATCTTTGTATAAAAGCAATGCTTCTCAATTGTCTTGGTTTGGCTGACATTCTCCTTTACATGTATTCTCATTACGTTGAAACTCTTCCAATTGAAAAATTACTTGGTCCTGGAGTCAGTGCATCTGATCTTAATGATGATGTTTTAGGAAGAACTCTTGATGAGATTCATTGAGCAGATCCTACTTAACTTTTCATGAAACTTGCTTTGAAAATGATTGAAATCGTGAACATCAGGACTCAACTCCTCCATTGCGATATTACCAATTTTAGCGTTTATAGGGAATACAAACATATCGATGGTAGTTCACTCCCATTCTTTGTAGGGTTTTACAAGATAAGTTGAAACTTCTTGGTTATCATAGATACGATATACATTTTTACAAGAATTAATGGAAGTTAAATCACTTTCATTAAATTGTCCAACACCTTTCCATACTGTAGAATACGCTTGTTTTTCATACTCTGTTATCAAAAAATACCGAGTAAAATTAGCTGGAAAGATACCTATTTCAAATGAATTTAAATTTTCTGGAAAATTGGACCAAGGTCTAACTGAGGACGTATGAATTGAAGTATAATTTGAACCATAAATAAGAGAAGAATAACGGTTTAAAGAACTCAGTAACCTAATTGTAGGTATATTTTCGCTCTTAGAATCCAATAACCATTTCCCTCCAGAAATGTCATAAGCGGTAAATTCATCGCTTGGATATGTGGTAATGGGAGATTGGTATAGCGAGGCAACCGTGGTGATCACAGACAGGATAACGATCAGATTTAGAATTATCCTGTATTGTTTACGTAAAAAAACCATAAGATATCCTAACAACAATGGTGTAAATATCATATTAGCATCTAAATTAATGAATCTGTATGGAGTATGAGCGCGAGAAGAAATAAAAAGGAAAAAATAAAAAATACTACCAAAAATAAAACATAAAGAAACAGACTTCAAGCTCTCAAAACCTTTTTTTGAATTTTTCAATATAAAAATAATCGAGAAAAATGACAAGATATAGTACATTAATTCATCAAATGTCATAATTAGGAATGCCTTTGCTGCCGTTAAAAAACCCAGCTTATTAGCATACCCCGTTGCTACAGTCAATGTTGTAGCACCTGAACTTCTCATGAGAAGAGAATTCTCTATTTGCTCAAAAATTTCAATAGCATTTTTTGTTAAAGCATACTGAGCTAGATACCAGATAGAAGAAGTTATTAAAAAAATCATAATTAAACGTAAAGATACTTTATGGGATTTACTATCTGACAGTATTTCCCCAAAAAAAATGCATATAATATATAATAAAAAAATTAACGATATAATGGGATGAGTAAATGGGATTATTAAGCAGATTATAACAACGAGAATTCTATACCTAAAATCGCTATTTCTATTAAGTGTATAAAATACAAGTGGTAAAATTAAAGTTGAAATAAGCATGTGATATATTGTTGCGAAAAACCAAGCAAAGAATAGAGGTGTTGAAGCTATAATTGAATATGTAATAAAATTCTGATCTTGCTTAAATGATTTTGCCCAACAATAAATAGATAGCATATAAATGATAACAAACAAAAATGGAATATATTTTGATACCTCTAAAGCAGAGATGTTTAAAATTTGGCTGATTTGAGAAATAAGTACTGAAGTATATGGATAAAAATTATAATTAGGAATATGTCCATAAATGCTTACATCCATTGCATATCCTACATAGGCGGCATTATCTCCTCTACCCATGATTAGCGTGTAGTTCTTTAATTTTGGAAGCAAAACTAATAAAGCATTACAAAAGATTATTTGAAAAAAACCTATATTAAATTGTTTGCTGCTTCTAGTGGAAATGGAAGACCACAAAAGAAACATGCCGTTTATTAAACTAAATAGTAAAGATACCCAGAAAATTAAAGGCGTAGATGAATATATAGAAATTTCATAGCCCATAACTGGCTTTCTTGTAACTAGTAAAAGAGAATACGATATAAGCATAAAAGATATTGATGTCGATAATAGCTGGAACTTGTATATAGAGCACATTTGTTTCTGTAATTTGGATTCGAAAAATCCAATGAGATTGCTTAGTTCCAAACTAATTTTATTATTATGTTTATTCACATTAGACTCTTTTAGCATATAGTGCCTCTGGTTCTATTAAGAGCCGGTTATTAATACTCTGGATACAATGTTCTAGCCTGCCAAATTTCTGTAGGGACTGTAGAAGGTCATCGGGTTGTTCTGTCCCAATATTATTAGTTGTTAATACAAAAATACCTTTTTTGCCATTTTAAAAGTATTGTTTATATTGGACTGACATGTATATGAATTTATTTGAAAAGTTCATTATTCACTCACGTCAGGGCTCGTAACGAAATAACTTAAGTAACACATTATTATTTTGGAGAAAAATCGATGGGACTGCTTATGAAAATGATAAAGTACAGTGTAAAAATATACTTAAATTATTTCTAGGTGTGTAAGGATAATTCTGGTAATCCTTATTATCGGTGCTCTAACATTCTTCTCACTCTTCACTACACACAATTATAGAGTATTACCCCAAAATCAACATTATTAAAAATCATCAAAAATTAAATGTTGACCTGCCGAAAGTAGGATTATAATGCTTATCAACGTTTTTTTAAAGGATTGGGTGATTATCCAGCTGAAAAATTAAAGAAAAAACAACATTTCTCTTTCCAGGTTTCTCAACATTATAAAATTAACTTAACTACGTCTGAGGTATTTCTAACTATTATTGGCTGGATTAAAATCAACATACATAAACCCCTTTTTGAACCTGAATTCTTTGAAACTCATATCAAAACAATTACCATTAATAACGAAATCATAGTTGAGAAGGATCTTAATTCAGAATTCTTAAGAACTGCTACAGTTTCCAGAACATCAGCCGGAAGATACCATATTAGCATCTTAACCGAGGATCTGAATAACTATCCGGTAACTCAACAATATTCCGAATCAACTCTGGTAGGTGTTGATGTTGGTATCAAGACATTTGCAGCCATATCTACAGGGGAGAAAATTGAGAACCCTAAATTTCTTAAAAAATCTATAACGAAACTTAAAATGCTACAAAAAAGAGTCAGTAGAAAGGTTAAAGGTTCTAAAAACCGGAAGAAAGCTGTTAAGAAACTTGCAAAACAACATCAATTAGTTTCAAACCAGAGAAATAATTTTCAGCATAAAGTTTCATTGTCACTAATACGCGAAAACCAAGCAGTTGCAATTGAAACTTTAAATATAAAAGGTATGATTAAAAATCACAAATTAGCTCAAGCTGTGGCTGATTCTGCATGGAGCAGTTTTGTAACAAAGTTGGAGTATAAGGCTCAATGGTTTGGCAAGACAATTTTGAAGATTGGAATGTTTGAACCATCTTCTAAAAATTGTCATGTTTGCGGATACCATAATTCTGAATTAACTTTAAAGGATAGAGAATGGCTTTGTCCTTCTTGTAATACAAACCATGACAGAGATATTAATGCAGCCATCAACATTAAACAATTTGCAATTAATAATCTAATCACCTCTGGAACAGAGGGTAGAGCCTGCGGAGTTATTCTCAAAAGAGAGAGCCGTGAAGCAGGATGCCCGTCATTTCAATGATGGGTAGTTCACGACATAGAAATAGTTTATCTCTTAATTTCCCAAAGCAACTTTGAAGTCATCTAAAAAAATTTATATAGTCTTCTACTCATATTATGCTAAAATATTTGATTTCATATGTGGGGGAATAATTTGCAGGCAGATACGTCAACATTTGAAGATTTCTTGACTACCCAGAGTTATCAGGTACCTGTATCAGGATTTGTAGTTAATCTGCTAATAGCTGGTATTCTGGCTTTTATCTTAGGTCAGGTATACGTAAGTTATGGTACTACTCTTTCTAACAGGCGGCAATTTGCAAAAAATTTTGTAATTATTTCCATGACAACTATGCTCATAATTACTATAGTCAAATCTTCCCTCGCTCTCTCTCTTGGCCTGGTTGGAGCACTCTCTATAGTAAGGTTCAGGACTGCAGTTAAAGAACCTGAAGAGCTGGCTTTTCTCTTCTTGAATATCGCTATTGGCCTCGGTCTGGGAGCAGATCAGAGAATTATTACAGTTTTTGGTGCCTTCATAGTTCTTTCAATTATTGTAATAAGGAAAAAATTCATACGCAGTCCTAAATTTGATCAGAACTTACACTTGACGATATCAAGCCAAAATCCAGATAAAATACAATTGAATAAGATTGTATCGATTTTGAATAAGCACTGTTCAGCCGTGAATTTAAAGCGTTTTGATGAGACAGGTGAGACTCTTGAATCTACTTTTCTGGTAAACTTTGATGATTTTGAGCATATAGAGTCTCTCAAAAATGAACTGAATTCAATTTCCAAATCAATTAAAATTACTTTTCTTGATCAACAGGGTATGTATTAAATAGATCTGAATGGGGTCCAAAGAAAACAGATATAAATGGGATCCAAAATGTGGGGGACTTAAGATGCAAATTAAAAAGGAGGATGGTCAGAAGATTCGGATAACTTCCAGTGTGTATAAGTTTTTATCCAGTAAAAAAGTTCATCTTTCAGTTATTTTATTTGTGTTCCTTGTTGGTTGCCTTGGTGGTTGCCTTGGTGGGATGTTCATTTCAGGTTTTTTTGGAACAGTTGATAAACCATCGCCCTTCGCTGAGGAGGTAGCTGAAAATACATTGGTAAAGATCGGTTTAGATCCTACTAAAACACAGATTATGCTGTCGGGTGCTTTACGTGAGAATTACAGAATACCAATTAACTATATAAACGGGCTTACATCAAATCCTGAAGAGATAACAATTGATATCAAAAACAATGATTTCCAGAAACTTGCATACAAAAGAGAGGTTGCAATTGCAAATGGTATCCTTGTTCCTTCTGATGAGGATTTCGTTCCTGCAAAAATCCATTACAATAATCAGACTGTTGACGTGAATTTAAGGCTTAAAGGCGATTGGCCAGATCATTGGGGTGGCGATAAATGGTCGTTCCGTGTTAAAGCTAAGGGAAATGACACGCTTTTAGGAATGAATCAATTCGTTCTTCAGGATCCAAAGACAAGAAATTACCTCAACGAGTGGTTGTTCCAGGAAGCGATGAAGAGAGAAGGAATTCTTTGCTTACGTTGTTCTTTCGTTGATGTTACCATAAACGGAAAACATAAAGGTATCTATGCACTGGAGGAACATTTTGACAGTCTGCTTATTGAAAATAATAATTATCCAGAAGGGCCTATAGTTCGGTTTAACGAGGAACATCTTTTCTCAAATAGATTATTATTTATGCAGGCCGGATTTTCGGAGGAGCTGCTTGACTATTATAGTTCCACTGATATTGATGTATATCGGAGTGGAAAAGTACTAGATGATTCTGAATCATTTGAACAATATATAAAGGCAAAAGATTTGCTTGAAGCTTTCAGAGCCGGAGATTTGACTGTTGAGGAAGTATTTGATATCGATAAACTTGCTACATATGTTGCTCTTACAGATGTTTTTGGAGGCCAGCACGCGACTTACTGGCACAATCTTAGGTTTTATTACAATCCAGTAACTTCAAAACTAGAGCCTATTGCTTTTGACAGCAATTCTGGATTTAGAATTAATGAACTCGCATATGCTGCTGATAAACCATTCTTGGATGCATTGTTTGAGGACCCTGTCTTCTTTGGGAAATATATTCAAGAACTTGAGAGAGTTTCCAAGGAATTCTATTTAGACTCCCTGTTCTACGAAGTGAGCGACGAGCTTCAAGAAAATCTCGATATTCTGCATAAAGACCGTCCCTATTATTCATTTTCAAAAGCTGTATTTTACGATAACCAGAGATATATTCAAACTTTGCTTAATCCTTCTAAAGGTGCACAGGTTTATTTCTACAATTCTACGGGAAACAGGAGTATCACGCTTGAAGTTGGAAACATGCAGCCAATGCCAATAGAAATATCCAATATAAGTTTCCAGGAATCAGCGGTCCTTGAGCCCGTAGAAAAGGGGAGAATCATTCAGGGAAAAATGTCCTCAGATCCGATAAAATATGAAAAAATCGAGTTTATGCTGCCTGAAAACTTTAACTGGTCTTCTCAATGTATTCTCGATCTGAAACTGAATTACAGATTCCTGGGACACAGCCTTCTGCGTAATGAATCCGTGTATATGTGGCCTCATATGTCTGAAGATTTTCCTTTGAGCGATACCATAAGGAAAAGTCCAAACACAAATAGTTTTGATTTCCTTTTGTTTGATAATGAAAGTAAAAATATTTATATAACTCCCGGCACCTGGGAAATAAAAGAAGACCTGGTCATCCCAGAAGGGTATGTGGTCACCTGTTCAGATGAGTATGCCACAACAATAAATTTATTAAACAGTTCTATGATACTTTCATATTCTCCACTTAACCTCTCTGGAAATGAAGATTTCCCACTTGTAATAACATCTTCGGATTCAACAGGTCAGGGAATCGCTGTCCTGAATGTGGGTGAGGAATCCTACTTAAACAGGGTCATTTTTAGTAATCTCTCCGCACCCTCAAGATCAGGATGGCAACTGCATGGGGCTCTTACATTTTACGAATCGCCTGTAATAATTGAAAACTGCTACTTCCTCAATAATACAGCAGGAAGCTATATGCTTGATATTATCAGGTCAGAATTTTCGATCACGAACTCATTATTCCAGGATACGAATTTGAATTCTTTAAGAGGGCTTTTTGGAAAAGGAACCATCTCCGGTTCATCCTTTATTAATTCAGGGAATTCCGCTCTGGACTTCTCAGATGCCGTAGTCGATGTCTCGGAATGCCTTGTTAATGGCGTAGGAAATGCAGGTTTAAGCGCGGGGGAATCCAGTTACGTAAACGTTATGGGGACAGAATTAAAGAATTGCAGTGCAGCCATAGTCAGCAAAGACCTGTCCACAGTAAAAATATATGATGCAAAAATCTCTTCATGTAATGTTGGTTTTCTTGCCTGCCAGCAGAAACCAGAATTTGGTCCTGGAAGGATAGAGGCCTTTTCTTTTGAGCTGGACAATACAACTATTCCATACATAATTGAGGCTGGTTCGAGTCTATCCATTGATGGAAGTGAAATCACCGGGAATCACAAAAAAGTTTATGAAATGATATATGGCAAATCAGGTACTCCTGATTTTTCTTCTTTTTCGGAGGTATCTAAACATGCTGAGTGAAGCTGTGCTTGATAAAATGCAAAGTCCAGATGAATTCAGATATGAGAGAAAAGCGGTAGTTTACGGGATGAGTATGCATGAGATCGAATCGATTGTCAAGTCACATCCTGCAATTTTTATTGAGAGACATTTTCCAAGATATATAAATAATATTTATCTTGATACTTACAACATGTCAAATTATTTTGATAATGTGGATGGACTAAGTAAGAGATTAAAAGTTCGAATTCGTTGGTATGGGAATCTCTTTGGGTTTATTGAAAGCCCTATTCTGGAGTTCAAAATTAAACGAGGTCTTCTTGGAGGAAAAATTTGTTTTCCTATCAACTCCTTCTGCCTGGATAGTAAACATTCTCTGGAAAAACAGCAGGAAATATTCATGGAATCCAATATCCCGGATGTGTTCGTTGAGTACCTTAAATCATTGAGATTTACTCTTCTCAATCGTTACTATAGAAAATATTTTGAATCTGCAGACCATAAATTCAGGATTACGATTGATTCGGGTATGGAATATTACAAGTTGAAATCTTCAAATAACTCTTTTAATGAAAAAAAAGTTGATTATCAAAGCCGTGTCCTTGAACTCAAGTATCCGAAAGAGAATGAGGATTTTTCCGAATCATTTTTCAATTATTTCCCTTTCAGATTGACTAAAAGTTCTAAGTATGCTTCAGGGATTGAAAATATGTACTCCTGAATCTTATGGATTTTCTTTTTTTCGTATCCTCTTCAAATTGTATGGGTAAAAGTAAATTTCACATATTTACTGATTTAATCAAGTTTGAAAAACATGCTCAAAAGGCACATTCAACTTTACAACTGTACGACAAAATTGTTTCATATTTTTTGGTTGGAAAATTCTTTCTTGAATTTGAAGAGGATACAAAAATTCTTAAAAGTAATTGATTTTTTCACAGGTGTAAGTCTATACAAAACTAGGGTTCTGTGAAGTTTTCGAAAGATAGACAATTTTATGGGTTTGACGCTAACTGATAAACAATTTTCGTAGCTCTCGAAAACTTAGCGTAAATTTTTAGTAAGTTATATATAAGAAGGGCGCATAGATTACGCTGTACAGTCGTCATATTTTTAATATGTGTTACCCTCCTTCTGGTGGCATCACATAACAATTATTAGCTGAGTTGACGGCTCTCGTCACCCCTGTCACTTTGTCTCGAGGAAGGGAATTCCAGCCTTCTTGTTAAAGAGACCTTAGGATAGCAAAGATG
>JAQUUB010000249.1 GCA_028694115.1 Lachnospiraceae bacterium
CTTTCATCTTACATACCGCCTCCTAACACACTCGTGACAAATTTCTGTATCATTGCGGTCATTGGCGTTCCTAAAAAGAAAAGAGCAAGTATTCCAAGTAAAAGCACTCCACTGATTGCTTCAATTATAAACTCTCCATATTCTTCAAATATTTCTTGCATCCTTTCCTCCTAACTACTGATTACCTTTAAAAAACCAATCAGAATTGCTGCCATTCCACTTCCTGCAATTGCATAAATAATGCTACTTCCAAACTGCTCCATAATTAACTTCATCGTCTCCGCCTCCTCTATCTTGCAAATCCGCGAATCTGCTGAGAACTTACCACTCCAAAGAAATCAATATGATATTCATATTTTAAGATTACTTCCATCAGAGTCGGTTTCCCATCTTCATCTTTGACTACGCTGTTACTGTCAATTAACAATTCATACCCTGCATTTTCTGCTTGTGCTTTACATGCACTGATAACACTTGGCGCAAAATTGGAATCTTCTATCTCTGCCATTACAGAAGCATGAAAGTCCCTTGCATTATTTGCATCAATACAGGCTGACATCACTCCCGCCATAGAAAATACGGATAACAGGAGTATGAAAATGCCCACATACGTCTTTATCGTTGTACTCATAATCTTTCCCTCCTACATTCCAAAGGTCAGGTTTTGAAGGAACACTACTAATAGTAGTGCCATATCCACCATCAACTTAAACGAAGCTAATAAGGACGGTAGTAAGATATATACCTTCATTCCGGCAATCTTATCTTCCTGCTCTAACTTTTCTGCCTTATCCATCATTGCATTGTTACGGTCAATCAATTCCTCTACCTGCTTTGTAACATCTCCAGCATTTCCACTGGAAAGTGCATATAACATTTTCATTGCTGACTGCACATCAGGGTTGCGATATTCTTTCAAAAATCTGTGATACGGTTCAATGGCATTCGGATCTTCCTCTAACTGATAAATCAAATCTTCCAATGCATACACCAATACCTCTGGTGCACTATCCATGGATTTACGGATTGCCATCTGAACATTGTCTGTCTGTAACAATAAAGCCACTTCCATCAACCAGTTTGGAAACTGCTTTTCAATCTCCCTTGCCACCTTTTTCATAGCAAGACTATGACCGATTTTATGTTGATTTAAGAAGAACAACACCACAACAACTCCAGCTACCAAGACTGCGATATTTTTAAAATAGATAAAAGCACCGATAAAAAGAATGACTGGAATAATTGCCATCTTCTGGCTGCTCTTCGCTTCCTTTACTTCATCATAATCTCTGACCTGAAGATATTTTTTACCCATTCCGGTGCTATCCACTTCTTTCTCAATCCAGCTTCTGCAAAGTTTCTTATCTGCTTTCACATAAATCAGCATACAGATTCCAATTAGTACTACCGCAGATATCTGGCAAAGTGGAATTGAACTGATATCCAAATCCCCACCAAGTAGATAAAGTGGAAGTATACAAATGAGCATTGTAGCAACCAGAGCAATCATAATATTTCGCTTTACAATCTGAAATTCTTTCTGAAGATTCATGACTCTTTCCGCCCACATTGCTCGATTCTTCGCAAGTAATAAAATGCTTCCTCCTGCATCTCCACCTCGTCTCTGGGCACCGATAACAAAGGAGTGTATAGCATCAATTCTCTCACAGTGAAAAAATTCTCCTACTATATCTAAGGCTTCTCTCTCGGGATCTTCGCTATCCGTTGTATACTGAATATGCTCTATGGCTCTATCTAAAACTTCATGAAATATTCCTTCATCAAAAATTGTTGCTGTCTCTAATAAAGCATTTAAAACAGTTCCATTTCTCTTAAAAGAATACAAAAACTGCTCCATGTAGTTATTCGCTAAGGAAAACATGGTGGTATGGTATCTGCCCTTCATCGTCTGCAAGATAACCATTGGAGAAAAGACCAAACCAATAATTCCAATTGCCGCGATATATGGTAGCTCTAGTTTATATAGCAGTCCAAAAATGGCTGCCACTAGAACAATCATTCCATATGCAAACAGAGCTTTTTTCGGTGTATACTCATACCCGTACTTTGCTAACTCTTGAGTCAGATTTCGGTATCTGAGATACTTAATTCCACTCTTTTTCTTCATAATCAGTTTCCTCCTTTACAGGTAAATGGTAAGATTTCCATACGTTCAAATTTCTCAAGTACCGGATTTGGAAGATTTTTTTCTACAAGCTTACCATTCAAAACCGCTGGAAAAGTTATATTTTTACCATCTTCTCTGTAAAAAAAGCAAACTTGATCAATATATCTGTGTACCTTTCCATCCTCCATTTGCTTCTTGCGGATTAAGATTCCTACATCAATAAACATATAAATATCATTTTCCATTCGGTCAGCATCCATCCTACTCTCAAGCATGTTTAAGATTCGATCTGGTATCTTTCTTACATCATCCGTATGAATGGTTGTAAATCCTCTAATTCCTGTTGATAGGCTCTCTAGCAGATATTTCACTTCCACAGATCTGGCTTCCGATAACATCAGCCACTTTGGATTCTGACGTAGACTTGTCTTAATTGCCTTTGTGTAACCAAATCCTTCTGATACCATTAGTTCCACACAATCTTTATTTGGATTAATCTCACGATAATGAAGTTCTGGAGTATCCTCTATGGTAATAACTCTTTCACTTTCTGAAATATATTGAGAAAAGAATTTTATCCCTTCTGTCTTTCCAACTCCCGGTTCTCCACAGAACACAAAATTCATACGTGCTTTCACACAGTTTGTAAGTAGCTCCAATATATCCTCGCTACAATATCCATCGCTAATCATGCTCTCCCTGGTCATACGGACAGTCGGAAGTGTTTTTCTGATACAAACCGATCTTCCTGAAATCGCAGAGGATTCATGGACTATGCTGATTCTAAGAGTATCCGTATCTGCTTCTAACAGATTTTCCACTTTGTTAAATGCCTTACTTACGTTGTTGGCAATATAATGGCTGAACTTCTCAATAAACTCTCTTGTAACACCGTGTTCCTCCACTTTAATTCTTTCATTTGCAGTATTTGTAATCCACAAGTCTCTGCCATTAAAATCAATGTCTGTGATTTCATCATCTTCCACATAGGACCAAAGTGGTCCAAAATGTGCGGGTACCAATTCCCATTTTGTAGTACGTTCCATAAAACTCCTTTCCAAGAGGGGAACTTATCCCCTCTCTGTATAAATTTTTCGATAAACTATCTAATCTGCTAAATTAACCTGTAATCGTACTAGCTGCTCTGTTAAAGAAGCTGTCGATCAAGTTATTAAAGGAGTTTGCTACTACTCCATCTGTTGCTAAAAGCATTACGATGATGGCTACTAATGCACTGATTGCTACTGCTGCAATAATTACTGATCCATACTGTTCAAAAATCTCTTTCATTCTCTATTCCTCATTCTTTCTAATTTGTTATTATTGGTTTACTGTGTTACTGTAATTAGCCCGTAATCGTGCTTGCTGCTCTGTTAAAGAAGCTGTCGATCAAGTTCTTAAAGGAGTTTGCTACTACTCCATCCGTTGCTAAAAGCATTACGATGATGGCTACTAACGCGCTAATTGCTACTGCTGCAATAATTACTGATCCATACTGTTCAAAAATCTCTTTCATTTTCTAATCCTCATTCTTTCTAATTTGTTATAATT
>JAQUUB010000093.1 GCA_028694115.1 Lachnospiraceae bacterium
CTACAGCTTCCTTCAGATTCCACCTCACGATGAACACCCTTGCTGTTCAGCTATACATTTCCCACTACCTGGGCATGTTCGGGACTTACACCCGTTAGAGCGCGCCCATGGCGCGCAAACAAAAATACTCTGACATTGCTTACATTGGCTATGTCAGAGTCATCTTTTTAGCTATTGTCCTTATCTATTGAAATAATCCCGAAAAAAAGTTTGATACTTTATCAAAGATATTTGTAAAGAATTGTCCAACCGCTACTTTAATAATATCCATCTTTGTTTCACCAGAAAGATTTGTTAAATCATCCAGCGTAAGTTTATCTCCAAATTTATTATATAAATCCTGTGCCTGATCTAAAAGTGTATTATAATCAAGTCCTAAATCTTTTATTTTTACCATCAAATCTACAATTTGCTTAATCTCGTCTTCTGTAAGAGTAGCACCATAGTCATTAATGGCTTCCCGAACGGCTGCATCAATTTGTTCTCTCGTATCTAAATCCTTACCTGCAATTTCGGCTTTAATAAATGCAATCATATTTGAGACCTCTTCGGGATCTCCTATTGCATCAGCAATTTCACCTGTAGTTACAAGCTCATTTAAAGCTGTGTCAATCGAAGCTTCTGTAACAGCTTTACCAGACATATCCTCATATGCCTTAAGTGCGCCGATTAATCCTGCTGTTCCTGATATAGGAGTTGGCCCAACTACCAGAATATCTGCATTTTTAACTCCGGCTGTTAGTAGTGCATTCCGATACATACCAACGGTACAATAGTTAATGTTCTGCGTTGTTACTTGTACCCCATGACCTTCCTCTGCTTCTCTTACTAAAACAGAAGAAAGAGATTTTGTACCTATAACACTTGGATCCACATAGGCATCCAGGTAAGAATGTTCTTGCTGGTTTGTAATATAAACAATTTTATAGTTACTAAGGTCCTGACCACTAAGTCCCATTAGATTAATAACCGTAGCTAATTGTTCTTGTGAGAGGTCAGCACCTAAAGCAAGATACGGTTTTGAAGTATTTACCGCTGTTGTTGTTTGTTGTGATGAAATGGTAGGTGTTGTGCTCTGCCCACTAACAGTAGATGTGTTATTATCTCCCCATGTGATTTCTGTAACTTCATCTGTTGCATATACAGGAAGTACTGTCATTGATAACATAACAATAGACAATACCAGACCTAACATTCTTTTTTTCATAATTTATTCCCTCCGTATGCTTTAGCATACACTCAAATCAATAGTTGAACACGTTTTTTGTTCAACGTTATCCAATCTGCATGCTTTAGCATGCAAAATATTCAACCTTATTTATTTTTTAGTTTGCATAGATTGAATCACCGCTATACATTTTTTATTTACATTTTTTTAAAATCCAATGATAAATCTCTTCATAGATTTCAAAACGTATTTCTTCATTCAGAAGCTCATGTCTGCAACCCTCATATTGTTTAAATTGAACGTCTTTAAGTCCTATCTCCCGATATCTGTCAAACAGATGCTTACCTGACTTTCCATAATTTCCAACCGGATCTTCTGAACCTGATAAAATATAGACAGGTAATTTTTGTGGGATTTCTAATAAATTCTTTTTATTATCTGCTCTGTTGGCTAGTTCACAAATCGTTTGAAATCCATTTACTGTAAAAGTAAATCCACATTTCTCATCCGCATCATAAGCTTCTACTACTTTAGAAGACCCACACATCCAAGCATTTTCTGAGACAGCATTTCTTATTCTTTGATTATAGTTTCCAAATAAAATTTTATTTAACAATTTACTTTTGTGACGTTCGCCATAAAATATGGCTATGATTGAGCAAAGAGTAAACCCAAATTTAATTCTTGAATCTTTTTGTTCCGAAACACCTTCTAATAATGCTCCGTTAATTCCTTTTCCATAGCGACAAATATAATTTCTTACAATGTAAGATCCCATGCTATGACCTAAGATAAAATAAGGTTTCGTAAGATATTCTGCTTGAATAATTTTTTTTAATCGATGAACATCTCTAACAAGTACACTTGCAGCATCTTCCTCACAAAAATAACCCATATCATCACTGCTGATTGCAGTTTTTCCATGACCTAAATGATCACTCCCTACAACTAATACACCTTCGGATGCTAAAAACCTGGCAAATTCATCATATCTTTCAATATGCTCTGCCATTCCATGGACTATCTGCAAAACAAATTTTACCTCTCTATCGGGTATCCATTTCATAGCATGAATTTTTGTTTTCTTATCCCTGGAGTCAAAATAAAATTCTTCTACTTTAACCAATTAATTCCTCCTAGTTCATTCTGATTAGCAAATTTCTGCTCCAGCAGGCATCTCTTTTTCAGGTGTCATTAATGCAAGCTCACCCTTTTCATTCTCTGCACATAATAACATTCCTTCTGATAATACCCCCGCCAATGTAGCAGGTTTTAAATTAACAAGTACCATTACTTTTTTGCCAACCATTTCTTCTGCTGTATAGTGTAGTTTTATTCCTGAAACAATTTGTTTTACTTCTTTCCCAATTTTAACTTGAGAGCATAAAAGTTTTTTTGATTTCTTAACTTCTTCACAAGCTATAATTTCTCCTACCTGAAATTGTAGCTTTTCAAAATTATCAAATGTTATTTCTGGCTTTTTCTCTATTTCGATTACCGATTCTTCTTCTACTTCCTGCGTTTTTGTTGTCATTTGTTCCACTTTTTCCAGAACTTCTTTAATGTCTAAACGTGCAAATAATATTTCAGGCTTTTCTTTTACTTTATTTCCAGATGGATAGAGACCATATTGATTCAACTGTTCCATATCTCTCTGGCCTGCATTTAACTGTTCCATTATCTTCTGACAGGTTGTAGGAATAAATGGTTCTAATAAGCAGGCTCCTATACAGATACTTTCTACTAAATTATATAAAACAGTAGCTAGTCTGTCTGCTTTTGCATCATCTTTCGCAAGTACCCAAGGTTCTGTTTCGTCGATATATTTATTACATCTTTTAAATAATGTAAATATTTCTGTAATGGCATCTGCAACGCGCAGTTCCTCCATTTTTGCAATGACTTTATCTCTTGTGCTAATTACAACCTGTTTAAGGTCCTGATCCACATCTTCTTTGACTTCTTTATTTTCTACGATACCATCAAAATACTTATTACTCATAGAAATTGTTCGATTCACTAAGTTTCCTAATGTATTTGCTAAATCAGAATTTAATCTTTCTACCATTAGCTCCCATGAAATCACACCATCATTCTCAAAAGGCATTTCATGTAATACAAAATAGCGAACAGCATCTACACCAAAGAAGTCTACTAAGGTATCTGCGTATAAAACATTTCCTTTTGATTTACTCATTTTCCCATCACCTTGTAACAGCCAAGGATGACCAAAGACCTGTTTTGGAAGTGGCTCCCCTAATGCCATTAGAAAAATGGGCCAATAGATTGTATGGAAACGAATAATGTCTTTTCCTATCAAATGTAAATCAGCTGGCCATAATTTATCATATTGTTCTGTACTATTTCCATCACAATCATAGCCAATCCCTGTAATATAGTTTGTTAATGCATCAAGCCAGACGTAAACTACATGTCTGTCGTCAAAATCAACTGGAATTCCCCATTTAAAAGAAGTTCTTGAAACACAGAGATCTTGTAACCCTGGTAATAAGAAATTATTCATCATTTCATTCTTACGTGAAACTGGCTGGATAAACTCTGGATGGGCGTTAATATGTTCAATTAATCGATCCGCATATTTACTCATTTTAAAGAAGTAAGCCTCTTCCTTTGCAGGTTTTACCTCTCGTCCGCAATCTGGACATTTTCCATCAACAAGCTGTGATTCCGTCCAGAAGGATTCACAAGGTGTACAGTAAAGTCCTTCATAAGAACTTTTATAAATATCTCCCTGATCATACAACTTTTTAAATATTTTTTGAACTTGTTTCTCATGATCGATATCGGTAGTACGAATAAATTTATCATAAGAAGTATCCATAAGATTCCATAATCTTTTGATATCATCGGATACTTGATCAACAAATTCTTTTGGCGTGATTCCTGCTTCCTGCGCCTTCATTTCTATTTTTTGACCATGCTCATCTGTTCCAGTCTGGAAAAACACATCATAGCCTTCTTTTCTTTTAAATCTTGCAATACTGTCTGCAAGCACGATTTCATAGCTATTACCAATATGTGGCTTGCCGGAAGTATAAGCAATTGCAGTGGTAATATAATAGTTTCCTTTATCCATGTTCTTTATCTCCAATCCTCGGTGTCAAACAATAGACGGCACCCATACTTCTTTTAAAATTAGCACACACCCTTTATAAAGTCAAGAAACAAGCCTCTTTCTCATTGAATTTCTCTTTGAATTATTACAATAATGATGACCTTAGAATGGTATTTTTCTTTATTTATCATCATATGATATGACAAACCGTATTTTATGAGGCATTATGAAAAAATATCGTCTTCTTTATATTTTATTACTAATCACTGTAGTGTTTTTATCTGTTTTCTATTATTTACATACCTTATCACCGAATAAAGAATTTACAAAATTTACAGATTCCTTATTTCAATCGGAAGTAGCCTCTAATACATTAACTTTGCATTACACAGTTGCTCATCCTAAAAATTTTGGAATTCATGATTATGAGGTAACACTAGGCTCCTACTCATCGGAAAACGAACAGGAAACCTGCGCTGCAATAGAAAATTATAGTAACTCTCTGTCACAAATGAATCGAGATGCTCTAAATGCTAAAAATAAGCTTACTTATGATATCCTAAATTATTATATACAAAATAAACAGGAAAATTTAGATTTCTATTATTATCCAGAAATTTTTTCTCCTGCTCAAGGTCTTCACTCCCAGCTTCCTATTGTTCTTGCAGAATATGAATTTAGAAACGAGAAAGATATCACTGACTATTTGACATTATTAAGTCAAATGGATACTTTTTTTGAAGAAGCAATGAATTATGAAAAATATCGTATGGATAATGGTGTATTAATGGCGGATTTTTCCTTCCGTACCATTATGGACCAATGCGATTCCTTTCTTAAAAATAAAGATAGTCATTATCTAAAGTCTACCTTTCATACAAGAATACAGGAATGTTCTTTTTTAACTGCAGAAAAAATAGAAGAATACGAGAAGCAGAATACCGTGATTATAAATCAACATGTTTTTCCTGCTTATCAGAAACTAAGAGCTTCTATGGCAGAACTAGAATCAATGGCTCCCTCATCTATGAATCTTTGTAATTTACCTCAGGGTGCAAAGTATTATGAAGGACTTGTCCAGCAGGAAACTGGCTCCTCTAAAACAATTCCAGAAATTAAAAAAATGCTTCAACAAGAATTTTCGATTGAATTCCTTGCTTACGCTGATCTGGTTGACGATTACTCAAAAATGGAAGCCGCCGCAGAGGATAATCTATTCGGGGACTCTCCTGATATTATGCTATCTGATCTTAAGGATAAAATTTTTTCTGATTTTCCTGAAATATCAGATGCTGATTATTCCATTAAATATGTTGACGAGTCTCTGCAAGATTTTATGAGTCCTGCATTTTATATGACACCTGCAATTGATGATTCCCTCAAAAATGTTATTTACATAAACCCAGCATCAAATTATTCATCTTTAAATTTATATACAACACTTGCACATGAGGGTTATCCTGGTCATTTGTATCAAACACTTTACTTTAATCAAAAGAATAACGATCCTATCCGCAATCTATTTTATTTTGGTGGATATACAGAAGGATGGGCCGTATATGTGGAAATGTATTCTTATGGTCTTGCAGAAGAAAACCGCTCGATTTGTGAAATACAACGTTTAAATCATTCGATCCAATTATGTCTCTATTCTCTTATGGATATTGCTATTCATTATGATGGACTGCAGGAACCTGATATTATCAGTAATTTATCAAGATATGGTATTACAGACCAAGAATCAGCAAGAGATATCTATGAATATATCTCTGAAGAACCTGGAAATTATTTAAAATATTATGTTGGTTATTTAGAAATCATGGAACTGCAGAAATATGCACGTCAAACATTAGGTAATAATTTTGATTTAAAAGAATTTAATCGCTTTTTGTTAGATGTAGGTCCAGCTCCATTTGATATTATTAAAGATCAAGAAACTATATGGTTACAAAAACAGGGCGCCTGATGGCACCCTGTTTTTCATTTTCTTATCATTAAAAACATGACTTTTTCATTTTCTTATGACATTCTGATGGATCTTTAAGACAGTGATAGCATACTTCATTTTCCAAAAATTCTTCTTTAAAGTACTCATCCAGATTTTTCATTGTAGTTGATGCAATATTAGACAATGCTTCGTGTGTCAAAAAAGCCTGATGAGAAGTTACTAAAACATTTGGCATCGATATTAATCGAGCGAGCACATCATCCTGAATAATTTTATTAGAATTATCTTCATAGAACAGATCTGCTTCTTCCTCATATACATCTAATGCTGCTGCCCCTACTTTTCTTGATTTAACTGCTTCTAATAAAGCCTCACTATCAATCAATGCTCCCCTTGAAGTATTAATGATAAACACCCCATTCTTCATTTGATTTAATGAATTTTCATTAATGATATGATGACTTTCTTTTGATAATGGGCAGTGAAGAGAAATAATATCCGATTGCTGAAAAATTTCTTCTAAGGAAACATAATGATAATTAGAATCTTTCACGGGATAAGGGTCGTAGCAAATGATATTTACACCAAATCCACTGCAGATATCCATAAAAATTCTTCCGATCTTACCTGTTCCTATCACACCAATTGTTTTTCCATGAATATCAAATCCTGTTAACCCATTTAAACTGAAATTATATTCTCTAATTCGATTATATGCTCTATGAAGTTTTCGATTCAATGTTAATAACATACCCATTGCATGTTCTGCAACCGCATAAGGAGAGTACGCAGGAACTCTTGCTACATGAATTTTACCATAGGCATATTTAAAGTCTACATTGTTATATCCTGCGCAGCGCATCGCAATCATTCCAACTCCTATTTTCTCAAGAGCCTTTAATGTATCTTCACTTAAATCATCATTTACAAATGCGCAGACTGCATCGCTGCCTTGCGCAAGAACAGCTGTTTTCTTATTTAATTTTTCCTCATGAAAAATAATTTCATATGGATAATTTTTTGCTTCCTTCTCAATATATTCTTTGTCGTATGGTTTTGTATCAAAAAAACTAATCGTTTTCATTGTTTATCCTCTTTTCTGCACTACTTTTTTCGTATTTCAAATATGCTACAATAAATTAGAAAGAAGAAGGCGTAAAAATCATAACACTTCTCGCTTCTATCTCGGTCTGCGTATTGATAAGATTTTGTTCCATATTAATACTTTTTTCATCATATGTATTTACTTCTATATTCCACTGAAGACTATTTGTTAACTGTGGAAGCTCTATTGTTAGTTTTTCCCAGTACGTGTTGATAGCGATATAAATAAAATCATCCTTTGTATCGTTTTTTCCTGCATATAGAATTCCAATATAATGAGAATCATTTGAAATGTCTGTATCCCAAGCTTTTACTCCATGTTGGGAGATCTGAGGATAACTCAAGCTACAGTGTGGGGTATCCATTCTTATCACATCATGGCTTTTACGAAAGTTTATCATATATTTAAAAAATTCAGATAAGTTTTCATTTTTTTCTAATAAACTCCAGTCTAACCAAGAGATAATGTTATCTTGACAATAAGGGTTATTATTCCCAAATTGCGTATTTCCAAATTCATCTCCTGCAAGAAACATCGGAATACCTCTGCTACAAATTAAAACTGCACATGCATTTTTTATCATACGGAATCTTAATCTAATTACTTCTACCTGGTCTGTCTCACCCTCTACTCCACAATTCCAGCTTAAATTATTGTTAGATCCATCTGTATTATTCCAACCATTATTTTCATTATGTTTCTCATTATAGGAATACAAATCATACAGCGTAAAGCCATCATGACATGTTATAAAATTAATAGAAGCACAACACCCCCTGCCCGCACGATAAATATCCTGTGATCCTGTAATGCGGTTAAATGCAGCACCCGCTTTTCCACTATCTCCTTTTAGAAAGCTTCTGACATCATCCCGATATCGACCATTCCATTCAACCCATCGATTCCATGAAGGAAAACACCCGACCTGATATAGACCACCAGCATCCCAGGCTTCTGCTATCAGCTTTACATTTCCAAGTATGGGGTCAAACGCTAGACTTTGTAATAAAGGTGGTTTACTCATGGGAGATCCATCTTCATTTCGACCAAGAATACTTGCAAGATCAAATCGAAATCCATCTACACGATATGCGGTTACCCAATATCTTAAGCACTCAATAATCATTTGCTGAACAATTGGATGATTACAGTTCAAAGTATTGCCACATCCACTAAAATTATAGTAAAATCCTTCTGGTGTAAGCATATAGTAAATATTATTATCAATTCCCTTAAATGAAAAAAAGGGACCATCCTCATTTCCTTCTGCTGTATGATTAAATACAACATCTAGGAATACTTCGATTCCATTTTCATTACACTGTTTAATCAGCTCTTTTAATTCTTTTCCCTCTCGATTATATTCAATACTGGCCGAATAGCCTGTATTGGGGGCAAAAAAACATACCGTATTGTATCCCCAATAATCAAAAAGCTTTTTTTCTTCATATTCTCTATAATCTCTTAATTCGTCAAACTCGAAAACTGGCATTAGTTCGATTGCCGTTACTCCCAATTCTTTTAAGTATGGAATTTTCTCTGATATTCCAGCAAAGGTTCCAGGTTCTGATACATTTGAGGACTTGTCCTTTGTAAAACCTCTTACATGTAATTCATAGATAATCAAATCTTCCATTTTAGTAAGTAACTGTTTACAATTTGCCCAATCAAATTCATCCTTTACAACTCTTGCATGATATTGATTCTCACTTCCCTTCACCCTTTCTCCCCATTTGCTTTGTCCAGTAACCGCTTTCGCATAGGGATCCAGAAGAACCTTATCCTTATTAAATAGAATGCCTTTTTCTGGCTGATAAGGGCCGTCTAATCGATATGCATACTCAAATTCCTCAATATCTAGTCCAAATACAATCATTGAGAAAACATTACCGATTCGATAGTGTTCTGGAAACTTAAGTATTACATAGGGTTGATTTTCCATTCTATGAAAAAGTAGTAATTCACAAGAAATAGCCTGATTTGAATGAATGGTAAAATTAACCCCTCCAGGAATTGCCGTAGCGCCGTTTATCTCGTAAATTCCAGGCCTTACCTGATACGATTCAATCGTATCAAGTGGGACCATATGGTATTTCTGTTCTATATCAATGTGTCGCAATGAAAAATCTCCTTTTCCTAGCTAAAAATCTCTGTTCCTAATTTTACCATTATTACTGTTTTTTATCCATTTATTTTTATATATCTTGTATGTTTACGACAATCCAGCCAATATAATGCTTGCTACAATTCCAGCAAAAGTTGCCAATAAGGCTCCTGATAAGGTCCACCTTGTCTTTGTAACCTTTGTTACTCCATAATAAACTGCCATGGTATAAAAAACGGTTTCCGTACAGCTCATCATAATGGAAGCCATGCTGCCAATGTAGGAATCCGGACCATACGTTTTAAATAAATCAGTAGTAACGCCTGTGGCCGCAGATGAGGAAAATAATCGGACAATAATAAGCGGTAAAATTTCAGAAGGCAGACCCATTTTTTCTGTTAATTTTCCAACTGTCTTTCCTAAAAAATCAAAAAGTCCTGAGGCTCTCATCACCCCCACTCCTACCATGAGTCCTATTAAGGTTGGCATAATCTTAATTACTGTTTTGAAGCCATCCGTTGCTCCCTTAACAAAATCATCAAATACATCTTTTTTTAAAAGTAATGCGTAGCCTACAATTGAAAAAACGACAAGTGGGATTGCCATTTCTGATATGTATAAAAGATATCGATTCATAAACACCCCGAGAGTTTTCATCTTTATAATATATGAAAACCCTCGGAGTGTTATTATTTTATTTACTTTTCTTATGCTTTTCTTTATTGTAAATATTTTCCTTCTGTTGTTATTTGGAAATCATATAGAAAACTTCGTTATCATTTAACAATGTTTCAATAATATTAAAAATTTTAATATAAAAAAGACTTTATAAAATTTATCTTTTATAAAGTCTTTTTTATATTTTATGATTTACTGTTTTTATTCATCTTATTCATGCCCCAGACTCCAACCATCAATATCGAATTCACAACAAAAATTCCGACCATGCCTTTTACCATTATTTCAAATCCTATCATTAGATTATCCATTTGATTCATCCTTTCTTATAACACTATAATTCATGTGCTAATTACAAATAACTTGCAACAATACTCATAACTAATCCGCCTGCAACTACGGATGCAATCTGGCCTGAAACATTGGCACCAACCGCTTCCATAATAATTATATTTCCTGGATTTTCTTCCTGTGCCATTTTTTGTATAACTCTTGCTGACATAGGGAAAGCAGAAATACCAGCTGCTCCAATCATTGGGTTGATTTTATTAACTCGGAAAATATTCGTGAATTTAGCAAATAAAACACCATTCACTGTATCAAATACAAATGCAATTAGACCGATTGCCATAATCATAAGAGTTTCTATTGTTACAAATTGTTCCGCTTTCATACTGAATGAAATAATAAGTCCTAATAATAACGTGATTAAATTCGCAAGTTGGTTTTGTGCAGTATCTGACAGAGTATCTAATACACCACACTCACGAATTAAATTACCAAACATAAGAAATCCGACAAGTGCAACTGAAGTTGGAGCAATAAATCCTACAATCATGGTAACAACAATAGGAAAAATGATTTTAGTTCTCTTAGAAATTTCCTTGCCCTGATGTTTCATTTGAATACAACGCTCTTTTTTTGTTGTAATAAGTCTTATTGTAATGGGTTGTACAATTGGTACCAGTGCCATATAAGAATAAGCCGCAACCGCAATTGCACCTACATATTTGGATTGGAAAAACTGTGATACAAGAATAGAGGTTGGTCCATCTGCAGCACCAATAATTCCAATAGAAGCAGCATCTCTTAAATCAAATCCAAACAATAATGCAACAATAATAGCAAAGAAGATTCCAAACTGTGCCGCAGCTCCAAATAACATCATACTTGGATTCGATAAAAGCGGTCCAAAATCTATCATAGCTCCTATTCCAATAAACAGTAAGATGGGTAATGCTTCTGAACTTTCAATTCCTACTTGAAAAAGCCATTCAATAATCCCATTTACATCTCCTATTCCTTGAATGGACTGTGTGATAACTCCACTCAGCGGTAGATTTACTAATAAAGCTCCAAATCCCATAGGTAATAACAACGCCGGCTCATAATTTTTCTTTATAGCAAGATAGATTAAAAATATGCCGATAAAATACATAACGACTTGTTTCCAAGTAACTGCTAATAAACCTGATAATAAAAATTCCATACGAGTCCCCTTATCTAATTTTTTTAACTTTTCTCAATTAGTGTATTATACTCCTACTCACACCACATGTTTTTTAATTATATCACATAACTATTGATTGCAGTGCTTAAAAATCTAATATTTTCCTTATTTACTTCTGCTTCTCAATAATTCAATTTCTCTTTCGTATCCGTCTAAATCATTTGGTGTTTCTAAGAAAAAGGGGAGATCTCTTAATTTCTCATGATTCGTAACTTCTGATAGCGCATCGAGTCCAATATAACCTTCTCCTATCTTAGCATGACGATCTTTGTGAGCACCGAGGGGATTCATACTGTCGTTTAAGTGAATTGCTTTTAATCGCGGAAGTCCTATCACACGATTAAATTCTTCTAAAACACCGTCTAAATCATTCACAATATCATATCCTGCATCCCATATATGACACGTGTCCAGACAGACACCTATTTTTTCATCTAACTCTATTTTATCAATGATTGCACGTATTTCCTCAAAATTTCTTCCGACTTCACTACCCTTTCCTGCCATAGTTTCTAATAAAACGGTAGTTGTCTGTTCTGGTTTTAATATTTTATTTAACATATCTGTAATGTATTGAATGCCTATTTCTGCTCCTTGCTTTACATGACTGCCTGGGTGAAAATTATACAAGTTACCTGGCGTGTATTCCATTCTTCTTAAATCATCCGCCATGGTATTCTTTGCAAATTCTCTTAATCCTTGATCGGCAGAACATGCATTTAAAGTATAGGGTGCATGCGCTAAGATAACACTGATGTTATTATCTTCTGCCAGCTGAAGAAATCTTTTTACATCTTCCTCATCAATTGCTTTTGCTTGTCCTCCTCTGGAATTCCTTGTAAAAAACTGAAACGTATTTGCCTTTATATTTAAAGCTTCTTTCCCCATCGACTCATATCCTTTCGACGAAGATAAATGACATCCGATTCTTAACATATTCTACCTCGCTTATTTTAAATTTGAGAGAAGAAGGCGCTTGCATCTTCTTCCGTGTGAGATTTAGTAACTCTTAGGATCCGTATTTTGGCTCCTTAGAATTACTTTTCACCATGTGAAACTCTATCTTTGATAATAAGTCTCCGACAATTTTCTTATCTTAATTTCTCCAATTTCTATTCCACTTTGTCCAAAATAAAGTCTCAGATAGTTATCAATTGATACAAAAACTTCTATTTGTAGTTCTCTATTAATCCACTTTCCCTCAGTTCCAGAAATTGTAATGGTATCTTTTATCTGATTGTTCATAAAGATAGTCATAGACATCTGCGCTAGTTCTGAAGCATCGGATTTCATTTGAAAGCTTAATAAATATTGACCCTTTGTCGGGATTTTGAGTGCATATTGTACATTGCTTTCTTTTTCTGTATGAAGTCCTGTTATATCTAAACATACCTCTTCTTTAACTACAGCAGATGGCATTTCATATAAAGTACCCTCTTGCTCTTCTGGACAATTATATTCTTTCCATTCATCCTTGTTTCTATCTAAGAATCTATCCATAGCTGGCGATTTCATAACAACTCTGCAAATGTTCTCTGCATTACGTAATAATTCACCTCTGGTGATGACACCTTTATCCAATGCTTC
Source organism: Lachnospiraceae bacterium (assembly GCA_028694115.1). The sequence goes on from JAQUUB010000093.1 coordinate 13,177, forward strand.
TCTTGTATTATCAGATGAACTATTACTTTGTGAATCTGCAACCACCATATAAACATCATTTTGAGCTCGTACCATAGCTTTTGTATTCTGTATGGATGCCTGCCCACCTTCATCATTAATTTTTGCCCACCAGTCTGTCATTACGAGACCAGTATATCCCCATTCCTTTCTAAGGATTGTCGTCAGCAAATCGTAATTTCCAGCCGTCCACAATCCATTTAAAGAACCATAGGTTGACATAATGCAATATGCATTGCCCTCTTTTACTGCCATTTCAAATGCCTTTAAATAAATTTCTCTTAACGCTCTCTCAGATACTACAGAATCAGCCGAATGTCTGCCTACTTCTTCATTATTACCAGCAAAGTGCTTAATCGTTCCTGTAACTCCATACTTATGCATTGCCTTTAATTGCATAACTGCCATTGATCCCGTTAAATAGGGATCTTCTGAAAAATACTCAAAGTTTCTTCCGTTTAAAGGATTTCTATGAATATTAATACCAGGACCTAATAGCGTATCTATTTGATTTTTACGTAGTTCTTTTCCTTCACACTCATATAATGCTTCTACCAGCTCCAAATTAAAACTACATGCAAGAGCCGTTCCATTTGGGAGACTGAATGCTTTCGCTCCACAATCCATGCGGATGCCAGAAGGACCATCTGCGCAACCAGCTGTTGGAATTCCAAATTCAACAAGACGTTCTGTTACTCCACCAAAGGCTGCTGCTATTCCAGGTGTTACCTTAGGTGAACACATGCCTTCTCCTCTTGTCATACAGATCAAATCATCATCGGATAATTGATTAAGAAATTCCTGAATTGAAATTTTATGATCGTAAACATCTTCCAGTTGATATCCTTTATTCCCTACATATTCTCGATCCTCTGGTCTGTTTTCCATAATTCGTTCCTGAAGATCTATTGATCTTAGAGGTACTCTTTCTTTTGAAGTTGTAAACTTTTCATTCTCATCCTCCACTAGCTTCATTCTTTCAAATGGAACTGTTGGTGCACAAGCTTCTGTAAGTTTCTGTACAATTTCTAATTGATGAATCTGATATTCACCAGCAAACTTTGCATTTCGAACATCATTTCCTGCATATACTTTGTAGTTTCCAGGCTCTAATACATAACAGGATTTATGGTCCGTGTATCCTCCATCATCATAAGATACTAGCTCCTCCCTATCAAAAGTGAATGTTAATGTTTCACTTGACCCAGATTCTAATAATCTCGTTTTTCCATAACGAATTAGATTCCTTGTTGGTTTACATAACTTTCCTTGTGGGGGACAAACATATACTTGAATGACTTCTTTTCCCAATCGATCACCTGTATTTTTGACTTCAACCTGTACCGTAATTCGGTTATTATCATAAGTAAAGGATTGTACTTCATTTTCGAACGTAGTATAGGAGAGACCATAACCAAAAGGGTACATAACCTTCTCTTTTGCCACCGTCTCAAAATAACGATAACCTACAAAGATATCTTCTGTATATATATTTTGAGTTTCACTACCAAAATTGTTTGTAGACGGATAATCATTAATATCATAAGCGATGGTATCACTTAATTTTCCACAAGGGTTCACTTTTCCAGTTAAAACATCGGCAATTCCATTTCCACCTTCCATTCCACCCTGCCATACATAGAGAACGGATTGTGGTTGGTAGGTTTCTACCCATTTCATATCAATTATATTTCCAACATTAAGAATAACTGCAACTCTTTTAAAATAATGACAAACATTTTTTAGCATTTTATGTTCTAATTGGGTAAGAAGATAACTACCCTCTGTAGCACTATTATCTTTATCCTCTCCTGCTGTACGACCAATAATCACCAGCGCTATATCCGATTGTCCTGCTGCCTCTTTTGCTATTTCCTCTGTAATTTCCATTTCTTCCTGGCACCAAGGTTCCATTGCCCATCCAGCACCCTTATCAAATGGATGATCCTCTAAAAACCCATGATAACGTCTCATCAATTCTTCATTAAAGTGAAGGTCTTCACAATTTTTTAAACCATCTATAATTCCTACAACATAAGGAGCATTCACCATTCCCCCTGAGCCTGTGCCGCTCTTATAATATTCAAACTGAGTTCTTCCAAAAACAGAAATTGTTTCATTCTTTTTTATTGGAAGTGTCTTATTTTCATTTTTTAGTAAAACACATCCTTCTGCAACTGCTTGTCTTGCTACTTTGGCATATTCTTTCCAGTCAAAAGTATATTTCATTTGTTACTCTCCATTTCTTTCCTAAAATTAATCTTGTATATCCATATTTTCCTTAGATATACTTCACTTATGTAAAGAAGTATACCACTACCATTTATTTTGGCATAGTAAAAAGCATCTAATAAATATTATAAATCGATAGAATTATAAATATTTCTATTTTGTAATATTTTTCATCCAGCTTTTCTTTCTAAAAAAGTAGAATCCTATTAAGAACCTTATCAATTCTTCCTGGGACAAAATCAGATATACCATATGGATTGGCATTTTCCATACAAACGCTGATATTAATCCTAATGGAACCCCAAATACCCACGTTCCAATTAAATCAATCAATAGTGTGATTTTGGTATTCCCTCCACTTCTTAATACTCCACCAGCTAGAATCATATTTGAAACCTTAACTATAATTACAATAGCTAATGCATAAATAATATAACTGGCTAACCGCTTTACCTCTGGCTCTACTCTAAATAGCTCAATGTACCATCCTGATATACAAAGCAGCACTGCACCAATCATAATAGAAGCTACTACTCCAAATTTAATAAGAAATTTTGATATTTGGTATGCTTCTTCCAAATCATTTTTTCCAAGGCGCTTTCCTACCATTACGATAGCTGCTGTTGAGACTCCCGCAAACATTCCAATAAACATGCCTTGTAATGGATTGGTTAGTGTAATTGCCGCCAATGCATCAGTCCCCATTCTTCCATAAATTGCTGCATAAATATTCTCACCAATACTCCATGAAAACTCATTTACAAGAATAGGTAAAATAATCATGCCTATCTTTCTATAGAATTTTGTATCCCTTGGTAATAAACAATGTAGATAAAAGTCTTGCCTGATTTTCATATTTAATAACCAATAAACAACTACAAAAAGTTCTGCTGTTCTTGAAATTAGAGTTCCTAAGGCTGCACCTACTAATCCAAGCTTTGGCATACCAAATTTACCAAATATGAAAATGTAATTAATTCCAATGTTTAAAAACATGGATAGGATACTTGCCTGCATTGGGTATTTACTTTTTTCAATACTTCGAAACAGGGAAGAAATGATTAAGGTACCTGTCATTGGAATAAAACTTATTCCAATAATTCTAAGATAACTGCCTGCTGCCTGAATGGTTTTTATATCGGTACTATAAATTCCCATGATTTCTTGCGGAATTAGAATCGATGGTATTGCAAATAGCGCCATTACCAGGAATCCGATGATAAGACAGGAAAAGAAGCTTTTATTTACCCCCTCCTCATCATGACTCCCATGATATTGTGCTATTAAAATAGATGCTACCGATGCAATGGCCGATATCGTAAATGTGACAAGACTAGAAAATTTTGCACCTAATCCACTACCAGCAATATTCACTGTTCCTAATGTTCCTACCATAATTTGATCTACTAAGCTATAGGATGCTTGAAAAATAGCTTGTAATGTAATTGGCAATCCGATCGTTATCATTTCCTTACAATATTTTTTCTTTTCCATATGACTCCTTTTTTTAATCTTTCCTATATTTATTACTCTATTCTGTATAATGTTTACCCTTTCAGTTTATCACTCATTGCTGTCTTTACAATAGGTTAACCGCGTAACCCATAACAAAAAAACAGGAAACAATTTGTGCATTGTTTCCTGTTTTTTCAAATTTTTTAATATGATGTTTTTAGCATCACAGACAATTAATGAGAAGAAGACGCTTGCGACTTCTTCCTGTGTGAGATTTAGATATACTTAGCATGGTTCTTTCATGCGTTAGTATATCTTTTCACACTTTCAAACATGCCGATGCGGCATGCTCTCCTTCGTCGTGCCTTTCGGCACAAATAATTAATGAAATCAAGTAAAAAATCTTGATTTTTTATTTCCATTTGCTACAATCTTCTTAGAACAGT
>JAQUUB010000094.1 GCA_028694115.1 Lachnospiraceae bacterium
CTGTTATCAAAAGTTATAATCTGTTGGGTGCAAAATCCGAGGAATTAACCAATAACTTTGAGCGCTCCAAAGACACATCAACTGCTTTTGAGCGGCAGATGGCTCCATGGACAAGCGGATTAAATATTGTCTATGGCATAGGTGCAACTGTAATTTTTGCTATGTCCGTCTTTTTAGAACAAAACGGATTGTTTGCGCTGCCCTATCTGCTGGGAGTTCTTCTGTTTGTATTTGATTTGTTCGGACCGCTGAAAGCATTATATGGTGAAGCATCCCGCCTTACTGTAATGAATGCTGCTTTGGATCGTATCGAAGGTGTCTTTGAAGAAGCTGAATTGCCTGATGATGGTAAGAAAGACTTTTCAAGGAAAATGCCGGGACAGCCGGAAGTACGCTTTGATCATGTGACATTTGCTTACCAAAACGAAGAGGTTCTTCATGACATCTGCTTTGATATGAAGAAAAATTCTATGACGGCTCTTGTTGGCCCATCGGGCGGCGGTAAATCAACGATTGCCAATCTGCTTGCTCGTTTATGGGATGTGAAGTCTGGAAAAATTACAATCCATGGAACTGACATTCGGGAGGTTCCGTTAGCAGAGCTTATGGAACAAATCAGTATGGTATTTCAGCGAGTTTACTTGTTTCAAGAGACCATTTACAACAATATCAGCATGGGAAACCCCGATGCCACAGAAAAGGAAGTATACGAAGCGGCAAAAAAAGCACGCTGCTTTGATTTCATCATGGCGCTGCCGGATGGTTTTCAGACCATGGTTGGAGAAGGCGGTGCCACTCTATCAGGTGGTGAGAAACAGCGTATTTCCATTGCTCGTTGTATTCTAAAGGATGCTCCTATTGTAATTTTGGATGAAGCAACGGCAAGTGTTGATACAGACAACGAAAGTTATATTCAAGAAGCCATTTCAGAACTGGTGAAAGGTAAAACACTGCTTGTTATCGCACATCGCCTGAATACGATTCAAACGGCAGATAAGATACTGGTTGTTTCGGATGGTAGAATTATTCAGAGTGGGACGCATGAAGAATTGGTTTCCAAAGCTGGTATCTATCGAGATTTTGTGAATATCCGTAAACAGGCAACTGGCTGGAGCCTGACATAAGGAAGCATAGATGAAACTTCATGCGTCCGGCGAGGATTACCTGGTAGTTAAAATAAATAACCGTTTGGAGTATTTTTATACTATGTGGAGTAGTCGAAAAGTGAAATTGTTATTATAATTACATTCGATGCGTGGCGGTTTGTCAGCATCAAAAATTTAAAAATATGGTTAGTAATATCTAACACACATTTGGAGGATAAAGATGAATACAAAAAAATTACAAGCAAAAGACCTGATTAATGTAGGCATCTTCACGGTCATTTACATTGCGCTCTATTATGTAGCAATGATGATTGGATATATACCCATATTTATTGTTTTACTTCCATTGGTTTGCCCCATTATTTGCGGTATTCCGTTTATGCTGTACATAACAAAGATAAAATGCTTTGGAATGGTAACATTGACGGGAATCATTTGCGGATTGCTAATGATGTTAATGGGAAGCGGTGTATTGGTACTGATTGCAGGCATAATCTTCGGCTTAAGCTCACTGATATTCTAAAACGTTTAGACTTGTCAGATTATGCAAAAAGACATCCAATGTCTTTATCTGGTGGACAAAAGCAGCGGGTGGCTATTGCTACGGCATTAGTTTCAGATAGAAGCATACTGGTATTTGATGAGCCGACAAGCGGATTGGATATGCAACATATGAATGAGGTTGCAAATGCTTTGCTGACATTAAAACAAGCAGGAAAAACAAATCTCGTTATAACCCACGATTATGAATTGATATTACAAAGTTGTACTTACATACTTCATTTTGAAAATGGAAAAGTACAAGAACAGTATTCGTTAGATAACCAGGGATTAGATAGACTTCAAAAATTCTTTTATGAATAGAGGCGATATAGTGGAAGTAGATCAAATATATGAGAAACAAGATATTCAATTAGTCTGTAGGGATGAAGAATGCTCAATTTATCGGGTGAGTAATGATACTGGAGATGGAACAATAACGGCACATTCCGTTTTTGACGGAATAACTTTGCATTATGATGATTTTCATATTAAAAGCACGCCTTCGAGAAATCAATTAAGTTCCAATCTGTTAGAAATACACCATTGTGGAGAGGGACGAATTGAATGGGAAGTAGATAACGGTGCATACCTGTATTTATCATCTGGCGATTTAATGATTGACAATATGGAGAGGAAAAATCAAAATTGCAGTTTTCCGCTGAGTCACTTTCATGGTATAACAATTGTAATTTCGTTGAATGATATTTCTCCAGAGATAAAGTTATTGTTTGAAACTTTTCGTATTGATTTATTTGAACTTTCAAATAGATTTAGGCTGGAAAAACCATTTATTATGCGTGCAGAAAGTAGCATAGAACATATCTTTTCAGAATTGTACAATTTACCAGATACGATAAGAACGGAATATTTTAAGATTAAAATATTAGAATTACTGTTGTTTTTAAAAACCGTTGACATAGACAAAGATGGTCAGGAACGCCCATATTTTTATAAAACGCAAGTTGAAAAGATTAAGGCGATTATGGCTTTCATGACAGCGAATCCCGACAAACACTATACGATAGAACAGCTCTCTAAATCATATGATATTTCGGTGTCGGCCTTAAAAAGTTGCTTTAAAGGTGTATATGGTTCTGCTATATTTACATTTATGAAAAACTATCGTATGGATTTAGCTGCTAACTTACTATCTCAAACCGATAAAAGTATTACTGAAATTGCAGGTGAAGTTGGATATATAAATTGTAGCAAATTCTCTGAAGCATTCAGAAATGCGATGGGAAAAACGCCTATGGATTATAGAAAATTAAAAATCTGATTGGAGTAAAACTAAGCTTTGCAGAGTGGCAGCAGGAAATAAAAGTATTTAAAATAAGGGTATCGGACATCGTTGATCCGATACCCTTATTTTAAGATTGGAGGTACTTTTTTATGAAAAAAGATAATTGGATAAAAACCGTTTTTTCATTTGCAAGTCAATGCAAGGGGAAAATATCTCTTTCGGTTATATGTGCCATTATCAGTGTAGGTATGGGGCTAATTCCATATTGGTGTGTGTATCGTATCATAACGATATTTGTCGGAGGGGTTTCTTCACTCAACACGGTTATGCCGTATTTTGTAGTGGCAATCATCAGCTACGCATTGCGTTTCTTGTTTTATGGGATTTCAACAACACTTTCGCACATATCAGCGTACACGATTTTGGAGAATATTCGTTTGAAATTAGCCGAAAAACTACTAAAAGCACCATTAGGAGTAGTTCTTGGAAAATCCGTAGGACATCTCAAAAATGTACTTGTTGACCGTGTGGAAACAATTGAGCTGCCACTGGCTCATATGATACCAGAATGTATTTCAAACTTTCTGTTGCCCATAAGTGTTTTTATTTACCTTATTACCATTGATTGGCGAATGGCTCTTGCAATGCTTGTAACTGTTCCGCTTGCGTTAATCGCATATGGAATCATGATGAAAAACTTTAATAAGCAGTACGCTGACTATATGGAGTCAAACAACTATGTCAACGGAGTAATCGTTGAGTATGTTGAGGGGATTGAAGTAATCAAAGCCTTTAATCAATCTTCAACATCTTATGAAAAATTTGCAAAAGCCGTTGAAAGCTTTAAGGCTTATACCTTGAAATGGTTTCAAAGCACTTGGAAACTAATGAATTTAGGAAATGCAATTTTACCATCAACCTTTTTAGGAACTTTACCAATTGGTATGCTGCTATATTGGCAAGGCACGCTATCACCAGAGAATTTGTGTATTTGTCTAATACTGTCTTTAGGGATAGTCGCTCCCTTGATGAACTTTACAACATATATCAATGAAACGAAAACAATCGAATATGCGGTAAATGATGTCAACAAGCTGCTTCATATTCAAGAACTGACCGACAAAAAAGAAACGGCTAATTTTAAGACATTTGATTTGGAGCTTAAAGATGTTGTATTTTCCTATACAAACGATTTGGAAAATCCTATATTGTCTGGTATCAATCTAAAAATACCACAAAAAAGTTTTTGTGCCTTAGTTGGACCCTCCGGAGGTGGAAAATCTACGATCGCTCGTTTAATTGCTCGATTCTGGGATGTTAATAAAGGTGAGATATTGATTGACGGTAAGAACATTCGCAACATTCCGTTATCACAATTAACAGACATTGTTAGTTTTGTCACACAGGACAATTATTTGTTCAATTGTTCTATTAAAGAAAATATCCGTATTGGTAATCCATCTGCCTCGGATAGTGAAGTTTTTGCGGCTGCTAAAGCAGCTTGTTGCGATGAATTTATAGATAAACTTGAATATGGTTATGATACGTCGGCAGGTGATGCAGGTAATAAATTATCAGGCGGTGAAAAACAAAGAATAGCTATTGCAAGAATGATTTTAAAGAATTCACCGATTGTTATTCTGGATGAAGCTACTGCATTTTGTGACCCGGAAAACGAGAGTAAATTGCAGAAATCATTAAACGCCTTGACCGAGGGAAAAACATTGCTTGTTATCGCACACAGACTTTCAACGATTAAGGACGCAGACAAAATTATTGTTTTAAAAGATGGCGGCATTTATCAAAAAGGTACTCATACCGAATTGCTGAAAAGCTGCGATTTGTATAGTGAAATGTGGAAAGCACATATCGGAGCTAAAAAATGGGCTGCTGTGTCCAAGGAAGAGGAGAAATTGAGATATGTTTAGAATAGTAAAGCGATTGATAAACTGGGCAGGCAATTATAAAAAGAGAATGTATCTTGGTTTCCTCTTTTCTTTCCTACACGCAATGTTTACAGCCTTTCCAATAGTTCTTGCTGCGTATGCTTTAGGCTTAATATTAGATGATTTCAATAGAGTATCTTCGCTTTCACCACAATATATTATTGCTGTTTTTATCGCTATGATAGTTGCGGTTTTAGGACGATTTCTCTTTTCGTATCTGAGAGCTACGACACAAGAAAGCATCGGCTATGAAATGACGTGTACAGAGCGAATAGAATTAGGTAACATTATGAAAAGAGTTCCCCTTGGCTTCTTTAGCCAAAACAATGCGGGAGAATTATCATCTGCCGTTACTACTGATTTATCCTTTATGGAAATGTATGCGATGAAGATGGTTGATACCGTAGTAAATGGATATATAAGTGCTGTTGTTATGGTGCTTTGCCTGGCATATTACTGTATGCCTGCGGCGATTGTTGCACTTGTAGGTATTATTCTGTCTGCATTGTTTCTGTATCTATTGGAACGCAAAAGCAAAAACAATGCTACTGCCCATCAAAAGGCACAAGATGATATGGTAGAAAGCAGCATTGAATATTTGCGTGGTATGCAAGTAGTAAAAGCGTTCAAACAAGAAGGTGCAACTGTAAAAGGAATCCATAACGCCTATGAGGATAGCAAAAAGATAAATATAAAAATCGAAAAGGAATATATGCCGTTTAACTGTTTACACTTATTTTCATTGAAATTAGCATCTGTCGGAATTGTCATAGTTGCGGCAATGCTTACTATTACAGGGACGTTGACATTACCTTTTATGCTTATGCTTGATATATTTTCATTTGTCATATTCAACAGCATTGAAGTTGTAAATAATGCAGCTCATGTTTTGGAAATCATAGATGCAACATTGGATAAATTAGAGCGTATCAAAAACACACCTTTTATTGACGAAAACGGAAAAGATATTGCGATGGATAACTATGACATTCAGTTTGAAGATGTTTCTTTCGCATACGATGATAAGCCCATATTGAAAAATGTATCATTTAACATTCCTCAAAATACAACGACGGCTATTGTCGGGCCCTCTGGCAGCGGAAAAACGACCATCTGCAACCTAATTGCCCGTTTCTATGATACACAGTCCGGAACGATTAAAGTCGGCGGGATAAACATAAAGCAATTGTCCTGTGACAGTCTGCTGTCGAATATCAGTATGGTTTTTCAGAAAGTATATTTGTTTAACGATACAATTGCAAACAACATTCGCTTTGGAAAACCCGATGCTACGATGGAAGAAATCAAACAAGTTGCTAAAAAAGCTTGTTGCCACGATTTTATTATGTCATTGCCTGATCAGTATGAAACAATGATTGGTGAAGGTGGCTCTACTCTTTCCGGCGGAGAAAAGCAGCGAATCTCCATAGCAAGAGCCATGTTGAAAAATGCTCCTATCATAATTTTGGACGAAGCAACTGCAAGTATTGACCCGGAGAACGAACATCTCATACAGCAGGCAATCAGTGCATTGGTTAACGGAAAAACAATTATTACAATCGCTCACAGACTTGCGACGATTGAAAATGCAAATCAAATCTTAGTAGTTGACAATGGGCATATTGTTCAACGGGGAACTCACAAAGAGCTAGTGAATTCTGAGGGGATTTATAAGCATTTTATCGAGATTAGAGAGCAAGCCGAGAGTTGGAGTATTGCATAGGGATAAGCTTGTAGATAAAGGCGCATCAATGCTGCCCCTGATATATTTTCTTCCACTTCCCGGTGCGGTATTCCATAAATGAGATGACCCAGTTTGCAAACCAGCCAACTGGCACGGCATACCATACCACAGCGATTCCATAACGGGGAGCAAATGTCATTGCAATAAAAACACGGATAAACAGATTTACTAAATTTGCAATCGTAAACAACTTCATATCACCGGCTCCCCGCAGCAAGCCGTCAACTGCCATTTTGAATCCGATCAGGCAGAAGAAATGCCCCATAAAGATCAGATAGCTGCGCCCGGTCGATATGGCCACACTGTTGCCGTCGGCACCCAGAAACAGTGCGATGATCTGCTTGTTGAACAGCTCTAATATTAGAAAGAGAATGGCAGCGCAGATCAATACCAGCTTATTGGCGACATGATATCCCTCGATCACTCGTTTCTCCTTATGGGCACCAATATTCTGTGCGGTATAGGAGGAAACGGCGTTCCCTATGCCAATCATGGGAACTATGCACAGCGCTTCGATTCGCATTGCCGCTGAAAATCCCGCCAGTGCTTCAGAACCAAAACCATTCACGACGGACTGTACCAGCATCATTCCGATGGAAACGGTGGACTGCTGCAGGATGGACGGAAGAGAAATTTTAGCCATAGGCAGTAACTCTTTTCCAGAAAATATCCTGGAGTGTCCGAAGTTCAATTCTTTGAATTCAAGGATAAGAACAACAAAAGACAGGACGGACGATATACTCTGTGCAATCAAGGTTGCCCATGCTACTCCCGTAACACCCATATGAAACTGTGTCACCAGTATCCAATCCAGAATGATATTAAAAACGGAGGAAAAGATCAGAAAACAGAGCGGTATTTTTGACTTTCCCAGCGCATTGAACATTGCGGACAGAACGTTGTACATAAAAAGAAATGGCAGACCGATAAAATAGATATTCAGATATTCGATTGCCACATCAAACACATCGCCCGGTGTATTCAAGGCGGTCATAATTTCTCTGCTGAAAAGCAGACCCACCCCGCCTAAGAGCACGCTCAGAACCAGAAATACGATAAGAGATGTAAAGACGGCCGTTTTCATCCTGACATAATCTTTTGCACCGAAATACTGGCTGACGATAACAGAGGCACCGATTCCGCCTCCGATAGCGACACAGATAAAGATATTGGTCAGAGAATAGGACGCCCCGACAGCGGCCAAGGCCTGCTCGCCGACATAGCGTCCTACAATAGCAGAGTCTGCCATGGTATAGGTCTGTTGAAAAAGATTCCCGATGATAATGGGAAGTGAAAATATAATTAGCGCATGTAATGGCTTTTTTTGAATCAGATAGTCGTTTTTCATAATGATGTTCCCCCAAAAAGTTTTGAATCTATTTAAAATATTCTGTGTTTCATTACATAATTTCTGAATTGAGATTTCGCTTAATCATCATAGTGTAAAATCAGAGCACTGTCAATATGAGAAAATATCAGGATTGCCCGCTTGCTCCGGTGTATTAGAGTACGAGTAAGCTATAAGAATGTTTCAGAGGAAGGGGTTGTATTGTATTCCTCGGGACTTCGGCTTGGCGAAGTATGCTCGCTTCGCTATGAAGATATCAACTGTAAGCAGATACGAATTTATATCCGTCATAGGCTACCGTATCAGTGAAGATAGGGACGTCCAACAATACCATTGCCGAAATCTCTGTATTTACTCAAAAAGTCTATTTCCCAAAAATCAAAAAAGCAGTGGGCAACGATTCAATAGAATTGATGGAAAAGGGTGGATTATACTCACGCTTGGTCATACCGCAACAGGGAAAAATAAAGTTTGTTTATGCTCTTGACTTTTCCTTTTCGAGTATGCTACAATTTACATTAGTTAGCTAAAACTAACTAAATGTGAATGAATCATTTTGAATTCCTTTCTGCATAAAGTAGGCTGACTGCTGAAAACAGCTGCTTCCCTTTGAAAAAAGGGCGGAAAGGTTTTCAGGAAAGAAAAGGTGAAAGAATGGACTACTTAGAAATTGAAAAAGTGTTTGGCAGAGAAATTATCGATTCTCGTGGAAACCCTACGGTTGAGGCTGAGGTCTATCTGGCTGACGGAACAATTGGAAGAGGTGCAGCACCGAGCGGCGCATCCACTGGAGAGTTTGAAGCACTGGAACTTCGCGATGGAGAGAAGAATCGTTTTGGGAGCAAAGGTGTTCAGAAAGCAGTAGATAACGTGAATACTAAGATTTGTGATGCACTGACAGGAATGGATGCATCCGACATATATGCAATAGATCAGGCTATGATTCAGGCGGATGGAACAAAGGATAAATCAGTATTGGGAGCAAATGCAATTCTGGCAGTTTCTATTGCGTGCTGCAGAGCAGCAGCGGCTGCATTGGATATTCCGCTATACCGTTTTCTTGGTGGTGTAAATGGAAACAGACTTCCAGTTCCAATGATGAATATTCTAAATGGTGGAGCTCATGCGGCAAATACAGTAGATGTACAGGAATTTATGATTATGCCTGCAGGGGCAGACAGCTTCTGCGAGGGACTCAGATGGTGTACGGAAGTATTTCATGCACTTGGAGCACTTTTGAAAGAAAAAGGCTTAGCGACTGGAGTGGGAGATGAAGGCGGCTATGCACCAGATCTTGGAAGCGACGAAGAAGCAATTGATTTCATTTTTGAGGCGGTGAAGAAAGCTGGATATCAACCAGGAAAAGATTTTGTAATTGCAATGGACGCAGCTTCCAGTGAGTGGAAGACTGGAAAGACAGGTGAATATCTCCTGCCGAAGACAGGAAAGAAATTCACATCTGCTGAATTAGTAGAACATTGGAGCAACCTGTGCGAGAAATATCCAATCTATTCTATTGAAGATGGTCTGGATGAGGAAGATTGGGAAGGCTGGAAGTATATGACAGAAAAACTCGGTTCTAAAGTACAGCTTGTGGGAGATGATCTGTTTGTTACGAACACAGAGAGACTTCAGAAAGGAATTGCCAACGGTTGTGCAAATTCCATTCTGATCAAATTAAATCAGATAGGTTCGGTATCCGAGACTCTGGAGGCAATTAAGATGGCACATAACGCTGGATACACAGCAATTTCTTCACATCGCTCAGGAGAGACAGAGGATACAACCATTGCAGATCTTGCAGTTGCACTGAACACTTGTCAGATTAAGACTGGTGCACCGAGCAGAAGCGAACGTGTTGCAAAATACAACCAGTTGCTTCGCATTGAAGAACAACTCGGTAAAAGTGCGGTATACCCGGGGTTTGATGCATTCCATATAAAAAGAAATAAATAGAAGACAATAAGTAATGCAACCTGTGACGGAGAATTCTTCACAGGCATGAATGTTTTTGTGATAGGTGGTGGATTTGTAGCGGTAGAGGAAGGTATTTTCCTTACAAAATATGCAAAACATGTGACGATGATTGTTCGATCGGAAGATTTCAGCTGTGCTAAGACCGTGTCAGACAAGCTGATTGGAAATGAGAAGATTACCGTTAGATTCAGTACGGAATTGATAAAAGTAGAAGGTAATAGAACGATGAAAAAAGCAGTATTTCGGGACAGGAACAGTCACGAAATATGGAAGTACGATGCAGCCGAGGATGGTGGATTCGGCGTGTTTGTGTTTGCGGGATATGCACCGAATACCGAGTGGCTTCCAAAAGTACTTCAGCTTAATGAACAGGGATATATTGTGACAGATGGAAATCAAAAAACAAATCTCGATGGCGTGTATGCCGCAGGTGATGTGTGTGTGAAAAATCTGAGGCAGGTTGTTACCGCAGTTGCGGATGGAGCAATTGCGGCAACTTCACTCGAGCACGATGTGACGAAGCTTCATAAAAAACTTTCCATACCAGAGTTTACGGTAATAGTGCCAGAACAAAAAAAGAATTCTAATACAGGAAATGCGGAAACAAACGGTAATACGATGAATTCCAATGATACGAACAGTGCTGACGGTGTATTTCTGGATAACGCAGTCAAAAGTCAACTGGTGCCGCTGTTTGACAAGTTTCAGCAGCCTGTATGTGTACGGGCATGGCTTGGCACAGATAAAGTGTCGGAAGAGGTAGAAAGTTTTCTGGAAGAGTTCACACAAATGACAGACAAGGTTTCATGGGAGCGGGCAGAAGAAAACGTACCGGAATATCTTCCTGCTATGGAAGTGATAAATCCGGATGGAGGTGCTTCAGGAATGATTTTTCACGGCGTTCCCGGAGGTCATGAGATTAATTCTTTTGTAATAGCACTTTACAACGCTGCTGGACCTGGAACCGCAATTTCATCTGACGAGAAAGAAAAGATTCAGAAGATAAAACAGAATATAAATATGAAAATGCTGGTTTCACTTTCCTGCACGATATGTCCGGAACTTGTGATGTCAGCACAGAAGATTGCATTATTGTCGGATAAGGTGACAGCGGAAATGTTTGACCTGACGCATTATCCGGACCTGAAAGACAAGTATCAGGTAATGAGTGTGCCGTGTATGATTATCAATGATGATAAGGTGCTGTTCGGAAAGAAAAACGTGGAAGAACTGCTGGAAATATTAGTGAAATAGAGCGATAACAACAACAGTCAAACATATCTTGAAAATAGAAAAGTTTACTTTACTTTTAAAATTTATTTCCAGGCTTAATATAACACGGAGTGTAGGGATACATTCCGTGTTTTTAATAGTATTGACAATCTGGTTCTGGATCAAAGGATTCAACCAAATAAGTCTATAATGCCCCTATTGCCGAGTATTTTTATCAAAAAAAAATTTCAAATGAAGTATTGCAATTAGTCTCGACTAACGATATAATCAATATGCGACCATAAATAAAATAATAGTCGCATAAAATAATTGATTGGATGATCAGAAAGGAGTTATGAAGTGGAGAAAAAAACAAAGAAAAAAGAAGGAATCCCACGACTCTTTGAATTAGCCGAGGCTAAGAAGAGGAAACTTACACTCGCATGCATTCTTGCAGTGATATCCTCCGGAGCGCGTATTGTTTCATTCTTTACGATTTATGGAGCAGTAAGGGAGGTACTGCGATGCTATACACAGCCGCAGAACATGAACCTGCAGCAGATCTATCATTATGTCATGATTACGCTGATTGGTGTTCTGGTTTACGGACTCTGCGCATATGCATCCTCGTCAATGGCGCATGTGGCGGCCTATGATATTTTGTATGAACTGAGAATAAAACTGATGGATAAGATGTCAAGAATATCGGCGGGGTATTTTACAAGTGTCACCCAGGGGAGCATTAAAAAAGTAATGTCAGATGATGTGGAGGAGATCGAAGGGTTTATTGCGCATAATTTGTGTGATCTCGCAGCGGCAATCGCAACACCACTGTTTACGCTGCTGTATTTGTTTGGTCTTGACTGGCGGCTGGCTCTTGTGACGCTGGTTCCTATCATTATTTCGATTATGCTGCTGGGCTCTTGCTTAAAGCAGAAGGATAAGGCTGCCCTGCAGGTGGAAATGCATGATGCCATGGAAAAGATGACGGGAACTATCGTGGAGTACATTCACGGAATGCCGGTGGTAAAAGTATTCAACAGGTCACTGAGCGCATTTCGCAGATATGAGGAAGATCTGAATGGCTTTGTGGATGTGGTGGGGCGGACTGCAAATGCCAATGCGGCGCCTATGGGACTGTATTATGCGTTCTTCGGAGCGCAGCTTTTGTTTCTGCTTCCGGCATCTATTTTCATCATAGGAACGGCATCGAGTTATCTGGATTACCTTCCGATTGTCCTGCTTTTCCTATTGGTGGGACCGGGGCTTAAGGAACCGTTGGAAAATATGATGCAGATGGCCATTCAGTCCAATCGGATTGCGGAAAGCGTAAAAAGAATTGATCATATTCTGTATGAACCGGAAATCCAGTCAACAGGAAAGCAGATACCGGACAGCTATGAGGTAGAGTTCCATCATGTGTCATTTTCTTATGGAAATGAAGTGAATGCAATCGAAGATGTCTCACTCAAAGCAGGGCAGGGAACCATCAATGGAATTGTGGGTCCATCCGGTGGCGGCAAATCAACGTTGGTCCAGCTGCTTCTGCGTTTTTATGAAAATCAGAGAGGCTGTATTCGGATCGGTGGAGTGGACGTCAAAGATATTCCCATGGACAAACTGATGGATATGGTATCCTATGTCTTTCAGGATACGATACTGTTTCATGAAACCATCGAAAATAATATCCGAATGGGAAATGTGAGTGCTTCCATGGCAGAGGTGGAAGAGGCAGCAAAAAATGCCGGGATTGATGATGTGATCCGGAACCTGCCGGAAGGGTATCAGACCATCGTGGGGGATCACAACGTGTACTTGTCCGGCGGAGAGAAGCAGAGAATCGCCATTGCACGGGTATTTCTGAAGAATTCGGACATCGTGATTCTCGATGAAGCAACTGCCTATGCGGACGCTGAAAATGAGGCGAAAATCCAGCGTGCCTTTGCAACTCTCTCCAAAAACAAAACTGTGTTTATTATTGCGCATCGGTTAAAGACGATTGAAAATGCAGACAATATTTTTGTGATGGAAAAAGGAAGGCTGCTGGCCGCAGGGACGCACTGTGAATTGATGCAGACATGCGACTTATATCAGAACATGGTAACTGCAAACGAAAGACGGGATACATGGACTATAAAAAATGAAACGGAGGCGATGTAGATGACGGCAATCAAAGAATGGTTTTCCATGTTATCATTTGGCAATACAAAACGATACCGGAACATTACCTTATGGTTTTTATTTGACAGTATCGCAGCAACGATTCCATATGGAATTGCAGTGATGGCAATTTACTACCTGTTGCTTCCAATCGGCGCAGGAAATATTCAGATGCAGACGAAACCGCTGTGGATACTTGTGGGAATTTTATTGATACAGTTTATTTCCTATTTCTTTATTCGGAAAAAATCATATATAGACAGCTGTGTCGGCATGTCCGAAACGATGAAAAGGTCCAGAATTGATATGGGAGAACATTTAAGGATTCTTCCTATGGGATTTTTTGACAAACGGGATGCCGGGGATTTATCTACCGTATTACTGCGGGATTATACCACAGTGGAGAATCTGGCAGAACAGTTCGCTCCGCAGATGACGGTCACGATCGGCAGACTGCTGTTGTCAGCGGTCATGCTTGGAGTCTTTGATATCCGGATGACGCTGGCCATGTTCCTTGTGATTCCGTTGGCACTGCCATTTGCATGGATGAGTTACCGGCGAATGAAAGATTCCAGTCAGGAACTTTCCCAGGCGCAGCAAAGTGTATCGTCCAATATCCTGGAATATGTGGAGGGAATACAGACGCTAAAGGCTTATAATATGGCAGGAGAGCATTTTATTGCATTAAAGGAGTCCTTTGAAAAGCAGAGAACATCTTCTATTGCAATCGAAACGAGGGCGGCATCACCCATCAGTGTGGTTGGGAGAATCATCCTGAATCTGGGGATTGCATTGGTCATGCTGCTTGGCGGAATTCTGATGACAAAGGGAAGTCTTCATCCATTTTACTATATTGCTTTTATGGTGATGACACTCAGTGTCTATGAACCTGTTTCCACGCTGTTTGTATTTATCGCGGATTTCTCAAGAAGCAAACGCTCCGGGGATCGAATTCGGGAGATTTTTGATGAAAGGCCACTTCCAGAACCGGAAGATACGATAGAACGTGCCGTGTATAAAGACGCTCAATTTTGTCCGGTGAGGAACGCTGACAGCACGATCACTCTGGAGCGTGTAAGCTTTGCCTATGGGGATGTGGATGTGATTCAGGATCTTACCATCCAATTTCCAGAGAAACAGGTGACTGCACTGGTAGGCCCGTCCGGAAGCGGAAAATCCACCATCACCAAACTGATTGCCAGATTCTGGGATGCGGATAAAGGCAGAGTGCTGATCGGAGGCGTTCCGGTTACCCATATGAAAACTGATGAGGTCCTTGCAAAAGTTGCAATCGTATTTCAGGATGTCTATCTGTTCCATGATTCGATTGAGGCGAATATCCGCATGGGAAAATCCAATGCCACCAGAGAGGAAGTCATTGACGCAGCAAAAAAAGCGGCCTGCCATGATTTTATTTTGTCTCTGCCGCAGGGATATGATACAATGGTGGGAGAGGGCGGCTCTACGCTGTCCGGAGGAGAAAAACAGAGAATATCCATAGCCAGGGCACTCTTGAAGGATGCACCGATTGTGCTTCTAGATGAGGCAACTGCTGCATTGGATTCCGAAAATGAGGTCCTGATACAGCGTGCCATTTCCAGTCTGGTAGAGAAAAAGACTGTCGTTGTGGTTGCACATAGGCTGCAGTCAATCTGTAATGCAGATCAGATTGTAGTGCTGGATCAGGGAAGAATCATAGAACATGGCAGTCATAAGGAACTGCTTGAAGCTGCGGGGATGTATGCACATCTATGGGAGGAGCAAAGTCACGCAGGTAATTGGAGGATATAGATGCCGATACGGGTTTTTGACGAAGAAGAAAAACAGAATATCAAGGCGAAAATGATAGAAGCAGGACTCCCACTGATCAAAAAATACGGGCTGACGCATACTTCAGTTGTAAAGATCACGCAGTCAGCGGGGATTGGGAAGAGCACATTTTATAACTTCTTCCCATCCAAGGAAGTATTTGTGATTGAGCTGATTCAATATGAAAGAGCGAAGCTGATGAATTATTTTGATCAGCTGTTAAATGGCAGGGAGAAGATGACAAAGCAGGAGGCAAAAACGTTTCTAAAGAAAATCATCTTCCATCAGGACAGCATTTACCAGTATCTGACAGAAGAGGATATGGAGACGCTTTATCCTGCCATGCAGGAGCAGGGAATGATCGAAGAGGATCTAAATTCAGATATGCCTGAGTTCTTGTTCTCGCATTTTGAGGAAATCAATCCTGATGCGGATAACAAGATTTTTGTGAATTTCTTAAGAATCATGGCCCTTGCGGTGTCACAGAAGGAGGCCCTGCACGAAGATGTTTTGGATGAAACGCTGGAGATGATCTACGAGAGGATGTTTCAGTATATATTTGTATCTTAGAAAGTGGAGACCATCACACGATTTTTGTGGAGTGGTCTCCATTTTCGGAAAACTGAAGAAGTCAGGACACAAAATATGATTATGTGATATAATGGGTTAGAATATACTAACCCGCGAATATAACAAAGAGAGGATTACCAATGGATTTTTTGAAATTAGAGAGAAATATCTATGATACGATTAAGGAAGAACAGATAAAGTTAGGATATCGAAAGGAAACAATCCAGTTGTATTATCCATTGTCCTCGCTGAACAGTTTTTTAGGAACCAGTCTGGATGAATCACAGATATATCCTGTTCTAAAACAGTTCTGTTCTTTGGAAGAAGAGAGGCTTGGAAAGATAGCGATATCAAATAAGGAGGAACGCTTCTGTTTTCGATTTCCCCCAAAAGCATCAGAATATATTTATATGAATACACCGAAAGACGGCTTTCTGTATGACTTCATTCATACAATTTCCCAACATAATATTACGATGGAAGAGGTAATTACACAATTTAAAAAATATTCTGATATTGTCCATGTGGAAAAAACATCACATGGAGAATTCGATTATTTGATTTATTTTGAAAATGGAATACCAGATGAATATAGATACTGCTTCACAGATGAAGGAAGTCATATTCATTATCATCGGTTTACAATTGATGACTATCGTGAACTGGGATTGGAGGGGGAGCAATGAACACACAAAAGCCACTTGCTGTCATTGGAACAAATTCATGGGGCAGCAAAATTTATGGGAAGCTGTTAAGGGGAAGCAGCGTAGACGAAGTTACAATAAAGGAAAGTGTGAAGGTTGCGAGGGAAAAGAAGCTGTTGTTTTTTGATCTGGCACGGGACTATGGCTTTGGAAAAGCACAGAAAATGATGGGAGAGTTTGGAACACAGGATATTGTCATATCTTCTAAGTTTACACCATTCAAAAAATATCATTCAGGGCAAGTAAGAAAATCCCTTGAAAGAGATCTCGTGGATTTTAAAAGAACATGTGTGGATATCTACTGGCTACATTTACCGAAGGATATTGAAGAAAATTTAATGGAAATGATTCAGCTTTACCGTGAAGGAAAAATTCATAATATAGGTATTTCTAATTTTTCGTTGGAAGAATGCAAAAGAGCAAAAGAAATATTGGAAAACGAAAACATACCTCTTTATGGTGTTCAAAATCATTATAGCTTACTGAATCGTGATTGGGAAGAAAGAGGAGTTGTGAGCTGGTGTAAAGAGAATGGACTCTCTTTTTGGGCATGGGCTGTTCTGGAGGAGGGCATGCTGGCTGATCCAAGAGTGAAAACACCTAAATCAATCATGAAACTGCTGTTTCAAAATAAGAAAAGAAAGCTTCATAGTCTTTATATTCTAATGAACAGGATTGGAAAACGACATGCAATAACAATACCACAGGTTGCCATAGCATACTGCAGCAACAAGGGGATTGTACCAGTTTGTGGATGTCGCACACCATATCAGGTGGAGCAGCTGTTTGAAGCGGTCAATGTAAAGCTGCCTGAAAAGGAAATTCACATGCTTGAGCAGGCAGCGGATGCATCAAATGTCAGAATAATAGATGCAGATAATTTTTGATTTACGGAATATAGCATGACGAGTGAAGAATACAAAAAGCTGACGATAAAATGTAAAGAAAAAATAATAA
>JAQUUB010000250.1 GCA_028694115.1 Lachnospiraceae bacterium
TTTCTTTCGTTATAACGAAAAATTATGTTGGCGTTGATCTTTCTATTAACCGTGGAGATAAGGAAACAAACGAAAGAATTTTTGATAAATTATATAGTTCTAAGAAAGAACTAGAAAAAGATTTTGGGCATGAACTGAAATGGGAAAAACTTGATGAAAAGAAATCATGCAGAGTTTCCTATCGAATGGAGAATGTTGATATAACAGACTGTGAAAATTGGGAGAAGTTCAAAGAGTTTCAATGTGATGCAATGGTTCGATTTGACAAAACAATGAGACAAGCTGTAAGTAAAGCAGTAAAAGAAATCTAATTGGAGGAATATTTGGCTATGGAGGACGATTTTTTACTATTATCACAAGACAGAATGTATGATGACACAAATTTACAAATGAATAAAAAGCTTAGAGCTTACTTTGATGGAAAAATAGTTAGAAAAGATCTAACAAAGAAAATAAAAGAAGGTGCCAATGTTCCGGTATACGTACTTGAATATTTGCTGGGGCAATACTGCAATTCTGAGGATGAGAATATTATTGAAGAAGGAATTCAAAATGTTAAACGTATATTGGCAGATAATTATGTTCGACCAGATGAGGCTCAAAAAATTCTTTCTTTGCTAACGGATATAGGAAGCTATACAGTAATTGATAAAATTAGTGTAAATGTAAATTATAGAGAAAATCAACATGAAGCTGAGTTTTCAAATCTTGGTATAAAAAGAGTGCCAATTAATGCAATGTATGCAAAGGATTTCGATCGATTACTATGTGGTGGAATCTGGTGTATTGTTCAGCTTGAATATGATTTTTATGAAGAAGAGAAAAACACTAATCCAATTAGTATCCGTAAGCTCACACCAATACAAATGCCACATATTGATCTGGATGAAATAAAGGATGGTCGAAAACAGTTTACGAAAGAGGAATGGATTAATATATTACTACGTTCCACTGGTATGGAACCAGATAAATTTTCAAATCGGGAAAAATGGCTTTTGCTGGCACGTATGATACCGCTTGTAGAGAACAATTTTAACCTATGTGAACTTGGGCCAAGAAGTACTGGAAAATCGCATATCTATAAAGAAATTTCACCAAATAGTATTCTGGTTTCAGGTGGTCAGACGACAGTAGCGAATTTGTTTTATAATATGGCAAACAAAACCGTTGGTTTAGTTGGTATGTGGGATTGTGTTGCTTTTGATGAAGTTGCTGGAATAACGTTCAAAGATAAAGATGGAATTCAGATAATGAAAGATTATATGGCTTCTGGATCTTTTGCGCGTGGAAAAGAAGAAAAGGCTGCTAGTGCATCTATGGTGTTTGTAGGGAATATCAACCAAAGCGTAGATGTTTTACTCAAGACCTCGCATCTTTTTGAACCGTTTCCTGAAGTGATGGCATATGACACGGCGTTTTTAGATCGTATGCATTGCTATGTTCCTGGGTGGGAAATACCTAAGTTTAGACCGGACTTCTTTACAAATGACTATGGATTTATTACTGATTATCTTTCGGAATTCATGCGAGAGATGCGTAAAGAACAGTTTAGCGATGTGAGTGATAAATTCTATCGCTTTGGTTCGAACTTAAATCAAAGGGATGTTATAGCAGTTCGTAAGATGGTATCCGGATTTACAAAATTGGTATATCCAAATGGACAGTATACAAAAGAAGCAATACAGGAAATTATTGCAATTGCACTTGAAATGAGGCGCCGAGTTAAAGAGCAGTTGAAAAAAATAGGTGGAATGGAATTCTATGATGTGAATTTTTCCTACATAGATAATGAGACCTTTGAAGAACACTATGTTTCTGTGCCAGAACAAGGTGGCGGAAAAATAATTCCGGAAGGAATGACAAATCCAGGACATGTTTATACCATATCAAGAGGTAAAACAGGAATGGTAGGAGTGTTCCGATTAGAGACACAAGTATTACCGGGAAATGGAAAGTTTGAACGCACAGGACTTGGTAGCGATAGAGATGCAAAGGAAGCTACCAATACAGCATTTAATTATTTAAAAGCAAATGGAAGAGCAATTAGTAATTCGATAAGCACAACATCGAAGGATTATATTATTAATTATCAAGATCTTAATGGTATAGGCATGACAAAATATCTTACCCTACCGACACTCATTGCAATATGCTCAGCTGCATTAAATAAAGCAACTCTTTCAAGTATGGCGGTACTTGGGGATATAAGTATTAGCGGAACAATTATGAAAGTGGAAGAGCTGGCAAGCACCTTGCAGGTGTGCCTTGATAGTGGAGCAAAGAAAGTATTGCTTCCAATTACATCGGCAGCAGACATGGGAACTGTTCCAGCAGAGTTAATGGGGGCATTTAGCATTATATTTTACAATACTCCGCAGGAGGCAGTTTTTAAGGCGTTAGGGGTAGAATAATTATTGCTATTACTGTGAAAACAGAAATATTTTGATTCTAAAAACATGTTCGTGAAGCAATATGTTAATTTATAAGTTTTTTTCTGTGTAGAACATTTAGGTAGTTATAATAACGAGAACATGATATAAAAAATGACATGGAGGAAGCGAATGCTTACAGATATTAAGATAGAAATTAAAAGAATAATTGAGTTTATAAACACTTCGTTTCCCTTGTCAGAGCAAAAAAGTGAAATCGAAATAAATAGCATTGTCGAAGATATTATAGAAGGATACGAAGAGAAAAGATATGATTTTTCAAACTATGAATCTTTAACATTACGACAAAACGGGAAAAAAAGATATGTAAAGCAATATAATGACTGGTCGTTAGAGCAGTGCCTTTGTATTTATCTTAAAAGGTGTCTTGATCGTGAGTTTCGGATAAAATATCCGAATAGAAATGATCAAATCCAACTTTTATTTGAGACTGTATCATCCATTCAAAATATGAAAGACTTTACCATTATTAAATTTGATTTTTTGGATTTTTTTAATTCAATATCGAGTGAGTATGTATATTTGAAATTCATTTGTAATTCGAAACTTGAGCGTTTTCAAAAAGATTTACTGAAAAACTTCGTGGAAAAGTGTAAATACTGTTATGCTGGAATAAATACCTCAAATGTTATGGCTGAAATTGTTAGCCAGTACTTTGATCAAGTAGTTAAGCAATGTTTTCATGATAAAGGATTAATATTTTATCGGCGTTATGTTGATGATGGTATACTTATATTTAATAAATATATTTCTGAAGAAGAAGGGAAAACAGAGCTAGAAAAAGCTCTAAATATCAGTTTTAAAGATGCATCTGTTAATGCAAATAATAATAGCAATACATCTTTGAACATGGAAGCAGGAAAATTTACTTACATATCAAAAAGAAGATTGGATAATGCAGTTAATACAGAGTTTTTATTTAACTTTTTGGGATACCAATTTGGGTTAAGTACTATTATTAACAGAAGGAATAAGAAAGAAACAGTTATTAAGTATGGTATTACAGATGCGAAAATACAAAAATATACGAATAAAATTAAGAAGATCGCAGAAGAGTATAAAATTGACAATGATATTGAGATTTTACGTCATAGATTAAAAGCCTTTAGCTGCAGGACAGTTTATAGAAGAGAAAAGTATTCAAGTAAAATATGGAAATCAAAAGGTTTTATATCGAATTATAATGAGCTAAAATACT
>JAQUUB010000095.1 GCA_028694115.1 Lachnospiraceae bacterium
AGATTGGTATTAAACGAGGAAGGAGAAATTCGTGGAGAGACAGATGGACGTTGTGTCAGTGAGACTTATTAAGAATGCACCTATGTTAAGTGATAAGCCAATTACAAGTCCAGAGGATGCAGTAAAGCTATTGGGAAATTATATGTGTGAATTGGATCGAGAAGTTATCTGTGTAATCAATATGCGAACAGATGGAATGCCAATGAATTGTAATTTTGTTAGTATGGGCTCGGTTAATGAATGTATGGCACACCCAAGAGAGATTATGAAAAGTAGTATTCTATCCAATGCTGCATCCATGATGATTATGCACAATCATCCCTCGGGGAAGTTAGATCCAAGTAAGCAGGATACAATCATAACAGATCGCATGTTAAAGCTTGGTGAGTTGATGGGAATACCTCTTGTGGATCATGTGATTGTTGGTGGAGATAATAAGTCCTATTTTAGTTTTAAGAAAAAGGATATGTTGGAATTTACACATAACCGATTCGAAACAGATTATAAGAAAATTGAATATCAAAGATTTGCTGTGGCAGAACCCTGTGAAGAGAATTTACAAAGTAACGAAGAGAGTATAAAGCAAGAACAGGCGGTACCACATAGACATCGACACAGATAATGAGAATCCCAGGGATAGAAAAAGTCCTTGGGATTTTTTGCAATCAGCTTTTTGAGGCTCCAAGTACATATTGTAGAAATGAATTCTGCAAATATTGAGGAAAGGAGAGGACAGCTTTGAAAAAAGAGAGAGTGAGCAGAGAAGAAAAAATGAGTGAGATTCAACAGAAGCTAGAAGATGGTGTGCGGGATATTTTTGAATCTGAAAAGTACAAGGAGTATATCGCTACCATATCTAAGTTTCCATCTTACAGTATCAACAATTGTATTTTGATTGTTTCACAATGTCCAGATGCATCATTTGTCTGTGGGTATCGAAAGTGGCAGACCGATTTCAACCGAGTGGTCAACAGAAATGAACACGGAATTATGATTATCGCACCAGTGAAGTATAAGGCAGATGTAGATGAGCTGGTATATGACGAGAACAGTCATCCAGTGAAAGATGTTAATGGAAATCAAGTTACTGAAAAGGTACAAAGAGAATTTCAGGCATTTCGACCAGCTTATGTATTTGATGTGAAGCAGACAACAGGAGATCCACTTCCTACATTAGCCAATCTTTTGGAACGTGGTGTTGAAGGATATGAGCAGATTAAAGATGCACTAATTGCAGTTAGTCCAGTACCTGTATCTTTTGAAGCAATTGATAGTGGTGCAAATGGCTATTTTAGTCCAAGTAGTCAGTGTATTGTTGTGAAATCCGAGATGCCAGAACTGCAGACTGTGAAAACACTGATTCATGAAATTGCCCATGCTGAATTAGGACATGGTGGTAAGGATGATAAGTGGGATCGAGAGAGTAAGGAAGTTATGGCAGAAAGTGTTGCGTATTGGGTAAGCCAGATGTTGAACCTCGATACATCAGATTATTCTTTTGGGTATATCTCTGGATGGAGTAAAAATCGTGAAGTATCAGAATTAAAAGAGAATTTGGAACTCATTAAATCTACAGCGGATAAGATCTCAGCAGATTTGGAGAAGAAGCTGACATGCAGTGTGAAGCAGGAAAAAGGCGAAGCGGAATCTGCAGAAAAAATAATGAAAGAACAAGAAGGGAAGGAGCAGAAGGTTGAATACGAGAGTGAGCAAGTGCAAGTGCGAAGAAAAAAATCCAGATAAATTTATCGTATTTTTTGCAATCAGCTTTTGGAGGCTCCAAGTACTAGATGTAAGGATAACAAATTCAACAAATAATCAGAAGGGAGAAAAGAACAATGGATTATGTATCAGACGAAATCACAATTGCAAAGGACACAAGAGAAGATAAAGCAGCCGCTTTACTTTCCTATGATGTAGCATTTGCAGCAATGAAAAAGAAGAGAGAGGAGAACAGAAAACATGCTTAATTTTCAGGAATTTCAGGAATACGTTCAGATGAATCTTAGAGACGTATTGCCAGAGGAACACAAAGAGGTGTCAATTGATCTGAATCAGGTTCAGAAAAACAATGGAAAAGAGTTACATGGACTCAATGTAAAACCTGTTGATTCAAATATCGCACCAACAATCTATTTGGATGGATATTTTGAGAAATATCTGAACGGTGCAAACTTAGATAGCCTGATGACAGACATCGCAAGAATTGCAGTGGAGAATATAAATCCTCCAACAGAGTTTGGAAATATCGCACAGGATTTTAGAGATTTCAATTTTGTGAAGGACAAGATCATTATGGTAGCGGTAAACACAGAAAGAAATAAGGCAATGCTTGCAGATACACCTCATCAGAACAGAGAAGACTTATCTTTGATCTATAAGGTAATGCTTGGTAATGACCAGGATGGTATTGCAACTGTAACGATTAAGAATAGCCATATGGAATATTGGGGGGTAACAGCAGATGAGATTCATCAGTACGCAATGGAAAACTCCAAAGAGTTACTTCCAGTAACCATCCAGTCCATGAATGAAATCATGAGAGAGATGTTCTCAAAAGATGGAATGCCAGATGATATGGCAGAGGCTATGTTTGAAGAAATGCCAGTAAATCAGCAGATGTATGTAATCTCTAATACAACCAGAGTAAATGGTGCAGCGGCAATGTTCTATGAAGATGCATTATCGGGATTGGCAGAACAGATGGAATCAGATTTGTTCATTCTTCCATCATCTGTGCATGAGTGCATCGCAGTATCTACAGAACTTGGTACACCAGAATCTCTTGCAGAAATGGTGCAGGAAGTAAATGGAACACAGGTTGCAGAGGATGAATTCTTATCCGATCATGTGTATCGCTATGATGCAAAAGAAAGAACAATTTCTCTTGCAGATACTACTTTGGCAGAGATTGAATCTAAAGTATCAGAGAATACAGCAACCTATGAAGCAACAGAAACTAATTCAGAGGGCGCACGTCCTCGTCATCACAGATAGGAGAGTGAGAATATGCAGGTATCAGAAGTAAGACTTAATCTGTTAAAGACAGATAATGCAGTAAAAGCAATTGGAAGTTTTTCCTTAGATGGAGCTTTCGCAGTACGTGGAGTAAGAGTAATGGAAGATAAGAATGGTCGTAACTTTGTGGCGTTCCCTTCCAGAGAGAAAGCTGATGGCTCATATGAAGATATTGCATTTCCTTTAAGTAAGGAATTGTATGCATCCATTACAGGAGCAATCATTGATGAGTATAAACAGCAGGTGGAAAAGCAGGAGCAGACACAGGATCAGTCTCAGGAACAGACCCAGACAGAGGGCACGAGCGAAGCCGCACCTGCTCCGAAGAAAGGCAGAAGCAGATAAGGAGGGTGTTCAATGCAGGTAACAGAAGTTAGACTTACAAAGGCACCCAGTGAAGATAGTTGCTTAGCTTATGGGAGCATCACATTAGATGGTGACTTTGTAGTGTGTGGGATAAGAGTATTAAAGACAAAGGAAGGAAATCAGTTTATCGGGTTTCCTTCCCGACAAAATAGTCGTGGTGAATACAAGGATGTGTGTTTCCCGATGGATCGTGGACTTAGAGAGGACATCAACTTGAAAGTTCTTGAAGAGTATGAAAAATTATAGACAATCAGTTAAAATTTCGATAAATCCTCCTTTTTTAGTGTGTAGTGGTAGCCGTCCTTTGTAGGGCGGCTATTGCTATATTGTATGGAGTGGAAAGGGATATAGATGGCACAGGGAATTGTAGTGAAGATATGGAATATCAGTGCAGGAACAGGTACGAAGTCTACATCGGCACAGATTGGAAGTAGTATTGCATATATTGAAAATCCAGAGAAAGTTGGTGTGAAGTTAGAACTTAATACAGTAAATCAGATTAGTAATGAGTTAAGTTATGTTGCAAATGAACTTAAGACAGTACAGGGATTATATGAAGGAGCAAGGCACATTTTTGATTTTGATAATGCAACGAATGAAATGATACAAGTCAAAGAATTCTATGGGAAATTGAATGGACGAGTGGCAACACATGGTGTGATATCGCTCGATCAGGAAGAATCAGATCCTAAGAATGCAGGGAAGCTGATGATGTTGTTGGATGAGTTGATGGAGAAGGTATTTCCAGAGAATCAAGTAGTGTATGCAGTGCATACCAATACAGATAATCTTCACATTCATTTTGTACTAAATACAGTTGGTATGGATGGAAAGAAGATTCATATGGATAAGACTTTTATGAGAAAAGTATTTGAACCAGAGATAAACAAATTAGCAATAAAGTATGGATTTACACCCAATAGCACCTGGTCACAAACGCCAAAGAAAGATGAAGTACCAATTGCGACAAGAAAGATATTGCTTCGGAAACTGATAGACCATGCAATTGAACAGACAGATGATATTGCAACCTTTATTGCATATCTTAGAGCGGATGGATTAACAGTGAATGTGGGAAAGAATATTTCTGTGCAGATGGAAGGAATGCCAAAGGCAATGCGGACAGGAGCATTAGGGGAGAATTATACACCAGATGGAATTGTAAAACGCCTTGCATCGAAGCTGGACCCGCTTGTGTGGAAGTCTGTTGGAGAACATTCTCATTATCTTCCACAAAGGGAACTTGTGAATTTTACGCCAAGTAAGATGAAGAAATATAAGGAGATGTCACAAGAAGAAAAGAAGCTGGCGGTACATTTGCTTAGACTAGAGCGAAATCCGTGGGAAGAGTCTAGAAAGGACAATTGGGCGATTCAGAATATGTCCAAGCAGTTGAATGAGGTGGCATACGTCTATGAGATAGTTCATTTCTACTCGCACGGAGCAGATAGCACGAAACAAGCAATGGAAGAGATTACGAAGCAAAGAAAAGTATTGTCAGCAGAGAAAAAGGAGATTCGAAAGAATCTTCAAGCATATAAACCCATTACGGCAATTTATGAGGAAATGAAGCAGTATATGCTTCGTGCATATTTATATGATGCTTATGGCAGAACAGAGTATGTGAATGATTTTGTGAAGTATAAGGAGCTGTCAGAACGGTTGGAGCAGATTTATGGTAAGTCAGTTGAGGAAGTGGCAGATTTTATTATGGATCAGAAGAATCAACTTCTTTATGCGAATGCGCAGGAGAAAGAATTGTCAGCTCAATACAGAGTGATTCAGAAATATGTAAGTGAGGGCAGATTTGTAGTAAATGAGGAAGGTTTATCTTTCTTCAAAGCAGTTGGACATAGCGAAGCACTTCGTAACGCAAGGGATTTTAATGTCTTGGCAACAGATATTAGATATATTACAGCAAAAGATGTTGATGGAATAACGGTGCGAGTTATGACAACACCAGAAGTGATTGATGGAAAAACAACAGTGGCAACGACAGTCACTGTATTAGGAGAGAATAATCAAGTTATAAAAGAAATCTCTTCTAATGATATGGAAGCAAGGGCTTTTAATGAAGCAATCTTTGAGCTTGCAGATGGATATGGATTAAAGGAATGTCAGACAAGAAAGAAAAATATTCGAGAAAATATGCATTAGTTTTTGCAATCAGCTTTTTGAGGCTCCAAGTACATTATAGGAGGTGAGAAAAAGTGCAAAGACTTAAGTATGAGAAAAGATCGAATGGAAAGCTTGTAGCAGATTCTAAGGTCTATCAAACCGAATCCATATTTAAGCAATCCAAAATCAATGATATGTTTCTTCAATTGAAAGCCAATGTATGTGATCTTAATCCTGCTTTGGTTACCAAATGTATTACTGGAACCGAGCAGGATTTTATCATGCTGATGAACCGAGCAAAGGATTTTATTGAATATTCTTATCCATCTATCAATGAGGATAGTAAGAAGGTTCTTTTAGAAATGTTTCAGCAATGTGTATTTGGCTATTATGTTCTAACTCCACTTATTGTGGCTAAGGATGTATCGGACATTAAGGTACTGTCCTATGACCATGTAGTAGTAAAGGCAAATGGCGAAAGATATGTGGCTGATGTGAAATTCTTTAGCGAAGAGGATTACCGATTATGGTATGAGAGAATTCATCGAATTCACAGACTTGGAAGGGCAGAGGAATATGCGTTAGGACACTGTACTGATCGAAAAGGCGTAGATGCATTCTATCTTCGAATTGATGTGCAACATTCCTGTATTACATCTACAGAGACAAATAATATCCATATTCGAAAGATGCCAAAGGAGAAATTGACCTGGGAATATCTGAAAGAGAACAAGATGCTGGATGATGAAATGATGGATTATTTGGAAGATCGTATTCTTTCTGGATATGGATTCTTGATTTCTGGAAGAGGTGGATCAGGGAAATCAACGCTACTTAATAACATGCTTGATATGATTCCGTTTAATGAATCAATTTTAGTGTCGCAGGAATCAGATGAATTGTATTCCAACATTCATCCACAGGTACAGTTCGAGCATACAATGACGGTTCGAAAAAATGATGCGGTGACAGATTTTTCCTTGGAAGATGAGCTTCGATTGGGATTATTGCAGGATATTGATAATTTCATCATCGGTGAAATTAAAGGTGGAGAAGCACTGCATGTGTTTACGACAGCCATGAGTACTGGTGCAAGGTTCTTTGGAACAATTCACTCGAACGATGCAAGAAGTTCCGTGACGAGATTGGCGCAATGTGCAAGGTATGTATCAGATTATCCAATGGAAACATTGGAAGAAATGCTAACTTGTATGCCATTTGTATTGATTCATATGAGCCATTTTTCTATTGATGAAATCGTGGAAATTGATGGATGGGATGCAAGTGAAAAGAAACTTATTTACTCAGAAATTTATAAGAAAGTAGAAGGAGAAAAGGAAAGCTAGGATGGTGTTTTATATATCGTTATCACTGGTTTCAATTGCAACCATGATATGGTCAGCCATACAGGATATCAGGGAAAGAATGATATATGTTTTCCCAATTACAATGCTTCACATTATGTGGAGCATTTACCTGTATGCTTTTACGGATTTTCCGAAGATGCTTTTAGTCACATTTTGGATTGTGCATCTGGTGCTATATGTATTGCTCAATAAATATGCAATCTGGGGTGGCGGTGATAGTGATTTGCTCCTTGTCTTTGCAGATATTGTTTGGGTAACAGGTGCATCAATGAATGGATACAGTCTTGTGATTAGAGAATGCCTGTATTTGATAGTAGGGCTGATATGTTCAATTGCAATTGGACTGATAGAAGGAAAAGTAAGAAAGCAGGAAGTAAATGTAACAAATGAAATTGCAGTGATTCCAGGACTGTCTTTGGTAATGATTCTGCTTATGGTTCAGTATTTCGTCTGGAGGTGGATGTGATGAATGATGAAATTTTGATATTGGAAAAGTTACTTTCGCAACTGGCAAATGTAATGAATGTTATTCCAGGGGAAGTAGTCAGAATGAAAGAGAGCGAAACCATTCTGATACTGCAACGAAGAATGGAAAAAAGCGATTTGCAACAGGCAATTACAGAGTATAACGCAATTTTTGCAGAGAAGAATGGAACAACTTTAGACAAGCTTAAAAAGGCGACGACTGCTTATGTGAGAATCAAGGTCTTAGTAGAGAATAAGGAAACTGATTTTGAAGCGAGATCCTATCGTGAGTTGATAAAGGAATTCAAATCACAGGTTGTGAAAGTCAATAATATCATTCATTTGACACAGGTTAATTCCATGACAGCGGATGATTACCAGAAGGAAAAAATCGAGCTGGTATTAGAGAAGAATAAAGCATTTCTTGAAGTATTTCAGATGGAAATTGAAAGTTTGGAGAAGAAATTAGAACGAATGCCGGTTGATGAAGAGCAACCAGCAGAGAGTGTAGATATTTCCAAAGAACAATCAACGAAACCTGAGAGAAAATCAAGAAAATCAGGTCTGTCGAATGTGATTAGTAGTATCTCAAAGAAGATGGAAAAGTCACAGGAAAAAAAGTATGTGGACGAGCAACTTAAGAATGTGGAAAAAGATCAGTCAGAAACAAAATGTGTGGAAATCCCATTCTATGATAAGAGTCTTACGTTTACAGACAAAATAGAATGCAAGGATATTCCTGCATATGTGCTTCTTAAGAGGAAGAATAACATTTATTTTGGTATGAGGAGAAATGTAGGGAAGAGCTCTTATGATAACAGGGATCAATCGCTGATAGAACTAACCGAAGCAACAGAGGAATTTCTGCAGTTTATGTCAGAGGATCTGTTATCAGATGAATATGAATTGAAGATATTTTCTGATAAGGAAAAAGTTGGACTTCGTATGTATTTTGATTTTGTTTCGAGATGCTTTCAGAAACATATTGGTGTGACACTTACGGTTCAGGAATACCTTGCATTTAAAACGTATTATAACCAGTTGGTCAAGCGGATGTTCGAATTAGAAGAGAAAGAGAAGGAATCTTATTATCGGGCATTGATTCTTGCAGATGCATATTGGCGATATATGGAAAGTTATGATTTGGAATGTGCCGATGATGAAGGAACTATTATCAAGAATATTATTTATGAAAGCAATGAAGGGTATATCAATGATTTGAAGTTGATTATTGATAATCACATTGTGGATGCAGGTGCAAAGGAAGACTTGGACGAACTGATACGAAAAATCAGAGAATTCAATCAAAGAGAATTGGATGACAAAATGGCAGATGAAGTCCAACAGAAGTTGCCTACAGAAGTAGTGGCGAAAGCGCCATCCTTTGATGGAACTGGATATGTGCCGCAGATGTATGGTATGCCAGCATTTCCAGTAGTGAATCAAGGAATGATGCAGATTGTAATTCAGATATTGAATCAGGACAGAGAAATCGTGGATGAGGCGTTGTATGCAGGTGATAACATCAGACAGGCTTTATATGATTATTCAACAAAGGATGCCTATATTAAAAGGCTTGGATTTCGTAACAATGGAACAGATGTATTTTACAAAGAAGAAGTGAAATAGGAAAGGATGAGAATATGACGAAAGAAAATGTATGGATATTTTCGATTGCAATTGCTTTTGCAATCGGTGTAGTTGTGATAATGAAATTAAATGGTGGTAAGTTTCCCAGTGGAGTGCATAAAACTCAGTCAACAGAAACTGTAAGTGATGTGGAAACAGAGTCGATGCCGATAGCTGAGAAAGTAAGTAACAATCCTGTACTTGCAGAAGATTTCAAGAAAACCTTTGAAACAACAAATGCTCTTTCAGTAGAAAAAGTAGTTCGTACTATAACGGAAAGTGAAGATGGAGGCACAAACACAAAGTATGAATCCTATTTATTATCATATTTGGATTTGTCCAATCATACGGAGCAAACAATGGATTATTCGAATGCATCAGTAGGAGAAGATTTTGAGGTGAATAAAGTAATAGAATCAGATTTTATTTCAGAATATGGTTTTGATTATAACCAGATAAATGGATATGAGCTTTATGAGCGTTTGTTGAAAGAATCTGGGATTGATGGAAATTTGAACAAAGTTACATTCGATGCGAAAACTTATGATATGACAGGGCAGGAAGTTTATGTGTTAGATCAGGAATGTAGCGTCATTCAGAAGCTTTTGAAAAAGGTTGATTATGATGAAATAATAAGCTCCGAAGTATCTTATCAAATAACTAACATAAACGGAGTTGTTATGCCAGAGTATTTTACGGCGGTTGTTCAATATAAAGCAGGAACGCAAATTGTTACTAAGAATTTGTTTTTACAGATTACATTAGAAAGTGCAAATTTAGGAGGTACGTATGAATTGGAAGAGTAAGATTCTATTATGCTTTGGCATTATTATTGGAATGTTTGCTTGTATCCATACTACTGTATTTGCGGATGATGTTGGAGATACTGGTGGTACAGGCCAGGGAGATATTACAGGAACCAATGTATATACCTTTAATTACATCTATGATTCTGCAAGAGATGCAATTGAATTGCAGGTGGTAACAAAGAATCCTATCAGTAGTTTTGGGAATACAAATACGCATACTTATACGAGTCCGTCCGATCAGCTTGTGTTACATACGCAGAATCCAATCTGTGGAAATTCCATTGATAATGCGATTGCAACCATGAACGCAGTTGGTGGTTATAATTTATCTGTATCAGATGTAAAGTCAAAGTTGAATGCACTTGGGTATTATGACAAAGGAAATGGTGTATGGAAATATAACGGTGGATATTTGACTTATGTGTCGGCTGTAAAAATCAGACCGAAGGTTCATACGGTACACTATGAAGCAAATGGTGGAAGTGGAGCTCCTGGAAATCAGATAAAGACAGAAGGTGTGCAGATGAATTTGTCTAACACGAAACCTACAAGAACAGGGTACACTTTCAAGTATTGGACTGCAAGTATTGGTGGAATTTATAATCCAGGGCAGAACTATACCCATGACCAAGACGGGGGAACTGTAACTATGACTGCTTATTGGAAAGATGAGACAGCTCCTAGTTGTAGTGATTTTGTGGCAACACCAAATTACTGGAGTGCAGGAAATGGAACAGTAACATTTTCAGCGCAGGATCGAGGATCTGGATTATCAGCAATTACCTTACAGAGATATTCATATGTGACTCGTTCATGGAGTATTGTGAAAACATGGTCATATAATGGAACAACAAGTAAGGTTACAGGTAGTTACAAGGAGTATTCAGAAGGAGTATTTTATTACAAGCTTACAATCACAGATAAAGCTGGGAATACAACAACAAAGACATCTGCGACTATATATCTGGATCATTCAAGCCCTGTGTTAAGTGGTGCGCAAAATACTTTTACAGATTGGACGAATGTAGCACCAGTCATTAGTTTTTCTGCATCGGATTATCTAAGCGGAACTACTTATAATGGCTCTGGTCTTGCATCTGTAGTCATCAAAGATGATTCTGGAAATGTTGTGGCAAGAGGAACGTCCTCAGCCTATTATAGGTTAGCTGCAAAGTATGAGGGCATTCATACATGGTATATTATTGCTACAGATAATGTAGGGCATACAAGTAGTGCACAAGTTTCGACAAAATATGACATTACAGTGCCAGGTCTGGACGGAACTGAAGTGACAGATGTTATCAATGGAGTAACTGTGTCGGGGTATTGCCAGGACAATATTATCAATCAGCATATTGATGATGAGGCAAGTAGAAGTGTAAATCATCCCAATGTAACATCTGGATTAAGGAGCGTCATCCTGTATAAGGTATATCGAGGTAATAAAACAGCAATTACAACGGATAGAACAAGAGCAACATTTGGAAGCTCCAATACGCATTCTTATTTCGATATGTATTATGACATCAATCCAACGGATGATATTGTTGATTATTATCTTGTGATTGTTCAAGATTATGCAGGAAATACAGTAACTAAGAAATTGACCAGTCAGAGATCACTTCTGTCATGGTTTCATACGAGTATAGATCGAAGTACTTACGAATAAGGAAAGGGAAATGAATGGATAAAATAACATTGAAGGTAAAAGAGTGCAGTGAGTTTGAAACACTGGGAGAATGTCATGAGAATATTGAATCTGTATCGGAGGCAGTGCGATTATGGAAGAAGATTCCAGCAGAAAGGATGCATGGTATTAAGTCTATTGCAGTGGTATTAGAATCGCCAGGAAATATTATGGATGGTTCGGAATTAGATATCTTAGTAGGGAAGCACTTTGATCTTGAAGTGCTGCATTATGTTCCAGATATTCTAGAAAACAAGCAGGCACAAGAAATGATTAAGGAGCTTGTGAGAAGTTTTCCTGATATGGAAGTAAGAGGCAGTATCCCAGAGGAACTTGAAAAGTCGAATAATGTAGATAAGGGAAGTACAAGAAGAATGGGGCATCATAGGTAGAAGTGAGGAACAGTAGTTGGGAAACTGATTACTGTTCTTTTTTGCATTTAAAAAACAATACAAATATTGAGTTAGATGGTATAATTTTACTAGAAATGTTATAAATGTAAACGACGATTTGAGAAAATATATTCGCAAAATTTACAAGTCCTTTTGTAGAAAAAACAAGGAGATGGCAAAGATGAAATTTAAGTTTAGTTTAAAAGATAAAGAGGCAAGTTTAGAGGCAGATGTAGAGAAACTTGTAGAAAAAGGGATGGATCAGAAAGCTGCTAGACCAGAAAGAAAAACCAGATATCAGATCAAGCAAGAGGAAAAGCGTAAAAATGAGGAATTAAAACAAAAACATTTTATGCAAGGAATGATGTTGATGCTTGGTTTACTTGTGATTCTCGTGATTTTTGGAATCGTCGCATCTGTTATGGGAATATAGTGAGGAAAGATAATGGCTGTTAAGAAGAAAATGAATGTCGTTTTTAAAGACGAAGAAGAGTATCAAAAGTATAAGAGTGGTAAAACACATTCGGATAAAGGATTACGAACCGAAGACGGAAAATTAAGTTCATTACCAGATATTGAGGAAATAGATGAGGATGAAATAACTCCTTTGCCTGAAATACCAAGAAAAGAGCCTGGAATAGGTGAACAAATATTATATTCTGTGTTAGAAGGATTATTTGAAGCAACTAAAGATTTTTTGTCAGATGAAGAAAATAGAAAAGCAATTGCAACGTTAGCAAGAAATTGGTGGAACGGTAAAGCTTTGCCTGGTATAAAGAAGTCCGTGGAGAATGTGAAAACAATTGCTCATGGAGTAAAAACAGGTGAAACAAAAGCGGAAAAATTATCGGAATCAAAGAAGAATAAAATAGATACTACCACTATTATCGAAAAAAATGATATATCTGAGAAAAGAGAGAAGAGTAATAAACAAAAAGTAAGTGCAGAAGAATATGATCAGCAAGTAAAGCAAATACAAGTTCTTGCCGTATTACTGGCTGATAGAATTAAGAAATTATCCAATAGCGTTGTTGATGAAGACACTATGACAGAGGACGAGTATGTGCTGCAGCAAAATGAAATAAAAGAACTTACCACAGAGGAAATCATGAATACAATTAAGCTTTTGGTGAACACAGATGGGTTTGCGTTAGATGATTCGACAAGAACATTGTTTTCTGAGTTTATGATGGGGAATTTAATTGTTAATAATGAACGTGTTCCAATTGAGGTTGTAAGTGAAAGAAGGGAACAAGTTGGAAGAAAAATTGACAGATAAGCAAAAAGCAGAAGTGCAGAAGATATTGTTATTACCGATTGTATGTAGCAAGAGGTATAAATCAATAGAAATTCAAGGCGATGAGATACATTCAGGACAGAAATTTTACACATCACCAGATGAGGATATGTCAGATATTGCAATTGCATTTTATGAGATATTATATGCAAATGCATTGAATGGAAAAAAGATATTATCGGGAGAGGATCTTGCTGATTGTTGTTTTGCGGGGGATACAATGAATAGTTTTAATACTATTTCAAATATGCTTAAGAAAAAAGAAATCTCCAATGAAGAAGAAGTTTTATTAGAAGAATATGAAAAGCAGTACCATTGCCTTGCTAATTTTTGGATATTGCCATCTTGCATTGGCAGAAGAAGTAGAAAAGGGAATAATCTTGACTCGATGGATATTTTCTTAAATAGTATTGACGATGATTATGATGGAGTAATGAAAAAACATCTGTCTTATTATAAAGCATGGAGCAAAGTTGCGGATTTTAGAAGAGATCATTGTTTGAATGGATATGTAAAAAGGACAACAGAAAGTGTGCGAAAATCTTATGCAGATAAAGATGGAGAAACAATAATAAATGAAGCAACTGATAGAATAAAGCAGAGAGCTATAGATATTTCTGAATCAGATAAGGGAAAAGAATTATGGAAATATTTTCATGATAAATTGAAAGAAGGTATATAAATGGGAAGAAACAATAACAATGCTGGAATGCATTTTGTGAACCATTCGCATTATGGTTCTGATGATGATTTAAGCTATTATGATAAACATTCATCAGAGTATCTGACAAATCGGGCGTATGAAGCAAGAGCGGAGTTGGATGCAATGGGAGAATATGATTTTCTTTCCTATTGTGGAATCATTAAGATAAAAAAAGAAGATGTTGATTATGACGATTGGAGTATATATACACTACGAGCATTTTCAAGTGACCATAAGAAAGAGCTATTGCGTGTATCAACGAAATACATATTACTAGATAATAATCTGCAGGAAGCTATAATTGATGAAGTTTTAGTTCATGATTCGAATAGTCTTATTTACATCGATGAACGAGATAGCGGAAAAATAGATAAAAATAAGTTATACAGACTGAGAAAAAAATAAGAAAGATGTTTTACAGATGAGGTAACACAAAAAGTAATGAACAAGAACACAAGCATTTTATATGTGGTAAAAGAAATAGAAGATAGACATGCTATCCTAGTGAATGATTTGGAGCTAATTACAGTTCCGAAATATCAATTACCAATGGAACTAGAAGTTGGTCAGGAAATCATTAGAGATTTATTTGGAATGTATCATAGGGCATAGAGGAAGAAAATAAATGATTGGTAAAAATGAGTTGAGAGATGAAGAAATATACCAACTTTATTTAGATGGAAAAACACGTGCAGAGATTGGTCAAATATATGGAATTTCAAAAGTTAGAGTAGGACAAATAGTGCGTGAAGCGAGGAAGAGGGAAGAGTTCCTGTTATCCGAGATATATCAAATAATTAGAGATGCCAATCCTGATTGTGAAGTAAGTCAGTATACAAGAGTGTATCATGCTTTAATAAGAGAAAATGTATATATGAAAGATGAACTAATAAAATTTACCAAAGAAATTGAGGGTAAAAATTTTGTTAGAATACGTAATGTTGGTTCCAAAGGATTAGAGATGCAGTTGATTTTATAAAGAATGAGATTTGATGTGGATTTATCATATAGACCATAATTTCAGCTTTTCGTCCCCTTGGGAGTCGGGCAAGGGGATACAGGGGTTCGGAATGGTACACAAAGAAAACAGAATAGAATTTTAGCAGTCCTTCAGAAAAATAAAAATTTCTGGAGGATTTTTTTGCGTATTTTTTGCAATCAGCTTTTTGAGGCTCCAAGTACTTTATGTAAGGAACGACAGCAAAACAACTTACGAAGATGAAAACCGTTGAAACCCTTGCAAATAAAAAGAGAGGAGAAAAAGCGGATGAACAAGATTATGCAGAAACTTGATATGGCAATCATCGGAGCAAAAGCAAAGCTTATGGAAAAACGTGAAGGTTCAGACCAGCTCATCGTAATGTTTATCATCATTGCAGTAGCAGCGGGAATCGCAGGACTTTTATACATCTTTGCAAAAGGTACACTGCTTCCAAATTTCCAGACCAAGATCACAAATCTGATTGACGGCTGGTTCAATCATTCATAAGGAGGACACATGGCAAAAAGTGCAGGCGAAAGAGCCATCTTAAAAGAAGAAAAAAGAGAAGAGAGAGAAAAGAAACGCCGAATTGAACAGGCTAACAAAATGCTCATCCCAGTCAGTAAGAAAACAAATCTTTCACTAGGAATCATCTCATTTGATCCCGAAGGAACATTTCGACTTACCGACAAACGCTGGATGAAAGTATTTGAAGCAAACGGAGACGTAAGTAATCTAATGGCAAATATGAAAAATCTCTCAGGCAGAATTCGTATGACGATGCACTTAGGAGCAGATAGTGGCAGGGAAACCTGCCACATTTCCCTTATGGAAACCGGAGAAATTTATGAAGAAGTAAGACAGCAGATGAAGCGGGACGAGGAAGTTTTAAGAAAAGAATTGTCACTAAGAGCACTATCTGTAGATGAGGTCATGAATCAAGTTAGCAGTAATAACTTGAAAGATATACGGTTTTCCTATGCTTCTTATGTGCGTGGAAATAAGGATTGGAAAAAGGAATGCTTTGCAGAGACTACCGAAGGGGAAGATTTCTTTGTGATGAACAGAAACTTTGGGGAATGCTTTGTAGCATTATCCTATCCATCTATCATACCAACTGACCTTATTAGCAGATTAAAAGAGCTTGGATGTCAAATGATGGTTAGTTTGGATCTAAATGCTCTTACATCAGAAGAACAAAGTGATTTTACCAGAGCAATAGAAAAGCGATACAACGTGAAGATTCCTGAAAATATGGAAGAAGATTATATAAATGTTTCATTGGCACTGGGTATTATTTGCGATTCGGATGATGCAAGAAAAATCGTGGAGCAGACTGTTGTTTCACTGTATGCAAATGCAGAGGTAATGTTAGCACCTGCATATCATACGCAGAAAAAAGTATTCGAGAGTATGTTAAGTCTTGGCCTAATAGACGCTAAGACAATGAAAAATCTAAGGGTAGATGTAGCAAGAGGACTGTTGGGAGGTGAATGTGATGCAGATGCCAAAATCGAAATACGAACAGACGAAGGTGTGTGATGCACCAGTTGTAAAAGAATTAAAGAGTGTGCAGGACATCTTTTCCATTGTAAGTATTGAGGAAAGTGGAATCTTTGAGCTGACAGATAAGAAGTATTCGAAGTTATATATGTTAAGCGATATTAACTTTGCAGGTGTAACGGATGAAGAGCAGAAGCAGATCATTATTAACTTCTCTAAGGTCTTAAAAACCATTCCGTGTAGATTTTCCTACGCAGTAGCAAATGAGCACGTGGATGAGAAGGTATTTCACGATAAGATTTTATACCCGATGCGAAAGGATAAATATGATCCGTTAAGAAAGTCATTTAATAACGTGATTCAAAGTAAGGTAAGCGATGCCAAGCAGGGATTGTATCAGACGATTTATCTGACATTGACGATTCAGGCAGAGGATATGATGGATGCGAAAGGTACATTTAGTTCTATGGAAAGTGCCATCCGCTCCGCATTTGTTGGAATTGGAGTCAATGGAATTCAGGGTTCTGTGATGAAAACGGTATCTATTGATGAGAGAATGCAGCAATTGTTTGATTTTACCCATACAGGAATGAATGCTAGATATAAGTTTCATTTTGAAGATGAAATCAAGGCAAGACATGACTGGATGAATGTAATTGCTCCAGCTAATATCTGTTTTGAGAACGAGAGCTTTGTTATGAATGGACAGGTGGGAA
>JAQUUB010000096.1 GCA_028694115.1 Lachnospiraceae bacterium
AAATCTCGTATCAATAGCCATTCCTCCATTTTCAACATTATCTACAATCCTCGAACTTTTCTCAAGGATTGTGAATTGGAAGGTTTTAAACCGCCGAAATTGGAAGATTCTTAACCGCCATTGACAAAAAACAGGACATAAGGATAACAGGCCTATCAAAACGGAGATTTGTGCTCTTAATAAAGAATTTTTTTCTGCAATATCAGATTTTCTCAAAATAAAAAACCACGATAAAAAAAGCAAAATAATATTGACATCAGCAACATTTCCAGATTAT
The DNA here is from genome assembly GCA_028694115.1 of Lachnospiraceae bacterium. Next base: position 278 of record JAQUUB010000096.1, read on the forward strand.
GATTATACCGAATTTTTCAATCATGGCACGAATATACACAAATACAATTTTGGAGATCCATTACACACCAATGAAAAAATGGTGATATTCTGCGATAGTAAATCATATAGTGCTTTTGGCAAAAATTCTGCTTATAATTGTAGAAAGGAAATAAAGAAACGCTGCGAACAAATTATGGATATACATGATTCCAAAAATTGTCTTATTATTTGCAAAAATAAGAAGGAATTTAATTATTGGAAAGATTATTTTAAAATAACCAAATATAACCCTCAAGTAACCTATTACCGAGCTCCTGAAGTTATGGGTGTCGATTCCTCAAAAAGAGTTTGCATACTCATAGGATTGGGACACATCCCAGCACATTCATGTGATCCAATCCGAGATTCTGCCGAGAAAGCTCAAATAGCACGAGAAGAAAAGATGCAGATTGATGTATTACAAGCATTAAGTCGTGCAAAGGACCCTAATGGCAAAGAAATATCAATTGTCTTTGCCCTTGGCTGTGTTGAAAGAGATATAATAGCTCTGGTATCATGGGGTATTGGTAGAAAAATTGAGATAATCGATGCTGAAGTTCGGGGTAAAAGCAAAGAGGTCAATGTTCACATAAGTGGTGAAGAAATACCAAGACCTGCTGTAGTACGAACAAAAAATTGGAACGAAACTCTAATACAGAGCATACTGTATAAAAATTATTTGAAATCAAAACCGATTATTCTCCCATATATAACGCATTATTATGGGAATCTGACAAAGAATGAATTCAAAATAAATTTAAAATGTGCTCTTCTTGATTTAATTATTAACGATAATGAAGTAAGTACAAGAACAATTGTGAAGCGTAATACATTTTCTGAGAAAAACCTGCCTCTGACGGACAAATTGCTCTCACAACATATAAACGGAGAGAAGAACGTCTATTTCAAGTTCTTGATGCCTGGAAGTAAAGTAAATTGTATTATGTTCGAGACATGTTCGGAATATGATATTAGCCATTTGAAATTGTACTTTGATAACAGTAAATTGCCATATGTAATCGAAAAAATTGGTTCATACTACCGCTTATGGGTGTTTGTAAATGGAGTTCAGGCAAAGGTTGCAAAATCCGTTGGTGAAACAATACTGAAAGATATTGGGTTCAAGCTGAAGGGAAAAAACAAGTCAGTTGAATTGTACCCGAAAAAAACAACGATTAACTGGCACTACAAATCATCAGATGAATTAGTAAAGATGCCTTTTGGCAAGGACTCCAAAATATTGGTGAATGGCGAATTTGTAGATGAATTAACGCAGGAACTCAATATTGGAATAATTGATATTACGGATAAATGAAATTTGTAAAGATTTTGACAGACGGCTACTGAAATTATTAAGTTCAATAACACAGTTTGTTTATCAACGTTACTTACTTTATAACGTTAGAGTTGTACGTTTAATTGAAATCTTTTATGATATACTTGTTGCAAGCGAACAAGATTGAAATCGAAGATTTCTATTGATCCGTAATTGTGAAGGTGAAATGGCAGATGAGACACCACAAAATCCTGCCAGCAAGGGGTCAAATCTTTGATTCTGTGAACTTTTGAAGCTGAGGAAGGAAAATACATCAATGGAGAAGAAAAGTTGTTAAAATCGCTTCTTTTTTGATATTACATAAATGTAAAAACCACGTGGTAATATATTTTGCATTTCGCCATTTTTCTTCATTAATATAGGCATCTTCCTACACAAAAAGTTGATAAATAATGAAAAAGGAGGAAGGAGAGAGTGGATGGTAAAGAAGTTTCGATTTACAAGTAAGAATTGCATATTATGCAAACGAAAAATCTATTCTTGTTGCAAGCGAAATTGGATTGGATCGAAAAGTTCGATTTGATCCATATTGTGAAGGTGAAAGGGAGATGAGACACCACAGAGACGTCACAAAATCATGCTGGAAGGGGTCAAATCCTTTCAAATTTGAACGTTTTATTCCAGAATGAAGAATTATAGGTTTTGATCATAAACGTTGAAATTGGATGGTTATTTCAACATTCCCCATGCTGTCAGTTGTTTTTTTATGTCTCTCTGTTCATCATCTGAAAAGGCGAGTCCTTGATAATGTCTCATGCTTGTAAGACTGTCGTGACCCTGACGCAAGCAAACGGTCGATTCTACCAATCCAGCGACGATTGACCAGCTTTCTATTGTTTTTCTACTGGTCTTAACAGATAGTCCATATGGGCTTATTCTGGCTTCCTGTGCCCATCTCTGCATGTTCTTATTCCATGTGCTTTCTAATGGTGGTCTTCTGGATTCCCAAAAGTCTTTAAGCATATAGTTGAACATAGAAGGCAGAGGGTGAATGGTTCTTTCAAGCTGCCTTCTTTTATGTTTCTTCTGTGCTTCTTCAGGAAGGTGAATTATGTTTCTCTTTTCATTGTACCATTCCCGGTGATCGTATAGGCGAAGCATTTCAGCGTATCGCATTCCGGTAATAAGGAGAATGTCAAAAATTGCTTTATGTGATTCCATTTTAATACAATTTTTAAAAATTTCATATTCCTTCTGTGTAAATATTCTAATATCCCTTACATAGAGGTGAAGGGCTTCTGGATCTTTTGTATATTGTAACTTTGGATATTTCATTATTATCTCTCCTAAAATATAAAATACATAGGTTATATTTAAACATCTTTGTTTAAGTGTATATGTTCAGAAAAGGGATGATATTAAGGAGATATTACAGGAAAATGCAGAGCTTTTACCGTAAAACCTATGTATGCAGGAAAGAGAAAAACAGACTCAGTTCCAAAATCCAGTGATGAATGTAAAATTAAAAATCACTAGATTTTGGAACAGAGTCGTATTTCTGCCTTTTTCCTTCTTTCTCGAGACTAGAAAGTGCGTGCCCAGTACACTAAAAGCAAGTACCTTACATTGAAACGTTTTATATACAGGGGTTATATTTCTCACATGATTATATATACAGAAGAATATAATATTTAGGTATACGAGGGGATTTATAAAAATAAAAATTTATAGTAGATTAAGAATTAATTTTTGTGAACATGATAGATTGTACCATTTTGGGATCTAAACATTGACTTTATAATGGGGGATTGTAATTACGGAGAACATACCATACGATGCAAATGCTTTAGAAGAGTGGAAAGAAGGTAGATCTAAGATAAATGATCTTGATAATAACTTGCATGACTTGCGAAAATATGGACTTACCTTCGTTGCTGCATTATTGGCTGGAAATTCAATCACGCAGTACATTGAACTCGATAATCTTACTAAATTTTCAATCTCTATAATAACTATATCATTCATTACAGTATTAAATCTTACAGATCAATATTATCAAGATATGGCTAAAGCCGTTACATGTAGATTAAGAGTTCTTGAAACAATGATATTGAATTTCGAGTTAAACGAAATGATTTCCTATCAATTTTTTAAAGGAAATATGGCAGGTTATATTAAGTGGACTTACAATGGGTTAATTATAATAGCAGTAGCAGTTGGTGTGGCTGTTATTGTTTCAGCCCCAAATACGACATTAACTAATGTGGCAAATTTGAGTGATCGAAGTATTTTCATATTTATTCTGAAACTTCTCTTACTGTCTATTTTACTTCTTTTATCATCTATTTTACTTATTGGTCCTCTGTTTCTAATAAATAATGTAAAAGACGGTAGTAAAGAATTGTGGAATTGTATTAAGGAATATTTGAATAAAGATGGGGAGTATACGAAAAAAGAAGAGAGTCGTTCTAATGAATGTATGAAAAATAAAGATGGGGAGTATACGAAAAAAGAAGAGAGTCGTTCTAAATTATGTGACAGTATTAACGAGTGTTTTAATTCTACTAGACGATTATTCGGGATGTTTTTACTATCTATCTATTATGCTTTTATCTTATTTTTTACTTATTATATTCTTGTACATTATCTATTTTCCTCTAAAACTACTCTTTCTCTTTTGTTGCTTTTTGCCGGATGTACTGGAATACACATTACAAACATCTCTAGTGAATTAATTAGTAGAAACAGAGCTGACAGATCAAAAGTGTTGACACATAACTTTATGGAGATTCCAGATGCTTATGATCCAGGTTTTTTGAAGAAAACTCAACTTGACTGGATAATTGATAGACTTTCATGTAAAAGAGGCGAAATAGTAAGAATTACTGTCATAAATCATGGTAAAAATGTTAAGTTCAAACATGGAATATGTATTTTTGAAATCAAGTCAGATGATGGTGAGTTCCGTTATCATATTTGTGCAAAAAAAGATATAATAGTATGTTCTAACGAAAACTATTCATGGCTTTGGGATACAGGCAAAGATACAGAAACTGGAATTCTACCCGATGGAGTATGTAGAATAAAGCCGTGTGTGTTGGAGATACCAATTAGACGTTCAATATTTATTCATTGATCATCGGTTAAGGAATGATAAAAATATAACTTCTAAATTTCAGTTTGGGAATTGATCTATAGTTCCATTTCCCCCAATAACCATTCTTGGCAACAAAACCCCTTGATATTATATTTGAATCATTCCTTAGCTACTGTCTTTTACTTTTAATTACACTCAGGAAATAAACTATAACTATATTTTAGGAAATAATGAATGTTAAGTGGATTTATCTTTCTTTATTTGTTGGACTATCAATATCTGGTTTGAATATATTTTTTGAGTATATGTGATCAAATATAAACTGCTTTATTTTATTAAATAATAGAATAAAAGTTATACCTGAACCACTATAAATACCTCCAAACAGAATATTAGCAAAGTTTGGATCAAAAAGCTCAAATTTTTTATATAATATATATACTATATATAAATAGATTACAGAACCAACAGAAATGATTACATACGAATAGTTTTCAGCTTTCTTTCTTGCAGCATTTTCTATGTATTCATTCATATTCTTGTTAATTTCTGCTATTCTTTTTGTTTCCTTCTCTTTTTCTTCTAGAAACTTATTCATCTGTTCCTTCACATTATCAATTTGTTTTTGCATTTCCTCATCTTTTTTCTTTAAAGACTCTTCCATTTGTGTCTTTACTTTCAAGACGTCTTTTTCTTTTTCCTCATCTTTTATTCTTACAATTTTTTCGATTTTTTCCTTTAACTCGTTATTTTTGTCTTTCTCCATTTTCTTTAGATCATCTTCTCTTACCTTAGTACTGATCTGAACTTGTTTCATTAAAAATTTGGCATCAATTTCATCAGTTTCATGATCATCAAACTCCTTCAGCACATCCTCGATGTAATTACGATAAAATAAGTTTGATATATTTTCACTTGTGAGAGTTTTTTCTTTCAGCATTTGTATGCAAATTTCTTGAAATCTTTGCCAAATTGCTGATTTGATAAATAAATCTTGAGCATGAAAAGCCATTATAGACTCAATAGGAAGCTTAGTATTCGGATCCTTAATCCATAGAATGTTTGCTAATATACTACACAACATTACTTCTGATATTGTTCCATTTTTTTTGTGTCCGATTTCTATAAAATCATACTTACTAAGTTTTGAATCAGAAGTTAAAAACAACGCTTTGCATTTTTCTAATTTCCTTTGCGTCCCACCCCGAAATTCTATAATTTTATCTATGGCAATGAGATCGTGGTTATACACACAAACTGACTTATTGGGTTTGTAATAATCTAAAGTCTTTTCGATAGGTATTTTTATTGCTGTATATGTTTCAAGATTTATTCCGTCAAGAGTTATTTTTGTAATCCCTTGTTTAGCTAAAATATCGTCAATGTTCTGTATATATTCTTGAACTTGTGTTCTCGTCCAATTAGTTCTTCTCATGTAACTATGTATTGCATGTGTATGGACATCTGGCGAGTATTGTGGATCGTAATCAAGATATTGATTAATAACACGGCAGATTTCATCCACAGTAGTACTAAAAATTTTTAATTGAAACTTGTAGTTTTTCAATAATTCAAATACTTCTTTATTAGGTCTACAAAGTTTTTCATCTTCTAAACCCAAAATTGAAAATACAAAATTTGAGTCTAAAAATAACTCACATGATTCAAAGTTCATTTTGTCAATTGGAGCAAATTTGGTTTCATCAACACTATAAAACGTTAATGAAATTACAGAACCAAGTATCATATCATGTATTGTTTTATACTTAGAAGGTTTCTCATTCTGTGCAAGCAAAATGTAATCAGCTATTAATTCATCACATTTTTTATCGTGTTTAGGAGCAGTTATATTATTAGGAGAGTCCGGATTTATAAATTCCATTAAAATAAGAAAGTTTTCTTTAATAAATAGTTCTAATTTTTCTTTTATTCTCTCAGTAGTTGTAGAAACATTTTTACTTATAAAAAAGAGCTGCATATCTCTAACTAATGATTCTACACGTCTTGAAATCTCATTTTTTTTCTCAAATTTTTCTCGGTACTTAATTCCCTCTTCTGTAATTGTATAAAGTGGAAATTTTTGATCTCTTTTGATTTTCGCTATGTAATTACTCTTCATCGATCTCATTATGAAGGAATCGATCACATATTCTTGAATATCTAAATCATAATCTAGTTTTATGCGTTCTTTAATTTTACTTCTGGACAAATATTTTCCTTTAGGACAGCTTGATAATATAAGAGGAACAAAACAATCTGCATAATCTTTTTTTTCATCATAAAAGGCCTTTATTAATGAATATGTATAAATTAGCCTCTCCACAAAACCACCACCAGTATTTAATTTCCCTACTATTTAGATATTATGTAATCATTATTTCTTAATAATCTTTTCATGTATCCTGCTTTCGGCAGGTCGACATAAAAATCTATTCAATTTTTCTCTTGATATCGTTTTTTTCAGAACTTTTAAAATTAAATTTAAATCAAAATTTACTAAACGTTAACCATAACATCATTATTATATAATTATACTAAATGAGAAAAATGGCAAATTGGATTAGATATAGGATTAGATATATAGTCCGCTTGAAATAGATTTTTTATTTAACCTATAAAAATAACAGTAAATAATATTTAGATGTTATAATGTGCTTGCTGCCGAATGTAGGATATTCGTTATTGTAAACATGATTTTCCCAAGCTGCTCTGAGTTTATCTTTCCAATCAGGATAAGGAATGCCTGGATGTTCAAAACCAAGCATAATAACATCGGTACTTGGATGGTCACCGCTCATAATGCTATCAAACCCTTCGTCTGTTGGTATCTGACCCATAACTTTAAAAGTTCCTGGGGCTGCAGGAAGAATAGATAAAATTTTTGTTTCTGGACTTGAATCATATTCTCCCCAATCTCCTGCATCGTAAACGGAGTGTAATAGAGGCTCATTACAAATGGTCTTCTTTCCGTTTATTTCTTTGATATAACAAACATATCCAATCACTGGAACTTTGTATATATCGGATTCATACTCATCATATCCAGAAGCTGGCACTATAGTAAACTTGTAAGTCTTCATATACTCTCAAAATTTTTCAACCCGCCTGTTAAATATCCGTTCATCTTCCTTATTCGTCGTTTAAACCTCGTCTTCTGTTTTTGGTAGATTCTATATAAGACTTTTTATTTTTTTTCGGAACTTTTGGCAGTATCAGATTAAATTTTAAAATATTGAATTTAAATCTTTGAATAAATCATACTGAAGCTACATGTAATATTTTCAAAATTGTTTTATATTGCCATTGATTATCTAACTTTATGGATGGAGATATACCAACCGACGCTTCTGAATATATAAAGATACCAATAGGCTTTACACCAGACGAGAATGGAAAAATGGGAAGAGAATGTCCATTATGTGGAGAATATTTTAAAGTAAAATTTGGCACTGGCTTACCAATCACATATCAAATGTGTCCTTATTGTGGACATAAAGACAATTCAAACAATTTTTTTACTCAAGATCAAATTAAATATATGCATAGTATTGTGGCAAATGAAGTTCTTGCACCAGCATTGGAAAACTTTAGAACATCGCTAAAAGGTAAGTTAAAAAATTTTAAGCCAAGTAACACCCCCATTAAATATCCCGAAGAAACCTATGAAGAAAAAAGATTAGAAACAGATGTAATCTGTGATAATTGTGGCCTAGATTTCTCAATATATGGAGTTTTTTCAAATTGTCCCGATTGTGGTCAATTAAATGCAAAAGTTATTTTTGATAGATCTATTGAGGTTTCAATCAAAAAATTGGAATTATATAAGGATGAAAGATTAGATTCTTCTATTAGAAACGATTTACCAAAAGATGCGTTAAACGGTGGTGTTTCAGCTTTTGATGCATTGGGTAAGGGATTAAAAACAAAATATGATCAAATTATACCTTCAAAGCCCCCAAATTTATTTCAAAATTTAGATGAGTTGAACAAATTTCTTTATAGCCAATTTGGCAAATCTATTTCTGTGTATACATCCGAAGAAGATTTTAATTTCCTTTTTAAAATGTTCCAAGTCAGGCATATTTATGAACATAATGCAGGTGAAATTGATAATGGTTTTATTAAAAAACTACCTGAGTATAATAATTTAATAGGAAGAAAATATGCACTTAAGGAAGAAGAAATTAAAAAATTTTTACTCATAACTCAAGATCTTGGAACTAAAATATTTCATGAATTTGAGTGACTAGATAATTTTTTGAATAAAGGCACTTTGCATTACATGAAGCAGAATGCCAGGTCAGATAAACTGTTTACTCTAAATGCTCATGTTCTGGAAAGGGTGAATTAGTGCCTATCCGAAAAGTGTTGTTACCTACTGTAACTTTTACAATATGTAATACGCAAAATCGGAACGGATACTTTATTATTATATGCCTAATGTGACTTTTCAACATGCATTACTGACTTTTCGGATAGGCTCTACAACTAACAGTTCATGCTGTGTATTTAGAATAATTATATTCATCTATCAGTTTAATTAAATTTTTCTTTGAAAGTATTTCATCATTCCTTAGCCCTTGATAATTTCTTACGTGTTGGTAAATACACTTTATTTGTTTACAAAAATAGACGTATTCTTCACATTTACTTTCATATTTTTTCACATAAGATTTTGCATAATTTTCCGCTATGCTAGAATCCCATAAAGGAAAGAATGTAGGAACTAATACATGTAAGGCTTTTGCTACTGACACAGGACTTTTTCTATCTTTTATTTTCTCAGAAACAAGCATCGTAGCTTCAAGAAAATCATTGAACAAATTCCTTATAACTGGATCATCCTCTTCAGAAAGTGTAGATATATCTCGATCTCTAAAATTATTGATTATAATATAATTTTTGCTTATGCATGCTTCAAGTTTCTCAAAATCCAAAGGTCCATATCTCTTTCCGAATCTATAATAACCCCAGTTCCAATTTAAAAGAAGGAGTGCCACCGCATTTGCCATGGATGCAGGATCGTTCAAATGATCTGAAACATGAGCAGTCGCAACTGTATAATAAAGATCACGCCTTTCATCTCTTTGAAACATTCTACATCTATTTAAAAATTCATTCTCTTCTGGAATTTCTGGAATCAAAATACCATCACAATTAACCATATTAATAAAATGGTTCATCTACTTATAATATTTTTTACAGTATAAGCATCAAATAATCAAAAGGCAATTGAAGTGCTGGAAGTAAATCCTGTTTTCATTAGTCTTCGTAGCATCGTTCTAAATTAAAATGTAGTCTTTTTCTCTTTTTCCATTACTGCTTCTCCTCGATGCTTTTCTGCGCTTATTTTGCGTTTTAGTGATCCTTTGACAGCGTTTAGGCTAATATAAGAGTGGTTGAATACTTGTTTTTAGCAGTAATGGGTCACAATCTTTCCCTTGCCTAAAACAATCAGCTCAGTAACAATTAAATATTTTGTACATAGTCTAATTAATGCCAATTAAATCTATAGGGGCAGCGGGGGCAAATCCTAAGCCGATATGCCCGAAATGTGGAGAATATCTTAAACGGCTTGGGTACTGGAAAATAGGAAATGGAAGAGAGTCGGGTTAAGCTGTCCCTCTTCAACCTGATTATATTATAAAGATCTTGTGGAATTGACAGAAGACCCGGAGGAATAAAAGCACGACTATAACTACCATAGATGATCCAGTTCTTATTCAAAAAGCCTACGAAATGAAACAAGTAGGTATGTTTGTTTCAGATATTGCAAAAACACTATCTGAAGAAACAGGAGACAGAATAACGCAAATTTCTTTATGGAGACTATTCAATAATAAAAATGAAGAGCCCTTAACAATCTCCCAGAGGCTTAAAAGTCTCAAAGATAGACTAGAAACACAGAAAGAAGAGCTTAACAGGCTCCAAAATGAAATAGAGGATCTGGCAGCAGAAAAAAAAAGCTTAAATGAAGAGATAGACGGGACTTTGAGCAGGTCCAAAGAGAAGGAGGAATAAGCCAATGGAGAGTATAATGCATCTCGAAGGGGATTTTTCAGATGCCGAATACAACAAAATAAACGATGTTCGAAAAGAGTTGAATTTGTCATGGTCTGAATTAGTGAAGAAAGTTGGAGTAATGAAAGAATTGTGTAGATGAATAACAGTAATTCTTTTTTTCTTTCCTTTTTGTGCTATTAATTGGCCTCCAGATCTGACCGGATCAGCTGGACATAGAAATCAGTATCATGAGGATTATGTATCTAATGGAATTGTTCATTTCGTCGATTTATTATAAATATATATTAATGATGACATGGTTAACATTTAATGGTTTTTGATTTAAATCTAATTTTAAAAGTTCTGAAGAAATCGATATCAATGAGACTTTTTATTATTTTCTGGGTTTTTGATTGATTGCCGTTAATTGCCAGTGAAATTCCGGGTAAATTTTGGCGATCCCAGAAGATATTAAAAAGTCTCTAAAATTCCTTTTACTTTTACCTCTCTTCTTCAACAATTACATTATTCATTAAATCTATTATATCAAGAAAAGGAGAGCTTTTAGAAACATAAAATTTTTTTATTAATTTGTTTGCAACTTTTCTTTTTTCTTTTAGTTGAAATTCATAATAATTTTTTTCTTCTTTATTTTTGCAAACTTTAATCCAATTTGTAAATATTTCACGTGAAGGTTTGATCAAACTAGATGCCGAAATCAGTTGAGATAATCCATGAGTAGGAATAAAACCAATAACTCCTATTGCAAATGATGCTGAATTATATAACAGCTGTCCATATGGTTGTTTTTTCATTTTATTAAAGTGATCATTAAATTCTTGATCAAATACCTCATCAAACGTTTCCTGAATCTTTATAAATGTTTCATATGTTCTTTCCATCCCGTTGATGAAGTTTTCTCTTTCTGAATCAAAACCTACACTTTGAATACTTGTTTGAATTATTTCATCGTATTTTTCCCTAAATGAAGTTTTTTCAATTGGTTTTCTCAAATCACATATATCCTCAAAAGACAGTGAATCTATTCGCTCTACTGGAAGTTGTCTACCCTGCAGTTTATTCAAGCCAAGCTCCCAAAATATTTTCAAAAAAACTTGTGTATCTGATAATAAGGTTCTAGATCTTGTAAAGTCTGATAAATTATAATCAATATAATGTTCTATAGGAAGGGAACTCTCACAATTGACTACTCTTGCACCAGACATATGATATAGCATTATTGAATAATTTAATATATTTGTCTTTTCGAGAGAAGGCCAATTTAAAGTTTTATCTATCAAATCTTCTCGTCTCAAAATATCGGAGTCTTCAATTTTAGTCGTTATAGAAATTAAGTCCAATTTAGACAAATTCGGTAAATTTCTTCTGAGCACAGATGTTTCTTCTTTCAAAGCTTTTAACATATTTTCTTTAAACCAGTTTGTATTTTCATAAAGTTCCCAACTAACTGTTTTTTTAATATTCTTTTCATAAAAATCGCTGATATTCTCTTTTAATGAATATTTTACAATACCATCATCAAAATAATCTCTTATTTGCTCTTTATCTTTTCTTAAAGCCGGAATTATCATGTTTTCACGTAACAAAATAGGGTTGTCTCTAAAAATGGGGTAAATAAATTCATTTGTTAGATGGGAAGCTGCACAAACAACGGTACTTTTGGTTAAAAGAGTGATCTTTAGCCTACGCTCAGTTTCTTTAAGGTATTCTTCTTTGTTATTTTCGAATCTAAAAATAATCGGATCAAAATCAGTGACATATGCCCTTGGGCCACGAAAAGTATGAGGGTCTATTCTCTTCATGAGTACCACGACTTGAATTCATAGCACACCGCAAAACAAATTTGTTCTCAAAGTAATGAAAATTCAGACTATTTACCGATAGAAAACTCGATTGATCATTCGAGATTTGAAGGTTAATGAAGCAAATTAGATCTTTTTCAATGAAATAATCAAATATCGATTTAGGTTTAAATGTAGGAATTTAGCAGTTGATAAATTGAAAAGCAGACAATCCATATAAACGCTTTTATATATATTAATTAATATATTACTAAATATAATATTAGTCTACTTTAAATTGAAACACTGAATTTGCAGGAAGAATTCAGACTTCTACTAAACTCAATATTCGACATCAAAAGACTTCAATCTTGATTACGTGTTCAAAGAATTATAACCAATTTCGAAATCCAGTGATTTTTTTGTTTACACGAATCACTGGATTTTGGAACTGAGTCCTTCTTTTTTTAATTTAATTTTATTCCTCGTATTTTTTATTCTATAGGACTTACGCAGTTGAACTGAAAATCATACGCAGAAAGCACTCTACTGTCTAAATCCTATTTATTTTGGTGAGGTCGCATGTACTTTGATTTCGCTCCTCAATTGAGTAAGTCCTATTCTATTCTCCTTAGGATGGGATATATAGATAGCTAAATTCCCAAATGAAATCAATAGGAAGGGCGCATATTTCATATGGAAAATATGTTATATGTATATATAGTTTAAGGTCACTGTAGCTTTAATATAAGTGATCGGCGGTTGAGATGTCCCTTAATGACAGGTCTTACGGATATGAATTTACAGGATATGAACGTAATCTCTTATTTAATCCGAATAATAAATTTAATGATACTGGTTATGTTCGATATTCTAGTAAACAGAGAGGGGAATTTTTCCTTGATCCCTCTCCTGATTATAAGACCCATAAGGAAGAACTTTATATTTTAAAAGATTGCAAGGATAAACCTCCTCCAAACCAGTTAATAGAAGCTGTGGTTAGAGAAACTGGATCTAAAATTGTAGAAATAAATAAGCAGTATCATAAAATAACATTTAAGTATGTGTCCGGCTGGGATAATGTAGATCCTAAAAAGATTTTAGGAAATGAAATTTTAAATAAAGAAGAGTTTCTGGCTACTTTAAGCTCAATGATGATAGGACATGAAGAAGTCCTAGACTTAAGATTAGGCATTGGAATGTTTATCTGTTCTTCCCCTCAGTTATCTGAGTCTGAGATAGGAGGTATAGATACTACTGTAGTAAGGAAACCTAGAGATAGCCAGAAATGGACAAAATTTACTCAGATTACAAAAATCATACCTCCTGAATATAGAAAACCTTCTTCTAGAGTCTGTTATTTTACATTAGATAACGCTTCTAGAACAGATCTTTTAGGTTGCTGCGAACTTAATAGAGCTTATAATAATGCTGTTACTGTACCTGTGCATATCCCATTACCATTTACTGTAGAGTTTAAAAAGACTGAGAAGAAAGATTGGGAAAGTCAAGCCAAAATTGCAAGCACGTTCATGATGAATTCTCATCTGTTTCAACCAGAAATTCCTGATGGCATGGAGAAGAAAGTGCATGATGCTATGCATAATGTTAATGAACTTGTTAAATATAAGTATGAGATTCCTTATTTTCAAGACATAGGTTCAGTAGTACCTAGATTAACTACGTCTATTTGCAGGCTTAATTTTGGATCAGAGGTTACGAGTAAGAATCTTGAAGATAGCCTGGAAGTCTGGTCTGGTTTAGTAATGGAGACTTTTAAAATTGGAGAAGTAAGGAGAGAAGTTAAGGGTGTTTATAATCTCAATGACAATGAAATTATAATGTTATCCGAAATAAAGCATATGAATGATACAGGAATGGAGATAACTGTTGAAAACCTCAAAAAAATAACTCGAATCTGGGAGTGGGATTTTGATCAAGTTCTAAACAGTTTAAGTCAAAAAGGACATATTTATTTTCCACATATTAATAAAATAAGATTAATAGAAAGATGATTATTACCTTCATCTATCTATCATATTCTAATGGCTATTAGCGAAAAGATTCTGTTGAATCAAGATATGATAAAAGAAAAGGGAACAGTTATGAAATTATTCCTATGTAATAAGATATACTTTTAACAAAGGAATATAGTTTTTATAGTTTTTAAGTTTCAGGTAACAAACTCAACTTAGAGCCTATCCGAAAAGTCAGTAGTGCATGTTGAAAAGTTACAATAGGTCTATATATCAGAGTATCCGTTCCGGTTTTGTGTATTGTAAAAGTTATAACAGGTAATAATTTTTGGATCGGCTCTTAATCTAAATACTTACTTCACGTCTGCCATGTCTAATTCTAACTTTGTTTCAGAGTGAATTTTCGGGTGACTATTGTAAAAAGAAGTAGTAGGAATACTGCAATTTAGCTCTCAGGAGAGAAATGTTGTAATATATGCCTTTACTTAAATATGTGGTCTAATGATGGTGCTTCTAAAATGTGAATAGTTACCTTTTGTTTACATCTAAAACAATTATTTCATAATTATTTACATTAATAGCATGTTGATTTTTAAGTTTATCTTTAATTTGCATTCGTAAAATTTCAGCATCATCAGTTGTTACATTCACAACCAAACCTATCAATTTATTGCAATATTGTGCATAGTCTGTAATCTGATTATATAATTCTTTACTAACCTGAGTTCCCCCTCGATGTACTTTCATTTCAATACCTATATTTCCATTAATTACAAAATCAATCCTATGTTTGCCGTTTACAAATTCGTAATCAGAATGATATCCATATCTTTCTTTCAGAACTGACAATCTGCCTTCTAAATCTTGTTGATAATCTTTTTCTTTCTTGTTTATACCAAAACGGAATGGAACTTCATTTTTAAGAAAATTAAGTATGTTATTAAAAGAAGTATCCACGTTTGATGTTCCAATCCTTTGATTATCAGTCTCAGAAGGATTTATTGTTTTAAGTGTCTGGGTAGTTGTATGAGCTGTAGTAGGGGATTCATCCTCTTTCCTTTGATTATAAGTATCAGAAGGATTTATTGTTTTAAGTGTCTGGGTGGTTGTATGAGATGTAGTAGAGGATTCATCCTCTTTCATAAAGCGAGAAACTACAAGAATAAGTACGATGAATCCTAAAAGGTATAGAAGATTGTTTAGATCCATTACTCCCTCTTTATTAAATATAGTCAAATGTTTGTGCAGTTATATATAATATATATCCTAATACCATTAAAGTAAATATAAGACGAAAAGCTTCAACAACTTTATCAGTTGGGTTCTGAGCCATCATTTCACCAGCTTTTTAGACTATACCTTTGCCCTTGCAGTTTGGACATTTAAGTAATCCTGTTCCTTTACATTGACTGCATACTGTTTCCATTAGTCCAGTTGTTCCATGTCCTGAACATACTTGACATTTCACAGTACCCTTACCATTACATGTTGGACATTTAACAGACTTGTTTGTTTTACTTCTTACTGTCATATAAAACACCAAGAAGTATTTAGTCGCAAAATGTTATATACTTTTTCATTTTTTTGAACCTGTAAAAAACCAAGTTCCTCCTAATTGCAGAATCAAATATAGTTTTGATACAACCTATCCTATTTAATTTTAAGAGTAAAATATGTATATTTTTACTGTAAAATGTAAAAATGTAAATTTTACAGTAAAATAGTAAAACGGAATCAATAGGACTTGTAAGAAGAATTCAAAATAGAATTAAACATGCATAACATTAATCATTTTAATGGAATCAACATATACAAAAATAAATACATATAGGTGTAAATAAATAACATAAGTCTTTACTCGAATCAAAATAACATGTGGAGAAAACTTTAACTTATTATAATCTATTTGACATAATATTAATAAGGCCGTATGTGCTTGATTTCATTCTTCGAGTGTGTAAGTCCTACAATAGTTTCCATCTTCACTATGTGGCCAACACTGCCAGAATTTTTGATCCTGCCCAGATCACCACAAGCAATGTGATGATTCCCACGAGAGCTGCTACGGGATTGGTTTGTGCGTGGTCGTTCATGTTATCACCAGAGATAATAGATCTTCACTGTGCAAATAGTTTTCGTTTGTCCGTATATTAATCTCACTTTTCAAAAACGAAATAAATCCACCTGTCACTGACTCCTTAGAACTGTCAAAACCATAATATATGAAAATTTCTTTTGCGGTATTCTCTGCCTAGGCATCTTCCTAACATTACATACCCAATCAATGATCCAGCAATTGAGGCTTGTATGAAATAAAGCGAATGTCAAAAGTGATAAACCTTTTACTCTTAATGCTCATGTTAGGGAACGATTGGAGATGTGGGAAAAATCTTTTTAGAAATATTATCTTTCTTTTTCTTTAGATTTGATTTAAAGTCTTAATGTATCCCCTTCAAATTGAGTGGAAAGCTCTGTTTTTCAACTCAACGAGCTTTTTTCTCTGATGATTTGAGCCAGAGGTGGCATCTCAAATTTATTGCTCACTCTATCCCATATGTACTGATAT
>JAQUUB010000251.1 GCA_028694115.1 Lachnospiraceae bacterium
AGAGATATCACTTCTGGTGACAATATATAAACTCTATGAACAACAACAGTACATGTACCAAAACAAGGTTCATAGTGTAGAAAATCGGATTGTAAGCATTGCACAGCCATGGATCAGACCAATCGTTAGAGGAAAGACAAAGGCACCGGTTGAATTTGGTGCTAAGTTTGACCTGAGTGTTGATGAGAATGGATTTGGCAGAATAGAAAAAATTTCCTATGATGCCTACAATGAAAGTACAGTACTTATAGATGCTGTGGAACGCTTCAAGGAGCGAACCGGTCATTATCCGGAACGTTTACTAGCAGATCAGATATATCGAACCAGAGATAACAGAAATTTCTATAAGCTTCATGGAATACGATTATCCGGTTCAAAGCTTGGGAGACCAAGTCTTACAAAACAAGCAGTCAAAGAGAAAAAACAGGAATACCAAGATAATACCGATCGAATTGAGGTAGAACGTTCATTTAGCTTAAGCAAACGCTGCTATGGAATGGACTTGATAAGAACCAGGCTCTATGATATAACCCTTACATCAATCGCGTTATCTGTATTTGTGACGAATCTTTTTAAGATTCAATCACGAATACTTTTTGCTCTGATTTGGCTTATGGAACTAATGAAGATAGAACCTGTTGATTTTGAAACAGAAATGGTTTAATCAGCAGACACTAATTATAATTGGGTGATTGGCGTTTCTAAATCTTTTAATCCAGAAAGTTGCCTTGACCATACTGGAAAGCCGAATTCAAGTTATATTGCTGATTTGCCAGTTTATTATAGAACACCAGTTGCAAGATATGAGAACAGAGCGTTTTTGGGTGATGTGCAATTTGGTGTATGGTACATCAGGTTAAGGGATAAAAAGCGAACACAAACCCCATTTGATGGAGTTGTTAAAGTTGAGAAGATTATGTCGGAAGAGGAAGTTAAAGGATGCCGGAAACATTTATTATCTATCGAAGAAAGTATGATGAAAATTTGCGAGTGCGATTGGCTGAGAAATATACTCAGCATTCGGAAGAAGATTGTGATTTGACCAACGAGTGGTGGGAGAAATTCATGAGGCTTTCACCAACTAAACTTGAGCAGGCAAAAAAAATTTTCTATGAATAAGTTTAAAGATAATGAGTATGTTTGTGATGCCCCTGATATAATGGATGTTTTTTCGTACTACAAAATTACAAGAGATGATGCAGAAGGTTGTAATTAGTATAACAGATAATACCCTTATGTCATATTTAGAGATCCGATAATAATTATTTGAAAGTAAATAAGACGAGTGTGATTTTCACAGATGAAAATAAGAGAGTTATGGTAGTTAAGACGAGCTAGAGGATTTTATCGTGATAAGATTAGTTCAATAAACATATGAACTGCGGAGGATACTTATGGATAAGCAAAAAATTGAAGTGGAAGTTGATTTGTTTGAACAACAGGTAAGTGAAATAAAGAAGCAACTCACAAATTTACTGGTAATAGTTTCAGATGGAAGAATCCCGGATTCAGACGATATGTCGTCATTGGACATAGACGTAAAAAAACTTACGGAAAAATACAATCTAATATACGAGATGACAAAAGAGAATGTTTTACCAGATGAATTACCAGAACTGGGAAGTTCGGTGACAAAGTGTGTGGATGCAATTGAGCGTAGTAAAAGACAGATGCTTAAAATGCAGATTAAAAACGCGTCTATTACACTCTCTAAATTTATAAGTGTTTCTTCAATGATTAAGGAGTATGCTGAAGCACTTATGCCATATCAGAAAGCAGCAAAGTCCATATTAATAAAATTGGATAATGACATGCCAGAGGAGTTATCGGCAGAAACAGAAGGGGTGTCAGTGTTTATAAATGCACTGGAAGTTGAAAATATAAATAATTCAGAAGGAATTTCGCTTTTGGAAAAGGTGAGTAAATTCTATCCCATGCAGATACAATGGGGATTAGTTGGAAAGCAGTATTTTTATTTAACTACTGAAACAAACGAACAATTTGGAGGTGATAGAGGTTCTGAACATACAGAGGCAGAGTTTTTATCCCAGGCACATAAGACAAAAGTTGATTTTGAAAATGAGGCTGTGAATAATTCCTTGCAAGAGGTTGCTGCAACAGAAAATATTGATGTAGACTCATTTGAAGGGCTTAAAGATGATTCATTAATGGAAAATGTGCAAGAAAATGAAAGTGAAGTAAATGAATCTTTAGGTCATAATGAGTATTTATATGCAATTAATAAACCAAAATCATCAACTCCTAGTGCTTCATCCTTTAGAAAAGAAATAATTAAAATGTCAAAAATGAGTAAAGAGGTATGCACTATTTTACCACTGCTGACTAATTTAGGAGTATTAACCAAAGAGCAAATTTATTTGTATGGTGTTTGTATGGATTGTTTTGAGGAGAATGATAAGATTAAGGACAATGTGGATACATGTGTTGAACTGTTATCAACAAAAGGGTATTTAGCATGCTTTGAGTATGAGAAAGGTGAGAAAAGGGAAATTGCGTATTGTTTATCCACATATTGCTATGGAAGCATGCAAAAAGAAAGTATTTCATCACAAATGAAAGGCTTCTGGGCCTTGTCCTATGGTAATTATAAGGTATGTTCAAGTGGAGAAACTGATAGAACAGTTATTATAGATGCTATTGAGAACAATTCAAGACTAATTGAATACTTTTATGGTATTAAATCGTTTCTTGCCAAAGAAGAATACCAGATAGTAAAGCAGTCAATCTGCTGGGAGAACAATTATTATCGTGTATCTGTGTTTGATGTGGGAAAAGAGGTTTTGTGCCACTTGTTTAATCCGTGTGTGGCGGATTCTTGGGATACAGACGAAACAATATTACTCGTAGATGAAGATGACATAGAGTATGTAAAAAATAGTGATTCGGTGGCTGTATTTCTAGTGTTTTCCGCTGGAAGAATTCTTTCATTAAGTGATTATATACATAGGGATGTTACAGAATTGCAGAGTGAAGCACAGAATAGTATACTGGATGATTTAAATGAGGACTCTGCTGAAAAAGAGATAGAATGCACAAGTAGAAAATCAGATATTGCAATTAAAGTTAACGACCAGAATGTAATTGAAACCTACAATAGTGAATTAAGTGATATTACTCCAATGGCGCTGTTGAATGGCGGAAGGACACCGACTGATTATGAATTTGCAGAGGGTGTAAAATCTATACTTACAAAGACAGCAAAAACAAAAGAACAGCTGACATCGGCTATAGTGCAAAGTGTTCTTCTTGCAAAAGGCGCTGGAGTAGTAGAAAATTATACGGATAGTAAACGTATTTCAGCACAACTGAGATTATCAACAAATTTACTGCTTGATGGTTTGTCTTACACTTCTGAATGTTTGGCTTCATCATTTGAGAATCCGAAGAAGGATGCTCCATCATTAGTATTAGCAGCTTATATGTATGCGATGATTACTCCTGCTATGGCGTTTGATTACGGTTTGAAAAATCAATTGGAAATCTTTTTTGAACAGTTCGATACTTATTTTGCTGAATTGGTGTCTTTTAAGGCGTTGTTT
>JAQUUB010000252.1 GCA_028694115.1 Lachnospiraceae bacterium
AGCGAGTGAGTTTCAAAACAGATTATAAGTATCTGGTTCATGGGAACTACATTACGCTGTATCTTATCAAAAAGGATTGCGTGGAGATATATCGTGTGATTGACAGATACCAAGATATAACGAGCATTTTATTTCGATAGATTTGAATTTGTAGTTATATTTGAAAATACCAGGAGAATACAATGATTTTAACTGAACAAGAATCTATTTTTTGTCAAGCATTAGCTATGACTTCATTACTTGCAGAATTATCCAACAGGGATTTTCTAAACAGCGATTACTACAATAAAACCATGACTTTTGCTGGAAATAATGACAATCTCCAAAAAATTCTGAAATCATCAGGACTGGGTAATCCAGCTACAATGCAGATGTTCCTCTATATTCTTTTGGTGATGCCAAAAGAAACCCTTTCAGATCTTGATGATGTAACTATTATTTCGTGGGAAAATGATTTAAAAGCAACTATTCAATCATTTTCTCCAACCGTAATCACAACCTATCCTAGAGAATCTAACAGTGATTTAGCCACTATCAACTATTTTAGACATATTCGAAATGCTGTTTCACATGCCAAGTGTGTATATGAAACAGAAAATGGTCGTTCATATGTCACTTTCAAGGATAAAGATCCAAGACAAGCGTCACATTATTGTGAAATAAAAATGCTTACAAGTGATGTAGGAAAAATGCTTGAAGTGTTACAAAAGCAAATAATGACATATTTAAACAGTCAATGGAGTATCAGATAACTTTCGAGTTGCGGGGAAGAAGATATTTTAGAATTGTTTTGTTGCTACTACTCGTGTATAATATGGACGTGGCAATAATATGACAACAGAAAATCAGTAAGACAAAATAACATATGCAATAGGGATAAAAAAAGGCAGTTTCAAGATAAATCTTAAACAAATATATTTAATATCAAGTGAGAACTTGCCGAGTTCGAGTAGAGAAAATTTTATCACAGATTATTTTATATGGCAGGTAGTCTCTGAGATTGCCTGCCATATTTGGATTTTTGTTATATATTTTAAGTGTTAGAAGTATTGTTGCCAATTATAAGAAAGTTGGAGGGCATTGTGGGAACATATATAGAAAAATTACATGCAAAAAGCATAGCTAAATACCAAGAATTAAATATTGAATTTGGAGAAAAGTTTAACTTTATTGTGGGAGCCAATGGGTGCGGAAAGACTACTCTGTTGAAAACGATGGCACTTATTTTTAATCCAGGAAGAGCAAATTCATTTCGATATGGTGATGATTGTGAAATATGGATAGATTACGTGAACGGTGAAGTAAAACAAAGAATTGGTCTTGGTGAGGGGTGGATGCGTCAAGGAACAGAGTATAGAAAAGCGCAGCATTATAGTTGGACAGTTCCATGTAATAGTGACGGTGTCGATGGTACATATTCTGTAAATTTGCTTGAAGAAAACAAAATATTTTTAACACCTTTATTTTTAGGTGCATACCGAAGGATTGAATATATAGAAATTCAAGGGATGAAAAAGGAAAAAGGGGTAGTAGAAAAAAGAAATGAGTATAGAGAAAATGCAATACTTGGATTGGAAGGAGGGTATCTACCGGAAATAAAACAATGGATGATTAACCGTTATTTTGAAATTGAAAAAGATTGGGCAATGAAGTATAAGGAAAATTGGAATTGGATTATCAATAACATGAAAAATATTTCACCTTTCTATGAACAATTTGAATTTAAAGAAATTAAAAAGGAATTAGAACCTATTTTCTTGTTAAATGGAAAAGAATGTTATTTAGAAGAATTATCGGCAGGATTTCAAGCTGTTTTGTCACTTGTGTTTGGTATTGTTGATTGGATTGAATCAGTGAATGAGGAAGAATCTATTTTAATTGAGAATGCAACTGGAACAGTGATAATTGATGAATTAGATGTTCATTTACATCCTGAATGGCAATTAATGATTAGGGATGCACTCGATAAAATATTTCCTAAATTGCAATTCATTATAACAACACATTCTCCGCACTTAATTGCGAGTGCTCATTCAGGAGAAATAATTAAAATACTAAGTGGAGAAAATATTGTAAATCTTAAAGCTACTAATAAGAGATATTCTGGTTGGAATACAGATGAGATTTTGGAAGATGTAATGGATGTGAAGAATCTTGAAAATAAGGAATGGAACTCTTCTATTAGTGAAGCAATGCAGGCAATTGAAAAAGGAGATGCCAAATATCTTAAAACATGCATAGATAACATGGAGATTATTGTTCATCCTAATAATACAATTGTTAATGCGCTAAAGATTAAACTGGCAGAATTATTGTTGGAGGACTAATATGATACATATTAATAAAATTGGAAATCCACCAGAGATATTAAGCAAAAATAGTGAGGCATGGACTAAAGAGTTAGAGGATTACATTTCTACGTTTGGTGGATATGACAAAATACCAGACGAAATCAAGAATAAAATGTGGATTCATTATCGGCATCCAGATATCAAAAAGTTACTTTTTGACTCAAGCTATCAGAAATGTGCATTTTGTGAGGCAAAACCAGCAGAGAGTGGAAATATTGAGGTTGAACATTTTAAGCCTAAATCGCTATATCCCCAATTGGCATTTTGTTGGGAAAATTTTTTGCCAGTATGTCGGAAATGTAATGATTGTAAAAATGATTTTGACACAGGAAATGATCCAATAATTAATCCGGTTATTGATAATCCAGAAGATAGATTTACATATAATTCTTTAGATATAAAAGCGATTCACTCAGAGGATATTGTTGCAGAGAGAACAATTGAAGTATGCAATCTAAATTCTGTGCGGTTATATGAGGCACGAGCGACTCTGCTAGTTTCTTTATCTTCTTATCAACACCAAGTAGAAGCATGGTTGGTCGAGATTGAAGAGGCAAATACTCCGAGAAAGAAAACTAACAAAATTAATAAATTAAAAGATTCAATTGAAATGATTGAAATATTGCTTAGAGATGAAGAAAAATATGCGGGATTTTGTAGGAATTTTATTAAAGATAGTTTTGTATATAAAAAGGCAAAAGAGTTAATAAAAGGCAAAGAATAATATATAATATGTTATGGAAACGTATAGTATATGGCAACATTTTGGCAACAGAAAATCATCAAGTCAAAATAAAATGTGTAATTGAGATAAAATAAAGGTAGCTTCAATACATAACTTAAATAAATATGTTTAATATTTAATAGGGACTTGCCGAATTTGAATAATGAGCAAAACCCCAGTTTTCCTTGTAAATAAAGGAAAGTTGGGGTTACTTTTTGACCAAAAAGTACCTAAAAAGTACCTGGTTTTAGAAATCGTCTTCTGAATCTACATCTTCATCCACAAACAGATCACCTAATTTATCAGCTACGGTTTCGGCTTTGCCAGGGTAGATAAATTCTTAACTTCCAGAAGTGATTGACTCTCAAACATAAAAAAGTTGCTGAATAGTCCATAAAATCAAGTGTTTCTCTTGATTTTATGGGCTATATTTGGTATAATTGTTGAGTGGGTATACTAACTCTA
>JAQUUB010000097.1 GCA_028694115.1 Lachnospiraceae bacterium
GAAGATTGTAGCAAATGGAAATAAAAAATCAAGATTTTTTACTTGATTTCATTAATTATTTGTGCCGAAAGGCACGACGAAGGAGAGCATGCCGCATCGGCATGTTTGAAAGTGTGAAAAGATATACGAACGCATGAGAGAATCATGCTAAGTATATCTAAGTTTCACACAGGAAGAAGTCGCAAGCGCCTTCTTCTCCCAAATTAATTGTGCCGCTAAAAGCGGCATGTTAGAAAGGTTAACATTTATGTATAAACTATATTGTAGAATTTACCAAACTATATTTAAACTAGCTTCCGCTTTCTTGCCATGGCGAAAACCGGAGCTGTTAGAAGGAATTAATAGTCTTCAGAATTTGCCTGAAATCGTAAAGAACAGGAACATAAATAAAGTGTTAATTGTAACCGGTCCCCAAATTTTTTCCTTGGGTCTTTTAGATGTGATGTTAAAAGGTCTTGAAAAAGAAGGAGTAACCTATTACATTTATAATAAAACTGTCCAGAATCCAACGATTGATAATGTTGAGGATGCGTTAGAAATTTATAAATCCAACAATTGTAAAGGAATCATTGCTTTTGGCGGTGGTTCTCCAATCGATTGTGCAAAGGGTGTAGCATGCCGTGTGGCGAGACCAGAAAAGACGATCCCGCAGATGAAGGGATTATTAAAAGTCAGAAAAAATCTGCCACTGTTAATTGCAATTCCAACAACTGCCGGTTCCGGAAGTGAAACAACCGTTGCAGCTGTTCTTAGTAACCCGACGACTCATGAAAAGTATGCGATTAATGACCCGGTCATCATTCCGCACTATGCAGTTCTAGATCCAGTCATTACAACGGGTCTGCCGCAGCACGTAACCTCAACTACGGGAATGGACGCTTTGACTCATGCGGTTGAGGCTTATATTGGAAGAGGGAATACAAAAGAGACGGAAATGATGGCGATAAAGGCTACAAAGCTTATTTTTGAAAACATCTATAAAGCTTACTCTGACGGTACAGATCTTAATGCAAGGGGGAATATGCAAAAAGCTTCTTTTTACGCCGGTATTGCATTTACACGTGCATATGTGGGATATGTTCATGCGGTTGCCCATACGCTGGGTGGATTTTACGGAATACCGCATGGTCTTGCAAATGCGGTAATTCTTCCTTATGTTCTTGAATCATATGGAAAATCAGCGCAGAAACGTTTGGCGGAATTGGCTGATGTCGTTGACATTACAAAACCAACTGATACAATTGAAAATAAGGCTCATAAATTTATAGAAGCGATTAAAGAATTAAACAGGGAAATGAAGATACCAGATAAAATTATGGGAATAAATGATAAAGATATTCCGTTGATGGTAAAACGTGCCGATAAAGAAAGCAACCCACTTTACCCGGTTCCTAGAATAATGGATAAAAAAGAACTTGAAAAAATTTATTATTTGATTCAAGCATAATAAATTAATAGGAAGGTAATTATGAAAGAGCAAATTAACAAAAAAGTGTCTAATCATAAATTTCATAAAGACACTTTTGATAAAACAACAGAGGAACGAAGAAAAAAGGTGCTTGAAGTTGCCATTGATGAATTCGCTTCAAAAGGATACAGTGCAACCAGCATAAATGATATATCAAAAAAATCTGGTATCAGTATTGGAGCACTATACAGCTATTTTGCATCGAAAGAAGATTTATTTCTAAGTATTGTAAATACTGCATATTATACAATGGAAGAGATACTAAATGATGTATCAGAAAATAGTAAAGATATATTTGATTGTACAGAACGAATGTTAATTGCTTCCAGAAAATTTGCAATTCAGTATTCTAAGTTGAACCAGATTTACCTTGATATTACGACACAGGCACTTACACACCTATCGGTAAGGCTGTCAAATAAGCTGGAGATGATTACTCCCCAGATTCTCACTAAATTTATCAATGCAGCCAAAGATGAGGGAATAATCAGAAAAGATATGGATGAGAGAGTAGCCGCATTTTGCTTAGACAATATTTTTACGATGTATCAATTTTCTTTTTCATCAGATTATTATAGGGAAAGATTAAAAATATACATCGGAGAAGAAAAATTTAATGATATTGATAGTGTTGAAAAAAGCATATTAAAGTTCATAAGGTCTGCTATCGAATAACTATTAGTAAGTAAAGAAAAAACAAATGTGCCCTACCGGAAATTCACACCGGTGGGGCACATTTAAATTGTATTTTTATTTAGAGGCAGTCCGTGAGAAGAATTCTTTAGTGGTAGCACAGATAACACCACTTAATGCAATGATGGCAATGAGATTTGGGATTGCCATGAGTCCGTTAAAAATATCGGCGATATTCCATACTGCCTGGACTGTCATATAAGGCCCCATAAATACTGCCAAAATGTAAATCCAACGGAAGATTTTAATTGGCTTCTGATTTCCGCCAGTCAGGTATTCCAGACATCGTTCGCTGTAATAGTTCCATCCAACGATGGTGGTAAATGCAAAAAATATAAGGCATAGCATAAGTAGTAAAGAAGATACTTCTGGATGGAAAGGAAGTCCCTCACGGAAAGCGTTATTGGTAACGGCAACACCCTCTAACCCAATGTTCCAAGATCCGGTAATGATAATACTTAGTCCGGTCATGGTACATATAATAATGGTATCAATAAAGGTTCCAGTCATGGAAACAAGGCCCTGACGTACAGGTTCCTTGGTTTGCGCAGCAGCAGCTGCAATTGGGGCGCTACCCAGTCCAGCTTCATTGGAAAATATTCCACGGGCAATTCCTTTCTGCATAGCTACAGCAATGGCACCAAGCGCACCGCCTGCAACAGCCCGAAGTCCAAATGCGCCTGCCAGAACATCTGAAAGTGCACCAGGAATTGCTTTGTAATTAAGAATGACAAGTAAAGAGCAGATACTAACATAGATTACAGCCATAAAAGGAACAATGATCTCAGAAACTTGAGCAATTCGTTTGATTCCTCCAATCAACACAAGACCTGTACAGAGAGTGACAATCGCACCGGCTATAATGACAGTAATAGAAATATCCATATGTAAAATAGATACTGTCATGGTGTTATTTGGATCAAAGTAATTCTTTACAGAGGAAGTAATACCATTTACCTGTGTAAATGTTCCGATGCCAAGAACTCCGGCAGCAGTTCCAAAGAAAGCAAAAAGTTTACCAAGCCATTTGAATTTAGGCCCCATTCCATTTTCTATGTAGTAAAAAGGTCCTCCTAGAACATGGCCTTCAGAATCGATTTTGCGGTAAAGAATGGCAAGCAAACCTTCTGCATATTTCGTTGCCATTCCGAAGAAAGCAGCAATCCACATCCAGAAGAGTGCACCAGGTCCACCAGCAACGATAGCAGTTGCCACACCTACGATATTTCCCGTTCCGATTGTTGCAGAAAGAGCAGTACAAAGAGCGCCGAAACTTGTAACTTCTCCTTTGCCGCCTTCCTCATTTTTTACCATAAAACGAAGAGCTTTTGGCAGATGAATCAGCTGTAGAAATCCTAGACGGATGGTCAGATAGATGCCAGTAGAAAGAATCAGAATAATGAGTGGCACACCCCATACAATACCATCAAACCAGGTGATAAAACGGTTGATTTTGTCAAACATAGTTAAATACTCCTTATTTTTTTAGCGTTAAAACGCATTGATGATATAAATTTACACGGAATAAGAATAATTATCAATAGTTTATATGAAAAATCTATAATTTATTTACCCAAAAGACGTATAAATAAAGTAATTATTAACAAAAAGACGTACTTAAATTGTAATTCTGTGTTATGCTTTGACTTTTCAGGAGTTTTTGTAATTTCATTCAAATTAATCTTATTATCTTGTGACTTTACATGATAGGTTGTATTATAAAAAAGGAAGTTTAGGAGAACTGGAAATAGGGTTGGAGGATAATAAGATGGGTAAAAGAATCAAGAGTAGATTTATGGCCTTTTTTTTGGCCACTGCAGTGTTTATGCAGAGCGGGAGTGTATCTGTTCTGGCAGAGTCAAAAACTGTCAAAACAGATGAAAGTGAGAATGTAGTTGACTCAATTGTTCTTGAGTCGCAGGAAGTATCAGATGATATTGTGCAGGCGGTTCCTGTTGATGATCAGCAGTTTAAAATTGACAGTGAAAAAATGATCACACAGAAAGAAAAAGGGACAGCCGAACAGAATTCAGTACAGTCAGCATCTTATGAAAATAACGGAATTTCAAATGATTATTTGGAATTTTATTATTATGACGGTGGCGGACAGTTCGGGATGTCTACAACCGGTGGCCTGGAAAGTACAATATCGGATAATTACAAGCTTTTGCTCTATGGCAGTTCAACATCATACACCACAATACGCGTTGACGGAAAGGATTATATATTCCATGCATCAACGGCAGTTTACGATAGGACGGCACTTAAGGCAACCTCTCAGATGAATGCAGATGGAGTCCTTGTCACACAGACTCTGCAAATAGTCGAAAATTCAAATACCGGAAAGAAGGATACTGTTCAGATATCCTATTCCTACAAAAATACAACTGCTTCGGCCAAGAGTGTTGGAATACGTATCATGCTTGATACGATGCTTGGTTCAAATGATGGGGCACCTTTCAAGATTCCATCCGTGGGGAATCTGACGAAAGAGAGAGAATTCAACGGAACATCGATTCCTCAATATTGGCAGGCTTATGATTCCTTTACCAATCCTACGGTCTATGCGATAGGTACCGTATACAAGTCAGGAACGCGAAAACCCAGCAAGTTACAGTATGCATACTGGCCTAAAATAACAGGTACAGTGTGGGATTATACAGTTGATCCAAACTGTGAATTTGCGGAAAATACCACAAATAGGAATGACAGCGCTGTAGCGCTTTACTGGAATCCAACATCTGTTGCGTCTGGTGCTTCCTCTTCCGTATGCACGTATTATGGTGTGGGACGAATGAACGGGGATACCGGTTCTGGAACCTCAGCAAATGAAATAGATCCGTCACAGTATACAGTCACAGTTTTGAATAACAGTGGTGATGATTACATAAGCGGTGCAACGGTGTCTTTGATGTCAGACAGCGATACGGTATTGAGTTCTGCAATTACCGATGCTAACGGACAGGCAAGGTTTGCCACGATACCATCTGGTAATTCGTATATAAAGATAAGCAAGAGTGGATATGAAGACAAGTATATTTATAAGTCGCCTGCATTGGGAAAATCAGAAGGATGCACGATTCAGGCATCATCATCGACTCGACCGTATATAAGCGGAATCAGTTTTAAAAATGCTTCTACTGGCGAAACCACAGATTTGATGAATGATAACATGAGTGTGACTCATTATTCAGAGGACAATTCTGATGAGACAAAGGGAACTCTGAAGATGATGTTAGGCTCTAACAGTTCTGATATTACAAAGTACCAACTGATACAAGATAGTCAGGTAAAGGCTGAGAGTAGCACAGGCACATTTTCTGATCTGAATCTGAGTTCTAAGCTCAGCGTAGGAAAGAAAGTGTATGCGCGTGCAAAGACGGCAAACGGAACCACAACGGAACGTATACTTCTTGGAATACTTGTTTATGAAGAATCAGGATTGCATTCAACCTCTTCAGGTGACGGAAACATTTCGGTTTTCGGCGATGGGTTGACGACAACGCTTCCGGATAACGTTCCGGTAGTCGGCGGCAGCAAATTTACCGTGGATTTTCCGAGTGTCCCATATAAAGTCGATATAGACGGGGCGGGAAAAGTAAAATTCGAAATAGGCATGGATCAGGATGATTTCCCTAAGAATAAATCGGATAAAGATGCTGTTGACCAATGGTGGGATAAAACGCATGACTCATGGAACAAAGCTTTGTCGGATTATGAAAAATCTTACAGCTATAGTCCTGAAAAAAGCGGTCTTATTGAACAGACGGTAGACAGTATGAGCGGTTTTAAGCTCAAGTATCAGGTCGCAGCTTATGGGGAAGGAAGCGTTAATCCTGATACAAATGCAGTAACCATAGATGTCACAGTTCTTGTAATGGTCGGAGGAAAGGCTACACTTTCACATACATATGCAACAGCCATAGGACCTATCTGTGTGGAAGGCGCATTAGAGGGTAGTTTATCAGATACGCCACGTCTGCGTCTTGTATCAGGACATAATGACGATGGTTCTGTTTCCTGGGATTTTGATCTATCAGGAGGGACGGTCGAGCTTGATATAGGTCTGAGCCTGTATGGCGGATATGGAATTGCGAAGGTTGCAAATGTTGAGGCCGGTGGAAAAGCAGATATCCTCTGGGACTATACATTTAAGTCGGCCTTTAATAAGATCCTCGGAAAAATCTATGCTTCGATAAAGGTTAATTTGCTGTTGTTCCACTATGAACTGCCACTCTATAAAGGAGAAAAGGTATTTGCACAATGGTATTCAGACAGCGGTGCACAAAAATCTTCGGTGCAGGGCGGAGGAGATTCTATAGCCGATGCAATATATGATGCATCAAATTATTCGATGATATCGAGAGATTATCTGAAAACCGTACCGGATACATCAGATGCATCAGAGACCGCCGTGGGCGCGGATGCTGCTTCACTTGAAAATGTGTATACAAACGCATCTCCGAAGGTGATGTATATAAATGGTTATTATTATGAATTTTATCTGGCAGATATTGCATCAAGAGATGATGCAAATAGAACGGCACTCTGCTATGTAAAATCCACAGATGCAGTGAACTGGAGCAATCCGGTATATATAAACGATGATTCTACTGCAGATTTCAACTATGCGGTCACATTAGGCGGGAACAATATTTATGTAGCATGGCAGAACAGCAGGGAAGAGCTTACTTCATCCATGACTGTGAATGAAACAGCAGTGCTTTCTGATATATATACAGCAAGTATTGATACTACAAGCAGTAATTCTATAAAGGTTGTAAGGGTTACAGATGACACGAAGGCAGATATTCTTCCAGCGATTGCAGTATCAGATTCAAGCAAAAATTCAGCAGATATTGTGTGGTTCACGAATTCAGACAGCGATATCCTGACGCAGAGGGGTACCAATACAATAAAAACTACTACGGTAAATTTTGATGCAGTTTCAGAAGCTACGGCCCCAGTGGGTTCTTCCAGATATGCAGATGAGGAAGCAGACGATGAGAAAGATATCATAGTAACAGAGACAGAGCTTTCGCCAGAATTGGCAACTGTTTCTGAAAATTCATTATCTGAAAATGTGGTACCAGATGAAACTATTTCTGAAAATATGACACCAACAGAAAACAGTGAATCTGATAATTCAATATCAGATAATTCGGTACAGGAAGATACAGTATCATCAGATACAGTATCTGATGATACTGTGTCAGTCAATATAGCGGAAGTTGAAACAGCCGGAAGTATTTCTGTAAATGAAATAGTATCCTATACAGATAAGCCGATAACAGATATAGCGACAGGAATGCTTGGCAGTGATCTTGTCATTGCCTATACACTTGATATAGACGGAAATCTGACAACAGCAGAGGATCAGGAACTTTATATCAGCACCGGTTCAGGAGAACCTACAAGGATTACGAATGATGGAGCGGCAGATACAAATCCTGAATTTGGCACACTTGAAAATATATCATCTCTTGTATGGTATAAGAACAGCAATCTATACAAGCTGACCACAGCAAATGGAAGTGCTGAATCAGTGTTCGCTTCTTCTGTAAATGGACTTACTGACAGTTTTGCACTAAATGATAACAAAATAGAATACATTTCCACAAAGCAAGAGGGAGTAGGGGTATCTGGAAACGTAATCTCATGTGTATATGAGATTGATGCGGATGGAACCTATCCGTATATAATCAAGCAGGGTGAAGCATCGCATATACTTACATGCCTTTCAGTGGCAAATGATGCTATAAGCACAATGGATTCATATACAGACAGTTCCGATGTGGAAAGAGCAGATATTGATGTGAACAAGATCAGCCGGGTACCGGATCTTTCACTTAATATGGTGACTTTGAGCCAGAATGAGGTCAGGCCCGGCGCATCTTTGCCAATAGAGCTTCAGATAACAAACAATGGTTCGGCAGATGTGAGCAGCAATACAATTTACATTGGCGATACATCTTCCGTAATTAACACTCCGATTAAAGCCGGAGAAACAGTTAAAGTGAGCCAAAACTATGCAGTACCGGACGATCTAGAAGAAGTTACAAGACTGATATGCAGAGTTAATTGCAGCAATGACAGCAATTCCGATAATGATACCTATACTACAAACATAGGATATACAGATGTATCCGTTGATGTGGACAGATTCCTTTCAGGTGGGCAATACTACGGAAATGTGAAGGTTGCGAATAACAGCGGTATCACCGCAAAGGATGTTGTATTGAGAGTATTGTCTGATGAAGAGGACGGCGCAATCATATATGAGAATGAAATAGGTGATATTCCGGCAGGTGATGTATATGCACTTCAGGTAAATATGCTGTATATAGCCAGAAATAAATCTATAGATAAGCTTTATTTTACAGTTACATCTAGTAATGGAGAATATTACAGCAACAATAATACTTTTTTTGAATTCATTCATTACCTCTGGAATAACAGCGATACATACAGTCTTGATATCATGGCAGGTACCGGAGGAACAGTTACAGGCGCGGTATCAGGATATTATGCGGCAGATACCTATATGACTGTTCGCGCGATTCCAGCGAAAGGATATGATTTTAAGTGTTGGGAGTTATCAAGCGGTGACGGACAGATTATAGATCTAGAAAGCGAGGTCACGGGATTTAAAACAGCGGATATGGATACCGCACTTATGGCAGTATTTGAGCCATCGGCATTTAAAGGGCTGGATCGTACAATTAGCGTAGGTGATACGGTACTTATTACACCGGTATATGAAGGGACATGGAGTATATCTGGAAATGACCAGGCATTAAAGATTACAGATAAATCATCTACCAGAAAAGTAACCGGTTTGAATCCCGGAAATGTAAGTCTTATCTATACGGGAAACGGCAGCGAAGGGATTCAGAAGATCAATTTCCATGTTTATGCGCTATCAGATATTACAGTATCATCGAATAATCTGAAAAATAAAATACTGAAAGTAGCTATGGGTACTCCATCAGCACTCAATGTGACATGTACATCGACTGACGGTTCTATAGTGAGCGGAATGTCAGCCAAATGGACCTCATCCAATACGAAGGTCGCAGTAGTAGACGAAGACGGAAATGTTACAGGAGTCAAAAAAGGAAAATGCAATATAGCAGTACGTATCGGAAATTTCAAGAAGACAATTCAGGCAGAAGTAGTAGTTCCGGTTGCATCAATAGCATTTAAGAAACCATCGTCATACTATTATCCGGTAGGCAGCAAAGTAAAGCTGACAGCAGCAGTATCAGGTATATCAGGGAAAACACCAGATAATAAAAATGTAAGCTGGGGAATAGACAAATCCGACTATATGACTTTGGACAGTAAAAATATACTGACAATGAACAAGGTCAGTGGCAGTGCATATACGGTATTGAGTGTAAATGCTACAGATGGATACGGGGCGACTAACACAAAGAATATCTATGTGACAGAAGAGGTGAAGTCACTTAAGCTAAACAAATCGAAGTCCAGCACAACAGCCGGATACTATGTATATCTGACTCCGACCCTGACGGCGTCAGATGGTACTTCAATCACGGCATCCGCGGTACAATGGACTACGAGCAACACAAGAGTTGCTTATATAGATGGAACGTCAAGCTCCTATGCAACAATTCGCTGTCCAAGGGCAGGTTCTGCGGTGATAAAAGCATCTTATGGCGGAAAATCAGCTACCTGTACAGTCAAGGTAACTGCTTCATCGACAGCATCGTATGCGACAGGTATTTATGTGAACGGACTATCTGATATTGCAGAAGGAGGCCAGGCAAATTACAGGATTACGGCATACCCTTCCAGCAAAGCGGTAAGTGGCAAAAAATACTCGATACGATATGCATACAATGAATCAGGAGAATATCTGACGGGATCAAAGATTTCTGACGTTGCAAAAATAAGTGGAAGTAAACTAACTGCGGTAGCTCCCGGAAAGGTTTGCGTATATGTACAGGCAAAGAATTCAAAAAGAATGACCTTGACAAATTCGAAGATTGTAACCATACACCCGAAGAGTACGGTATTTTCCATATCCGGAAATTCAACAATGATGGCTAATACGCAGCAGGCTTTGACTATAAAGGCAACGGATATTTTGGGAAATGATGTATCAGGTTATGTGAATCTGTTATCATCAAAACCCAAAATTGCTACGGTAGACAATTATGGTAAAGTTTTTGCACGAAAAGCCGGAAAGACAGTAATCACTGCAACATATGGAAAACAAACTCAGAAATTCAGCATAGAAGTACGTGAGCCTCAGACAAGCATTACCATAAAAGGTTCACATCAGATGACGGTTGGAAGCACGACAACACTTAAAACAGCTGTATCTCCGAAAAATGCTACGAACAAAGATGTTACGTGGAGTATACAGAAGGTACTGGGTATTGATCAAAAGACAGTTTTGGTGAACAATATCGACAGCTATGCAACAATTACTCAAAAGGGAGTTCTGACTGCTAAAGCAAAAGGATCAGTATATGTTAAGGCTACTGCAGCAGATGGTTCGGAAGTGACAAGTACAGAATATATTGTCCAGATAACAGATGAGACATCAAGCATATCTGTGGATGGTATTGGAGAATCAGTAAGGATAAAGGTCAATGAGGTTCTGAGTGCTTCTGCATCAGTTATGGGTAAGGACGGTGAGAAGCTGACATCACCTGTTGTCACGTACACATCTTCAAATGAGAAGGTTGCAAAGATAAGCAATTCAAATATAACAGGAGTGAGCCGTGGTAATGCAAAAATCACAGCATCATATGGCAATTTGAAGAAAGTATTTACCGTATATGTAGAGGAGCCGTTGACGCAAATAGCGATTAATGGGGATGATACAATGATAAACGGTGGAATAATGAAGCTTACTGCTGAGGTATATCCTACAAAGGATACAAACAAAAAGGTTGTCTGGTCTATCTCGGAAGCATATGATACCTTTGGTGATAGCGTTGAGGCTTCAACGATAGCAACGATAGACAGCAAAGGAAAGATTACTGCCAAGGGCTGTGGTAAAGTTACAGTCATGGTAGTTGCAGAAGATGGTTATGGGGCATTTGGTATCAAGACTATCGAGATACGCAATACGCCGACAGAATTAAAGGTATACGGGAAGGCTTCTATTGCTGTCGGAAGTGATGCAGCGTATACAGTTGTCGCGTTTGATTCGGATGGCGAAAGTTTTGTACCTGATGGGGTGAAATTTAAATCCTCAGACAAAAGGGTGGCGACTGTAGCAGATGGATTTGTGACAGGAGTGAAACATGGAACAGTGGAAATAACAGCAAGCTATGGGAATTTGAATAAGAAAGTCAGTGTGACAGTGCAGTAAAGTAAAAAAGCCTTGTTATGATCAGCATCATAACAAGGCTTTTATTATTTGTGCGTGTGTGTCAGAAGAAAATACCTCTGAAAATCAGGGTTGATACAATACCTCCAAAAATAAGGATCGTAAGTGAGAGAATCAAAGTAAGGATCATGTATATGAAAAATTCCTTGTTATAGCTGTTTTTAGGATTACTGGGATCAAAATGTACGATAATCGGTGTCCCTGTTCGAGGGGAGAAAAGAGCACGGTGGACAGATACGTATTTTGCTGAACGGTATGTATATTCATATTCTACAAGAAATCCGTAATTGACACCCACAGGGTCATTATTTTTAAGAAGGGATCTGTCATCTACATGTTCAGCTGTGTTCACCGAAGCTCTGGCCGTAATAGTTCCTTTGGTGCGGCCGGAACATTTTATCAGCATGGATAATAGTATACTCATATAACGTATTGATGAAATAAGTCCAAGAAAAGGAAAAATAATAACAAAGGCAAGAAGAATCTCCATAGGATTTTTTCCATTGGGCAATGTCAGATTTCTTGATGACATGTATCCGGGAATAAATATAAAGCTGCCAATAAAAGCAGGTATGAGAAAAAATAACCTCTGCCAGGTTTTTGAGAATATAAATGCAATCAGAGAAAAGAAGATGATCAGCTGACCAAAGCACATTTCAATCGATGCAATATTTCCCTTATGTGTGATAAGATACACGATACTGCCAAGAAACCAGATCATGCAGATTACAGTAAGTGGTTTATTTTGTGTTTTTTTCATAACTTAGTAGCCTCCAGCTGGAGCTATGTCCAGTCAATAAACAGTAGGTGAAAGAATGCGATAAGCAAAAAGAGAATACAGAACAAAAGACAATTCTTAATTATAATACAGCATTCCTGTCGAAAAGACAATCGGAAAATACCTATTTTGTAATAATTTGGGTAAAAGAGCGAAAACTCAAAGTCACACATGATTGACAAATTAAGTAAAATAAGTTAGGATAATATTATCTCTTTGCGCTGCATTACATTTCTAATATGAAATGCGAGATCAACAGTACAAACTGAGCAGGCGATGAACCTTATCAATTAAGGTCATGGGGCTGGGCCACCAAGTGTGGCAACAGATTGTGATATGATACACATCTGTGGGACAGTAGTATGTTCCATTGATGTGTTTTTTTTATACCTTTTTATTGTTTATTGTTACTGCAGTTATTTTTTTATCCATGTTGAGCTAAGGAAGATTTTTAACCAAATGTAAGTTGTTTATGAATTCCGAATCAAAGGTATAGAAAAGGAGAATCAATGAATGAATCAATGAAAAAAGAATCAAGAAAAAAAGAATCAAAAAAAACAAAGCAAGCAATATGGGTGCTGTGGATTATCATGGGATTGAACTTTGTAGTTGCCATATTTAAAATTGTCATAGGATCAATCGCAAATAGTGGAAGTATTATTGCAGATGGTTATCACTCCTTAAGTGATGGAAGTGGCAATATTGTAGGAATTGTTGGATTGTCTATTGCTGGACGTCCGATAGACAATAATCACCCATATGGGCACAAGAAATTTGAGACTATTTCAAGCATGATTATTGGAATGATATTATTTGTTGTAGGAAGTAAAGTTGCCTATAATTCTATAATTAATATCATACATCCAAAAATACCTGAGATATCCAGGATTAGTTTTATTGTAATGATTTGTACATTGATTATCAATATTTTTGTTGTGATATATGAACATTCACAGGGGATAAAGCTATCAAGTGATGTTTTGGTATCCGATTCAGAACATACAAAAAGTGATGTACTTATTACATGTGGAGTTATTTTTACAATGTTTTTATTGCGGATGGGTGTTCCTCCGGTTATAGATGGATGCGTATCATTACTAATTTCAATGTTTATATTTAAGGCAAGTTTTGAAATTTTTATTGAAGCCACCAACACATTAACGGATTCAGCAGTGCTAAAAAGTGAAGAAATTTATGAAGCAGCGATGTCATGTGAAGAAGTAAAAGAGTGTCATAAGATAAGAAGCAGAGGAAGAAAAGATGAAGTGTTTATAGATCTACATGTACTGGTTATCCCGGATATGAAAGTTTCTGATGCACATGCGTTGCAACATAAAATTGAAAATGTACTTAAATTAAAATTTGGTAGCCAGACTTCTGCGATTATTCATGTTGAACCATATGAGTCTGTTAAATAAATTTAACTTCTATTGACATTTTTTATTAAATTGCATACAATGTAATAGTAATTAAATTGTATGCAATTTAATATTGCAAACTAGGAGGATAAAATATGAGTATATATGAATATACAGTACCAACAACGGATGGTCAGGAAAAATCTTTTTCTGAATATGAAGGAAAGGTTATGCTGATTGTAAATACAGCAACCGGATGTGGTTTTACCCCACAGTATGAGTCGATAGAGTCTATGTATGAAAAGTATCATGAGCAGGGTTTTGAGGTAATCGACATTCCATGTAATCAGTTTGCAGGACAGACGCCAGGAACAGATCAAGAGATTCATGAGTTCTGTGCTTTGAGATACAATACGCAGTTTTCACAGATGAAGAAATCAGATGTTAATGGTGAAAATCAACTGCCATTATATTCATATCTGAAAAGTCAAAAAGGATTTGAAGGTTTTGGCAAAGGTGTGAAGGCTGTTGCAATGAATGCAATGCTAAAGAAAATAGATAAGAATTACAAGAATAATCCGGATATTAAGTGGAATTTCACTAAATTTGTTGTAGACCGCAAGGGAAATATAGTGGCACGATTTGAACCAACTGAGGACATGAAAAAGGTAGAGGCATATATCGAATCGCTGATATAAAAAGGGCTGATACAAGGAGAATTACCGTGAAAAAAGATGATTATGCATCAATAAGATTAGAGAACCAGATATGCTTTCCACTCTATGCATGTGCAAAGGAAATTGTCAGAAGGTATAAACCATATCTGGATGAGCTGGAGCTTACCTATACGCAGTATATAGCGATGATGGTTCTCTGGGAAAAGAAGGAGGTAACCGTTAAGGAGCTTGGAAAAGAATTGTTTTTGGATTCCGGAACTTTGACGCCCCTCCTAAAGAAGCTAGAAGCAAAAGGTTATATTTCGAGAGAGCGGATGGAAAGTGATGAAAGAAATCTTCGTGTCAGCATTACAGATAAAGGAGAAGCATTAAAGGAACAAGCAGTGAAGGTCCCTGAGAAAATGAGGGATTGTATCACCCTGGCCCCCCAGGAGGCAGAACAGCTATATACCATCCTGCACAACATGTTGGATACTTTTGAATGAGTTTTTAGGTCTATACACGGTACAGCTTCAGCAGATTCTCGGACGATGAAAATTATAAATTTGCTTTCAGTTTATTAAGTCCATTTTCAAAAGAGCATAGTATATTCCATCATGATCATTGTCATTTGTTTGTTGATTAAATCGTTTTTTCAATTCCGTAGGAGCATTTCCCATAAGAAATCCATTACCAACTAGTTCTAACATTTCAATATCATTATAGTTGTCGCCAAATGCAATGGTATTTAATAGAGGGATATTCCATAAAGAACATAGCGTTTTTATAGCAGTAGCTTTTGTTATGCTATTCTCCATAATCTCCAGCAAAATATCGGAAGATTTTACAATGGAATAGCTTGGAAAAGCTGCTTTTAATTTTGCTTCTATTTCTAGAATTTTCATTGGGTTGCATATACATAATATTTTGTTTATTTCATCATCTGTTATAGAATCTACAGTTCCCTGTTTAGATTCTGCTTTAACGATAGTCTCTTCTCTAATAATTCTTGGATCACTTTTATCCTTTACAATCCACTCATCAAGAGAATAAATGCACCATGTCATGTCAAGCTGATTCTCTTCCACAAATTCTATCATATTTTTAACATCTATTTTTTTGATTCCACTGTGAAAAAGAATATTTTTATTTCCATCCAAAATTAATGCACCGCTATATGAAATAATAGAGCAATTTAATTGATATTCGTTTATGATCGGATAAATACCAGAAGGACTTCTTGCAGATATAATAACAAAAGGAATTCCCTTTTCTTTTAATCCTTTGATTGCTCGTTCTGTTAGTGAAGTAATTCTATGTTCTGAATTTAGCAGAGTACCATCTACATCACAAAAAACAATTTTTTTCATAACAATACTCCCATCTTTAAAATCTGATTTTAAACTCAGTGTTCTATTTATATAAAAATATATCAAAAACATCCCGATTTGTCCATGTATCAAATCTCTAAGATTTCATCTAAGAATAAACGCATTCATTTTACTGTCAAAAAACGGATATGTACTACATGAACTGAATCTTGAACAAAAAAACATTAAAAATATAAATATTTACCAAAACAAGATAATCATTATTGTTAAAATGTACAAAAAAATAATCGATTTAGGAAAAATAATTGACAAACCGAGATAATAGAGTTAATGTATAAACAGAGTTAATTAATTAACGCAGAATATATTAGAGATGATTACAAAACTAGAAAAGGTTGGATCAAAATGTGAGCAAAAAAACAATAGGTAATAATAACAGTGATTTAACTGAAATGAACCGCTCTGCTATTGTTAAAATATTGCAGCGGCGTGAAATTTGCTCGAGAGCTGATATAGCCAAAGAAGTAGGACTTACCCAGGCTTCTATTACAAAAATAGTAGCAGTACTAATAGAAATGGGTATTGTATCAGAAGTAGGGAGCATAAAAGGTAATGGTAATCGTCGCTCAATAGGGTTGAAGTTGAATGCAGAAAGAAATCAGGTTATAGGTGTAAAATTTGCTAGGCATATGTTTGCAGTAGGCGTATTTGATATTTCGGGAAAATTATATACTCAACAAGAAACAGAATATAGTATTGAGCAAAATGAGAGAGTTGTACTCTCTGCCATGAAAGAACAGATACACGATATGCTAAAAACGTATAAAGATATAGTGGCCATTGGACTTGCTCTTCCGGGTCCCTACATACGCGATGAGGGACGTATTGCAATGATAACCCGAATGCCTTTTTGGCATAATATTAATTTTATTAAGGAATTTAAAAATG
>JAQUUB010000253.1 GCA_028694115.1 Lachnospiraceae bacterium
TGGAAGGATGTGGATTCCCTTCCGAAAAATGCGGAACATCTGTATGATTTCACATCCTATATGCTTGTTACCGATTCTAAAGACAGTTCGGATGCAGAGATTGTCGTAGACAAAGAGATTCTTTACTCTGACGGAGAAAATTATTTTATGGAAGAAGCAGATGCTTCACAAGCATCGACTGAATTTAGTGCTATCCCACAAGATGTTGGTGATTATTTGGAGGATTTTGCAAAAGAAAGTTCTGATATTTCAGATAAAGAAAGCATTTTTATAACATGGGGCGTCAAACATTACAGTCTAAAATCAGACGTTGAGGATGATATGGAAGATTCTGTAGAGGAAGAAGATATATCTGAATCAGATGATGAGGCAAGCAATATAGCAGAAGTTCAAAAAATTTCTATTGCTTTCTCTGAAAATAAAACGCTAACTATCGATGATACAGAAGGTATCTCCAACTTCTATGAAGGGTTAGCTACAGGAAAGTGGACAGAAATCGAGGCACTGCCAAAAAAAGGTAATGAGATTTGCGTAATAAAATATTATGAACCTCGTAGAAAATCTACAGATAAGTCTTTGACTGAAAATGAAATAATGAGCGTGTACCAGTACGAAAATGAATATTTTATCTGTGATGAAATTCCTGATAATAATTCTGGAAATTCATCTATGGATACCTATTATCAAATACCAAATACTACAGGTGAATATATCGAAAACTTAAGACAGAAATAATTCCGGGTATGCTTGGGAATGAAGGAGCGCAGCAGAATGAAAAAAACAGTATTATTGATTGTTGGGGTATTAGGGGTTATTATTGCGGGTGTTTGTATTGCTCTGTGGAGAAAAAGCCAAGCTGCAATATCAATGATTGGAGAAGTAGACGGGCCAACAGCAGTGTTTGTTGCCGGAAAAATAAATCCTACGTTTATTATAGCGAGAATTATATTGTGGTTGAAACGAAGATAATAATTGCAGAAGACTAAAAATTGAAACTTGAAACGGAGATATACATGAAGATAGTCATAATAAATGGTTCGCCAAGAATCAATGGAGCCACAGCAAAAATACTACATGCGATAGAGGAAAAGCTGCTTAACTTTGAAACTGTTGATGTTGAATACATAAATATCGGTGAATTGAAGATAGATCCATGTAGCGGCTGCTGTTCCTGTTATAAGACTGGCAAGTGTTACATGGATGATGCTGCTGAAATGCTATCAAACAAAATTGCATTAGCAGACGGCCTGGTAATGGGAAGCCCAACGTATGCAAGCAATATTTCAGGGCAGTTGAAACAGTTTATTGATAGAGGGCATTTTGTAATAGAACAATTGCTGCATAAGAAGTATGCTGTCAGCGTAGCTACGGGCGAAAATTACGGAAGTAAAGACACAAGTAAAATACTCAACAAACTTTTACAATATTCTGGTGCTTCTTTGAGCGGCAAGATAATTTGTAATCTTCCGTTCAATGGGAAGCCTCATAATAAAGCGCTTGATAAAAAACTTGAAAGTATTTCTGAGAAGCTATACATTGATATTAAAGAGCAAAAAAATCATATGATTCAAACAATTACGCACAAAATCATTTTTTCTGTGGGTATTAAACCGTTTGTAAAGTCAAAGGGAACGCAATATCAAGGAGTTGTGAGAAGGTGGGGGAATATCGGTATTTTTTGAGAACAAATGTGAAAACCCCAGCTTGTAGGGGAGAAAGATTTGAATTTGTAAAGGTGGAATAATGATAGAAAATAGACCTGATTTTAAAAATATAACTTCATTTGAGGAATTTAATAAATACTATTGGTATCGTAAGGAACTCTCACAAATATGTAAATCAATAGGATTGGAGTATAGCGGTACAAAGCAAGACCTTATTTATATTATCGAGCAGTCTTTTAAAGGCAATATGATAAAAAAAGTTCAAAAAAAAATCAAGTATAACCAAGCGGATATTGTAACTATAGATACACCGTTACTTGAATGTGGATTTTCTTTTAATGCAAAATTTAGAGAGTATTTTTCCATTTTAACAGGTGTTACACCATTTAAATTTACTGCTGATATGGCTACAGCATGGAGAAAAGTTAAAAATGAAAAAAACATGGCTTTTACAATTCAAGATATGTTGAAAACTTATTATGGCGAATCGAACTATGCCCGATATGATAGTTCAGTTTGCAAGTGGAACCAATTTTTAAAGGATTTTTGTTCAGACGAAAACACTTTAGGCTATTCTAACAAATTGAAAGTAGCATCTATTCTTTGGAAAGAAGTTAGAAATTCAACAAAAGAAAAGACTTATTCCAAAGATCTTTTAGAAATCTATTTTGATAAAATCAAAGAGTACCAGAAATAGATAAATTCCAGCTTGTAGGGTTGAAAATTAGAATTTCGTGGAGGAGAATAATGAGAGATATTCCGAAATTAACATTTGATACAATAAAAAGAATGGAAGATATGTCGTATTTTGCTCATGCTTTGATTTTTGATGATTTGCTGATAGTTGCTCAAAAAGAAACAGCTTGTTATATTTGGAAAACGGCAGATGGGTTAGTAATATTTGATGGCATTTGGCCAGATGAGCGGGTGTACTGTGAGATACAATCAGCAATTAATGAAGTTGGGTGGGAAAACGAGAAAATATCAAAATTTGTTATTTCGCACGGACATATTGATCATGTTGGCTGCGGCAAATGGCTTGTAGACAATCATAATATAAAAACATACTTATCTAAAGCAGATGATAAACTTCGACTTTCTACATTAAGCGAAGAAGGGCGTTCTGACTGTTGGAAGGAATTTTCTATCGATTGCTATATGAACGACGGAGAGTGTATTGATTGTGGTGATAAGACGATTAATATCATCGCAACACCGGGACATACTGCGGGATGCATGAGCTTTGTTTTTCCTGTATATGAAAATGGTGAAAGACATATGGCTTGTCTTTTTGGCGGAGCAACTGCGCCATGGGGGGATGAAGAAGGCAAGAAGATACAGAAAGAGTCTATTCTGAAATTTATGGAAATTGTTGCTAAATCTAATTGTGATGTTGCGTTGACTAACCACACTACTTTTGACATTGGACTTGAAAGGATTTTGTATAGTCAGTCAAGACCATCCTATATGCCCAATATTTATATTTTGGGTGAAGAAGGTGTACAAAAATTCTGTAATGTATTTCTCGCTATTATGCAGTAATGAAGATTTGAATTTATGGAGGTGCTGAGCTTATGTATATTTTTGTGTTTGTGTGTTCATTATTAGTTCCTTTATCAATGGTATTATTAGGGTATAAGTGGAAAGACAATCTACCTAAAGACAAAAAGTCCAGTCATAGTGTGTTATGGCTGGACTTTTACGCAATCGTTCTGCTAACTTGAAAAAGTAAATTCCAGTGCAGAAGTAAATTCCACACCTATTTATAATTTATTAGTTTTATAGTACTTTTATAAGATGGAAACACTTATTTCTGTTATAATAAGAACAACTTCTCAGAA
>JAQUUB010000098.1 GCA_028694115.1 Lachnospiraceae bacterium
GGTATAATCGCCAACGGATTCACAGTGCTCTTGGATACAAAACTCCTCAGCAAGTGGAGGACGAAGCTACTCAGGCAGCATAAAAAAGTTTAACTTTTTGTGTCCAATGTATTGACACAGGTCCAGTTCGTTACGAAGGATCATCTATAACAATCTCAGGAGGCAGAATCTCATTTAATAAGTTTTGTGTACAGAAGTTTGGAAAGATAGCTTACGTCCAATTATTATTACATCCGACAGAGCGAAAAATAGCAATACGTCCTTGTCGAAGTACTGATGCACATAGTATAAAATGGCGACCGGATGCAGATAAACCAGTTTATTCTAAAACATTAAATTGTCAGCATTTTGGAAATGCCCTTTATACAATTATGAATTGGAACCCGGACTATATTTACAGAATCAGAGGAACATGGGCTATGCGAAAAGAAGAGCAAATCATGGTCTTTATTCTTCATAATGCGGTACCAATTATGCTTGTTCAGCCGGATACAGAGGAAGAAGGTGGGAAAAGAAAACGAATTAGTTTATGTCCA
This sequence comes from Lachnospiraceae bacterium, assembly GCA_028694115.1. The sequence goes on from JAQUUB010000098.1 coordinate 537, forward strand.
GAGGAGTGGGCAGAGAATTTTGGAGAAGAATTTTATGAACATAGTTTGGAAAACGGCTTTTATTATATTGCCCCGGACTCCGAATGGAAATCACAGGCACAGAGTATTGCAGCATCAGGAATAGAGTGTTTTGAATCACCGACACCAGAGAGTCTTCAAATATCAATCGAAGATTTGAAGAGAGGAGTAGAAACAAGAAATGGAGAATAGCCAAATTGAACACTTATTTAATACCAGTACCGTAATAGAGGATGTGCAGGAACAACCAGAAGATATTGTTAGTCTGGCGGGATATCAAGTAACAAAAGCAGAGTTGTTTGCACATTCCCGAGAACCAGCCATTACAATTTGGGAAACTAGAATAAAGTTTAATATGGCATGTTTGCGACGTTTTACGGGGGTAACTCATATTCAAATTCTCATTCATCCGGAACAGAAAAGACTAATCATTAGACCTTGTCTGCCAGATGCACCAGACTCATTGCGTTGGGCTAAGGGTGGAAATGAAAAGAAATTATCGAATAGAGATTTGACTTGTAAGATTTTTGCGGCAAAAGTATTTGAGTTAATGGGGTGGAATGGAGAATATCGATACAAGATGCTTGGCAAGCCTGCTGTATGCGATGGAGAAATGTTATTTTTATTCAAATTAAATGATTTTGAATTGTTTGTTAATGGGCGAAAGTCTAAATCCTATTTACCAGGTACTTGGAGAGAATACTTCGGAACACCTGCGGAGGAGCATGAGGAAGAATATAAAATTGATTTAGCAGATGGATATGTCACAACTGATAGAACATAGGAGGTGTTATCATGAACCCAATATCAACGCCAGAAGAAATAAATATTGAAGGTTTTCAAGTAGTACGATCAGATATGTTTTTGCATTTGCCCAGAAAAGTTGATGCAACGTGTAGTATATGGCCAACGAAAATATCATTCAGTAAACAATGCTTACTTCGTCTAAATAATTGCGAGTATGTTAGGTTGGAGATAAATCCAACCAATAAATGCCTATTACTTGTACCGGTAACTTCTAAAGATAAAGATGGTATCCGCTGGATTAAAGGACACAAAGAATGGTCTGTCCGGAATATGGAATCTAAAGTATTTGGGGAGAAACTATATCAAACATGGAAGCTGGATTCAAATTTCAATTATCGTGCTATAGGAAAACTTGTGACCGTAAATGAAAAAATAATGATGTTGTTTGATTTTTCCCATGGGGAATCTTGGCGTACTAAAATCTCGGGTGTCGCTCATGAAGAAAACTGATATTTCATTCTACCTTAAATACAATCGAATTCATGTGTACGTAGAAGTATTGAGAAGTATAGGATGTCCGGGGAATGTGTGCTTTATGATTGCAAACAATGGAAAATCATTAGTTCTTGCGCCATATCCCAAAAGGGATTTGAAATCCCATAGGGTTCCATCAGCAGTATATGATGGTGGGAAGAGTATGGAGATATGTAGCCTGAAAATGTGTAAACTTCTGACTGATGTGTGCCATTGGAATCCAGAGTATTCATATAGAATTCCGGGAAAAGTTTTCCCAAGACAAGAGATAGCTGTTTTCTATTTGTTAGAGGCAGAAAAAATAGAGAGAGAATTATAGCAGGGTGATACTCCTGCTTTTCTTTTTGTCAACAGTGCAATTATACGAGATAAACAGGTGGAATTATTCCAATGCAAGTGCTGATAATTGCATACAATGGTTGTAAAGAGAACACAGATGATCCTGCATCTGGCAGATGACATCATTCTTGGATATGTGGAGGCCGCCCTCATGATTTTGGAAAACAGGTCGGCAGATATTTCCCCATATGGTTGTTATATGGGGAGATATATAGCCAATGATTTTACAGTTATAAATTGAAATAAACAGGAAAAGAAGTGGCACTGAATATTTTAAGCGGGGTATTCAAATACACAGATTTTTAAACATCATTTACGCTAATATGCTATTGACAGTTGCATAATTCAGCCTTATTCGGGTAGTTTCCTGTTGAGAGCATGTGCGTAGGTAGTTAATAACTTCTTGTCGGGTAGTTTTAGGGATTGGTACAGTGATACAAGCAGTCTTTCATCTGCGGAGTATTCCAACATGATTGGGGCAGGCTCATCTGAAAAAAAATCAGACAAGGAGATTCCAAGTCCTGCACAAATTTTTCTTAGTGTGGGAAGAGTTGGTTCGGTATTTCGTTGGAATAAGTTGCTTAGAGAACTGTAGGCTATATTGCATTCTTTGGCAAGCTGGTAGATAGTCCAACTTTTTTGCTCCATAATCTTTTTAATTCTCAAAAGAGTATCATTTTCGACCATTTATTACACCTCATCTCAGTTATATATTTTATTTTAAAGGTGTAGAGAATATTACAGAAGATTACAAAACGAGTGCAAAAATCAAGTTGTAAATAAAACCCATATGAGTTATAATTTGATATAAAGAAATATTATAAGGGAGGAAAATAGTAAAAATGGTAAAAAAAATAGGAAAAGCAATATTGGGAACAATGGTGATTTCTTCAGTTATTTTTACGAGTTTAAAAACGGAAGCAAAGGAATTGGTGGAATCAGAAAATTGGCAATGGGAAGCAGATGGAATTGTATATCGACCTTATACAGATGCAGAAGTAGCCACATGGGCTGAATGGGAAAGAACACTTCATTATAATTCAGACCCGGACAGACAGGGAAAGAAAGCGGTACCGTTGTCCAGTTTATCTGATGCTGAAAAGCTTGCTATTTTATCTGATACTACAAGTGGACTCCCTTATTCGGGCTGGCTTGGAGAATTTTACGAAATGGATATGGACTTGATTATTTGGTTTCTGAATTCTCCATTTGATGTGCAGACCAAATATAACTATTTCAATTCGTTACAGAAAACTCCAAGTGAAGTATATCAATGGGTAATAAATGCAGAAGAATTGACAGATGTGCAAAAACAGGTATATCTCAGAGGACACTCAATTAGTAATATAAGTCCAGAATTACAGGAATGGTGGTATCAGACAATAGGGAAACCATTAACGACTGAGGAAACAACGGCAGTAGATGGAAGAAATTATGCCGCCTACAGATGGAATCAGAATAGAATCAGAGCAAATGGTGGCTCATGGGAGGATGGAACAAAAACGGTACAGGATTCAAACAAAAAAACATATATAATGGCATCGGAGGATTTTGAAGATGCGATGGCATCAGGTCTAATTGCTTCATGGTGGCTTTCAATCCGATGCAGAAATGAAAAAATACAATCAACAGGCAGCATCTCGGGGGTATGTAGGAACATATGTCAGTTATCATTTTGTAAATAAAGAGGGTACCTTGGCGAAATATAAATTATGGAATTACTAAATAATTTTGCTGAATTGTGAAGCAGATACAACAATATAAACTAAAAATGAAAATGTAAATACAAGGAGATAGCAATGTTTTGTTCAAAGTGCGGAAAAGAGATTGAAGATGGAGAAAAGTTTTGTCCGAGTTGTGGGGCAAAGGCGGAGGGGACTGTCGATTTGGATGTCATAAAAAATTATGCCAATGAGAAAGTGCAGGAAACCAAAAAGAATTTTCAAGATGCGGTAAACGAATATACGGACAGTCGCAGGGAAGAACAGGAAGAACGTAAGATAAAAGATATCAAGGATATTTTCATTAATGCCAATGAGAAAAAAATTGATGTGATTGGAGCAGGATTCTTAGTTAATTTATTGAAAGGTGGTTCATTAGGCAAGGGATTTGGGGTATTAACTGACAAACGTTTTTATTTCAGCGGAAAAGGGTTTTACAAATTGGGCAAGCAGTATTTTAAGACAGATGAGGAAAGAATTGTAGATTTGCAGGACATTACTGCTACTGGATTCGTCTATGATAAGCATCTATGGCTTTTACTTCTTGGAATAGCTGGCATGATATTAACTATTATTTTCACATCTGTAACTTTGGTTGATTCTCCCAAAGATGTGGCAGCTCCTTTTTTGCTATTTGGAATACCTACCGTTTTTATAATACTAGCTTATCATTTTTTTACGACAGTTTTTTATGAGGTATCTTTTGCAGGCGGTAGTATCGCTGTGAGAGCATCTGCTTATGGCATTAAGGAACTAAAAAAATTTAATAAGGCTTTAAGACAGGCAAAAGATAGCCTGGTGGAGAGAAGGTAGGATATTCTGATGTATTGTGGAAAATGTGGGAAGCAAATAAAGGATGGAGCATTTTTCTGCCCTAATTGTGGCAAAGCAATAAACATGGGTAGTGTTGATACAGAGCCAAAAGTAAAAGATATTTCGGATAATTTAAAAAACACTTGTAGCAATCAAATTGAGCAAACTTATCACATACAGCCAAATAAATGGAAGGCGCCTGCCATCCTTGGAGGAATATTTATAGTAATTGTTTTGATAGTTGCTTTATTGAAAAGTGAGTTTTCAAATGGTTTAGGAAACAATAAAACTATTTTTGATGAAGTTCAATTAGAGGTGGTAAGCGAAGAGGACAGTACCGAAGCAGAAGCCACAGTAGCTACAGAAATTGAAGCAGAACCATCAACAGAAAAAATCGGAGAAGAGGCAATTGCAATCATATCCGAAAGAGATATAGATGTTTTACTGTCAAAGTTTCATGGTAATTTTATTCTGGAAGGAGCAGATGTAACAGATCCAGGTGCTCCTGCATTAGTTTTTTCTGATAGGGAATATATTAATGGCATTTTTGTGACGGTATATAGAGAAAGAGGGTATGGTTTAAATAATATTAAATCCTTTGACGGTACAAAAGTTATATTCGATGATGATGTGATTTTGGAATCTGTAGATGATAATTCAGTTATTTACGATGGAGAAACTTATGTAAGAGGCGATAAACAACTTGTAGACATTGGTGCGGAAGTGGAACAGATTCGTGAATGGTATTATGATACGCAAAATAATATAGATAGGCTATTATATGCAGGGTATCCTGATGATATACATTGCTATTTTGATGGGGCATATCCTGGAAAGGTGATTGTTCCAGCAGGGTATAGTGATTTTAATTATGTAAGAGAGTATTATTATCATGATCAAAAGCTATATTTTGTCTTTGCATATAATTCAAGTGGTGATGAACATAGAATATATGTAAAGGATGGAAACGTAATTCGCCATATTAATGGTGATTCGACAGTTGACAGAGGATATGGTATGTCACAAAAAATGTTAGATATGCAGGAATGGGCGATTAACGAGTCAGATGAACTTTTTCCGACAATGATAAATTGTGGAAATTAACAATATGGAGTAGAATATTAGATAACAGATATCTGCTCCGGAAAGACTCATCTGGAAAGATGTACAGGTGCTACTCTGGTAAAACTTGCAGCAGCATTGGAATTGACAATTGATGAACTTCTAAAGCTGGAAACACCTAAAGAACATAAAAAAATGGGAAACCAGAGGACCGAAGATATTTGGAAAGTTCGTTTCCAGAGAGTCTTGATAAGTCACTAAAAGAATATTTACATGAATAAGAACAGAGGAAAAATAAAAAATACATTGACTTTTTTCTATGTGAGGAATATAATGACACATAGAAAGAAATCAATGTGAGGTGAGAAAGTGGAAAACTATATCAGATATGCTAAAATTTTAAAAGTGCTTGCTGATTCAAAGAGACTTAAAATTGTTGCTATGTTGGCTGATAAAGAATTATGTGCTTGTGACATCTTAGAGGAGTTCAAAATAACACAACCAACACTTTCCCATGACATGAAATTGTTATGCGATATAGGAATTGTAAATGCCAGAAAAGAAGGAAAATGGAGTTATTATTCTGCAAACCAGGAAATGTTATTGAACTTTAGTGCGGATATTGGAAAAATTCTAACAGGACAAAGCAGATAAAATACCGATGTGAAGAGCATCGGTAAAAAAATAAAGCTTACATAGAAATATTTCTATATTTCTATGTAAGCAGACATGGAGGAACCAGTATGTGTTTTTGTAAAAGAATGTATCATTGTCGCTCTGTTTGAGGGCAATGAGAGGCTATTGAAGGAAAACAAACAAGAACGTAGAAAAAATACAAGGAGGCTATTGGACAATGAAAAAATTACAGATTTTTGAACCAGCCATGTGTTGCAACACAGGATTTAGTGGTGTGGGAGTAGATACAGAATTAATTCGTATCTCAGCAGTCATAAAAGCTCTTGCAAAAAGAGAGATCAAACTGGATAGGTTTAATCTATCCAAAGAACCGCAGGAATTTATCAATCATGCAGAAGTAAACAAATATGTAAATACGGTTGGAATAGACAAACTTCCAGTTACTACATTGGATGGAAAAATCGTTTTAGAAGGCAGATATCCCAGCAACGAGGAAATTGCGGAGTATCTGGAATTACCAATAGAAGCATTAGGTGAGAAACCAAAGATTCTAGGTGTATCAATTGAAAGCTAATTTTAAAAATCAGGAGGAAAACAATATGCAGACATTTAATCCAAGAGAAATTGAATTGACAAAATATTTATTTTTTACAGGAAAGGGAGGAGTTGGAAAAACATCAACAGCATGTGCTACCGCAGTTACCTTAGCAGATCAGGGCAAAACGGTATTGCTGATAAGCACAGATCCAGCATCAAATTTGCAGGATGTGTTTAAAAAAGAGTTGACGAATCAAGGCGTTCCAATCGAGGAAGTACCAGGACTTGTAGTAGCAAATCTTGATCCAATGCAGGCAATGGAAGAGTATAAAGAGAGCATTATTGCACCATATCGTGGAAAACTTCCGGATGCAGTGCTTGCCAATATGGAGGAGCAGCTCTCTGGTTCATGCACCGTAGAAATTGCAGCATTTAATCAGTTTGCAAATTTTTTGACGGACGAAAAAGATGAAAAGGAATATGACTATATCATTTTTGACACTGCACCTACGGGACATACGCTTCGATTTCTTTCACTTCCATCAGCCTGGAATGATTTTATTGAGGAGCAGGATGGTGGAGCTGCAAAGGTAGGGCAGCTCTCCGGTATGGCGGCGAGAAAAGATGTTTATCAGAAAGCAGTAGATACACTTTCAGATGCTGGTAAAACCACATTAATTTTGGTTTCAAGACCAGAGGATGCACCATTACGTGAAGTAGAGAGAGCCTCGAAAGAACTTTCTGAAATGGGATTAAAAAATCAGGCATTAGTGATTAATGGGGTTTTGACAAGTCATGACGATAAGATTTCAGAGAGTCTGTATCAGAAACAGCAGAGGGCACTGGAAAACGCACCAGCGAGTTTGAAGGATTTTGATCAGTATATGATTCCGCTGCGTTCTTACAATGTAACAGGTCTTGATAATGTGAGAAATCTTTTAGTGACGGACAATCAGAACTATGAGAAGGCAATTCTTCATGCAAATCAAGTGCCAAGTTTAAAAAATATGATTGATGAGCTGTATGCAAGCAATAAGAAGGTTATTTTTACCATGGGCAAAGGCGGAGTGGGAAAGACAACTATGGCAGCAGCTATTGCATTAGGGCTTGCAGAAAAAGGTAAAAAAGTACATTTGACTACAACTGATCCGGCGGCTCATTTGAAATACGTCATTCAGGAAACAGATCGGATTACCATGAGCCACATTGACGAAAAGGCAGAACTGGAAAAATACAAGGAAGAAGTTTTGACAAAAGCCAGAAAAAATATGTCGGAGGAAGATATCGCATATGTGGAAGAAGATCTGCGTTCTCCATGTACGCAGGAAATTGCAGTATTTCGTGCTTTTGCAGATATTGTAGAGAAGGCAGAGGAACAGGTTGTTGTAATTGATACCGCACCCACAGGTCATACGCTGTTATTGTTGGATTCATCTGAGAGCTACCATCGTGAGATTGCACATACAGCAGGAGATATTCCAGAGTCAGTAAAACAGTTATTGCCAAGGCTGCATAATGGTGAGGAAACAGAAGTTATTATAGTTACGCTTGCTGAAACCACTCCTGTTTATGAAGCAATGAGATTAGAACAGGATTTAAAGCGTGCAGGTATCCGTACAAAATGGTGGATTATCAATTCTTCACTTTATGCCACCGAACCATCAAATGCCACTTTGAAAGCAAAAGCGAATCATGAGGTTGAGTGGATTAATAAAGTAGACGAAATTTCCCAGGGAAATTTTGTGGCAGTTAAGTGGCAGGCAGATGAGATTAAGGGTGAAAAATTAAAGGAATTAATTGATTAAAGAAGGGAGTTATAAAATGGTACAGTTTACAGAAAGTGCAAAAAAGCTAATACAAGATACATTAGCTTCAGAGAAGTGCGATACATTAAAAATGTTTCTGCATAAATCCTGCTGTGGTACTGCATTACAGATTGATATGGTAAATGCAGAAGATGGTGTTCAGACTGTAATTGTGGATGGCATTCAAGTATCCATGGACAAAGAGACAGAAAGATGGACAGAAAATAAGATATTTGATGCAGAGAGTGGTCGCTTAACGATTCGAAATGCGGGAGGCTGCTGGTGCTGCTAGTTATATAGACGGCAGGAGTCCTTACTTATAAAATCTATTAAAAAGAATGGAGTAATTAAATATGGAAAAAAATAATACACAAAGCTTAGGAATCCTTGAAAAATATCTTAGTGTTTGGGTTGTACTTTGTATGGTAGCAGGTGTTCTAATTTCGAAATATCTGCCTGCAATACCCGAATATCTGGGTAAGCTGCAATATGCACAAATATCTCTGCCTATAGCGATACTTATTTGGGTTATGGTTTATCCGATGATGATTAAGATCGACTTTGCCAGTGTAAAAAATGTTGGAAAGCATCCGAAGGGATTGATTGTTACATGGGTAGCAAACTGGTTAATTAAACCATTCACCATGTATGGCATAATGGCTTTTTTCCTTTATGTTGTATTTAAAGGAATTATCCCTGCTGATTTAGCAAAAAATTATCTTGCGGGTGCAGTATTGCTGGGAGGTGCGCCTTGTACAGCAAAGGGGAATGCAGGATGGAAGATTATTTGGAGGATACAAGAGTGTTTAAAGCGTTCTGCGATGAGCAGAGAATACAGATTTTAGCATTGCTTCATGCACACGATCAATGTGCCTGCGATTTGCTATGAAAAAAAAGATATAGCCATGCAACTAAAGATATATCAATGCGTGAGGTATACGGCTTGGACAAAAGCTTATGCAAGTAAACTCGCATTAGGTGGTTCCCATGTTCCGGACTATCGGTTCCCAATTTTGGTTCTTCCGTAATTATCCGTAAGCAGGCTCCGTTACATACATTAATTTTGCCGCCAACAGGAGTTTGCTACACCGTCCGTACATCGTACGTTTCACCATTTTAAGTTTGCTGTTAGTTCCCTCCACAAAACCATTCGATAATACACTGGCCACTGAATTTTCAACAGCATCAAGGTCTTTTTCCAAACCTGTGGCAAAACGGGCAATCTCTTTTAATTCTGACGTTTTATATTTTTCAATATACAAATACAACAACGGCATATTTCTCTTCTCGTATATTTCGCGAAATTCCCGGATGCAGACCATAAGATCACTGAGTTTTGGGTATGTCTGCAATAAATATGCTTTATGGCTGGCCGTAGGCTCTGCCCCCATCCACAGAAAACGGAATACGCCGCGTCTGGATATATGATCATACTTTTGCAATTCTTTCTTTTTTTGTACAGCTTCAGCAGAAGAGCTCTTGTAAACAGATATATCAATCTGAAAACGTTCAATAACCTTATTCATATAGTCATAAGCGGCAGTCTGCCCGCCTTTATATCCTTTTATAAGGATGCTGCGGTATATATCTTTCCGGCTAATTCCAGCATTCAAGGACTTGATAACATAATCATAGAACTGGTCCATGCCACTACGGAAGTCCCTCTTGCACAAAGCCTCATAATCTCCATTCAGATACTTTGTCACTGTATTTCTGCTGCAATACAGGATCTTAGAAATTTGCCTTTTACTGTACCCGGCAGAATCGTATTCGTAAATTGCCTTATAGAGCTGTACACTTCTTTCATTATATTCAACAACCTTATCCACACGGTATGGCGTTTTTTTTACCGGTTTCTTCCTCGCCGGTGTTTTCCTTGCCCCCATAACCGGAAGGAATCCTAATGTCAACAGGCAGTTCGGAATTCACTGTGTTTTTTATTGCTTCCAAGAGATTCTGGTGGAGATGAAATCTGTCTGCAATCTGCATGGTATCTGGCAATATCTCCTTTATTGCAGAAGAATAAGCACTTGCCCGGTCTCTGGTCACTGCTTTTACATGCTTGTTCTTGCCGAGCCATTCCTTCAGGGTTTTACCGTCACGTCCTTCCAGAATTGCAACCGGATGATGTGTGGCTTCATCTACAATGATTGTCCCGTAGGTGTGTCTCTTCTTAAAAGCAAAGTCATCCACTCCTATGACGCTCCCACATTCCGCTTCCGGCTGCAAGGAATACCTCTTGACCAGTAAACGGATTACACTGTCGCCACTGGTTTTCAGATTCATGGCACGGCAGATCCGCGCACACCCCTCACAGCTTGTCTCCAGGGCAAGTGTGCATACAAAATCTGCACAACGATCTGTCATACGGCTGTAATAATTCAAGAATCCATTGATGTTTTCAGCAAAGGTAGTCGCATCACAAGCTGGGTTGTCACATTGATACTCATATGCATTTACCAAAAGGTATGTGCTCTTCCCCAAAATTGGAAGGTCTTGTATCTTTCTTTCGTATGTTCCGTGCTTATGTTCGGAAACAGTACCACATTTAGGACATTTGCAGCTCTTGGAGCGGGCAAATATTTTAACAGCGATCTCTTTGTTCCCCTGGCAAATCTGGGCGATTTCCATTTCTTCCGGATAAAATTTCTGTAGTTCCAGCGTGGTCGCTATAGGCATATGACTTCCTCCCTGATAAAAATCTATGTCTAAATTTTACCATGTTAGGGGAATTATATCAGTGCTAATACGGATAATTGCGGAAGAACCCCAATTTTCCGGAACTGCGGTTTCACCGCACAAGAATATTCACTATATACCCATCTGCTTGAAATTGACCAGACCGCTAACGAACGATTGGAAAGGCTGATGCCGCCGCTGATGAAAGCGGCGGGCATTACGGAGCAGCTTAAAGCCACAGACCAAATGAAATGGGTTGGCTTGATGAATACGGTCAAGGCACAGGTGGAGGAAATCATTTTTTCAGAATTCATTTGTGTTTGACCTTTTCTCAAACTATAACAATTGATAGAGGATGCTATTGACAAAGAGACACGCATGTCTCATAATAATTTTAGCGACATGCGTGTCTCTAAAAAAACGAGGTGATAGTAATGGGGAAAAAAGGAAATGAAACAAAGCAACATATAAAAGAACAAGCAAAAATCTTATTTGCTGAAAAGGGTTTTAAAGTAGTGACTATGAAAGATATTTGTGAAGCTACTGGACTTAGTAGAGGTGGTCTATATCGTCACTATGATGGAACAGACAGGGTTTTTTCAGAAATTATATCGGAATTTTTAGATGTACAAAACGATATTTTTTCAGAGAGCATTGAGAAAAAAGTTTCTGCTTCTGAGATTCTAAATGTAATATTCAATACATACCAGTCGGAAATGCTTGATAAAAAAAGGTCTTTAAGTATGGCAATATATGAGTATTTTAGTAGCAAAGACATAGCTGAAAGTGAAAATATGTTATTAAAGCAATACCAATTATCACTTGATTGTTGGGATAAGTTAATTAAATATGGAATTTCCCGTGGAGAATTTAAGTGTGTAGATACAAAAGGAGTTTTCGATTTAATACTGTTTTCTTATCAAGGTGTAAGAATGTATAGTCAGCTAATGCCCATTCAACAAGAAACCCCTATGAGGATTTTTGAACAAATAAAACAGATTTTATTAAAATAATAAATGGAGGATATTTCGATGACAAATATAAACCTTATACAGCTTGTGAAACCGAGCAATTTATTAAAGGATAAAGCACTTGATTATAGACAAGAACATTTTGATGTTGGAGAACATGTAATAAATGGGAGCGAATTGTTTGATAAAATCGAAAATTATGATAACTGGTTAGAAAAAGTTACGGCTAACTCATGTATTGATACTGTTGATTCTAACTGGGTGTTGACTGATACTTTTTTTGCAGTCAGAACCTCTGATAAGAGAATTGTAGGAATCATCGACTTGCGTTATGAGTTAAATGATTTTCTGAAAGACTTTGGTAACTGTGGTTATAGTGTGAGACCATCTGAACGAAATAAAGGTTACGCTACAGAAATGCTTAAACAAATTTGTTCCATAGCAAAAGAATATGGTTTATCTCAATTAAGTTTATCTGTAGAGAAAAGCAACATTGCTTCCGTTCGTACGATACAAAAGAATGGAGGCATATACAATCGCAGCTTCTATTTTGACAATGAAGAAGCAGATATTTATACAATTAAATTGTAGGAGGGATTAATGGGTACAAAGTGGTTATTATGCCCTATATGCGGCAATAAAACTCGTGACAGGATACGAGAAGATACAGAGCTTAAAAACTTTCCTCTCTTTTGTCCGAAATGCAAGCAGGAAACAATTATCAGTGTTCAACAAATGAATATGACCGTTATCAAAGAGCCAGCCGTACAGACGCAGAGCCAATAACCAACGAGAATGAAACTCGCGGTTGTCGTCTCTTTTTCATAGGAGGATTGCCATGTTGCAGATGCTTTCAAAAACTGCAAAATTAAAAAAGGAGCACAGCACCACAATCCACCTGTAAATCAGTAGTTTTTTGTTATGCCCAAATAAAACAGCATAGGTATGTCCATGATGCCCTTTATGTAGCTTCCTCTCCCGAAGAAATTCTACTGCAAAAGACATCATTAGAGCAGCTTTGTGATGTCCTGCGTCACCTGCCAGACAAGCAGGCTCACCGTGTTCACGCTCATTATATTTTGGGTGAGAACAAGGCACAAATAGCGAGGTGCGAAGGTAACAGCGGCGGTTGTATTTGCGGCTCTGTTCAAAGCGGTGTGAAAAATCTAAGGCGGTATTTTGAACAGAAAAAATGGTTGCGGTGAGGTGCAGCCATGACAATTATCAATCTACGAAAATACTATTATCCGCAGTACAAAACAGACACCTTTATCGAGGTATCGGATGAGGTAGCCGAGGCACTTTTGCTCATGCTCCGTGCAGAAAACAACTATGAGCAAAAGCGGAATTATCACAAGGCATACTTTTCCCTTGAATGTGAGGACGGTATCGAAAATGATGCCATCGGCTGGGCGCAGCCATCGCCCGAGGACTACATGATTGAATGCGAGGAACAAATCGAGCATGAGCGTTTGCTGCTGCATTTACAGCAGTCCTTTTCCATTCTCACACCACCGCAGGCTCGCCGTTTACACGCTCGCTATTTGTTGGGTATGAAAATCAAGGATATTGCCGCTGCCGAAGGTGTTAGTCCGTCACAGGTTGGCGATAGCATCCGTGGAGCTGTGAAAAACTACACAAGCATTTTAAGCAACAAAAATGGATTTAACTTGACCGATTTTATGAGGGTATGATGAAACGAAGCGAAGCAATGAAGCTCATGGAGAATTATAAGACGGGCGAGAACTATACTTGATTTATCAAATACCGATTTTACACAGGTCCCGTTTAGACTCTTATTTCTTCACGTCGGAATGCTTCAATCATGGCAGCGGTCAGGCTGCCGTTGTCAAGCTTATGTGGCAGCTCGTGAGGTGCAAATCATCGGGCATCGGCTAATTCCCTGTACTCCAACACAATAGGATATTCGATTATTTGGCAGCGTTGGCATTCTAATGCTCTTTCTGTTACGCTATGGGAAAGCGAATGGCCACATCTGCTGCAATATTTATGATTTTGATACCAGTGAGACAACTGAGCGGCAGTAATGACCACCAGCGGCATCCAGGAAGGAGCTTCTTTGATTGCAGTCGTTACCGGGCAGCATTTCCAACACAGCGATAAAAAGATTGCTCTGTCTAAATCCAAAAGGAAAATGGCTGCATTATCAATCGCAAACAGATACTGAACAGAATGTGTTTTAATCTGATCCGGCAGCTCGGCATAGCATGGAAGATATGCTGACGGAGCCTTAGAGGGGGAAAGAAGAAAATATCCGACGGAATATACAAAAACCAAAGAGTCATCGGTGGGGGTACAGCGCATATAGGAATGATTAAAGCTGTGTGGAAAAATGTCTTGCAGCAAAATGATTTCCTCCTGTTAACCGAACACGGTATTTTTACATGATCACAGATGCTGCAGGTTTGTTCGATAATGCCGTAAAGCTGCTTCGTTATCAGGATTACACACCTTTTCCAGTTCTCCTTCTTCAGCCCAGTTGCCATCCTGAATTTCCTGATATAACTCGGATTCCGGAAAAATGGTAAGCATAGAGGAACCAATAATTTTAGGACGGGTCATGTTGAAAATTTTGGCACTCTCCAAAGCGCCTTCTACCCCATGGCCTGCGCCAGATACACCGGTCAGATAGAAGTAGTTATAGGTGATATTGACCTTATCGAGGTGATGTGTCTGTTCTACAATTTCCTGTGCCTTATATCCTTTGTTCATAAACGCAAGGGCCACATCATCCCCGGTTTCGACACCGATGGTAAGACCGTCATAACCGAGGCGACGCAGTTCCTCATCTGTTTTGAGCGTAATGTCTGTTACACGGGAAAAGCAGCCGATGGTTTCACATTCGGGGAAATACTTGTGAATCAAATTCGCAATTTCCTTCAAATGTTCAAATTTTAATACAAAGGGATTTGCACCGACCAAATAAACACGCTTCACCTGACGGCTTTGCCATGAACGCAGTTGCGTCTGCGTCTCAGCAAGATCAGCTTCCACGTCTTCCATAGGGGTCATCCTAAACTTAAACGGCAAGTCATCATATAGCGTACAGAATTTACATTTGTGATGTGTGCAGCCTGCCGTGACCTCAATGAGAAGCGAATTCGCTTCATAGGGAGGCCTCCAAATAGTACCAGTAAAATGCATATTGATTTCTCCTTTTCGTGATGGCAATTTATGGTTGAACGGATTTCATATTTTCCGTTTCTGATCACAGATTACAGCACAAGCATGTCTGAAATGGAGTAATATCAAACACGGCCACCACACATTTGTATATAATTTGATACTATGTGTAAAAAAAGACCGTACTTTTATAAAATAAATTCCTCCCTTATACTAAAAACAGCTTTCGTATAAAGGAGGAATTTTTCATGCATTTCACTGGAAGAACGTGGCGGCCGCCTTACGAGTCCGCTTCATTTATTATCCAAGCTACTTCAGGCTGCACTTACAATAAATGCAGCTTTTGCAGTCTCTATAAGGATGAAACATTTAAAATGTCACCATTGACAGAATTTGAAGAAGATCTGGAGGAACTGAAACATTATCAACCCAATGCCAGAAGAATATTTCTTACAGGCGCCAATCCGTTTGCTATGAGTTATGAGAAGCTGAAAATGATGGCGCTGACAGTCCGTGACTATTTAATTAAATGCCAGACAATAGCGATGTTTGCAAGTATTCGGGATATCAGGGATAAAGAAGTCTGGCAATTAAAAAAACTGCGAGCAATGGGAATCAATGGCCTGACGATAGGAACGGAGAGTGGAGATGATGAAACGCTGGCGCTTGCCAATAAAGGATATACGACAGTTGATATATTGGAACAATGCCGTAAATTGGATGAAGCGGGTATCGAATATTATCTTGTTTACATGACTGGCTTGGCCGGAC
>JAQUUB010000099.1 GCA_028694115.1 Lachnospiraceae bacterium
AAGAAGATTGTAGCAAATGGAAATAAAAAATCAAGATTTTTTACTTGATTTCATTAATTATTTGTGCCGAAAGGCACGACGAAGGAGAGCATGCCGCATCGGCATGTTTGAAAGTGTGAAAAGAATTAATTATTTTTGCCGCTTGCAGTGGAATGCTTAAGAGTATGAAAAAAAGTTAAAAGATAGGAGATTATATGAAAGTTTTAGTAACTGGTGGTACCGGGATGGTAGGTTCTCACTTTATGAACAGTTATCAATTGGAAGGAGCTGAGGTTTATGGAATTGCAAGAAATAGTGCTTCAAGCCGTCTTGCAGCCATTCCAGATCAGTCAATTATTCGTTGTGATATATTAGAACGTGATGCTTTAATGAGGATATTTAAACAAATTCAGCCAGATGTTATTGTGCATATGGCGGCTCAGGCTTTTAATGGTGACTCATGGAATAGTGAATATGTAACACATAATACCAATTATCTTGGTACATTAAATGTATTATACTGTGCAAAAGAGCTTGATTATGATGTAAAAGTATTATTAGCATGTTCCAGTGCAGAATATGGAAATATTACAGTAGAGGATTGTCCTTTAAAAGAAGATCGATTACTAACGCCACATACACCTTATGGAGTATCAAAAGTAGGAGTTGAAATGCTTGGAAGACAGTATTTCTTGAATTATGGATTAAAAGTATATCTGCCACGTATGTTTATTCATGTAGGAACAGGACATCCACCTGCAACCGCAATTCAAAATTTTGCCCGTCAGTTAGCATTAATCAAAAAAGGCGTATTAGAACCTGAAATACATGTAGGAAATCTAGAAAGTGCAAGAGATTTTATCGATGTAAGAGACGGTGTTCGTGCAATGAGAATTCTTTTAGAAAAAGGGAATCCTGGTGAACCAGTCAATATCTGTGTGGGCAAAGCTTATAAGATACAGGAAATATTAGATATGCTTGTTGAAATTTCAGGTACTAATGCAAAAGTAATATCAGATAAAGCACTTATGAGAGTAGCAGATGAACCTTTATTATTAGGCGATGATACAAAGATAAAGGAACTAGGTTTTATCCCAAAATATACAATGCATGATACACTAGAAGATGTTTTTGCAGATTGGATGGGAAGAATTTAGATTTAAGAAAGGTTATTTCATGACAAATCAATTTCAAAATGTAACGATATTACTTCCAGCAATGGATGAGACCTATTCACTTAAGGAAACGGTAGACACAATCGCTGCTACTTGTAAGAAAATTGATATAGCGGAATTTATTTTATTATTATGTGATCGCTCCACAAAAGAATGCGTAGAGACAGCAGAAAACCTGGTAAAGGAATATCAATCAAAAATACCAATTTATATTCACTATCAAACACTTCCTTTTGTAGGTGGTGCGATTCGAGAGGGATTTGATATCGCAAAAGGGTCTCACGTAGTATTAATGTCGAGTGACTTAGAAACAGATCCAAATGTAATTAAGAATTTTATTGAACATGCCAAAAAAAGTCCTGGTAAAATAATTACTGCTTCTAGATGGAGAAAAGGCGGGGGATTTGTGAAATACAATAAGGTAAAACTTATCTGTAATTTAATATTCGAAAGAGTCATAGGATTATTTTATTTTGTTAATTTAACAGATATTACGTATGCTTATCGAATATTTCCCACAAAACTAATGCAAAAAATAGAGTGGACAGAATTAAAACATCCATTTTTTTTAGAAACAGCATTGAAACCAATACGGTTGGGTGTAAAATTTGAGGAGATTCCAGCACATTGGATTGCAAGAACAGAGGGAGTATCCCAGAACTCTTTTTTTGCCAACTTTAAGTATTTCAAAACAGCCTGGAACAATCGATTCTTAAAAAGAGAAGATATTTGGAGAAAGTAATGAAACAGAAATATAAATTTAAAAATGAAATAGATAAAGCAAGATTTATTGCTCTAATGGTCTTTATTGGAATCATAACGTTATTAGCATGGCAGAGTGATGATGCCTATCATGGCTATGTCATGTCAAAGCATCTGGTAGAGGGTAATGGCCTTGTTTATAATATTGGCGAGAGAGCTTCTGCAAGTTCTTGCCCACTTTTTACTCTTATTATTTCTGCAGCTTATTTTATGACAAGGGAAATGTATTTTACTTCCATTTTTGTTTGTGTTGCTTTTTCATCAGCCGCATTTTATATCGTTATTTATAAGTTATGTAAAAATAAAGAGCAGGTGTTTTTTAGCTTAGCAGCACTAATTGGAAGTTCTGCTTTTGTGAGTTATACAACTTCAGGATTAGAAAATAGTCTCTTATTTTTTTTATGTACTTTATTTTTGAAATTATATTTTGATAATGAAACATATACAGGAAAACAATTGCTATCAATGGCTCTTGTTTTTTCTGCAGTTGCATTAGCAAGAATGGATGCTGTTTTAATGCTCATTCCTATGATTTGTTTTGCGTTCCTGGTAAAAAGAAAAAACACTACATTTTTTGGTGCAGTGGGAATCGGTTTATTAGGTTTATCCCCTTTTATTTTATGGGAAGTATTTTCAACCTTCTATTTTGGATTTCCTGTCCCCAATACGGCGTATGTAAAACTGGGAACGGATATCGCATTAATTGAATATATCAAAAGAGGAATCTGGTATATAATATTTACATCATTAAATGATATCATGGTTCTTATTATTCCTGTTGTATTTATAATATTTACAATTTTTTTGAAGAAAGCAAAGTATATATATACTTCAGCGGGAGTAGCTCTTTATTTTTTATATATTATTTATATTGGTGGTGATTTTATGATGGGTCGCCACTTTACCGTACTTCTAATTATTTCGCTTAGTAGTTTCATTGTATTTCAAAATAAGGAAAAAGAGGATTTTGTTTCCGTTAGAAAGACAAGGAACATTTTTAATGTCATAGTAATTGGAAGTATAATTTATTCTTTTACTTTTGTTCCAGTTATTGGTTCTCAATATTTATTTGGACATCAGTTCAGTTCTTCTATTTCTGATGAAAGAGAAGTATATTCAAAAACTACGGGATTCTATAACAATATAAAATCTTTGATAGAGACAGGTGAACTATGTGTTAAAGATACTTGGAATTATCAGTCAACAGATGAAATAAGAGAAAATGGATTAATTGGTAATATCACAGATAATAGCCCCGGTATTTTAGTGTTTTATAATTCCGATCTTTATCTGAATGATGCGTATGGTTTGGGTGATCCATTTTTGTCAAAATTACCAGCTATAAAGGATGAGAATTGGAGGGTTGGTCATATGAAAAGAGAGATTCCTTCCGGATATCGAGAGACGGTTCAATTTGGGAAAAATATAATTGAAGATGAAAATTTGCATGAATACTATGAAATAATCCGTACTATGACAAGAGGTGACTTATTTAGCAAGGAAAGAATTCAAACAGTCATAGATTGGAATCTGGGAAAATATGATTATTTATTAGAGAACTATGAAAAAAGCATATTAGGTAACTAGATAGAATGGAGTATTAAAATGTTTGTTCACAAGGAAACAAAAAAAACTAGAAAGAGTGGAAAAAAAAGAGGAATTATATGGTTATGTATATTTTTCGTAATTCTATTTTTGTATCTGGGATTTTCATTGTTTTTTATGAACCATTATTTTTTTAATACTTATATAAATGAAATGGCTTGTTCAGGAAAATCAGTAAAAGTAATGCAGCAAGATATTATAGATCAGACTAATAACTATCATTTAAACATTATTGGTAGAGAAGGATTAACGGATAGCATTACCTCAGAAGATGTTTTGTTAACACCTGAATTTAGTACAGAATTTGCACGATTGATAAAAAATCAGAAAGCTTTTTTATGGCCATTTTTAGTATTCAAAAAGACAGATTATACAGTTGATACGGTTGTAAATTATTCAAAAGAGGAATTAGATAAAAAGATTGATCAATTAATTTTCTTTCAAAAGGAAAATATTAGAGAACCAAAAAATGCCTACCTAAGTGACTATACAGAGAATGGCTATGTAATTGTACCAGAAGATAAAGGAACTGTATTAATAAGAGAAAACGTTTATCGAGTAATTGAAGAATCCGTTGATATTTTAGAAACAGAAATAGATTTAAATCAGTTAAAATGCTATAAGACAGTAGATATTACGAAAGAAGATTCTAAGTTAAATAAGCTTTGCAGTAATTTGAATCAATATTTAAAAGCAAATATTACCTATGTATTTGGTAAAGATTCTGAAATTGTAAATGGTAATTTAATTAAAGATTGGTTGATGATTACTGATACAGGGGTGTCTCTGAATGAAGAGCTTGTTCGGGAATATGTAAATAGTTTATCAAGAAAATATGATACATTCGGCAAAAAAAGAGAATTTCAAACAACGAGTGGAAATACAATCACTATTTCAGAGGGTGCTTATGGCTGGTGGATGAATCGACCAGAGGAAACGAAAAGCTTAATAGAAGCAATTATGAATGGAGAAACGGGAATGAGATCCCCGGTTTACCGAGCGATTGCAGCACAGTATGGAGATAATGATATTGGAGATAGTTATGTAGAAATTGATTTAACAAGCCAACATCTTTGGGTATACAAAGACGGAAATATAGTTGTGGAATCAGATTTTGTTTCTGGAAATGTAAATAAAGGAAATGGAACTCCAGTAGGAATTTATGGAATTACTTATAAGGAAAGAGACGCAACACTAGAAGGAGAAAATTACAGTTCTGATGTGAGTTTTTGGATGCCTTTTAATGGAAATGTTGGTATGCATGATGCAACCTGGAGAAGTATGTTTGGTGGGGATATTTATTTAACGAATGGCTCCCACGGATGTATTAATCTTCCCTATAAAAAGGCAAATGAAATATTTGATAATGTCGAAAAAGGAGAAGCTGTAATTGTATATGGCGGCGCAGCACCTACCGTACCAATAGGATTACCACAACTAACTCCAGAGCAGCAATTGCAGTTATTAATTGATGCGGGTCTATTGAATCCAGATGGAACGCCTGTTGCCCCACCAGCCCCACCAACTGTTCAATAACAATGACTAAGTTGAGGTTTGTTTATGCAATTACGAGACGAATTATTTGAACTGGTAGATTTAAAATATCGAGATTTCCAGCAAGGTCTCTTACCAGGAATAGAAGGAATACTTGGAGTTCGAATGCCTGAATTAAGAAAAATTGGTAAGAGAATTGTAAAGGGTGATATACAGGACTATTTCATGAATAGTCCTAATGAGTATTTTGAAGAAATCATGTTAAAAGGGATTGTTATAGGGTATGCAAAAGAACCTTTTCATGAGAAATTAAAGCAAATAGAGGATTTTCTGCCACTGATCAATAATTGGTGTGTGTGCGATATTTTTGTTGGAGGTCTGAAGGATATTGCTCTTCATAAAGATGAAATGTGGACATGTTTGTCAACAAACCTGAATTCGGTAGAAGAATATCGAGTCCGATTCGGAGTTGTTGTTTTATTAAACTACTATAAACAAAAGGAATATATCGATAAAATATTTACTTGTTTTGATAAAATCCAAAGTGAAAAATATTATGTAAACATGTCAATTGCATGGGCAATTTCTATGATGTACATAGATTTTAGAGAAGAAACACGGAGATACTTAAAGAAAAATCTGCTCGATACATTTACCTATAATAAGTCGTTACAAAAAATTATAGAATCCAGACAGATATCTTTTGAAGAAAAAGAGATGATAAGAGAGATGAAAAGAAAAGAATGAAGGATAAATTATTAAATCCCAAAATCAAAAAATATGGAAATGATATTCTAATTTCAGATAACTTCAAAAAAATGAAAGATTACAAACAGCACGGAGATATAAGCGTATTATCACATAGCCTTCGTGTGGCACAAAGAAGCTTGAAATTTGCAGAATTTATGAAAAAGCATAATATTCAGATTGATGAACAGGCTGTGGTCAGAGGAGCTTTGCTTCATGATTACTTTTTATATGACTGGCATGAAAAAGACCTTTTGCATAATTGGCATGGTTTTCGTCATGCCTCAACTGCATTAAAAAATGCGGATAAAGAATATGAACTCACGGATATGGAACGAGAAATTATTATAAAGCATATGTTTCCCTTAAACATTAAGCCACCTCGTTGCAAGGAAGCATGGATTGTGAATCTTGCAGATACCTTTTGTTCCACAGGGGAAACTTTCATGGGAAGAAAACCTCATGATAAGAGGCGCAAAAAGATTATTATAAAAGCCAGGAAGCAGAGAGAAAGAGCAGAAAGACATGGGAGAATTCTTCGAAGATTTAATTAATTACTCTTCTTCCGATTACTATCCTTTTCATATGCCAGGTCATAAACGCAACATGAAAGGATATTATTTAGAAGATGCTTATCAAATTGATATAACAGAAATTGACGGTTTTGATAATTTGCATCATCCAGACGGAATTATTTTTGAATTAGAGAAAAAGATTTCAAAATTATATCATTCGGAAGAAAGTCACATTTTAGTAAATGGCAGTACGGTAGGTATCTTATCAGCCATATCTGGATGTGTATCTAAGGGTGGCAAAATACTGATGGCTAGGAATAGTCATAAATCTGCATATAATGCCCTTTTATTAAATGAATGTAAGAGTATTTTTGTTTATCCAGAATATGTTACTGATTTTGGTATTTCTGGAGGGATTGCTCCAAAACAAATTCGAGAGTTACTTGAGAAGCATGATGATATTCAAGCAGTTTTTCTAACATCACCAACCTATGAAGGAATTATCTCTCCAGTCAAAGAAATAGTAGAGATAACGCATGAAAAGGGAATTCCAGTTATTGTAGATGAGGCACATGGTTCACATTTTGGAGTTTTCAAACCACTTGCAAAAGAATACCAAATGGAAACTGCATTGAGCTATGGAGCAGATATTGTAATCCACAGTATTCATAAGACCTTACCCGCTTTTACACAAAGTGCATTGATTCATTTGCAAGGAAAGTTGATTAATAAGCAAAAAGTTAAAAAATATTTATCTATTTACCAAAGTAGTAGTCCTTCTTATCTATTAATGGCAGGAATCGATCAATGCATCAGCATTATGGAACATTCAGAAGAATTATTTGAAGCTTACAAAAGAGAATTAGAATTTTTTTACCAGAAAATGAAAGAATTAAATCATCTTAAGATACTATGTGCGGATTGTATTGGCACATTTGAAATTAGTGGATTCGATATTGGAAAAATAATTATATCTACGAGAAATACAAATTGGAACGGAAAACAATTATATGATTGTCTAAATCAAAAATATCATTTACAATTGGAAATGTCTTCTGGTGATTATTGTCTTGGCATTATTACAATTATGGATAAGCCAGATGGATTAAAAAGGCTCGAAAGAGCTTTAAGAGAAATAGATTGTCAGTTACAAATTACAAGTAGTAATCAAAATAATTGGAAAATACCTGAAGCAGAGAGTATTTTTACAATTGCAGAAGTAGAAGATAGAGAGAAAGAAGATCGAGAATTTAACAATTGTCTTTTTAAAACTGCAGGAGATTATGTGTATGCTTATCCACCGGGGATTCCGATTATAGCTCCAGGTGAAAGTATCAATAAAGAAATTTTTCAAATGGTGGGGGCCATGAGAAAGATGGAGATTCAATTAACAGGTATGGAAGAAGGT
Organism: Lachnospiraceae bacterium; assembly: GCA_028694115.1. The sequence continues at coordinate 7,686 of JAQUUB010000099.1, forward strand.
AAACTCAAAGTATTAAAGGAGGATTCATTTCTATGAGGGAATACGTAATAGCGTTAGACCAAGGAACAACGAGTTCAAGATGTATTGTATTTGATAAACATGGGAATATGATAAGTGTAGCACAAAAGGAATTTCCACAGTATTATCCAAACCCTGGATGGGTAGAACAAAATCCAATGGAGATTTGGTCTTCACAATTATCCGTATTTGTGGAAGCAATGGGAAAAATGGGAATCAGTGCTCATAATGTTGCAACAATCGGAATTACAAATCAAAGAGAAACGACCATCGTCTGGAATAAAAGAACGGGGTTACCAATTTATAATGCAATTGTTTGGCAATGTCGAAGAACTTCAGATATTGTCGAGGAGCTGGTAGCAAATGGATATGAGAAAATGATTCAGGAAAAAACAGGTTTAATACCAGATGCCTATTTTTCAGGAACAAAACTCAAATGGATTTTAGATCATGTAGATGGGGCGAGGGAGCAAGCTGAAAAAGGGGAGCTGTTATTTGGAACTGTGGATACATGGCTTGTTTGGCATTTAACAAGAGGAGCAGAGTTTGTGACAGATTATACAAATGCATCAAGAACGATGTTATTTGATATTCATAAACTGGAATGGGATAGCGAAATTTTAGAAATACTTCAGATTCCCAGATGTATGCTTCCAGAGGTAAAACCATCAAGTACCATTTTTGGTGTTACAGATGAAAGTGTGATAGGTAGTGAAATTATAATTTCTGGAATTGCGGGTGATCAGCAGGCGGCTCTTTTTGGTCAATGTTGCTTTGAACCTGGTGAGATGAAAAATACTTATGGAACAGGTTGCTTTCTATTAATGAATACAGGAAAGAATGCAATTAAATCAGAAAATGGGTTATTAACGACAATTGCCGCCAGCATGGAAGGTGAAATTGAATATGCCCTAGAGGGTAGTGTCTTTGTTGCAGGAGCTGCATTACAATGGTTGCGAGATGGACTTAGAATGATAAAGGATGCCCCACAGTCAGAAGAATATGCTGATAGCGTAGAAGATACAAATGGAATGTTTGTTGTACCAGCATTTACAGGATTAGGTGCTCCCTATTGGGATCAGTATGCAAGAGGGGTTGTTGTTGGGATAACAAGAGGATGTAGAAAAGAGCATTTTATCAGGGCAACCTTAGAATCACTGGCTTATCAAACGGCGGATGTAATAAAGGCAATGCAAAAGGATTCTGGCATAGAACTAAAACACTTAAAAGTAGATGGTGGAGCTTGTGCTAATAATTTTTTAATGCAATTTCAAGCTGATATTTTACATACAGAAGTGTTAAGACCAGAATGTATAGAAACAACAGCATTAGGAGTTGCATATTTAGCCGGTTTAGCTGTAGGATTTTGGAGAGATAAAGCTGATATTAAAGAAAATTGGTTACTGTCACAAAAGTTTTCTTCCTCCATGGAAGATGAAAATAGGCAAAGACTGTTAAAAGGATGGAAAAAAGCAGTAACATGCGCATTTCACTGGGCAGAAGAGGAGTAAATGGTATTCATGGGAAAGATTTTTTATATTATAGGGAAAAGTTCATCAGGAAAAGATACCATATATAAAAAAATACTGGAAAACAACCAATTTAATTTAAAACAAATTGTTATGTATACAACAAGACCTATTCGAGCTAAGGAAACAGAAGGTGTAGAATACCATTTTATCAATGATCAGGAGTTTGAAAAATTACGCTCACAAGATAAAATTATTGAAGAGCGCTCATACAATACAATCCATGGCTTATGGAGGTATTTTACTGTAAATGATGGTCAAATGAATACAGAAGAAGATTGTTTAATGATTGGAGTTTTAAATTCTTTTGTATCTACCAGGGAATACTATGGGAGAGAAAAAGTATTACCTATATTTATTGACCTTGATGATGGAGTGCGATTACAAAGAGCACTTGACCGAGAAAGAATACAGGATGAGCCAAAATATGCAGAGTTGTGTCGAAGGTATCTGGCAGATTTAGAAGACTTTGCCGAAAATAAAATAGTAGAAGCAGGGATTACAAAACGTTTCTATAACGAAGATTTAGAAAAATGCTTGGAAGAGATAGGGAATTATATTAAAAGTATGATATAATGGGAGGTAAGTTCTATGGACATTAAAGTAAATAATATTCAACCATCGATGCCTGTGGAACAAACTAACCAGGTACAAGAATCAGATGGAACATTTAAGTTTGCACTGATTAGCCATATTGAAGAACAGGAATTGCAAGCTAGGCTTACAACCCTTATGGAAGATATTACCCAGCAGGGAAATCGGATATCAAAACATATGGATGTGAAGGATATGAAAAAATACCGATCCTTGATTAAAGAATTTATGAACGAAGTCCTTACCAGATCCCATGAATTTTCACGAGAAAATTTTCTGGATCGAAAAGGTAGACATAGAGTTTATGGAATTGTGAAATTAGTGAATGAAAATCTAGATTATCTAGCACAAGAGTTAATGAAGGAAGAAAAAGACCACATTTCAATTTTAGGGAAGATAGGTGAAATCAGGGGCCTTTTGTTAGATATCTTTATGTAGAATGGAGAAAGAATGGCTAGTTTTAAAGAAATAATCGGACAAGACTTATTGAAAGATCATTTACAAAATGCAATTCGATTAAATAAGGTTTCCCATGCCTATTTATTAGATGGAGAGAGAAATTCAGGAAAAGAGTATATTGCAAATGTATTTGCACAGACGTTACAGTGTGAAAAAGGGGATACAGAGCCTTGTAATGAATGTCATTCCTGTAAACAGGCACTATCTAAAAATCATCCAGATATAATTAAAATTTTGCATGAAAAACCAAATAGTATTGGTGTAGAAGATATTAGGAATCAGTTAAATAACACGGTTCAAATTAAACCATATAGCAGTAAAAAGAAAATATATATTATAAACGATGCTGAAAAGATGACTGTTCAGGCTCAAAATGCGTTGTTGAAAACCTTAGAAGAGCCACCTGCATATGCAGTGATCTTTTTGTTAACCTCGAATGCCTCTTCGTTATTACCTACTATTTTGTCAAGATGTGTAAAGCTTTCTATGAAGCCAGTAGAAAATAAGTTAGTTAGAAAATATTTAATGGAAGAATTAAAAGTTCCAGATTATCAAGCGGATATTTGTGTTGCATTTGCAAAAGGAAATATTGGTAAAGCGAAAAGTCTTGCTACTTCTGAGGATTTTGATAATATAAAGGATGAAGCAATTACGGTATTAAAATATATTAAAGAAATGGAAATCAATGAATTAGTAACGGCAATAAAAAAAATCGCAGAATTTAAGGTCGATGTACAAGACTATCTTGATATTATTACAATCTGGTATCGGGATGTATTATTATTTAAAGCTACTCATGATGTAAATGATTTGACTTTCAAGGACGAACTCAAGTATATTAAGAAGCAGGCAAGCGAGAGTACTTACGAAGGAATAGAATGTATTATTAATTCTATTGATAAAACAAAATCAAGGCTAATTGCAAATGTAAATTTTGATTTATCAATGGAATTGTTATTGCTTACAATAAAGGAGAATTAAAATGACAAGAGTGATAGGGGTTAGATTCAGAACAGCTGGTAAAATCTATTTTTTTGCACCAGGTGATCATGTAATAAATAAAGGTGATTCCGTTATTGTTGAAACTGCCAGAGGTGTAGAATTTGGTATCGTAGTATCTGCGCCAAAGGATGTAGAGGATTCAAAGGTGATTCAACCACTAAAAGTCGTTCTTCGAGTAGCAACAAAAGAAGATAAAGCGACAGAAATCAATAATAGAGAAAAGGAAAAAGAAGCTTATAAAATATGCCTTGAAAAGATTAAAAAGCATGAATTAGAAATGAAATTAATTGATGCAGAATATACATTTGATAATAACAAGGTACTTTTTTATTTTACTGCCGATGGTAGAATTGATTTTAGAGAGCTTGTAAAAGACTTAGCAGCCGTTTTTAAGACGAGAATTGAATTGCGTCAAATTGGTGTAAGAGATGAGACAAAGATTGTTGGTGGTGTTGGTATTTGTGGCAGAGTTTTATGCTGTCACAGTTATTTATCCGAATTTGCTCCTGTTTCTATTAAAATGGCAAAAGAACAGAATCTGTCTCTTAATCCAACAAAAATATCAGGAACTTGTGGAAGACTAATGTGTTGTTTGAAAAATGAAGAAGATACTTATGAACATCTTAATCGGAAACTGCCTAATGTAGGTGATTTTGTTACAACAGATAATGGATTAAAAGGAGAAGTCCAAAGTGTAAATGTTCTCCGTCAACTAGTCAAAGTAATTGTAGAAGTGGATGATGAAAAAGAAATTCAGGAATATAAAGTAGAACAACTAAAATTCAAACCAAAACACAATAAGAAAGAAAAAGTTGAATTAACAGACAAAGAATTGAAAGAGTTAGAAATGCTGGAGAAAAAGGATGGAAAAGCGGGATCCCTTGAAGATTAATCTGAAAGAAAATGAAAGATTAGATGATTTGAATAGAAATGGATATCAGATTATTCAAAATTCTGAGAAATTCTGCTTTGGAATGGATGCAGTTCTACTTTCAGGATTTGCAAAAGTGAAAAGGGATGAAAATGTTTTAGATTTAGGAACTGGAACAGGGATTATTCCAATACTTCTGGAAGCTAAATCAGAAGGAAAGCATTTTGTGGGATTAGAAATACAAGAAGAAAGTGTGGATATGGCAAAACGAAGTGTGATTCATAATCACCTGGAGAAAAAAATTGAAATCATGCAGGGTGATATTAAAGAGGCAGGGAAACTATTTGACGCTGCTTCTTTTGATGTAATAACAACGAATCCTCCGTATATGATTGACTGCCATGGATTAAAAAATCCAAATGAACCTAAAGCAATAGCAAGACATGAGATATTATGTACACTGGGGGATATTATTGAAAATGCTACCAAGCTATTAAAACCAGGTGGTAGATTTTATATGGTACATCGCCCCTTTCGTTTAGTTGAAATTTTGACGAGTTTGACAGATGCTGGTCTTGAACCAAAGAGGATGCAGCTAGTGTATCCTTATGTGGACAAAGAACCTAATATGGTATTATTAGAGTGTAAAAGGGGTGGAAAGTCAAGACTTACAGTGGAAAAACCCTTAATTGTTTATCAGAAAACAGGAGTGTACATGCCAGAAATTTATGATATTTATGGTTATTAATGTGAAGTGTGAAAAGATATACTAACGCATGAAAGTACCATGCTAAGTATATCTAAGTTTCACACAGAAGAAGTCGCAGGCGCCTTCTTATTCCTAATGTTTGTTTCTTTTATTACGGTATGGTTGAAAGGTTGGAGAGAAAAATATGGCTCAATTATATTTATGTGCAACGCCTATTGGTAATTTAGAAGATATCACATATAGAGTTTTAAGAACTTTAAAAGAAGTTGATTTAATTGCAGCGGAGGATACTAGGAATAGTATTAAATTACTTAATCATTTTGAAATAAAAACTCCGATGACGAGTTATCATGAATATAATAAGTACGATAAAGCAATCTATTTAATCGATCAAATGAAAGCAGGTAAAGTGGTTGCACTTATTACAGATGCAGGTACTCCTGGTATTTCAGATCCAGGAGAAATTCTAGTAAAGATGTGTTATGAAGAAGGTATTGAGGTAACCTCATTACCCGGTGCAGCAGCATGTATTACAGCAATCACTTTATCTGGATTATCAACAAGAAGATTTTGTTTTGAAGGGTTTTTACCAAATGATAAAAAAGAGAAAAAAAGAGTGTTAGAGGAGTTATCATCTGAGACAAGAACTATTATAATTTACGAAGCACCTCATCATCTCATAAAAACATTAGAAGAATTACAAGAGGTTCTAGGTGATAGAAATATAACTATTTGTCGAGAATTAACAAAAAGATTTGAAGAGGCTTTCCGTACTACTTTTCAGAGTGCAATTCTTTTTTATCAGGAGAAAACACCAAAAGGGGAATGTGTAATTGTAATAGAAGGGAAAAGTATTGATTTAATTAGACAGGAAGAACAATCGCAATTCCTTACCATGTCTTTACAAGAGCATATGGGATTTTATGAGCAAAAAGGAATAGAAAAGAAAGAAGCCATGAAGCAGGTGGCAAAAGATCGAGGAATCTCTAAAAGAGAGGTCTACAACCAACTACTTCATGACTAATATGTGAAGTTATTCAGCTAATTCAATACCAGCTAGATTTGCTAGCTCTATGATTGATTGCTTTGAAACTTTTTTTCCATGGAATTCGATTAATCCTTCGTCATTACCTGTAAAAATATCAGCAGGGACATATTTTTCTAAGATAATCTTCGAATCTTCAACGAAGATGTGAAGAGAATCTCTGTCTGTTAAAGAAAGTTGTTTTCTAAGTTCCATAGGAAGGGTAATTCTACCCAGTTCGTCAAGTCTTCTAATTACACCAGTATCTGTCATTTTCTTCTCCTTTCCAAAATATTTTCCCCCTTAAAATTATTGACTTTGCCATTATATCAGTAAAATTTTGGAAATACAAGCCAATTTGTCATATTTTTGTACTTTGTATACATTTTTGTACAATAATTCAATGCGATAATACGGAGATTTAATGAAGAAAGAGCTAATATTGTTAGAATATAGTAGAAAAAGTGTAATTTTTAAAATAATATGTAGATAACTGTAAAAAAACAGAGATAATATTTTTATTATAATGAATAAGACAAAGGAAAACATACATATATTTTATAAATTGGAAAATAAGGGCGTAAACATGTTAAATTACATATGGGGATTTATGATAATTTTTGGAATCATCTATGGAGCGTTCAATGGTACATTATCAGATGTTACGAATGCAGTATTAGATTCATCAAAGGAGGCTGTTTCTCTGTGTATTACAATGGTAGGGATCATGTCATTTTGGGTAGGGATCATGGAAATTGCTAAGGATGCAGGTATTATTCGTGGAGCTACAAAAAAGCTGGAACCGTTTATCCAATTCTTATTTCCTAATATTCCCCAAAATCATCCAGCAGCAGAGCACATTTCTATGAATATGATAGCAAACATTTTAGGACTTGGCTGGGCAGCGACGCCTGCTGGGCTAAAAGCAATGGAAAGTCTGGCAAAACTAGAAGAAGATAGAGAATTACAGAATGATTATCAAAATATTCATAAACCCCAAAATAGAAAAAGTGTTCACAGAAATTCAGGGAAAGAAGTAGCTTCCGATGAAATGTGTACATTTTTGATAATTAATATTTCCTCCTTACAGTTGATTCCGGTGAATATTATTGCATATCGAAGTCAATATGGGTCGGTGAACCCTACGGCAGTGATTGGACCGGGGCTGGTGGCAACCATGGTGAGCACTGGGGTTGCGGTGATATTCTGTAAACTTATGTCAAAGAAAAGACGAGAAATACATTAACAATTTAAATAGGATGATGGGATTGTGTATGGAAGAGAGAAGAATAACAATTAAAGACATTGCAGAAGAATTAGGCCTTAGTACGGCTACGGTATCTAATGTAATTCATGGAAAGACAAAGAAGATTTCTGAAAGAACCATAAGTAAGGTTCAGGAAAAACTACAAGAAAGCGGTTACATTCCAAATATGGCAGCTGTTCTATTAGCGCAGAATTCTTCTAAAATTATATGTGTTGTGTTGTCAGATGATATCAAATATGATGGAAAAATGATAGAAGATCCATTTGTAAGTAGTGTATTAAATGGCTTATCTAAGGAAATTGCCCAAAAAGGGTATTTCATGATGATTAAAGAAGAAAAAAATCTTTCTAATATTGTAAAATACGCTTCTATGTGGAATGTGGCAGGTTTAATCCTTATGGGTTATTGTGAGATAGATTATGATAATCTGAGGAGTCAAATGCACATTCCTTTTGTGGTAGTTGATTCTTATAAAAAGGAAGTACATCATTATTCTGATGTAGGACTTGATAATATAAGAGGAGGAGAGCTCGCAGGTGAGTATCTAATACAAAATGGGCATTCAAAGATCATGTATATTGCTGATAATAAGGAAGGCTGTGATTACGATCGTTATGTTGGATTAAAAAAATCCTTAAATCAACATGGATTTGAGATAATGCCAAACGATTTCAAGCTTATTTCGATGAATGAAAAGAAGCGTATTGAAAATTACAATATGATTTTCAGGGATATAGAACGGTATACCGCTGTTTTTTCTGCTTCGGATGTCTATGCAATTGAATTTATGAATTTCCTAATAGATAAGGGTCTTTCGATTCCGGATGAATTTTCTGTTATGGGATTTGATAATATTCCCTTGAGTAATTGTGTGAGACCACGCCTAACAACGATTAGCCAGGATATGAAACAAAGAGCAAAAGTAGCTGTAGAGTTACTTGAAGAATTAATTAATGATGGAATAGCAAAGACAATACTACTACCTGTTTCATTAGAAATAAGAGAAAGTGTAAAGTGTAAAGTGTGAAATAAGAAAGTAGATTTTGGGCACAAGTATTTAAGGTGCGAGTTTATCCCACCAAAAAAAGAGTATGGTCGAAAATGTCAGCTTGTACAGTATTGTTTTTGTAAAAGCTGTA
>JAQUUB010000100.1 GCA_028694115.1 Lachnospiraceae bacterium
AAAGCCTATCAGCTTGTATGATTCTCTATTTCGGGATATAATAGTAGTATGAAAAATACAAAAAGACAACCAAAAAGCAATCAAGAATGGTTTAAATTAGATTTATCTGCAAATGTATATCCCACGTTACAACGGAAGAATTTTTCCTCCCTATACCGGCTCTCCGTTCTTTTAAAAGAGAAGGTGAACCCAGATTTCCTGCAAAAAGCAGTTGATTTATCACTTCCCCGTTTTCCAACCTTTAAGGTTGCCATTCGAAAAGGACTTTTTTGGCGTTATCTAGAGCCAAATAACCGCCCCGGCCCTTTTGTTCAGGAGGATGTTTCCAATCCCTGTATGCCTTTGCATTTTAAATCTAATCATCGTTACCTGATTCGCATTTATTATTATGAAAACAGAATTTCTTTTGAAGCTCACCATTCTCTTGCAGATGGTGGTGGTGGAATGTTTGTGCTCCAGACAATAACCGCTAATTATTTAAGACTTCTTGGCCACAAAATTACAAATGGTGGCTACGTCTTAGATATCAATGAAGCCCCCAAGTCAGAGGAGCTCGAAGATGCTTATATGAAGTATGCAAATTCAAAAATGCGTCCACCACGTTCACAGGAAAAAGCATACCGTATCCGTGGGACGAGTGAGCCATTTTATACCTTAAATATTATTGATGGAATTATGTCAACCAATGAAGTATATCAAAAAGCGAAGTGGTATGGTGCCTCTATTACAGAGTATTTTAATGCAGTTCTGTTATATGCTCTCCTCCAAAAGCAAAAATCTGAAAAGCATATAAAGGAACGCCCTGTAAAGCTTGCTATGCCTGTAAATCTTAGAAGGTTCTTCCCTTCTAAAACTCTTCGAAACTTCATTACGATGATTTATCCAACGATTGACCCACGCCTTGGTGATTACAAATTCGAAGAAATTTTAACTCAGGTGCACTTTTATATGCGCTATTACTTAAATGATAAATTTTTAAATGCAGATATTACCACCAATGCTACTACTCAAAAGAACATGGTGATACGCATGATTCCACTATTTATTAAGGATTTTGTTGTGAAGCAGTTCTATACCAGGGTTCAGGACAAACAGTCCTCCGCCGGGCTTACCAATATGGGAGCCCTTACCGTTCCAGATGATATGGCTCCCTACATCGATCGCTTTGATATTTACATGGGTCAGCCATTCTCTGCCAGAACGAATTGCGCTATTTGCAGTTTTAAGGATACGCTTACCGTTAATTTTGCAAGCAGCATCGTGGAGGCTGATGTCGAACAATACTTTTTTAGGAAGCTTGTGGAAGATGGTATCCATGTGAAAATTGAAACAAATCGAAGTCTATGTTAAGAGAGGTGTCCTATGTCTTATTGTGTAAATTGTGGTGTCAAGCTTGATCGTACTGCCAAACGATGCCCGCTTTGTAATACCCCCATAGTAAATCCAAAAGAAATCATTGATCCTGCTTTCCCCACCCCATTTCCAAAAGGAAAAGGCCAGGTGGAACAGGTCAGACATTCTGATTTAGCAATCTTGATTTCTGTTGTTCTTGGCTCAACAGCCATTGCCTGCGGACTCATTAATATCCTGGTGTCTGCTCACTATCCATGGTCTCTTTATGTAATAGGCGCCTGCGTTACCCTATGGGTTTTCTTTACTCCTGCCATTATTTATACGAGGATTCCAAGCTATGTATCTGTCCTACTTGATGGTTTTGTATTGGCAGTCTATTGCTATCTGGTTTCCATTCCTCATCCAGGAAATGGATGGTTTTTTCAATTAGCAATTCCTATTATTAGTGCAATCACTTTCCTCGTCATACTATTTGTCTTTTTAACACGTAATATCAGTACCTCCATCCTTTCCATCGCTATTTATTTTTTCTCTGAAATATCTGTTTTTTGTTTAGTTTTAGATATTCTAATTAAGGGAACCGTCTACGGAGAGCTGTCAATTGGGTGGTCTATTATTGTATTAATTTGCTGTGTCTGTATTGATATTATTTTAATTACCATCATAAAAAGAACCCGCCTACGTGAGGAGGTTCGTAGACGGATGCATATATAGCGAAAAGTAGCACAATATTCTTATTCTTTTACTCCACCGAGTGTTACCCCTGCGATTATGTACTTAGAAAGTAGCAGATACACAATGATAATGGGTACAATTGCTACCGTAATCATCATATAAATTTTGCCCATATCAAAGTTCATATAATCTGCACCTCGAAGTGTCGCTATTAAAATTGGTACCGTCATCTTATCTTTTGACTGAATAACTAATGCCGGTACAAAGTAATTATTCCATGATCCAACAAAAGTAAAAATTGCCTGTACTGCGATTGCCGGTTTCACGATTGGAATTACAATATAATTAAATGTATGAAATTCTCCGGATCCATCAATTCTTGCCGCTTCAACTAATGACAGTGGAAGAGAGGACTGCAGATAGCTAAACATAAAGTAAAATACCGCTGGAGATGCAACGGAAGGAATGATAAGTGGCAATAAACTGTCATACATCCCCATATTTGTAATTAAACGAAGGAATCCCATTGCAGTAACCTGTGTTGGCATAACAAGAATTGCCATAATAAAAGTAAACGCAACTTTCCTCCCCTTAAAGTCATACGCATACAAGCCATATGCGGTCAATGCTGAGAAGTATGTGCAGATTGCCGCAGAGCAGCCAGATACCACCAAACTGTTTAAAATACCTCTAAACATTGGGAAGCTTCCATCATTCGCTACACTTTTCAAATTATCTAAAAAGTATAATCCAGGAAGTGCTGAGAATCCCTTTTGCAAATCTGCATGGGAATGTGTTGCATTAATAATCAGTACATAGAAGAAGAACAGACATAAAAATGATAAAAGTATAAGTACAATGTGAACAAAAATACTTCGCGCACGATTTCCTGATTTTAATTTCATAATCTATCTCCTCCTTCTTTCTTCTTTTGCTTTTCTTTTTGCAGCTCCCTTTGATCCATCCGGGTCATTATCAACTGTCATCCGATATACAATAAAGCATAATACTCCGCTGACGATAAACAGATAAATAGATAAAGCACCTGCCATTCCATAGTTCTTACTCTTCAAATGACTGTTAAGGAACATGATCAATGTCATTGCGCAACGGTCTGGATTGCCCTGACCATTGGTCAAAATCTGTGGAACGTCAAACATTTGAAGTCCACCGATCAGAGAAGTAATCAATGTATATGCTAAAATTGGACGAATCTGCTGAAGTGTAATATAAAAGAATCTCTGACTACTATTGCATCCATCCAAATCCGATGCCTCAAATACATCCTGGCTGATTCCCATGATAGCCGCCATCATCATAATGGTTGTATTTCCAAACCACATTAGGAAATTCATCATTCCAACCAATGATCTGGTTCCAAATACAGATCCCATAAAATCAATTGATTTCTTAACCGCTCCTAACGACATCAGAATAGAATTAACCGGTCCATTCGTCGAAAACATCGTAAAAAACAGAAGGGCAAATGCAGATGCCATAATCAGATTGGGCAGATAAATGACTACTTTAAAAAACTGTTTTCCATGAACTTTTAATCGCAAATCTGTAAAACAGGCCGCAAGAAGTAGCGCAACCACAATCTGTGGAATAAATCCAATCAACCATAAGATTAAGGTATTTCCCGCATATTTAAACATGTCTGAATGCCACAAATTGATATAATTTTCCATTCCAATATAATTCGGACCTACTTCTTTAATTCCAGAGCGATAGTATTCAAAGAAACTATACCGAACGGTATCCACCAAAGGAATCAAAGAAAAGATAAAATATATTATGAAAAATGGAAGAATAAAGACAATTCCCCATTTTGCATAGCTAATGCTTTTTTTCTTTTTTTTCATAAACAATTATTCCTTTCTATAAAGCAACTGTGGAGCAATAAATGCTCCACAGCTACTAACTATTACTCTGGCCATTGTACTTCTGTAATATCTGGATAACGTTCTTTGATTGCTGTCTCAAAGTTTTCCTTTGCTTTGTCAAATGTAACTTTTCCCTGCAAGTAATCACTAAATGAGCTCTGGATTAATTCTACACATCCTTGATCATAAGCAGAAAGTGGTGCAATTTTTATATTCTCTGCAACAGGTGCAAAGTATAGAAATGGATTCTGTCCTCCAAGGAATTCTGAAGAGAAGTTTGCATCATCTTTTGCTGCTTCTTGCATACCGCTCTTTGTATTGGTAAAGTCTGCATAATCTTTTGAAATCTTTAACAGGTTGTCTTTATTTGCAGTCAAAGCAAGGATAATATCTTTTGCATGTTTCATATTGTCTGTTCCTGTAGCTGCATGGATGTAAGAACCACCCCAGTTATATTCCTGTGGAGGATTTGTAACAGCCCAAGTTCCTGCGTCTCCATCCCAGTTCGGATTCAGCACAAAGTCAATTCCCCATGCTGGAAGTAAGAAAGCAAATACATTAGACTGAGAACCCATTGATTTATTCCAATCATCATTCCACTGTCCTTTTACTGTTGCATTTAAATAACCAGCATCTAACCATTCTTTTGAGTTATTTACCCAGTTCATAATCTGTGGATCAACCTTCAGTGTTGTTTCTCCAGGTGAAACCCATGATTCTTCAATACTGTTTCCATAGAGACGGAAGGTGTCTGCATAAGAAGCGAATGTGAAATAACCCTTTGCTTTCAATTCATCTGCTGTAGCTTTCATAGTATCCCAGTCTTTTACTTTCTCACCAACTGCTACCGGATCGTCTGTTCCAAAGACATCTTTTGCAATATCTCGACGATAAACTAAAGTTCCTGGACAGCACTGCCATGTAGAACCTCTTTGAACACTGTCCACATCGGAAGCAGTTGTTCTTGTAAAGTCATACTGATCTGCAAGATCTTTCTCTGGATCAATTCCAAGATTTGTAAGTGGTATTGCTACATCTGCATCTTTATCTATATATTTATTTACATAATCTGTTTCAGAAAGAAAAATATCTACCTTTTCGTCTGCTGCTGCATCTGCTTGTCTTAAAAGTGCTTCGTCAAGTTTCTGCTGGTAAACACCATCCTGGTTCGGATTGATAACCCAGTGAATCTCTGTTCCATCTTTTAATGTTGTAACTGTTCCATCATCAGAAGTTTTCTCAACTTCTGGATATACAGCTTCCAGACGCTCACGGAACTCTTCATTCCATGAATAGATATTAATAACCATTCCTTCCTCGGAATTTGCTTCCTCAGCATTTGCAACCTCTGCATTTGCTTCCTCCGCATTTGCTGCATCGCTTTTTCCAGATTCTGATGAATTCCCACATCCGGCTAATGTTCCTGCAACCATCGTCGCAGCTAACATCATTGCAACTACTTTCTTTTTCATTTTATGTATCCTCCTTATATAGACGGTCAAACCGTCGTTCATTTGTTAATGGTAATATATCATAAGCATTTTGCTTGTTATATTATAAATCCGAACAAAATATCAGATTTATGTTATAGATATAATTTTTTTATTATTGTAGCAGTATCAAATTCATGTCATAATAAATGTAACTTTTATAAAGAATATGGAGATTAATCACATGACATTTTCACAAGAATGGTATCATACCGAATTACAGAATAGCGAACTTGAAGCACTTCATCGCTCCCCAAATGTTGAATATTCATTTTATAACGCCGTTAAAACTGGAGATATGGATTTTGTAAATCAAAACTGTACTTCTGATGCTTTTATTGATTTAGAAGGAACCGGTGTACTTTCCCGTAACCCACTAACCAATATAAAATATCATTTTGTTGTCACTGTTGCTATGCTAACAAGATACTGCATTGACGGTGGTCTCGAACCCGAACAGGCATACCGTCTGAGTGACTTCTACATATTAAAAATGGACGCGTGCACTACGTTAAGACAAGTTGGAGATCTACATCATGTCATGGTAAAAGACTTTACTGGAAAGATGATTCTGCAAAAAAAGAGTGCCATTCTTTCCAAACCTGTTATGCAATGTGTCGACTATATCTACAGCCATATCAAAGAGCGAATAGTCATTGAGTCTTTATCCGAATATACCGGACTTTCTGCAAATTATCTTTCCCGTGTTTTCAAGCAAAACCTTGGTATATCCATCAGTGATTACATCCGTGAAAAGAAAATCGAGAAGGCTACCCACCTTTTGCGTTATTCTGATCAATCCATTATTGATATTGCGAACTATCTTTCCTTTTCCTCGCAAAGTCACTTTATTCAAATCTTTGAAAGTTTTACAGGACTCACACCAAAAAAATACCGTGATAAATATTATAATGCCATGTGGTAGACCACTTCGATTTTATGAATGATTCTGGATGATAATTTTTCAATCTGTGTTTTTTTCAAGCACACTCCGAATTCTTCTTCAAATTGCATTTCATCCCCATCGCAAGTTGCACTCTTTATCTTCGCATTTTCACATGTCATTTTCTCTGGATTATAAAATTGAATATCGAATTTTTTTCCTGCAAACTCCAATTTTAATGAAGCTATTCCTTTTTCATTAAACTGCTCTGGCATCAGTGCCGGTGCAATCACAAGATCTCCAAACTTTCCTTTCACGCCAAACACTTCTGTAATCATGGTGAGCATATACCAGCTTGCTGCTCCAGTTAAATAGGTATAAAGACCTTTTCCCTGATTATCAAAATACTCGGGAAGACCGGGATACATTCTACTATTTTCAAAATCCATTGCTGCATCCATCAGTGCCTGAAGTACCTTGTGACCTTCTTTTGCCAATCCCCGCGCATAAAGTGCATTGGCATACATAACTGCCATATGAGAAAATACCGCTCCATTCTCCTTTTCCCCATAGGCAAAACCGAACATTCTACCAAAATCAAATTTTTCCTCTTTAAAGTCTGTGTTTAGTCGATATCCTCCGGCCTTTTTATCATATAAATATCGGTCGGCACTTCTACATATTGCCTCAATCTGCTCATCATTTGCGGTTCCACTCATAACAGCAAAAACCTGTCCTGTTAACATCATGCGAACATTTTCATCTTTACAGTGCTCTACTTTCTTTCCATGATTATCATAATAACCGTTAAACCATCCTTGGTGATCTTTGTCCTGTACCCATTCATGAGATCTAACATTTTCCATCAGCCAATCAGCCTTCTCTTCTAGATTTTTAATGATCCTTTCAAGTTTGACAATCGCCACATTTCCACTGATTTTGTGTTTACACTTCTCTGCGAATGATTTCAGAATCTGTATTTTTTCTGTAGGATTCTTATACTGCTCATTGCTTCCGGACAATAGACACATCATCTCTTCTGCAATTTCCGTCTTCGAAATTCCACTCACAATCCGCAGTCTTCTTAAATACTTTGCAATCTCTTTTAGATTCCCTGCATAGGCACATGTAAATGCTACACTTTCACCACGTTCCCACGCCATATCAAGTGCATCATTCCAGTCCGCACCGTGAAGTCGTATTTGATTATGCTCTCCTACATCATAAAACGCACATAAGTTTTGCAATAAAATATGTTCCAGAACTGTTCCATGATAAATTGCACCAGCTTCCGTTCTCTGATAATTTCCATCTTTCGAATTCCATATTTCATCATGGGTAGTACCTCGCTCTGTCTGCAGATCCTTGAAATATGGAATTTTCTGAAATAAGATATCCATATCACCGGTCTGATCCATATATAATTTTGTTGTCACAAATGGCCAGAAAGCGTGATCCATCCAGACACGTGTAATATTGTTTCTATCCGCAATGAACTCTCCCTGGACGTTTCCTATAATTGTCGCATTTGTACCATCAATTCTTACTCCGCCGTAATTATCTACAATCATCTGTCTCACTGCCGACGGCTCCATAATCAGTAGTGCAAGACAATCCTGCCACAGGTCTCTCCATCCGCGTCCACCTTTTCCATAATCATGATAAGGAAGAAACGAACATCCATAAATTCGCCTTAAAATTGGCTGAAAGCAGATCCACTTTAGATAATTATCCTCCTCTCTATTACCGGTTTCAAAAGAAACATTCACCCTTTCAGTCCAATGCTTCTTTACTTCTTCCAAAGCAGATTTCACCTGGTTTTCCGTTTGATATGCGGATATCATTGTTTCAACCTGTTCCGTTTTTTTCACAATACCACTAAGAATAATATAGCTGGCAACCTCCTGCGGATCTAAGACTATCTTTGAAAAGCGAATGCCACCTACCGCTTCTTTTCCTTTTATATCACATCCCCGCTTTTCTCCCGTTTTCTCTTTGCGAACAGCTTCCGGAATCAGGAAGGATCCCCCTTCACCAATAAAAGCTTCTACGGTTGGATAGAATTCTGTGGGATACGCTCCATTACCTGTAAAACCGGAAACAAAATATGTAGTATCGTTCTTTTGATGACCTCTCTCGTCAAAAGAAAGAACCGGCGTTACTTCCACTCCTGAATCGGTAGTATGAATTCTGTGCAAAAGAGAGGTTACATGGCGATGATCCCTGATATTATCAGCACTTCTTCCATAAATCGGAATTGCCGCTATAGGAGTAATCTCCATCTTATCTTTTGAACTATTAGTAAGTTTGACCAACGATACTTCCATTTTCCCATCCACTGTAACAAAAGATGTCGTCTCCGCCTTTAGTTCGTACTTTTTTGATGAACGCGTTAACTTCTGCCACATAAATCCAGCTTCCAACACACTTTCATCTTGTTCTTCTGTAAATTTCTGATATTCCTGTTCTGCCGAGTTTCCCCATACAGACCAATATCCTTTTTTCTCGATTCGGCACCAAAAATTTCTGGTATTTTTATTATTATGAAGATTCTCTGCACTGACAGGCTCTAAAAGAAAATGATTCTGATCCGTTTTGCTATCTCCAGCCAAATTTGATGTAATGCTTGACTTCATTCCTGACTCTCCAGCCAATGGAAGATAAATCTCCCCATAGTTTTCCGGATTTTGAATGATAAATGTGCCATTCTTATCCTGAAATTCAATATGTTTCATGTTAATTACCATGCCCTTTCCGTAACCTGCAAACTTTGAGCGAGCCGTCGGCATTACGACAAAAACAGCTCAATATCTGTATTTGCTGTCAATTGCTCCGCCAAAATATAATTACCCTTTACTTCTTTTCCATTTACAATCATCTTTTTGCACCCGCTCTCCACATGTTCTGGATTTTTTACAGTAATATGAAGATGACAGCCTCTAAAATCCTTATCGATTTCAAATCCATCCCAGGTCTTTGGAATCGCTGGATTAATGTGCAGACCGTAAAAGTCTGGACGCATACCAAGTATTCCTTCCACACATCCAACCATTACCGTAGATGCGGTTCCTGTCAACCAGTGTACATGCGATCTTCCAAAATGTGGGCTTGCTTTTCCTTCGGTAAACTGTCCATAACAATATGGTTCCAATCTTCTTATCTCAGCTCTATCATTCTGTGCTGCTGGTGCATTTTCCATAAAATACGTAAATGCCCTGTCCCCATGTCCACGGAGTGCTTCTGCAAGAATAATCCATCCCTGAGATTGTGAAAAGATTCCAGCATTCTCCTTGGTTCCTGCATTGTAAATAACTGCGAGTGCACCCTTAAATGCATGGGCATGGTATGGAGGATCCATGAGAATTGCACCATACTCGGTATTTAATCTGTCATACACTTGATCCAGCGCATGATCAGCCTGCTCGCTGCTTGCAAGTCCACTGATGACAGACCAGCTCTGTGGATTCAACCACATATTTGCTTCTGGATCTGTACGCTTTCCAATCACTTCGCCATCTTCTGTGAATCCACGAATAAAACGATCCTCATTCCAGCAAAGTTCCTGAATTAATTTTTCCAATTTCTTCTGACTCTCGTTAAGATAGGAAAGATAGGTATCATCCTTTTTATAAGATGCAAACTCTTTTAAGATTGTCATAGCGTAATAGAACTGCAGTGCTACAAAAGTAGATTCTCCATCCTTCCCAAGTCTAAGGCAGTCATTCCAGTCCGCATATAATCCGGCCGGCATTCCATGCTTTCCAAGATGATTCATGGAAAAATCAATCGCCCGTTTCAAATGATCATAGACGCTTCCTTCCCCGCAGTTTGCAAATGGAATCACTTCATCTATGAAGTCTAAATCACCTGTTTCCGAAACGTATTTATAAACTGTTGGGAACAGCCATAGTGCATCATCCGCTCGGTATGCCGGATGCCCCGTCTCCTGTGCATAAGACATATCATCTGGTGTATCTTCATGACCAGCATTATGAGTAAACTTTACAAGCGGCAGACCACCACCATTATTTACCTGTGCAGAAAGCATAAACCGAATCTTCTCTAAAGCCATCTCCGGTGCCAAATGAATGACGCCCTGAATGTCTTGTACCGTATCTCGATAGCCAAACCCATTACGCATTCCGCAGTATGTGAAAGATGCTGCACGTGACCATATAAAGGTCATAAAACAGTTGTAGGCATTCCATGTATTAATCATGGTATCGAATTCCGCACTTGGTGTTTTAATTTGAAAATGGGAAAGCTTTTCATGCCAATAAGAAATTAGATCTTCCAGTTCCCTAGCACAAACTTTTTCAGGATCCGTATATCGATTTAATATTTCACTACCTTCCTCGTCCTCCTTCATTCCTACTATGAAAGCGATTTCCTTTGTCTCACCCGGAGCCAGTCGTATCTCCGTACAAAGTGCTCCACATCCATTTTCATTATAATTTCCCTGTCCGTTTAATTCTCCTTGCAATACGCCAACTGGATTCTCGTATCCATGGTATCTTCCAAGAAATCCTTCTTTGTCTCCACACCAGGAAGTCACTGTGGCCCCAGTAAGTCCAAAGAAACGGTTAAATACAATCTTATCATCAACGTTTTTTCCATCTTCCAGCTTATCCAGATTGGCATGGATCATCTGACGAACCCTGTTTTTACAAAATACAGTCTGCGTGATAAATTGAGAATACTGCAAGTTCACCTGATCCTGTTCATAATTACTGTTGTTTGTAAATTCTGCATAGCCGGTAACATTGACATCCCTTTTCCTGTCAGAGTCGTTTGTAAGGCGTAGGCTCCAAACTTCATAGGATTCATTGAGGGGAACGTAATACCTTACTTCCGAATGAATCTCACTGTAATCAGCCATCATTTTTGTGTAAGCTGTGCCATGGTGACACTCACTCTTATAAAGTTCTAAATCCTTTCCAACTGGCTGCCAAGATGCTGACCAATAGTCTTTACTTTCGTTATCACGAATGTAGATGTATCTTCCCGGTTGATCGAATTGGTTGAAAATGTATCTCAGAATTCTTCCATTTGCGCCTGACTTTGCAAAACTATACCCGCCTGCGTTGTTTGATACAATTGCTCCATACTCAGGAGAACCAAGATAATTTACCCATGGAGTGGGTGTATCTGGTCTGGTAATCACATACTCTTTCTTATCATCATCAAAATATCCATATTTCATCTGAAAATTCTCCAATCTTTCTCAAGTTTTTTTCACTATATCGGAATATATGATTCCGGTATACAAAATCATCCTTGAAAATATCAGAATCGTGACATCGGTTTTCTACATAAAAAACCCTCCTAGCAGTGCATGCCAAGAGGGTATTTACATTTCTATTTAATTGCTTCTGTCTTTATAATAAATTTCACACTGCCATCCACACCTTCTGGTAACTTTGTAAAGGTCTGGTAGTCACTACCTGCGTCCTTAATTGCATTTAACCGATCCGTTACATTTTGTACATCATCTCCAAATAGATTGGTGATCTTCTGAATACCGTCTTTATCGTAATCTTCCATTCCTTCTTTTAAATCCTTGGCTCCATCATCCATCTCATGAGCACCGTCATCTAAATCTGAAAAGGCATCCTGAAAATCTACGGCTGCATCATCAAGTTCCACCGTTCCATCCTTTAGTTCCCCTGTTGCATTTACAAGCTTTGTTGTATTTTCCTTTAACTTATTCGTACCTTCAAATAATTTATCAGCTCCATCATCTAGCTTATTGGTTCCGTCCATTGCTGTCTTTGTTGCACTCTTTAATTTTGCTGAACCACTAAGCAATGCTGGCAAACCCGTTGATGTATTATTTAATCCTGATATGAGTGATTGTATTCCTGCATAGAGCTGGTTTAATCCACCGCTTAGCTTTGCTGATCCTTCTGCAAGTGATGAACAGGTTGCTTTCATAACTGCAAGATAAGATGCTTTTGTATACGTACCACCTGTTTGTGCATCAGTAACACTCGTTTTGTATTCTAAAAGTGCGACAATCTGCTGACGTTTTGCTTCCAAGGTTTCTGCTGTTGCTCCCTGTACGGCTTCTTCGATTTGTAATTCCGTCACTTTTTCCTGTACCTGTGTATATTCATTTACTGCGTCCGCAATTGCCGATGCATTTTCTTCTGATACCTTTGATGTACCATCATAATTTGTTACAACCGGTGTCTGCCCTGCATCAGGTGCATCAATTCCAGCATCCTGACATACTGCATCCAGGTTTTCCTTTGCAGAATCTCTTAATGCCTCAACCTTTGCTAATTCACTTGATGCCTGTTGCTGACTCATAGATGCTGCATTGATTTGTTGTGCTAGAGATTTTAATATACCCTGTAGCTGTGCATCTTGGCTTGCTTCTAGTGTCACATAATTGTTCATCATGGAACTAAGTTCAGCACAATTATCGGATAGAGATTTTGCTCCTGCTACCAATCCATTGGCTCCACTAAATGCTCCAATAACAGTACCAAGTGCGGAGGTCATTGTATTGTTTAATTTATTTAATCCGGTATCTAATGTTCCCATTCCTGTGTTCATTTGGCTTGATCCATCTTTAATCTTTGCTGTACCATCTGCTAAATCACCCATGGAATTGTTTAAAGTCTTTACACCGTTATCAAGTTCCCCACATTTATCATGAAGTTCCGTGGCTCCATCTTTTAATTTAACAGTTCCATCCTTTAAGTCAACTCCGGCCTCCACCAGATCTCCTGATCCATCTAATAATTCCTCAGTTGCATCCTTCATATCACCCGTTCCATCTTTTAGTTTCTTTGTTGCATCTTCCAAATCATCCATGGATTCATTGATATCTGTTAAATCAATTTGATCGGTCAGGTTGACACTTGATAAGATATCACTCATTGCGACGGTCATTGTCATTTCCAGTGAGAAATCAACGCAGTCTGCTGATACCTCTACATAGTCTGGAATATCGATAGTATCCACCTTTTCTTTTTGTTCTTCATCATCCAGGCTATCCTTTACCTCATCAAGATCAAGTCCATCCTGCAACCCTGGAAATGCAACACCCACAACAATTGCATTACTACCCTCTGATATGATTTTACCATTATTAATTGATACATTTTTAAAATTCTCTGTTGGCAATACAAGACCTGATACCATAGTAAATGGCACTGGTAGTTCTTCCTCATGATCTCCAACTTCTGCTTTTACCTTTGCTTTATTTGAATAATTAAAACGAATTTTAACATTACCGCTTTTCCCTGCCAGTTCATCCGGACTGATTTCTTTTCCGTCTAATGTATACGTAATAGTAACATCGACTGGTACTTCCTTCTGACTCGTTCCCTCGTAATAGATATCAGAACCATTTGCATCCCATACAATCGTTCCATCCTTTTCCTTTGTAAAGGTTTCATATCCCTTCATATTTTCAATATCTACTAAATCAGAAGCATCGCTAAGTTCCTTTGATGCCTCAGGATTCTTAATCCAATCACTAACAATTACTTTATTAGGCGCTCCAGTTGCATCACTTAATACATAAACGGTTTCCTCTTTTCCATAATCCGTCGAATTTCTTCCACTGATTTGATTGATTGCACTGTCAAGTACACGTTCCTCATCTGCTGGAGCCTCTGCCATTTTCTCTTCTGCCCTTAATTCACTTGTTCCACAAGCGGTTAGGCAGCCTGCCATAGCAATCGACAATGTAATACATAGTGATTTATTTAATATTTTTCTCAAATTTTTTTTCATAATTAATTCAACCTTTCTCATTCTCATGATATTTTCCCTTTGGGAAACCCAAACTTGTTCTGCAGATAATGGGATCACAAATAAATAAAAGCGACGGTAACATGGTAAGTACTACGATGGTACTGATGACTGCTCCTCTGGAAAGTAGCACTGTAATTGCACTAATCATGTCGATAGCAGAGTAAAGACCTACTCCAAAGGTCGCTGCAAAGAAACTACAACCGCTAATAATAATAGGCTTCATAGAACCCTGATGTGCGAGGACTACGGATTCTCTTCTTCCCATTCCACTCTGCCTGTTCTTACAATATTTACCTGTCATCAAAATTGCATAATCTACAGTTGCCCCTAACTGTATCGTTCCTATTACAATACTTGCTACAAACGGAAGAGGTGTCCCTGCATAATATGGAATTGCCATATTTACACAGATTGCAAATTCTATGACAGATACCAGAATCACAGGTAGCGAAACTGACTTAAACAAAATCATAATAATTAGGAAAATAGCCGCTATAGAAGCTATATTAACGCGCGTTAAGTCGATATCGGTTACATCAGATAAATCTTTTGTTAATGGTGCCTCACCTATTACTAAAGAATCTGGACTATAAGATTTTACAATACCATCTACTTCTCTTATCTGATTATTTACCTCGTCGGTAGCTGTTTTGTATTCCGAGCATACAAACTGTATTTCATAATCATCGCTCTTTAGATCTTCCATTACATCTGCTGGAACCAAATCCATAGGAATCGCCGGTCCTAAAAAGGAATCAACACCGATGGCCCACTTAACTCCTTCTACCGCCTCTATTTTATCGAGCATTCCCTCTTTGTCTTTAGCTGAAAGACCATTTTTAAGCATTATCATGTACACACTATTCATATTAAAGTTTTTTTCCAACTTTTTATTTGCAATAGCACTATCTAATGTTTCTGGTAGAGAACTATCAATATTGTAATAAAGCTCTACATGATTATTACCATAAATGGCTGGAAAAAGAATCACAGCAAACACAATAATATTGATTAAATAATGCTTTGTAATAAAATGCGATATCTTCTTCATCTCTGGAATATACGGTTTATGGCTTGTTTTATCAATGAGCCTTTCAAAATTTAGAATCAAAGCAGGTAGGAGGGTGACACAGCAAATAACTCCGATTGCTACCCCTTTCATCATAACGATTCCAATATTTCTACCTAATGCAAATGTCATAAGCATTAATGCTGCAAATCCCGCTAGCGTTGTAACGGAGCTTCCAGCGACCGATGAAAACGTTCTTGCAATCGCATGTGCCATCGCTTCTGTCTTATTCCCATGAAACTCTTTCTTATTCTCAGTGTAGCTATCCAATAAGAAAATAGAATAATCCATCGTAACACCTAGCTGTAGAACCGCTGCCAGGGCCTGCGTGATATAGGAAATCTCTCCAATCACAATATTACTACCAAGATTATAAACAATGGCTGCCCCAATGCTTCCTAAGAATAATACTGGAACGAAAAAGGAATCCATTGCAATGCATAAAACAATCATGGATAAGCATGCTGCAATTACAACGTAGATTGGCATTTCCTTTATCGATAAGTTCTTAATGTCTGTAACAATACCACTCATTCCACTGATAAAGCATTGATCTCCAACGGTCTCACGCATATTAGTAACCGCTGTCATTGTATCATCAGCAGAGGTTGTATTGTCAAAGAGCACCACCATCATCGTGGCATCTCCATTAAATAAAGCCGTCTTTAAATCATCTGGTAATAGTTCATTTGGTGTTGAGATATCAACCATGTCATCGTACCAAAGTACACTTTTTACATGCTCAATTCCTTCTATTGTAGTTTTTAATTTTACTACATCCTTATACTGCATATCTTCTACGACGACCATAGAAAAAGCTCCCATACCAAATTCGTCTACCATGATATCCTGACCTGCAACTGTTTCTAACGAATTAGGTAAATAACTCAAAACATCATAATTAATTCGAGTATTTACATATCCAATTACAGAAGGGATTAATAGGAGCAAATATAAAGCAATAATTAGCTTTTTATGTTTTGCTATTAATCTTCCGACTCCTACCATTTTTTGTTCCTCCATTTCATATGTGGTAGTGTCAAATTTACTACCTTCTCTTTTTATCTAAACCCTTGAACTTTCTGGTTTTGCATCACTTTTTACATTAAAAAAGCAATGACCTCCCTTTTCGTGTATAATTAGTTCACCACAAACAAA
>JAQUUB010000101.1:0-10257 GCA_028694115.1 Lachnospiraceae bacterium
AAGCCTTACAGCTTTTACAAAAACAATACTGTACAAGCTGACATTTTCGACCATACTCTTTTTTTGGTGGGATAAACTCGCACCTTAAATACTTGTGCCCAAAATCTACTTTCTTATTTCACACTTTCTTTTAAGGTTAAAATCTGATTCTTTGATTTTTAACACAATTGGTAATTCTAAAATAGTTGCAGCAACAATAAGAAGCATTGGTAATACGACTGCACCTGAAAGGTTCTTCAATACATCAAAAATATAAACAATTAATACTCCTGATATCTGACCCATAAGAAGTATCATCCCAAGAGAAGTTCCCTCTTGCACGGGATAGGCGACTTCCGATCCATGTTGAAAAAGAATAGGAGCAACACCCATAATGCAGAAACCAGCCAGAATAGCCATGACTGCTAGCAGGTAAAAATTGTGAAGAAATGTAAATCCGATATAAACCGGAATCAAAATAATAATGGAACCTACAAAAAAGGGGATTCTTGAGCCCATTTTATCCGATAGCACCGGAAGTATAATTGCACCTACTACCCCTGAGATTACAAAAACTGCACCAATGATACCTGATTGTGCGGATGAAATCCCAAGTGGTAAAAGTATTGTTTCCAGCAAGGTCAGTACCGAATTAAATATACCCATAGATATAAAACATATCAACAATACAGTCATATACGGTTTGTTTTTGACAAGCTTCACAACCGCTTCTTTACTTAAATCATCTCTTTGTGCCATAGGACCTGGCGGTGCCACACGCGGCTTTTCTCTGGTAAATACAATACTTACAACTGCAGATATTACTGCTATTGTTGCATATACCTTCATTACACCCGGTATTCCCTGACTTTCAGCAAGACCTGGCGAAAGAAGCATGGGAACTGTAAAACCTACATATTGTGCCATTGTTAATATTCCCGCTGCCGTAGATCTTTCATTTATAGGGAACCAATTAGCTGGAACCTTTGTTGAAATATTTAGCAGAAATGGCTGTCCAATGGCAATCATAAATTGCGCTATCAGAACAACAGTAAAATTATCTGCAAAAATACCCCTAACTATTCCGAAGATTGCAGTGAGAACTGCTCCGATGATAAGGGAATAACGATAACCAAATTTGTCCACAATCCACGAAGCAGGAATAGAAAACAGTATAAACATAATCATATAGCTAACTGCCAGCATATCAACGCTCATAGTGCTTACTCCATAAAACTTTGCTGACAGGCTGGATATTGGTGCAAGAGAAAGCCACATCATTTCAGTTGATATGATCATGGGTACAATCGCCATCAAAATAACCCACCTGTAACCTGATACATTAATTTTTTGCTCCATAATACCTCCCCTTTTCTATTCCATTCTCTATTTACTTCTCCATTTTATTTAAAGTTCTGAATGATTTTTTATTATTCTGATACAAATTTTTAAAAACCTTAAAGTTCCTGTCATGTACTGCTTTATTCTCCGGGTTTGGATAATATTTTTCTTTTACCTTAATCATTTTTCCGGCATCTTCGATTTTATCTAAAATACCAAGTCCAACCGCAACTATTACTGCAGCACCTAAAGCTCCTACGTTCTGAGGACTGTCTACGGTTTCAATTTCACATCCGATAATATCTGAAATCGTCTGACAGGTAAGCGGAGCTAACGCACCTCCTCCGACAAATCGAATCACTTTTGATGTCTTGATTTTCTTCTGTTGTGCTTCTAACTGCCATCTCAGGTGGTAACCTATCCCTTCAATTACTGCATGAATCAAATCTCTTTTTCCTGTATCCAAATGAATATTAAAGAATATACCACGGGCATTCGGATCTTCAAAAGGACAACGGTTTCCATGAAGCCATGGAGTAAAAATAACTCCATGACTACCTGCCGGCACATTTTTTATTTCATCCATCATAAAATCATATAAATTTTCATATATGGATTCATAGGAATCAGAAACAGATATCTTCTGCAAGTAAATATTTATTTCATCCAATGCAAGGTGATCCTTTACCCATTCAATGCACTTACTTGCCGTTTCCAATTCTGCAAAATAGTTGTAATACCTGGCATCAGCCCCTACAATTGAAGCGATCATGGATGAAATATCCAGAACACGCTTTTTCACAACCGTTGAAACCCATCCCGAAGTACCAGAGTAAATGTGAGTGCTTCCTTCTCCAACTGCCCCAGCTCCAACTCCTATCAAAGAGGCATCGCCTCCTCCACCAAATACCGGTGTTCCTTCGGTTAAATGAAGCTGTTCTGCTGCCTTTTTTGTCAATCCTCCAACCATATCGGTACCGTTTACAATCTGCGGCAGGTGATTTATGTTAACCCCCAGCATCTTGCACAGTTTCGGGCTGAAACATTCTTTTCCTTTTCTGATATCATAAAGCATCGTTCCAAAGGCACTATCTTTCGTCATTACAAAACGATCCGTACATTTGAGAATCAAATATTCTTTTACATCAAGCCACTTATGTATCCGCTCAAAATTTTGCGGTTCCTGGTGTTTTACCCAGTTATATTTCCAGACAGGATCTTTTACACTTGCTGCAACTGCACCAGAGATGCGAATGGATTTCAGAAGTTTGAAAATATTTACACCGGAAATTTTTATTCCATTTGCTATCCCTTCTTTTAACTCCTGACCAGCTCTTTGATCCATATAGCTCATAGATCGGCGAATCGGTTCCCCATTCTTGTCAACAAGCACTAATCCCTGCATTTGTGAACAAAATGAAATTCCTTGGATTTTTTCACTGGGAATTTTGCTTTCATCAACCACCTTTTTCGTTGTACTGCACATTGCACTCCACATTTCATGCAGATCCTGCTCTGCGCCTCCATCATCTTCTATAAAAAGCTTATAACCTTCGACCGCTGATGCAATTAATTTAATTGTTTCAGCAATCTCAAAAATACAGGTTTTTATTCCCGTAGTACCCACATCATACGTAATGACATATCTATTCAAAGATGCTCTCCTCACAATCATGAAATTAGTCAAACCTTTACTTTTTATTTTCTATCTGTTTGGAATATTTTTTCAAATAAACAAAACGCATTAGATTTCTGTCAAGCCAGCTAATTGGTTTTATCTTTGGAAACAGTGTTCCGCAAAGAAGAGTTTTACAATTCTTCTCCATAATCATGTGAACAGCACAGGCATCCCCTTCGGATGCACCACAGCAATATGCACTGTTATTGCTTACCAAAACTGCCGAAGCTTTTTTCAATGCTTTCGCTATACTGAATGGATCATCAGAAACTGTTTTCACTTTCGTTCCAACTATTTGAGCAAAGTCATCAACCAAAGGATAAAGGGTAACATTGGCATGTGAAACAGTTAAAATGTCCGGTGTATCTTTATGAATGATATGATGGATGCTTTTATTAGCAAGGTAGATATCCTTGTGAATTCTGGCTTCCTTATCATATGAACCATCCAATTGTGCGAATTTTAAATTTATAATAGAACCATTTTCCTTTATTAGATTAAATCCATCTGGAGTCCGTTCACTATTGCAATACGTCAATACCGATTTCATTTTTGCATTTTTACTCTCTTTTGTAATCTTAGAAAGTGCAAAACTTCTCATCTTGCCCGCATCGAATTTATCAACATGTGCAATTTTTTTGTACTGACTTTCAATAAAGCTTTCGCATACCTTCTCAAGATCAGAAGCAATTGCAAACGCTTCTTCTGCATCCTTTCCAAAGCAAACGGCCCCATGGTTTTTCATAATCATTGCATTACCTTCGGAACATTTTAATGCTTCCGACACTCCCTTTTGTAGCTTCTTTGTGCCAGGAAGACCATAAGACGCACATATTATTTTTTGTCCAAGAAGTGGTAATTTTAGATCCGATTTAATGGAATCAAGCCCCAAAGCACTTACCACAGAAGCATTCTCCTGATGGGTATGTATCACAAAGTTTATATTAGGATTTTGACGATAAACTTCCGCATGCACACGTTTTTCACCTGAAGGCTTTATATCACCCGTATAACTGCAATCTGAAATTGCGACCGTAACGATTTCATCTGGTGTCAGCGATAAATAATCCCTGCCGCTTGGAGTTATTACAAAATACTCTTTATTTATCTTGCAGCTCACATTGCCCCAGGTACGTGCAATGAGTCCCGATTCCACAAGCCTTACACCTGCTTTTACAACACTTTCTTTTGCTTCTCTTTCCGTCATGATAGCCCCCTTACATACCTATGCTTTTATAGCCATGTTCTTAAATACTTTTTCAAATCTGTTTAGTACATCATCAATCATTTCTTCCGTATAAGCAGCGCTGGTATAAAGCCTACTGCCGGCAAGAGTTACAATACCCTCAGCCATATATGCTGCGCCTACATGTTCCATTTCTTTCTTTCTCTCAGAGGTAGCCTTTAATACACCAGGAATTGTCCATGGCTTTGACCAATTGATTGAAAAATGAGTTGTTCCGACAGTTTCCAAGTGACAAATCGATCCCTGATTAAATGCCACAAACGGAAGGTTATATTTTTTTATAAGCATCTGAAGTCCTGCTGTAAGTCTGTCGCCCATCAGTCCAGCTACTTGTGTTGCATTTGTTCTATCTATTTCGCAAAGTGTATGATAACCAGCTACACAGCTAAGCGGATTCGCTGCCATGGTACCCCCAATAAGAGCCTTTTTAACCTTTGGACCACCTGCTATGCCGGCTGAAAGATATTGCATATATTCTCTTTTTCCGCCAAGACCACCAGCTCCTGGATAGCCTCCAGCAATTACTTTACCGAATATTGTCAGGTCTGGGCTGACTCCGAAATAGCCCTGTGCTCCTGCCATACCAACTCTGAAGCCGGTTACCACTTCATCAAAGATAAAGAGTGCTCCGTATTTACGGCAAAGTGCTTCTACTCCCTTGTTAAAATCCTTGTCTACCGGTGTTGTTCCGCTTTCGGGGCCTATCGGCTCAATCATTACTGCAGCGGTACCGCCATGTAAGCTGTTTCTTCTTAGTTTTCTTTCTAAATCTTTTAAATCATTTGGGAAAAATTCTTGTGTATGTTTAAATATGTATTTCGGAACCCCATGAGCCTGCGTCCATCTGGAACCGGGGATACGGATTCCGTATGCCAGCTGATCGCTCCAACCATGATAAGCTCCACCCATTTTAATAATGTTTTTCTTTTTCGTAGCAAGACGAGCCACTCTGATAGCAGCCATACATGCTTCTGTTCCAGAACCCAGCATTCTGAACATCTCAACCGTCTTAATACTGTCCGATATTTTTTTCGCAATTTTATATTCATATTCATGGAAGAGTCCAGTACTTGGACCGCCATCATTTAGTAATTCAATCACCTTGTTACGGACCTCCACAGGATTGCTTCCTAATACAGTAGGACCGCCTGCCTGAAGAAAATCGTAATATTTGTTGCCATCCGCATCATACAAAAAAGCACCTTCCGCCTTTGTAAACACTAGTGGAAATGGATAATTAAACGCAAGATTATGTTGAACGCCTCCTGGGATTATACTTTTCGCTTCCTGAATCATGTTTTTTGATTTGATGCACTTTTTATTATAGTACTCTTCCTCGTAAGATTTTAAGGCTTCCGATTTGATTGTATAAATCGGTTTTGCTATTAATTCATCAAGCTGCTTATTGATTTCATCTGCATTTGGATATTGGGAAATAGAAAATCTGTTGTCCATGTGAACCTCCTATTATTATATGATATTTTTATAGAGCGAGTATTCGCTCTATATATTATATATAACATTTATATTAAATAAGGTCAATAATAATTACAACAATTTTACACTCCTACACCATACTGACTATTTAAAATCTTGTTCCACATTTCGGGCAATACTCAAAATCCTCTGCAGTGGTGAATCCACACTTTTGGCATTGCTTCATGGAATTACTGTACCCTTGATTTTGCACTCTGAATAAATGCTGTGAAAGAATCTCAACGTCTTCCCCTCTGGCAATTTTTTTACCAACTTCTGAATCAAGTTCATATAGGGTATTACAGCAGCTTGTCTGTACGTAATAATGCTTATTCCACTTGAAGCATGGAATGAAGAATAAAGAAAGTACCGTGTATGTCATAAAAACCTGATATCTTCCGTAAGCACCACAAACATTGCAGGTTATAACCTGATTGAAATCAAAGTCTTTTCTGCCATCAACGATTCCCATTATAAAAAACATTACGTATCACTCTCCATTATCATCCTATAATTCTACATCTACTAAATATACCAATATGGAAGCTGTAAAATATTTTCTCTCAATGCTCCAGGTGCAGGACACATACAAATGACAGCTCCCATCCCACGTTTTTTTTCAGGTATACGATCTAAAATCTGAAATGCAGAAGTCATATCAGCCGTTACTTTACTATTTTGTTTTATTTCAATCGGGTAGAGAATACCATCTTGTTCGATGATAAAATTAATTTCTGCCTCTTCTAAAATTTCTTCACCATTCTTCTTGATTTTTTTCTTATCTTTCCCTCTATAATACGATACGAAATAACGATAATCCATCCCACAATTAGAATAGCTTTTCAGTATTTCAGTAATAACAAATGTTTCAAAAAAAGCTCCGTTCATAGCTCCATTT
This sequence comes from Lachnospiraceae bacterium, assembly GCA_028694115.1. The sequence continues at coordinate 6,619 of JAQUUB010000101.1, forward strand.
GCAAGAGTCTCCGATGATAACCATCTAGTAAGATATGCGGCGAGTCCCGTATCTCTGAAATATAGTTTAGGTGTTTTGATTGCACGCTTTAACACATTTGATGAGAAAGGTTCCAAAATATAAACAATTCCCGAGGCTTCCAAAATGGAAATCCAGTTTTTTATCGTATTAGCATCCTTTCCGACTTCATCTGCGATATTAGAATAATTCAACATTTGACCTGTTCTGGCCGCACAGGCAACCATAAATCTTCTAAAAACGTCTAAATCCTGCACTGCTGCCAATTCTCTAACATCTCTTTCTAAATATGTTTTTATATAACTGGCAAAATACATTGCCCAATCAACTTCCGCATTTTGGAGTTCTGGATAACCTCCACGATGTATTATCTCCCAGATATTCCCCGGATTCTTGACATCTGTTTTACGTAGCTTTATATAATCCATTGTCGGCAAAAAAGGATTACGAAATGTACTATTCAAAATTTCACGCAGAGATAATGGTGCAAGCTCAATAATCGCAATTCTGCCTGCCATTGAGTCTGATACCATATCCATTAGTTTAAACGGTTGTGAACCTGAAAGAAAGAACAATCCTTTGGTATCATTTGCATCACACGCCATTTTAATATATCTAAACAAAGATGGAACATATTGTATTTCATCAAGAAAGACAGGTGGTTCATTCATCATCATAAACATATCCGGATTATCTTTTGCTTGTTCCTCAATGAAAGGATCATCAAATGTAACTTCCTTGATTTCAGGATACATTTTCTTAAGAATTGTAGATTTTCCTGTCTGTCTTGATCCTGTGACTAACACTGCTTTAAATGTTTTTGATGATTTATCTATAATTTCTTCAATTGCTCTTTTTATATACTTCATATGCAGCGCCTCCATAGTACGACCAATTCGGAATGTAATTCTATATTAGTCATATTATATCATAATAGAAATAAAATATTCAATTCAATATTTTTATTTCCATTCCTTCCACACCTCTGGACAAAATCCTATGGTGGCTTGGCTTCCATTTCTTACAATCGGTGTCTTTAATACCTGTTGGTTCTCTAAAATTTTATCATCGATATCCTCGTCAGCAAGATATTTAATAAGTGTTAATGCATCCTGATCCTTGCATTTATCGTCAAGCAAACCCTCATAACAACCAACTGCTTGTTTTACACTAATATATTCGCGTTTGCTAAGTCCTTTTTCTTTTAAGTCAATGAATTGAAACTTGATGTTGCGTTCTTTAAAATATCTCTGTGCTTTCTTTGTATTAAAACATTTTGCTGTTCCAAATATTTGTATATTCACTTTTTACTCCTTACCACATTTAAAATCATACCTGCTATTAGTCAAGAATTTTCTGTACTCTACCTACAATTCCTCCTTCAAGCATAACCTTAATTCCTCTTGGATGGTTCGGTGAATTTGTAAGAAGTCGCATAACAATTCCATCTGTTAATTTGCCAGTTCTCTGATCTTGTTTTTGCACTACGGAAACTCTTGCACCTATTTTAATATTACTTCTATTTGTACCGTCCATATTTGCTCACTTTCTTTTCTTTGATTTTGTCTTTGTCAAATCAAAGCTCTCTGCTATCATTCTTTCTATTTCGACGTCTGGGATACTTCCATCCAAAATAATTGAATTCCAATGTTCTTTATTTAGATGCCACCCTGGAATAACTGAACCATATGCATTTCTCCAAAAGTCACGCCACTCTGGATTACATTTCACATTTATCCAGATATACTCATCTTTTTCAAATATCCAAGCAAATGCCTTTCTATTATGTACATGTCTCATAACCGTCCAATTTTGATCATGAAAAGGATAATCTTCATATGCATCATCAAATTGTATGCAAAAGGCAATTGCATCTTTTCTCGTAATCATTATATTTTCCCCTACTAACATCTGTTGTATTAATATTTATATCCTGTAGAGTCGCTTGCCTATTTATTTTTTCCGAAGAATTAGATTTAGCCATTTTTCCTCTCCTCTTCCTGGACGTACAAAAATTTAAAAATATTTACACCTGAAATTTTTACTCCTTCTTTGTACCTTGATTTTTCTTTCTTATGTAGATTGTCACACCACCAATCACTGCGACTATCATAATTCCAAGAAGAATCCACCATAACATTGTATTTCCTGTGATCTTATTAGTCGTCTGCATATCTATATTATCAGCTTCTATGTTATCCTGTGTCAGCTTAGTACTTTCTGAATTGTCGGTAGATAATGCACTCGCACTCATAGGCTCATTGCTTAAGATAATAGTATAGGCTGAGGCATGGTCTAAGTCAAAGTCTACTAATCCATTAACTTCTACTAACGAGGATTCCATGTATTCCAGCTCTCTAGTTTCTTCATTGTAATAGAACAGATTTGCATACTGCCCTGCATCTATTTCATCAAAGGCCATAGTAAGTGTCGCATGGAAACCAAAGGACCCATTATGAGCCAGTTCTATCTGGATACTGTCGTTTCCTTTACGGATTTCTTCAAGGATATCTTTCGGAATTTTATCAGTATTCCTGCTTACAGACAGATCAATATCATATAATTGTACTTCTGTCACATTCATTCCGTTAATGGTCCAGCTAATGCCATCTCCCATTTTAAGATTCAATTCCATGTTCTTTCCTCTAATCAAAGCAAGCATGTTTGCTGGAAGGACCGTATCTCCATTCATTTCAACAATCTCGATAACAGAATCCTTCTGTACAGCCTCATCAAATCTGTCATCCATTTCAGACATAATAGCTTCCCATCCTGCCATTCCTTCTTTTCCTGTAAGATATGGAGTCTTTTCTTTACGTTCGATATTGCCAGCCGTCTTTTTACTACTGCTTCCCATGGTAATATTCTCACTACCTGTTGAAGTGCTGCCTTCTCCTGTGATGTTTGTAACGGTACTGTTTGTAACGGTGCTATTTGTAGCTGTGGCAGAATCAGCCGTATTTACTGGGTTTTCTGCATTTATCTGAATTGGTTTTGATTTTATTACGATTATATAAGTACGACTTGCGGTTACAGCCGGTGAAGCACTATCTGTTACTGTTACCGTAAAACTTCTTGCTCCTATTTCAGTTGGTGTTCCACTCAACACCCCTGCTGTAGACAGGGTCATTCCTCTCGGTAGGCTTCCCCCTGTTACGGCATAGGTTTTTGCTCCCGTTCCTCCTGTTGATGTAAAGGTATGACTATTATAGACTTTGTCTACCGTTCCTTTCGCTGGGTTTATTGTACTTATTTCAAGTGGCAGCGGTTGTATTACAATGGTGTATGTATGGCTGTCAGTTTTAGCCGGTGAAGCACTATCTGTTACCATTATCGTAAAGGTATACATTCCTATTTCATTTGGCGTTCCACTTAATACTCCTTCTGTAGAAAGGGTCATTCCTCCCGGTAGGCTTCCCCCTGTTACGTCATAGGTTTTTGCTCCCGTTCCTCCTGTTGATGTAAAGGTATGACTATTATAGACTTTGTCTACTGTTCCTTTCGCTGGGTTTATTGTACTTATTTCAAGTGGCAGCGGTTGTATTACAATGGTGTATGTATGGCTGTCAGTTTTAGCCGGTGAAGCACTATCTGTTACCATTATCGTAAAGGTATACATTC
>JAQUUB010000101.1:10357-16283 GCA_028694115.1 Lachnospiraceae bacterium
CTATTTCATTTGGCGTTCCACTTAATACTCCTTCTGTAGACAGGGTCATTCCTCCCGGTAGGCTTCCCCCTGTTACGGCATAGGTTTTTGGTCCGGTTCCTCCTGTTGACGTAAAGGTTTTACTGTATGCAGTACCTATTACTCCATTTGTTGGGTTTACTATATTTATATGAAGTAGTTGTGGTTCTATTTCCATTGTATACGTATAGCTGTTGGTCACCGCCGGAGTATCGCTATCTGTTACCGTTACCTTAAAGATATACGTTCCTATTGCATTTGGCGTTCCGCTTAATACTCCTGCTGTAGAAAGAGTCATTCCTCCCGGCAGGCTTCCTCCTGTTATGGCATAGGTTTTTGCTCCCGTTCCTCCTGTTGACGTAAAAGTATGACCGTTATAAACTGCGTCTACCGTTCCTTTCGCTGGGTTTTTTGTACTTATCTCAAGCGGCTGTAGTTTTATTACAATGGTATACGTATGACTGTCAGTTTTGGCTGGTGAAGCACTATCTGTTACCCTTATCGTAAAAATATACGTTCCTATTACGTTTGGTGTTCCGCTTAATACTCCTGCTGTAGAAAGGGTCATTCCTCCCGGCAGGCTTCCTCCTGTTATGGCATAGGTTTTTGCTCCCGTTCCCCCTGTTGACGTAAAGGTTTTACTGTATGCAGTACCTATTACTCCATTTGCTGGGGTTACTATATTTATCTGAAGTAGTTGTGGTTCTATTTCCATTGTATACGTATAGCTGTTGGTGATCGAAGTGCTATCTGTTACCGTTACATTAAAGGTATACATACCTATTGCATCTGGTGTTCCGCTTAATACTCCTGTTGCGGACAGTGTCATTCCTCCCGGAAGTCTTCCTCCCGTTACAGCATAGATTTTTGTTCCCATTCCTCCTGTTGATGTAAAGGTATAGCCACTATAGGATGTATCTACAACCCCATTTGTTGGCGAAGATGTATTAAGCTTTAATTCTTCCAATCCATTTCCTTGCATATTAAATGAATACGGTGTATTTAGATCATTACTTACAATAGAAATATTAGCTTCCTCAAGTCCTGCCTTTGTAGGTTTAAAGGTTACATCAAATGTAGCAGAACTGTTTGGTAAAATAGTTGAAGAAACTAAATTACTAGATACGGTAAAATCATCCTTATCAGTTCCCGTAATACTAACTGGATTCGTACCAAAATCCAAGCTGGCTGCTCCCTGATTTTCTATAGTAAAACTCTTGGTAACACTTTCTCCTATTAATACATTGCCAAAATCAGTATTGTTATCTGTAGAGGTTGTAGTAGATCCGCTCTGAATGAATTGATTATTTCCTTTCACTTTCATAATAGGAACTGGATATAATTTTAATGAAATACTATCAAATTCAATATAATCGGAACCCGGCTTTTGAGTAGATATGTCTGCATATAAAGAAACTTTCATTTTTCTTGTTTTAGATGATACAATATTATCTAATCTTTTCTTTTGCCAGGAATCATCTAAGTCTGGCGAATTACAGGATAAGCTATAGGTATCTAATAAATTATCTTTATCATCATACATTTCCAATATAATAGATGCTGTTGAATTGATACAATATCTTCGTATATATCCTTCTAAGGAAAATGCAACACTGCCATTGTCTATATCTGTCTCAATTCCTGAAATATCAATTGTTTGATATAAAGTATTACTGCCAGCTATTCCATCTAACCTATAATAATCAATTAGATTTCCGCCATCTGGACTTAATTTAGTTGAAGGAATTTGACAGAAATTATAATCACCAATAGTAAAGTAACTATAACTACCTGCATCTGCTACCCAATTTGTATAGGTTCCATCGCCTTCATTAAAACTGCTTGAACCGTCCCCATTTAAAACTAAGTTAGTATTATATTGTGTAGCCGCCATGACATATTGGGTCGATGCAATGGATAATAGCATACCAATTATTACAACTAAATAAATAGCACTTTTCTTTTTCACTCTTTTTCTCCTCAATATTTAAGTTGGTGCCAGGATTTATCCCAGTCATAAACTTTTTTGATTAATAATTATTTTAGATATTTCCTCCCCAATTGTAATAACACCTCAAAAGGAATCAATATTTTTTTTTATTTTATCATTTATTTCTAAACATTTCCAGTTTTTTTAATAACTGAAACACATAATTTGCTTGCAAGCTCTGCCTTGACTATTTCTCCTAAGCAAATGTACTAAATATATATTCTTGGTCATTAACTTCTTCAAGTACTTTAAACTTTTCGCTTACCATAAGACTCCTTTCAATTTATTATCTGTCGCGACTTTCGATGTTTAAATCTTATCATCCGACTTCAAATAAAATAACATAAAAAGACATGTAGAAGGTGCAAACAACACCTTTAACATGTCCTATTGTTTTTACCTGTTGCTCACCTACAGATGTTTCCATAGCATCCTACAGATCATAAAGGAAACTATTTGTCATTTGTTCCTCGTGTCCCTTAATAAACTCTGGTGTATATCCTGTCGAGCCAGCCGCCAGCCGGATAATAGCAATGCTGGTAGAAAAGAAAGCTTCCGTCCAATTAAACGAGCAATAAAACCTACTAGAATAGCTGCAACAATAGTTCCCTCTCTGACCCCAAGCAAACTTCCCGAAAATAAAAAAGAAAGAATACCTGCTAGAACGGTCATGGACACATCAAAAGCAACTTTTGTCACTCCAAATTCTCTATTCCAGCGAAAAACGATGGCACGTACAAAAGATTCTCCTGGAAGCATTACAACATTTGCCAATACCTCCATGTAGACTCCAATTCCCAGAATCAGGCATCCCAAGATTAAATACAAAAGCTTTATCATGTATGCTCCTGGATGTACAAAGCTTAGTAATGCCATACACACATCTATAAATATTCCAAATGCCAGGGATACTGGTATCTGCAGTACATGTTCCACTTTGAAATCTTTTTTAAGAATCAATAACTGAAGCAAAATCAAAAGCAAACTGAATAATACCGTAAATGTTCCCAGTGATAACGAATAATTCAAACTTAATACATATGGTATTGAAGAAATGGGTGATGTTCCTAGTTCTGCTTTTGTAATTAAGCTGACTCCTAAGGAATTGACTAATAAGCCTAATAAAAAGATAATATAACGCTTAAGCTTTTCCATATTACTCACACCTTTCTTCCTATAAAATCTTTTAAGTCTTTGTAATTTTTATTCATAAAGTTCCTCCAAAATATTTTTTCAAATCATATCACTCTTTGAAATATATGTGCAATCAACTAATATTACAGGTGAGATTACCTATGCTATGGTCCTAATGCTGTAATTGGAATAACAAACACTCCATCTTCTCTCATATATGCCATATTGGTCATTCCACAAATAACACATAATATTTTAGGTGGATTATCTCCCTCTTTTTCCATTATCTTTTTTAGGTTAATTAACTCCTCTGCTGCTGTGGCAATTTGATTAGCTCCTAGTTTTATTTCGAAAGCTCCCCATGTACCATCAGGGAATTCAACTATAGCATCCGCTTCATTTCCTTTTTCATCTCTAAAATGATATATGCTTGCTCCATTATATTCTGCATATATTTTTAAATCATGTTCACAAAGAGTTTCAAAAATAAAACCGAAAGTATTCAAATCATTAAATAGCATTTGCGGAGTAGCAGATAATGCTGCAACTGCAATCGATGAATCAATAAAATGTCTCTTCGGCGACTTGAGCAACCTTCTTGATGATCTAAGTTTTGCGCTGAAAGCAGGCTGATCATCCAAAAGAAATAGCCGATTTAATATATCAAGATAGTCAGAAACCGTATCAGGATCTATCTGTATTTCATCTTTTGCTCCCATATCTTTTCTTAGTGTACTGTTGCTAACTAAATTACTCTCATTTCTTCCTAATGAATGAAGTAAAGACCAAACCTTTCTTGAATCCCTTTTTACTCCGTCTACTTTGTACATATCATCATCTACTACCGCTTTAAGATATTCAACTGCCAGATTGCCACATGCCTCCTCTGGTGTATCAAGATTTCCCGGCCATCCACCTCGTACTGCAAAATAAATTAACTGTTTTAAAGATACCTCACCGGTTAACTCCACTTTCAGATTTCCATCAAATATACTCTTCAGCGATATTTTACCAGTAGAATCTCCTGTTTCACATAATGACATAGTTCCCATTCTTACCTTGCTTATTCTTGCTGTGCCACTATGCATAATACCTTTATGATTAGGTGTCGCGGAACCAGTCAATATATATTTGCCCTTTTTATTATCTTTATCCACTTCAAATCTTACTGCATCCCACAAAGGTGGCACTTCCTGCCACTCATCAATCAGTCGCGGAAAATCTCCCTGGAGAACCAAATCCGGGCTCAACTGTGCCATAGTCCTTGTTTGAAAATTATTATTAGGATTCCCAATAAATGCAGCACTTTCAGAACGACTTCGTCCTGTCCAAGTTTTCCCACAGTACTTTGGCCCTTCAATACAAACAGCTCCAAATGTTTTCATATACTCATCGAAATGTTTTTCAATTAGCCTGCTTTTATATCCTTCTGGCGTCAACATGTTATGATACCTCCTCTTTACTCGAATTGTATATCTATTTGGTTGTATATGTCAAATCTATTCCGTAATTTTCATCATTTTTATTCCGTAATTTTCATTATTTCTATTCCATGTTTTTCACTATTTTTATTCCGTGTTTTTCACAATATCTCCATCTCATCCATCCAATCATTCTCAGTATGATCGATTGAAAGGATTAATTTAATATAAATAGTATTATTATAATTAATCTCAGTATTATTCGAGTTTGCTTCGTAAACCTCTTATGATTCAAAAAAGTAATAGTAACCATCTCGAAGGGAAACCTTTTTTGCAACAAATAGAGCAGCCTTACGACTGCCCCTGATTTAGTCCTGATAAAACGTTTCTATTGCTTTAGAAAAGAAATCTGCTGTTCCTTCCCCATATAGATTATCAATCGTCTGCTTGGATTGGGTTTCGCGATAAGATTTTGCAACTGCAAGCATGATTCCCTTATCTTCCTTCATCTGACAAATTTGTTTCATAACAAAACCGTATTCGCCTATAATTGCCTTCACTTCAAAGGAACTTGGGTCACAATCCCGCTTTGCTGCTAGTTTCTCCCTGATTGCTTCCTCACGTTTCTTATAACTTTCTGCTATTTCTTTACTAAGAGGATTTTCCAGTGTTGACAGATATTCGTCTTTACCGCCATACCATTCTACCACCTTCGCATATTTTTTCTGCATCTCTTCTGTGGATACTACTTCTATATAATGTTTTCTCCACTCCTCTTCTCCGCCAAATTCCTCAATCGCTGTCTGACGCATTTTTTCTGGCATACTATCAAACATGAGTTGAAACATTCTCTCAATCTCTGTTTTACTAAATACTGTAAAGTCCATTTTGTTATCTCCTTTCAGAATGTCATCAATGCTGACAATCAAACGCTCCATGCGTTCTTTTTTTGCGATCAGCATCTTTCTTTGCATTTGCAAAATCTGATTTCTTTCAAGGGATGGATCTTCCATAATTTTCTTTATTTCTTGTAAGGGAATTTCAAACTCGCGAAAAAATAGTATTTGTTGTAATTCCTCTAGAGCTTTATCGTCATAAAGCCTGTAACCAACTTCACTTTTTGCTGTTGGATGAAACAATCCTATTTCATCATAATAGTGAAGTGCACGCGCACTGATACCGGTGAGTTTAGATACTTCTTTTATGGTTCTCATATGGTTGACCTCCTTCTCTTGATAGGTAGTGTCAAATTTACTACCTTCTCTTTTTATCTAAACCCTTGAACTTTCTGGTTTTGCATCACTTTTTACATTAAAAAAGCAATGACCTCCCTTTTCGTGTATAATTAGTTCACCACAAACAA
>JAQUUB010000254.1 GCA_028694115.1 Lachnospiraceae bacterium
GATTATCCGAGAAGTATTATTATTCGAGAAGATTGCTTAAAGCCTTTTTGTTTACTGTATTTTGAAAGAATCTTCTCGAATAATAGTATCTAGTTTATCCTTATTGTAAAATATTTTACAATAAGGAGGATTTGCAATTATGCAGGAACAATTCAAATCATTTGATGCTCTGGAGAGAAATCTTCTAGTCAAACTCGAAGCTCGGGGATGTACTTCTATAACCATTACTGGATATAGATATTTGTGTAACAGTATTATTTCATGGTTGAAAAATAACGGATTTGAGCATTACAGTGAAGATAATGGCAATTCATTTTTACAAGATTATTTAACAAAACATGAAAAAAACCAGTACTATACAAATCTTAGGACGGTTGTATACCGCTTAAATGATATTGTGAATAATGAATGGAAAGAGGTGCATTCGGATAAAGGAAAGCATTTCATTCTTTCTGATGAATTCAGTTCAATTATTACTAACTATTGCGATAATGCAACTGATATAGGTCGCGCTGCTGGAACTATATACAATAAGAGATACGTTATATCCTGGTTTTTACATGAAGTAGGTAAGTTACAGTGTAATTCATTAGACCTATTATCTCCCAAAATAATTATAATGGCATGTACGAGGATATCAGATCATAATCTTTGGGGTGAAATACGAGTATTTTTAAGATATTTAGTTGAAGTAGGTGAAATTAACGCGGACTATTCAACGATTGTTCCACATTACAGTAAACCATATGTAGTGCCAAGCGTATATTCGATTGATGAAATTAAACGAATTGAGAATTCCATTGATACTAGTACTGTTCAAGGGAAACGGGACTACGCGATTATACTTCTTGCATCAAGAATGGGAATGCGTTCCGGCGATATTATTAGATTAAAAATTGGAGATGTAATAAATCGGAACGATATAAATATTATCCAAGAAAAAACCGGAAATATCCTCCATCTCCCACTTATTGACGAAGTTCAGTTAGCCATAGAAGATTATTTATCAGTTAGGCCTTCGTCAGTAGCTAATGAAATCTTTATAAACGTATATGCGCCGTATAAACCAATAACAACAGGGACAATCAGGAATACTTTAAAAAAGTATATAGCTGCAGCTGGTATTGATATTGGAAATCGAAAGAAAGGTCCCCATACTTTACGGTCATCTTTAGCAAGCTCTATGGTCAATGATGACATATCCTATGAAACAGTAAGAAAAGTACTAGGTCATAGTTCTAATAATGCTATAAAACATTATGCCAGGATTGATGTAGAAAAATTAAGAAAGTATTGTTTGGAACCTCCCGAGGTGTCTGGAAAATTTAGATCCTTTTTGCAAGGGGAGGTAGTATAAATGTCAAGTGCGTTCAAATCGGTTTTTGGTGATGAAATAGAATTACATCTAATACTTCGAAAAGAAGAATTAAGTTCAGAGGCATATAGACATTACAAACATACTGTGAAACTTTTTGATGACTATCTTTACAACATCGATTATACGGAAAAATCAATCGATGAAACAGTTGTTGAAGAATGGATCAAGGAAGTAAGTTGTGGTATTTCTGTAAATACTGCTGGTCAGCATATACATTATATTAGGCAACTGTTATTATTTTTGATAGATAATGGCTACCACTGCTTTATTCCCAAAACAATTATGACAAGAGATACCTATATTCCATACTTGTACACAGATCAGGATATTGAAAACATTTTTAGGACTACTGATTCACTTACAGCTCCACATGCAGTTAAAAATATATACATTGAAAATGAAATGCCACTGTTAATACGTTTGTTTTTCTGCTGTGGTTTGCGTGTAGGGGAAACTATAAACATTAAGGTCGGAGATATTGACTTTGAAAAAAATCTTTTCCTTCTACGAGTTACAAAAAAATACAAGCAGAGGTTAGTACCTTTTGATGAAAAGCTGGCTGAAATTATTTATCTATATTGCGTTGCTATGGGCATTCTAAATGATTCAGAGGCATTCCTGTTTCCCTCAAATGATAAATATACCCCATTATCAGCGAATTCTGTTGGAAATTATTATCGAATCATCCGAAGAAAAGCAGGAATTGCATACAATCAGAAAAATAGAAATGCTCGTGGAGCTTGCCTTCATTGCTTTAGACATACCTTTGCTGTAAGATCTTTTGATAAAAACAAACGCAGAGGAATTAGTCATAGGGAATCAGTTCCTTTTTTATCAACATATTTAGGTCATGACAGTCTATATGAGACTGAGAAATACTTAAAATATAGTGGAGATTATTTTGAGGATACTCTTACAAAGTTTGAAGCATTCACTGAGGATTTATTTCCGGAGGTGAGCTTTTATGAGTAGACGAAAAATAAGTTTTATCTCTCTTTTGGAAGATTACTTTGAAACATATTTGCCCTATAGCAGAGGATTGAGTGAAAATACAATTAATTCCTATAAACAAACTTTTCTATTGTTAATGCGATATATGTTAGATGTGAAAAATATATCTGCTATTAAAATTAATTTTTCGGATTTAACATATGAGACGCTTTTAGACTTCTTTAAATGGTTGGAGACTGATAGACTGTGCAAACCATCAACAAGAAATCAGAGATTATCAGCATTATCAGCATTTTCTGAATACGCACAAAATAGAGATTTTGATGCAGCTTCTGTTTTTAGAAGTGCCATTAACAAAATTCCTGTTAAGAAGGCCAAATCAAAACAAAGAGCCGTATTTACCAGAGATGAAATAAAGATATTATTAAATCTTCCCGATGAAAACTATGCGACAGGATTACGTGACAAAGTAATGCTTTCATTTATGTATGCAACTGGTGCTAGAGCACAAGAAATATGCGACTTAAAAGTGGGGGACATTCGAATAAGCACATCATCTGCAGCTGTCACGCTAACAGGTAAAGGCTCGAAGGTTCGCCAGGTAGGAATTTCAAGGAAACTAGTTGAATCTCTGCAAAAGTATATTCGGCATAGACATATTGAAAAATATCCTAAGAGACACATTTTTTCTAGTCAGACACATGAGCAAATGACCATTTCATGTGTTGAAGGAATTTATAAAAAGTATGTTACTATGGCTAAGGAACAGTATTCAACATTGTTTCATGCTGATAGTTATCCCCCACATTCAATGAGACATAGCACCGCATGTCATTTGCTTGAGGCAGGTGTTGATATGGTTACAATAAAAAACATATTAGGTCATGTTTCAGTCCAAACCACGCAAATATACGCTGAAATGTCTCAGGACACAGTAGATAAAAAATTAAAAGAATGGAATGAAACTTGGTTTGGCGACAATCAAAAAATCGAGATAAAGAAAACAACAGACAGTGTGCCAGGATTCCTAAAAAAGAGATAAAATATTATTTGAGAAGATTCCTTAAAGATGATGTAATTATGAATGATTGCAGCAATCTTCTCGAATAATAATACTTCTCGGATAATCAGTA
>JAQUUB010000255.1 GCA_028694115.1 Lachnospiraceae bacterium
TTTATCCAAACCTTAATATTATCCAAACTTAGAGTTACAGTGGTTGAAATAATTTGATAGACCACTTCAAAGGTTTAGATTTTATTTACATGGTATGATTTAACCAAAGAGAAAAAGGAGGTTATCATACCATGGATTTAACAAATTTACGACAACACCATGAGGAACTTATCAATCACATGAAAAACTCTGGATATTCCATGAGCTGTATCTATATGTACAGGCATCAAATACGTGAAATTTTAGAGTTAGACATGGAATCATGGACTTCTTACAAGGATATTTATCAATATTTTGAGAGCGTTTCCGCAAATCAAAAAGATTTAAAATGGAGACGTTCTGTTATTGGTGGAATTGAGCATTTTGATCATTTTCATTTATTTCCAGATAGACGCAGAATCTGCTCATTTATTGAACCAAGGGGAGCTTACTATTCCCTCAATCCTGATTTTCAGCAACTAATTGATCATTACAAAGCCTATGCAGAAAAATTGGGAAAAACAAACGAAACAACCATTGATAATGAAAGTCACGGCGGTGCCATATTCTTTTATCACTTACAGCAAAGGGGCTGCTCAAATTTAGAATCAGTGGAAGAAAATGATGTTTTATCTTATTTTCTTGATGAATCCGGCAATCTGATCCGTTCTGCAGGATGCTGCAAAAATGTCAGGGCTGTGCTTAAAGCTGGAGTAGAACTTAATCCAGCCGATTGTAAGAGAGTTTTACTGCTTCTACCACACTTAACTGAGCATCGGAAGAATATCCAGGTGCTTACTGATGACGAAATTGAAAAAATAAATCTATTGCTAAGCACAGAGGCACTGTCATTGCGAGACAAAGCTATTATGAGTCTTTTATTGCATACTGGCATAAGAGGGGTAGATATCATCAATCTAAAGTTGCAATCCGTTCATTGGAATGAAGATGTTATCAGGCTTGTACAATCAAAAACCAGAACTGAACTAGAGCTACCATTACGACCAAATGTAGGAAATGCTATATATGACTATATCATTGAAGAAAGGCCTACTTGTAGCTATGCTACAGTTTTTATATCAGAAGCAGTTCCACATGAGCCATTGAAAGTGCAGACAATTCGCTGGCTTGTTCGTAAGGTATTCAAGCTTGCAGATATCCGCATGGGTAAAGGCGAACGAATAGGTACACATTTATTCCGTCATAATCTGACTATCAAGTTATTGGAAAAAGATACTGCATTACCAGTTATATCAAATATCCTAGGACATGCTTCTCCGAAATCAGTAGATCCATATCTCCATACAGACTTCAAACATTTAAAAGAATGTGCTTTGAGTATTGAGGACTTTCCTATCCGAAGGGAGGTGTTTGACATTGACTGAGTTTATATCAAAGTTATCTCCATTAATGTCTCGGTTTGTAAAATACAGGAAGGCCTCTCAAAAATGGAGTAATACTTCTTACTTTAAAATGCGTGAATTTGATCGCCATTGTAAGGAATTTAATCCAGAAGCAGATCAACTAACACAAGAAATGGTTGATAGTTTTTTTGTCAAAAGAACCACTGAAACAATAAATTCTTGTAGACAACGATGTTCCATTGTTTCTGAATTTATTAAGTATCTTCAAAAAAGAGACCTAACAGAAGTAATTATTCCCGAAAGACCTCGGAAACAGAGAAAAACATATATACCGCATGCATTCACACAGGAGGAATTAGCTAATTTCTTTGTAGCATGTGATAGTCTTAAATACAAACCTGGTCGAATGGATATGAAGATTCGTAGCATAACGGCACCTGTTATCTTTAGACTTATTTACAGTACAGGAATGAGAACTAACGAAGCACTATCATTAAGGTGTGACAACATCAATCTTTCTGAAGGAATCATCAGCATAGTAGATACAAAAGGTTACAATGAGCACTATGTCGTATTACATGAATCTATGTTGGAACTTATGCAACAGTTCAATAAGAAAATGGAGTGTCTTCTCCCAGGCAGAGAATACTTTTTCGTATCAAGGGATAATACCCGTTTTAGTAGTCACTGGTTAACTGATAACTTTCGCATTATATGGGATTCTGTAAACAGTTCTCATGCCACTGCCTATGACCTTCGCCATAATTATGCAATAGAACATATCAACAGGTGGACGGATGAAGGTTTTAACTTTTATGATAAAATCGCATACTTGAGTAAGAGCATGGGACATGTTACTTTGGAAAGCACAAAATACTATTACTCGATTGTTCCTAATCTAAGCAGCATTATGGAGAAACAAACAAATGAATCATTTGATTGGATTGTTCCGGAGGTAAATGCAGATGAAGAAATCTACTAATGAGGGCGTATGCATAGCCCGTCATATATCATTTTTTGTAAATGATTATGTCTCATCCTTTTTGACTGAAAGTGAGCATACAATTAAAGCTTATAAATATACACTTACCCTTTATATCATGTACTTAGATGACAAAAAGGGAATCACCATCAATAGTCTGAATGCAGGCTGTTTTAATAGATCCACAATAGAAGAATGGATCCTTTGGTTAAAAAATGATCGTAACTGTTGCGCCGCTACCTGCAATAATCGTCTGGCGTGTTTACGGGTATTTCTAAAATATCTTGGAGGTAAAGAAATCGACTGTCTTTACCTTTATCATGATGCAACATTGATTCCAAGATTAAAAGAACCCAAAACAAAGGTAAAAGGCATGAGCAAAAATGCTGTTAAGACATTGATGTCAGTACCTGATGTTACCAATAAAACAGGTAGAAGAGATCTTGCTCTTATCATCTTGTTATATGCGACTGCTTGTAGAATAGATGAGGTTCTATCGCTTAAAAATAAGCAGTTACTTTTAAATGTTGAAAAGCCCTATATCACTATCATTGGCAAAGGATCTAAGATTAGAACGATAGGTCTTTTACCCAAAGCTGTATCACATCTCAAAAAATATTTAGTGGAGTTCCATGGTGATAATCCTGATCCAGAAGCATATGTGTTCTATTCCAGAAATACGGGCATTTATGGAAAACTTACACAACCAGCTGTTGGAAAAATGCTTAAAAAGCATGCCGTATGTGCACATGAAATCTGCAATGAAGTTCCGAATGATCTTCATGCACATCAGATACGACATGCTAAAGCTTCACACTGGCTTGAAGATGGTATGAACATAGTTCAAATCTCGCTCTTGTTAGGGCATGAACATCTTCAAACTACAATGGTTTACCTGGATATCACAAATGATGTGAAAGCAACTGCATTAGCAACACTCGAAGATGAAACCAGTCAAAAAGTTACACCTAAGTGGAAAAATGCAGACGGATCGCTTCTCAATCTGTGTGGTTTAAGTTAATCATCAGCATTTAAAATCCAAACCTTTAATTGTCAACCCATTGAATTTCCGCCAATTCTAACAAAGGTTTGGATTTTATTTTGGTTTGGATAAATGAGA
>JAQUUB010000256.1 GCA_028694115.1 Lachnospiraceae bacterium
CCTCTCTTTCCATTCTCCACGATTCTCTGCTGGATGCTTTCCATCATGACAAGCATGGTAATGGGCGAGAGCTCTGATCCTAAGTCTCTAATTCCATAGACTGTGAAGCGATTGTCAACATCCACATTCGATTGATGATTGAAGATATTAAGTGATCCATTAACGAACAGCTCCAGTGATAATGCGATGTCTTTTGCTTCCTCTTCTGGCTGCTGATTCAATAACTCATAGAAATCTGACATAACTGGAATATACTTTTCTCTGCTTCTGGCAATATCTATATAGAGCTTTCTTACACATCTATCAATAATGGATTTCTGTCTGGAATTTAGGGAATCGCCGATACACTGTTCACAAAGTCCCAGCATGAATTCACCCTTTTCTCTTACCCAGCCTTTGGAATCATTCTGATCTAAGTTCCATACATCCATTGCCATCGGATTCACATAATTATCGGTATATGTTGACATATTTACTACTGTTCCGCCGTAGGTTTCAGCAATATCAAAATATTCGTTCATTGGATCTATCACTATGATTTCATCGTCTCCTGATAAGAATACATTTCCCATTTCCATCTTACAGAAGAAGGATTTTCCTGAACCAGGAACACCAAACACAAATCCATTACCATTGATAAGTCTCTTACGATTTCCAATGTTGATATTCTTTGATACCTGATTGATACCATAATAATTACCACCTGTATCATTCAATTCCTGCACATTAAAAGGCATCAATACAGCAAGACTTTGTGTAAGCATGGTTCTCATAGTTTCTACCTGTCTTACGCCAATCGGCAATGCTGTATTTAATGCCTCTCTCTGTTTCAGATAATGCACATCAATAGTGCAGCTGTTACGCTTTCCAATAGTTTCTACCGTTTCACTGATACTCTCTAATTCCTTTTTTGAATCTGCCATCAGAACAATCGTCACTGCCACATAATACAGGCATTGGTCATTTTCACGCACATCATCCATGATAGTTTCGATTTCCTTCTTCTCTGTTCTCTTTGCATATGAAATATCCGAAGAAAAGTCATTATTCTTATTTCGAACCCTCTGCTGTTTGATAATATCTGATTCAATCCCCAGATATTTCTTTTGCAATACCTTAGTGGTCAAATCCTTTGGAACCGGAACTACGTCAATGCTAACAATGGAGTGAACCGGAAGTGATGTGATTTCATTT
The DNA here is from genome assembly GCA_028694115.1 of Lachnospiraceae bacterium. Next base: position 1,195 of record JAQUUB010000256.1, read on the forward strand.
AGGAACCGATCTGATAAGCTACTTGGATACTTCTTTATGAACAATGCTTTGCAAAATTTACACTCATCCTCAAAGCTATCTGGAAAGTACTTAATCATACCGTTACTTAAATCATTTTTGAAATCCCTTCCTATTTTCTTTGATTCTTTGATGTCAAAGTCCCAGCTGTTCTCATTACCAAGGTGATAAAAATCATGAAGAATTTTTAATCTCTCATTCCCACTGAGTGCTACGATATCTGCTCCCAACTCATTGAATGCCTTACGAAGCGTTGCTTCTAATGTAGCAAACTGCGCCTTAGCTTCCTCAAAATTTTTTCGTTCGATTGTGAGTGTTAAATATCTTTCCTGCTCAATCCCTTGTCTGCCTTCTAGAATCTTTGCTTCTATGATATCGTTATATACTTTGCGGAAGTTATCATAACCGTCATCCACATACTTCAATAATACATACTGCTTTAAATCTTCCATATTTTTATTCTTATTGTTGATTGTTATCTTAAAATTACAGTCCAAAGAATTCAAGAATTTACAGTATCGTTCAAAAATATCAATCTGCTCGTCCTCATTTGTGGTGGTGTAGTTAATATCCTGAAAGCGGTAGCATTTTGAATATCGATTCTTTGCCACTTCAAAAATCCCATTCTCTGCTACTGCCATAATTTCAATGGTTTCCTGAATTGATTTCGGAGACTTATAAAGCGGTTCACTTGCTTTTTTCAGTTCCTTAAATTCGTCTGTAAATAATACCATTTCTTTACCTCTCTTTCGCTTAATAAAACACCAGTCGGGAACAATCCCGGCTGATGCCCGAATTGTCCAGACCTAAGAGGTCAGTCCAATCTATTTCAAAGTTTCTAATGCATATACTTATATGCTGCAATACCTGCAATCGTTGCTATAATTACTCCCATACAAGCAATTGCAATTTTCTTTGTTTTCTTTTTCATCTCTTCAAAATCCTCCCTACTTCCTTTATTTACTGATTTTACTTCCTCTTTTGACTTATTTATCTTTTTGGTAAAGAACTTTATTCCCTTTGCTTTCTCTACAAAAGCAAACTCTGTTTCAAATTCCTTTATTGCTTGCTCTCCTTCTGTAGAAACATAGGTCAATGCCTTGTTCCCAAACATGAAATGGAATTTTCTTCCCATATACTCGTAAAAGCCCATTCCATTGTAAGAATAAAATCCACCTAAAGCGATTGGTGCAACACAAGGAATTGCAACATAAGCTGCACCCGTTAAACCAATATAGTGATACAAAAGAAGAACCAGACCACCACCCACAACTATACTTGCGATAGAAAACACCAGCTGTTTTGCTGATAATCCTAGTGCTACCGATTCCTGATAGCGATCTATATCTTTGTTGATTTCAATTACCACTGTTCAAATACCTCCTATCTACATTTTTCTTTTTCGGATAGCTTTTCTTTTCCAATGGATTTTTCATACGCTGCCATTCCGTCGGGACAAAGTTCCCTTAGTTTTTCTGGATTAAACAGATATAATGGATATTCACAAAATCCACTTCTCTGTGTTAACCCTGTAAACTCTCCGAGTTCATTTTTTTCAATAAACCTCTCAAGTTCTGGCATATTGTTGAGATCAATATATCCACAATAATCCGGTGCTTTTCCACCCAGATTAACAGTGATATCTCCAAATGGTTCGGGGTATCCTTCTTCATTTATTACCAATCCAATATAGATACACCCATTGTTCTGATAGCTATTAATATCAAAGAATACCTCTTCTTTGCTTCCCCACTGGGTTTCATATTCTAATGTCTTTTCCATGTTCCATTCCTTCCTACAATCCAAATGCCTTACTAGTTAATGATTGTGCTCCTTTTACACTTCCTACCGTCAGTGCAATGGTAAATGTCATTTCACACAGATAGATTAGTGTCTGTGCCCAATCTGCGTAACTTCCTGTAAATGATGGAAGCCCAGCATTCACAAATGCATTACATACAATAATTGCAAGTGCCATAGTAACCGCCTCGAACGTGACAGATAAAAAGTATTTGCAATACGCCACTACCGTTTGGTTGACTGTTCTGTTTCCTCCCATAGTTGAAAATGCAATTGCTCCCATTGGCACAATGATCAATAATCTTAAAAATCTGAAATACACTGTGTATATCATAAAAAATCCACAAATAATGATAATAATGGATAACAATGCCGCAAGTATTAGCATAATAAGGCTTTCTCCAAATCCTA
>JAQUUB010000102.1 GCA_028694115.1 Lachnospiraceae bacterium
TGTAACTACCCTGGCCATTTAAATATTCCATTACAACTTTCATTTTAGTTTGGAAACTATGTTTTGCCATGAAAAAGCGACCTCCCAATCATTAGATTTTTGGTCTAACTCTTGGGGGTCGCTTCAAAAATCAGTTCTTTTTTTATATTACCATTTAGTAATGTTTGTTGTTTCATTTCCTATCTCCTGAGTTCAAATTACTTTTGATGCAACACTGATTATAGAAGAAAAATGAAAGGTTGTATAATGCATATTTGTGTTATAAAATATACATAAATGCTCATATTAGAAGGAGAAATTATGACATCACTAGAAATCGAAGCTTTTTTATCTATTATAAGATGTGGAAATATTTCAGCGTCAGCGAAGGAATTGTATGTCACACAGTCAGCACTCAGCAGGAGACTGCAGGCATTGGAAAATGAATTGGGATATCCGCTGTTACTGCGCCAAAAAGGAATGCACAATATCCAGCTGACAGAAGAAGGAAAAGCATTTCTACCTGTGGCAGAAAAATGGCTGAGCTTATGGGAAGAGACGAGCGCAATCCGTAATCTGGATCAGAAGCCGTTGCTGAAGATGGCATCAATTGGAAGTGTGAGTACTTATATTTTGCCAGAGATATTTCGAGAATTTTTGAAAGATAATAAATACAATCTTGAGTTTCATCTATATCATTCACAAGAGGCATATGGCTATGTGGAGAGCGGACTTGCTGATTTTGCGTTTGTCTCCAATCCAATGTATTCAAGAACCGTACAGACCATTCCGCTCTTTTCCGAACCGTTCGTCTTGGCAAGTAATCAGAAGTTAGGCAAGAAGGATGCAGAGATAAAAACGGAATCGTTGGAAGCAAAAAATGAAGTCAGACTTCCGTGGAATCAGGAATACGATGCATGGCACAGACAGTGGTTTGATGAAAGCATCTATCCAAATGTGTTCTTAGACCAGATGTCTCTGATGGAGGAGTTTCTGACGAAGGAGAATTGGGCGATTGTACCTTGGTCTGTCGGAGAAAAGTTGGAGGAAAAAGGATTCCATATCTATCATCTTTCCGATGTACCAACAGACCGTGTCATTTATTATTTAATTAAGAACGATGAGAAAAAAGAACTTGTTGACTGTGTGCTGCAGCTTTTGCGGAAGCATATAGCATCAAAAAAGAATATGAAAATACTAGGGTAAACATGCAAATAGAGATATTTTATGAATCTGAATTCAGTTTAAAAAGGGGTGCATCGTTACATTGTATCAATAGCATTGTCCCAATGAACGAAGGGACACGCTTATTAACACACCGATATCGGCAATAAAAAAATAAAATATTACGCAGTATATTGTTGTAAAATTGCCGATATCGGCATATAATAATATAAAAGGAGGTGCTTGTATGTTGTACAAATCGGTAAATGAAATGGCAAAAAAGTGGAAAATTTCAGAACGTTCTGTCCGAAACTATTGTTCACAGGGACGTGTAGAAGGTGCTTTTCTTACAGGTAAAACATGGAATATACCGGAGAATGCACAAAAACCAGGCCGAAAGGCAAGAACTGTGGTGAAAGCACCTACACTTTTGAACATACTTCAGAGGGAAAAGGAAAGCAGACTTTCGGGAGGAATCTATCATAAAGTACAGATAGAGTTGACCTATAATTCCAACCACATAGAAGGTAGTCGATTAACCCATGATCAAACGAGATATATTTTTGAAACCAGCACTATAGGCGTTTCAGATGAGTCAATTAATGTAGATGATATTATAGAGACCACCAATCACTTTAAATGCATTGATATCATTATCGACTATGCAAAGAATATGCTTACAGAAAAGCTTATAAAGCAATTACACAATACACTAAAACAAGGAACTAGCGACAGTCATAAGGATTGGTTTGCAGTAGGGGACTATAAAAAATTACCAAATGAGGTTGGCGGCCTTGAAACGACAGCTCCTGAAGAGGTTGGAGAAGAGATAAAGAAATTACTGAAACAATATAATAAAAACGAAGAAAAAACCTTAGAAGATATCATAGCATTTCATGAACAATTTGAACGGATTCATCCATTTCAGGATGGAAATGGCAGGGTTGGAAGACTGATTATGTTTAAAGAGTGTTTGAAGAATAATATTGTGCCTTTTATTATTACAGATGAATTGAAGATGTTTTACTATCGCGGACTGCGTGAGTGGAGAATGGAAAAAGGATATCTGATAGATACCTGTTTGACAGCACAAGATTATTTTAAGAAGGTTATGGATTACTATAGAATTAAGTATTAAGAAGTAATGGTACAGCAGGGACTTGATGGGGAGCAGACGGGATTTCGAGAGGAACTTTGGGGCAGACCGGTAGACCATATCAGAGCAGAAGATGAGAAAACAGTAATGGAAAGAACAGGAATGCTGATTCCATCACCAAAAGCAACATGCCAGTCCATGAATCTGATTTCTTTTGATCCGGCAGGAACCTTTCGCTTTGCTGATTGTATCTTTTAGGAGAGCCAATCAGCGGAGAAGATACTATAGAAAAGATGCCAGGCAGTATTCACATTGAAGTTTATAAAGAATAAACAATGAACGAAGGGACACGCTTATTGATACAACAAAACAGGACTAGAACATTCAAAAAGGCTGTGTAAAGGCTTTGTTTGGGGGTATCCTAACGTTATACGCTTAAAGAATGAAACTACTTTAAACAGGTATTCGAGTTTTACAGTGAAAATCGAATACCCGATTAACGATATCTATGGGGTATCGTTATAATTTTATAATCGTTAAATTTTGAATAGGACGAAAAATTAAAATGAATTAGATGAAGAAGACGATGTTAATCCCAATACGGATTGCATTTCTCCCAAAAACAATATATAATTGGGAGAAAGAAATATATAATTGGGAGAAAGAAGGTGCAACTGTTTGCGAAAATTTGATTATGAAAAACTGGGTACTGGAACATGGGATAATGAAATCTTGTCGTATGTTGCAAAAATTCATGAATTTAAAGGGAAACAGGAACTATATATCAGACAAAAGCCTGTGGAACTGGAGCGTCTGATACAGATCGCAAAAGTACAGAGTACAGAAGCATCCAATCGTATCGAAGGAATTGTGACAACAAATGCCAGATTGAAACAACTGGTAGAAGATAAAACAACACCAAAGAATCGCGATGAAAGTGAAATCTTAGGATATCGGAATGTTTTAAATCTAGTTCATGAGAATTATGAAATGATACCGGTAAGACCGAATTATATCCTGCAGATGCATCGGGATTTGTTGAAATATACTGCACTATCCTATGGGGGATGTTTTAAGACTACACCAAATGAAATTGATGCTGTGTTGCCAAATGGAGAGAAGACAGTATTATTTCGTCCATTAGCTCCGTATGAGACCCCAGATGCCATTGCCATGATCTGCGAGAGCTATCAAAAGACATTGGAGAAAGAGCAGATTGATCCTCTTATCTTAATGCCATGCTTCATTTTGGACTTTCTGTGTGTCCATCCGTTTAATGACGGCAATGGCAGAATGAGCAGGCTTTTGACACTGCTTTTTTTGTATCGAAATGGATATATGGTTGGACAGTATATCAGTATCGAAAAAGCAATAGCGGATACAAAAGAGGCGTACTATGAAGCACTTGCAGCGGCCAATCAGAATTGGTATGAGGAAGAAAATGATCCAAAACCATTCATAAAATATATGCTTGGAGTGATTTTGTCATGTTATCGAGAATTTGAAAATCGTATTACAATGGCAAATAGAGCAGGTACTAAAAGTACATCTTATGATGTGGTAAAAGAGTATGTCTCTAATAAGATTGGGACATTCACAAAGCAGGAAGCCTTAATTGCATGTCCAAGTCTTGGCAGTTCTTCCGTAGAAGCAGCCTTAAAAAAATTGGTTGCGGACGGGACTCTTGCAAAAATGGGTGCAGGAAGAAAAACGCACTATGTCAGAAGCGATGCTTTAAAAAAATGAAGAATCACGGAGAAGCATTCAAGGTTTAAAGAACTGGAATCAGCCATCCAAGAGAAGAACGATACAAGGGAACTTTGGGGCAGACCGGTAGACCATATCCGGGCAGAAAATGAGAAAACAGTAACGGTAGTGTTCCGAGGTGGAATCGAAATTATCGTATAATATAGAAAAAACACGAATCAGAAGGCGGTCAATGGAAATAGTAGTTGGCCGCCTTTTTACTGAAAATCATTGTTCTGCTGATGGAATAGATAATATTTTGTAAGAGAGCAGAGAAAATCCTATTTTGGGTACTTATTTAGATAACAGCATGCAATATTCTCTGGGTGACATATGATAATACTCACGAAAAGCCTTATAAAAATTGCTGTTATTGCTATATCCCAACATGGCGGCAATATCTTCAATACTCAGGTCAGTTCCTTTAAGCAGCGCAATGGCTCGTTCCATTCGTTGTTCTAACAGAATTTCTGAAAAGGATCTGCCAAGTTCTTTTCTGATATACCCTGAAATGTAGTTTGGGTGATAAGAGAAATGTGCGGAAATGTCACCCAGTGTTACAGTGTCAAAATGTTCTCCAATATACTGAACAATTTTTTCGGACAGCTTATCTGTTTCTGCTGTCGGATTGGATTTTGCATATTGTCTTGCGACCTGCATAAGCAGGGCAAGTGTCAATGGCTTTAGCACATCCTGCGTGTTCTCCTGCCGATTCGCATATTCAACAATCATCAGTTCCAGTAGACTACGGACAGAGAATAAATCCTCAAACTTTAACTGAATGTACTCATCGGAGTATTCATTGATTTGTGGATTTAGAAAGAAATGAAACAGTGTTCTGTTTGCAGAAAGAACATGGAGAAATGTCTTAAAAAATGCCTGTGTCTGAATCAATACGCCCACAATAATAATTTCAGTATCACTTTGGCCATTTGGTGCATATCCGGCATAGGGCTGTCCGATATAGCACTCACCCTCATGAACTGTGATTCGGTTATCAAACTGGTAGCTTAAAGCTCCATAATCTCCTTGATAAGCAAAGTTGAAAAAGAAATAATCCTGCCGATGAAACATCTGATTGATGAAATTACCTTTATAAACACAAATCATGACATCTTCTGTTGAATCACCAGGCCAGAGCTGTGTTTTTTCCCGTGTACTGCCGGGGGAAACATCAAGATATTTCCACTCGATGGCATCAAATTCCTTTCCTAACCTTTCTATGGAGGAAAGTAGTAGTGCATTATCCATATGTACGCCTCCTGTGATAATAGCATTTTCATTTTGAACTTTTATATTGTGAAATCCTTTTTAGTGATTATATCATGTAATATTAAGATTTACCACTAATAGTGTTAACTTTTGGCGGTGTTTTTCAGAACTTGCTAGTCTATAATTCAAGCATACCAAAAAACAAATTCATTTGCAGGAGGATTATTATGTATAACTTTAACTTTTATATGCCGACAAAAGTTTTGTTTGGCGCGGGTAAACTGGGAGAACTTCACAGCGAAGAAATGCCTGGGAAAAAGGCACTCATTGCCACTTCAAACGTTACATCTGTGAAACAGTACGGATATCTTGCCAGCGTGGAAAAGGAACTCGACCTTGCTGGTGTGGAACACGTTTTATTTGATGAGATTCGCCCGAACCCGACCAAGGAAAATGTCATGGACGGCGCAAAAGCCATGAAAGACAATGGCTGCGATTTCATCATTGCGCTGGGTGGTGGTTCCGTTATGGACTGCTCCAAGTGTATTGCCCTGATGGCAACCAACCCAGGCGATATTTGGGATTATTCTTTGAGCGCTGCAGGCGGCAAGAAAGTTGCAGAGTTTAATGCGCTGCCTATCGTCTGCATTACGACCTCTGCCGGAACTGGCAGCGAAGTGGACATTGCCGCCGTTATCACCAACGATGAAACGCAGGAAAAAACCGGCATCTTCTTCCCGTCCATGTTCCCGACTCTTTCCGTTGTGGATAGCGACCTGATGATGAGCGTGCCTCCCAAATTCACAGCTTATCAGGGTATGGATGCGTTCTTCCATGCCAGTGAAACCGTAGTCAACAAGAACGTACATCCGATGGCAGAGATGTTTGCACTGAAAACCGTAGAGTTGATTGCCAAGTATCTGCCTGTAGCCTACAAGGACGGCGGCAACAAGGAAGCCCGCGCTTATGTGGCACTGGCAAACACCTTGGCTGCCTATTACATGATGTGTACTTCTGCTCACACCATGGAACACGTCATGGGCAGTTTCCACGACAACCTGGTGCATGGTGCTGGTCTGATTGAGATCGCTCACGCCTACTATGGTTTCTTTGCTGACCGTAAGGCTGCCGAGGAACCAATGATTAAAATGGCAAAGGCCATGGGTGTGGAAAATGCAGCCTCTGGGCAGGACTTTATCAAGGCACTGGACGATTTGATTGCGGCTGTGGGCTGTGCTGACCTGAAAATGAGTGATGACGGCATCACTGCCGAGGAAATTAAGCAGTTCCCAGCCAAGGTTCACGAAGTGCTGGGTGGAGACATTACCGCTGATCCGCTTCCACTGTCCGATGCAGACTATTTGGAAATGTTTGAAAAAGCATTCCGCTAAAGAGATGAGGAAATGCCAATGAATGCCTCGCCTGACGAGAAACTAAAAGCAGCCTCGCAAAGATATGCGGATGGCTGCACCTGTTCCCAAGCGGTATTCTGCGCTTATGCAGAGGATATGGGGATCGAACCACAGACAGCATACCGCATGATGGAGGGCTTTGGTGGTGGAATTGGCGGGCTGCAGGAAGTTTGCGGTGCATTGGCCGCAGCATCCGCTATCATCAGTTTCTATTCCTGTGATGGTATGCCCAGTTGTGCCCAAAAGCGAAAGGCTAATTTTGCCAGAATCCAAAAAGCCGCTGAGCTGTTCAAACGCGAATATGGTGCGTTGACTTGCCGCGAAGTGTTACACGGGGAAAGTCCACAGCCATTTCAATGCGGAATGAAAGTCAAAGATGCCGTTTTGATTATTAATCAGGTGTTAAACGAAATGCCTGATAACACATAAATAGCTCTTAGGACGGTGGACAACTTGGCAAATAAGGCCGGTTGTCTGCCGCCTCCCCGCTATTTGCTGAAATCCAGATATCAAAACAAAGGAGGCTCCAAATGAATAAAAAGAAGATATGGATCAGTGCCGTGGCTGCTGTTTTGCTTTGCTGTGCTGCTGTTTTGTATGTTGGGTTCAGTGGTGGAAATGAAAATTCGTATGCCGACGAAGGCACTGTGCCGACCTCATCACCTGATCAATCGGATTCCGATGCCCCCTTGGAAGAATCCCAGACAGTGCAGGAACCCGCTGCTAACACTGGCACGGGCGGGACATTGGAACTGTCATTCACTTTTACAAGAGGCAGCACACCGGCCTCCAATCAGTATGCCGTTTGGATCGAAGATACAGAGGGCGCTCTTGTGAAAACGTTGTATGTCACGAATTTTACTGCAAACGGTGGGTACACGACACGCGAGGACAGCGTACCCACATGGGTGGCAAAGGCTGGCCCGGCAACTATGTCTGCGGATGAAATTGACGCCGTTTCCGGCGCAACGCCGCAGGCCGGAAATGTAACTTACACTTGGGATGGGACGGATTTAGACGGAAATAAGGTGCCTGACGGAATCTATACCTTTTACTTGGAGGGAACCCTTTATTGGAGCAGCCGCGTTTTGGCTAGCGGTCGGGTGACGCTTGGTGGCGAAGATCAAGCTGTCATCCCCGTTACTTCTGAATTTTCGTCTGCTGATGCCACTAACCGGGATATGCTGACCAATGTGTCTGCAAGCTATTTTGCAAACACAGACAGCATGGAGGATGAAAACATGAATACAAGCACTATTTCAGCCGGTGGGCCGATGTCTCCGGAAGATGCACTGGAATATATGAAAAATACCCCTGATCTGGTGATCGTAGAGGTTAACGCACCTGAATGGAAACTCGACACTGGCTTTACCGGCGCACTCTGGATCCCGCATACCGAAATGGAAGAGCGATACAACGAAATCCCGGAGGGGGTTCCCGTTATTCTACATTGTGGTGCCGGTGTTGTATCTGTCCCGGCTTATGAAACTCTCCTTGAAAAGCGCCCGGATATTCCGATGCTATCTTATATCGCAGGCAGACCGCCGGTGGCAGAGTATAACGCATGGTTTGCCAGTCAGAATTAATTCTACAAGAGCAATCCAAAGCAGAGACAATTATATTTGAAAAAAGGATGAATGGAGGAACAACGCAATGACAGAAGCGGAAAAATTAGACGCCGGTTTGGAATATGATTTTTGGGATGCCGAGGTTGACGGGCGAAAGCTCCATGCTCTGGAATGGTGCCAAAAGCTGAACACTATTCCCATGCAGAACACAGAGCAGCGGGAAATGGTGGTTCGTAAGCTGTTTGGCTCGGCAGGAGCCAACCCCACCGTACTGCCGGTGTTCAACTGCGACAATGGCAGCAACATCCATGTTGGCGAGAACTTTCTTGCCAACTACAATGTAACGATTTTAGATATTGCCCCGGTGCATATTGGCGACTATGTGATGATCGGCCCGAACACGCTTGTTACCACAGTAAATCATCCGCTTTCGCCCATGGGCCGCCGCAAGCACCTTGGCGTTGCAAAGACTGTCATCATTGGAAACGATGTGTGGATCGGTGGCAACGTGACAGTGCTGCCCGGTGTCACCATTGGCAACAATGTGGTGGTCGCTGCCGGTGCGGTCATTACAAAAGATGTGCCGGATAACTGCGTCGTAGGCGGTGTACCGGCAAAGGTCATTAGAGCAATCGAAAACGACATCAACGAATGAAAGGAATGAAAAACCATGAAAGCAAAAGTGTATCTTTCAAGAGAAATCACCCCGGAAAAGGTTGTAGAGCTGTATCACGCTGCCGGGATGGAACTGATCGAACTGTGAAGCGAGCGTGAAACCATGATAGAATTTGAGAGAGCAAAGGGTGGCTTACCCCACATATTTGATACAGACATGATGCAGATGTTCAAGCGAGCCTGTGCGTTGACGCAGGAATACAATCTCACAGGTGAAGATGAAGTCCATAAGAGAGAGAAAATCTTAGCACAGCTGCTGGGCCACGCGGGGGAAAATCTATACATTATCCCGGATTTTCATTGCGAACACGGCAGCAACATCAATATCGGGGATGATGTGATCATCAATACCCACTGTATGCTGATGGATAATGCCGAAATCACGATTGGCGATCATGTGCTGATTGGCCCCAACGTCAGCCTTTATACGGTTAATCACGCGCTTGATCCCGATGAACGCGCACAAGGCATTTGTATTGCCAAGCCGATTCATATAGGAAATCAGGTATGGATCGGCGGAGATGTGCAGATCGCGGCAGGCGTTACGATTGGAGATGGTTCCGTGATTGGCGCCGGAAGTGTTGTTACAAAAGATATTCCCAGCAGAGTAATTGCCGCCGGAAACCCATGCCGGGTGATTCGCGCCATTACCGAGCAAGATAAAATTGGCTATACGCCCAAAGGAGAATGAATATGAAAGTGATTTTAGTGAATGGTTCTCCCCACAAGAACGGCTGCACCAACCGCGCCTTAGAGGAAATTCAGATGCAGCTTGTAAAAGAGGGTGTGGATTCTGAAATCTTCTGGATTGGCACAAGCGTACAGGGCTGCATTGGCTGTTTCAGATGTGGTCAAACCGGAAAATGCGTATTTGATGATAAGGTTGGCGAATTTCTGAACCTTGCAAAATCGGCAGATGCCTTTGTTTTTGGCTCCGCTGTTTACTATGGTTCGGCAACCGGCTCCATTACCTCGTTTATGGATCGCGTCTTTTTCAGCGGTACCGGGTATATGGAGGACAAGCCTGTGGCATCTGTGGTTTCCTGCCGTCGTGGCGGTGCATCGGAAGCCTTTGCCCAATTGAATATGTACTACATGATGAACAATATGCCAGTGGTCTCCTCCCAATATTGGAATCAGGTACATGGCTTTACGCCGGAGGATGTGGAACAGGATGCCGAGGGCTTACAGACCATGCGTACCCTTGCAATCAACATGGCATGGCTGTTGAAAGGCATTGAAGCGGGCCGGGAAAAAGGACTGGCAAGGCCCAAACGTGAGACTTGGGTTGCAACGAATTTTATCCGATAAGTGATTCCATATATTTTTAACTACTGAGTGATGGCGAAAAGCCATCCGGAAGGTATTCTTCCTGGTGGAATCATTCCAAAAACAAAACTTTTCTTTCATGGTTAAAAAATATCACATAAATATGAGAATATACCATTGATTTTTGGGACAGCATGAGTTAATATATCTTAGTTGAATAAAAAAAGAATCCCGATTTGAATATCATAAACAAGGTTCATGATAAAAACTGAATATGAAATAGTTATTGGTTCATCGGAGGGTTTGTTATGTACATAACGGGCTGGATAAGATGGAGAGCATTTATTGCTTTCTCTTGTCCAGCCCTTTTTTATTACATAGGAAATTGCTTCCTATGTAATAAAAATGCTCCGCAAGGATGCGCACGCTTTTGTAGAGGAAATATGTCGTTAAGCGACGCAAAAGCGGCGCAGAATATCGCAAACGATATTCTTTTTTATAGGAGGAAAGAAAATGAAAAACAATTTTACAGAAGGAAACATTTTAAAAGCATTATTGAAATTTATGATTCCAGTGTTAGGTGCACTGTTCTTACAAGCCATGTATGGGGCGGCTGATTTGTTGATTGTTGGTAAATTTGGTTCTTCGGTTGATGTATCCGCAGTTGGAACGGGGTCTCAAATAATGATGACACTGACCAATCTGATTGTAAGTTTTTCTATGGGAACCACTATATTTTTGGGACAAACAATAGGTGAAGGTAATGCAAAAAAGGGTGGTGATATTCTTGGAAACAGCATTCTTTTGTTCTTAATTATTGGAATATCACTTACTGTTTTGATACCAGTGGCTTCTTCTGGACTGGCTGGTATCATGAATGCCCCGAAAGAAGCATTTTCTCAAACTGTTTCCTACATCCAAATATGTGGAGCTGGATCTGTCGTAATTATTGCATATAATCTGATCGGCAGTATATTTCGTGGAATGGGGGATTCGAGAACACCGCTGATTACGGTCCTAATTGCATGTATTTGTAATATTGTTGGTGATTTTATATTGGTAGCTGGGTTTTCACTTGGGGCAGCAGGCGCAGCAATTGCAACAGTATTTGCACAGCTTATTAGCGTTTTGATTTCTTTTTTGATAATTAGAAAGAAAACACTGCCATTTTCCTTTGATAAATCGCAAATCAAATTCAGAAAACAGAATGTAAAGAAAATTGTTGGACTTGGATTGCCCATTGCACTTCAGGATTTTCTGGTTGGAATATCCTTTTTAATCATTTTGGCAATTGTGAACCGGCTTGGATTGGATGCATCAGCAGGAGTCGGTGTTGCAGAAAAAGTAGTTGTATTCTTAATGCTGATTCCATCAGCATTTATGCAGGCTATGGCGGCATTTGTAGCACAGAACTATGGTGCAGGAAATCGTAAACGAGCGGATCAATCCCTGTTTTATGCTATGGGGCTATCTTTGATATGTGCAGTAGTTATGTTTTATTTGGCATTCTTTCAGGGAGATATGTTATCATTTATATTCGCAAATGAAGAAGCTGTTATTCTGGCAAGTGCGGATTACTTGAAGGCCTATGCGGTGGACTGTCTGTTGACCTGTTTCTATTTCTGCTTTGTAGGGTATTTTAATGGGATTGGAACGACAAAATTTGTAATGATACAGGGAATAATTGGTGCGTTTGGAATCAGAGTTCCACTATCCATTCTGTTCAGCCATCTGCCGGATACTTCTCTGTTTACAATTGGGCTGGCAACTCCGGCATCTACATTTATTCAAACCATCCTGTGTATTATTTGGTTTATACTTGTACATAAACAAAGAAATGAAAAGAACAAGATACGTTGTAAAATAGAATAAAAAACAGAATTTAAGGAGGCTAAAATGAGCGGAACGGTTGAATTAACTACAAACCGACTAATACTAAGAAGGCACATTATTTCAGATGCGGAAGTGCTTTATAATAAAATTGGCTGTGATAAGCAAATGACAAAATATACAGGTTGGAATCCCTATGAGACTTTAGAAGATGCTTATGACACAGTTAAGAATTTTATTTTAAACTATGAGGATAATCACTTTTATGGATGGGGTATAGAATTAGATGGAGAACTGATAGGTACTATAGGTGCTTATGATTACAATTCAGATGAAAATAGTGTTGAAGTGGGATTCAGTATTGAGCGAAATCACTGGAATCATGGATATGGTTTTGAAGTGTTGCAGGAAGTGGTTCATTATCTTTCGGATATAGAAGGGATAACAACTATTCGGGCATGGTGCGCAGAGGATAATGTGGGTTCGTCCTTGATTATGCAGAAAGCAGGAATGAAACAAATTGCTGTCCAAAAGGATGCACTGAATATAGATGGCTGTGATATGAATAAATTAATTTATGTGTGGAGAGGAACTTTGGGACAGTCTCGAAGAAAAGGTGCTGACTAATTTTATTCGGTAATAATAGGTTTTCCAGATTGTATTGCAGTCAACTTAATATGGTTGGCTGTTTTTTTTGCCATTTATTTCTCTGACTGCTATAATCCACATAGTCTAATTCAGCACGTTCCAGTGCAGCCATCCAAGAGAAGAACGATACAAGGGAAATTCTGATGAACTTCATCAAGAACCTGCAGGGACTTGATGGGGAGCAGACAGAATTCAGAGAGGAGCTTTGGGGCGGACTGGTAGACCATATCAGAGCAGAAAATGAGAAAACAGTAACGGTAGTGTTCTGAGGGGGAATCGAAATCACTATATAAATAGAAAGAACACGAATCAGAAGGCGGCCAACGGAAATAGTAGTTGGCCGTTTTTGCGTTGAAAAACCAAGGCTTTGATGGTAGAATAGCCTCAGAGACAAATCAGAATTTTGGAGAACTGATATGGAATTAAATAATATACTTACAGCAAAAAATCGTGATGAATTGCGAGCATGGCTGATAGATAATCATAATAAAGAAAAGGAATGTTGGGTTGTAGTTAAACGAGGACGTCCAGTAGATGATAACATTTTTTGGTATATTGATGCTGTCGAAGAAGCTATGTGCTTTGGTTGGATAGATAGCACCACAAAAAAATTAGATAGTGGGATAACAGTACAGAAATTAGCTCCACGAAGAAAAAGTAGTTTGTGGTCAGAATTAAATAAAGAACGATGTCGAAGAATGGAACGTTTAGGGAAAATGACAGATGCAGGTAGGGCAGTATTGCCTGATATGTCATCAAATGGATTTGTGATTGATGAAGACATTTTAAAAGCATTGAAAGCAGATTCTGTAGTATGGGAAAACTTCAATAAATTTCCACCACTATATCAACGAGTGCGAATAGATACAATTCAAATTAAAAAGAAACAACCCGAATTATTTCAGAGCAGATTAAAAAAATTGATTGAAAACACACGAAAAGGAATCATGTATGGAGAGTGGAACGATAATGGGCGGTTGATTGAGTAGTCAACGCACAACAATTTTGTTAGTAATTGTGAAAGGAAGAAAATTATGTTTTGGGACAAAGTATCAGGCTTATATGACCTGTTTGAAAATATATACAACAAAAGTGTTTATCAGGAGACGGGCAAGTGTGTAGCAAAGTATATATCTGAGTCTGATAAGGTGCTGGAGTGCGCTTGTGGAACCGGAGCAATCAGCGTCTATATAGCTTCCGCATGCAAAAAACTGTATGCCTCAGATTATTCAGAAGGAATGCTTAGTCAAGCAAAAAAGAAACTTAGTAAATTTGATAATGTTGCCTTTAAAAAGCTGGATATTACCAGTATAAATGCTAAAGACAATTCTTTTGATGCTGTTGTGGCAGGGAATGTACTTCATTTGTTACCGAATCCGCAGAAGGCACTCATAGAGCTTACTCGCGTATGTAAAGATGGAGGCAAATTAATCATACCAACGTACATTAATGGAGATGAAGGAACCAACAAATTAGCTGTTAAATTTTTAGAAAAGTTTGGTGCTAGTTTTAAGCGACAGTTTGATGTTAATTCCTATGAAAGATTTTTTGCTGATATGGGGTATGACAATATAAAATACGAAGTCGTTCGAGGACGAATGTCCTGTGATATTGCTATTATAGAAGTCAATAAGGCATAATAAGAGGTATTCGAAATTCCAGATTGCATAGCAGTCAACTTAATACGTTGGCTGCTTTTTCCTTGCCATTCATTTGCTCGACTGCTATTACCTACTTTCGCACGTTCCAGTGTAGCCATCCGCAGGCATTCTTCCTGATGGAATCATTTCAGAAACTAAGCTTTTCTTTCATATTAGATCGGAATCTTTAGAGTATGGTTCTGTACGATTTTCTAAACCCCAGTGACATATACTATCAAGAATAGGGATAAGAGATTCACCACGCTTTGTTAGACTGTATTCAACTTTTGGTGGTATTTGCGGATATTCTTCTCGGTGAATGAGCGCATCTGCCTCAAGTTCTTTGAGAGAAGATGTAAGTGATTTATAAGATATTCCATTGATATATTTTTTCAGTTGATTGAATCGAACAGCACCATGCCCCATCAGCGTGTAAAGAATATACATTTTGTATTTTCCTTGAATGAGAGACATTGTATAGTAAAAACCTGTATCTTCTAGGTTCTCGTCAGTAATGAAATCAATATTCATAATACGCTCTCCCTTGGTAGAGTATCGCACTTTTATGTGCGTACTTGAAATAGTTGCATCTTTTGTTATGATTATACCATCAAGAATTCAATTTGAAAATTAGAATAACAGGAGGAATTAGGATTATGGATTTTTTAGAACTGGCAAAGGACAGATATTCTGTAAGAAAATTTTCTGATCAGAAGATTGAACAGGAAAAATTAGATAAAATTTTAGAGGCAGGAAATGTCGCACCCACAGCAGTAAATTATCAGCCACAGAGGATTTATGCGATTCAAAGTGCCGAAGCTCTTGAAAAAGTAAATACGTTATGTCCGTGTATTTATGGGGCACAAACTGTATTACTAATCGCATATGATGATAATGCTGATTGGAATAATCCAAAACAGGAAGGAATTCATTCAGGAGAGCAGGATGTTAGTATCGTAGCAACACATATGATGCTAGAAGCATGGAATATAGGAATTGCATCATGTTGGGTAAATTTATTTCCTAATGATGAATTGGCCGAAGCTTTCCACTTGCCTAAAAATGAAAAAGCGGTTCTTCTTATGCCACTAGGATATGCAGCAGAGGATGCAGAACCAATTGAAAAATGGCATAATGGCTATAAGCAAATTTCTGAAACCGTAACATATCTATGATTGGAGAAAAATTATGTTATTGAAAAAGGTTCATCATATTGCAATTATTGGAAGTGATTATCAGAAAAGTAAAGAGTTCTATACAGATTTATTGGGATTCTCTGTAATCAGGGAAAATTATCGTGAGGATAAAGATGATTATAAAATTGATCTTGCTTGTGGCGATATGGAGATAGAGTTGTTCATTATCAAAAATTCACCTGTCCGTCCAAGTTATCCAGAAGCCTGCGGATTACGCCATTTGGCTTTTGCAGTAGAGGATGTTGACGTGACCGTTCAATGGTTACAAACAAAGGGGATTCAAACAGAGCCAGTAAGGTTGGATACATTTACTGGTAGAAAAATGACATTTTTTCAAGATCCAGATGGATTACCACTAGAGATTCATGAGTAGTGAGATGATAGATAAACAGAACAGCTTCCAGTTTGCAGAGCAGTCAACTTAATAGAGTTGGCTGCTTTCTTTCATATTAAATAGGGGAGACTGTCCGAAAACTAGCGGATTAACCGTATAGCGGCTAGATGGAATTCATACTGAATTTATCATAGATTTAGCACATTGAAAACTGAATAAAACACACGTAAATATAGGCTTCTATAAAG
>JAQUUB010000103.1 GCA_028694115.1 Lachnospiraceae bacterium
GTTAGGACATGTTAAAATTGATACTACAATGCAATATGCCATGGTAAGCCAAAACAACGTTAAACTTTCACATCGGAAGTATATTGGTTAATTGCCAATCCCGATTTATCGAGATGTTTGGGGATCCTGTTTCTAATCCATATGGATATGACAAAGTCGCTCTTTCAGAATTGGCCGATATTAAAATTGGACCATTTGGATCCTTACTTCATAAAGAGGATTATATTGAAAATGGTCATCCGTTGCTTAATCCATCTCATATAGTAGATGGTAAAGTAGTTCCCGACCCTAAACTTACGATATCAGATGGAAAATATGAGGAGTTATCTGCTTACCACTTAAAAATTGGTGATGTAGTGATGGGTCGACGAGGAGAAATGGGAAGATGTGCAGTAGTGCCAAGCAAAGGGTATTTGTGTGGAACAGGGAGTATTCTGATTCGAAGTAAGGGTGAGGTTACAGCAGACTATATTCAAAAAATTATTTCTTTTCCGTCATTCAAAAAGACTATTGAAGATATGGCTGTTGGCCAAACGATGCCAAATCTAAATGTGCCAATAGTAGCTAATTTTCAAGTTATTAAACCTCCGATGGAGATTCAAGATAGTTACTATTCATTCGTTATCCAAGTCGACAAATCAAAATATTACACACAATTATTTTATCAAAATAGTATTAAGAATAAGAATAACCAAATGATAGGAGGATGTTAGATGTCGAACTTTAGTTTTTTAGAGAAGAAAAAAGAATATGAGTTGTTTGCATCAGCAGCACAGGAAGCTGAAAATGTATACGCATCAGCACCAGCAATGTGTGCTGTTGGATGTAGAAAGGCATTGGAACTAGCTGTCAAATGGGTTTATTCAGCGGATAATACGATTGAAATGCCATATAAAGACAACTTACAATCACTGATTCATGAACCAACTTTTCGATTTGCCCTAGATTCCAACACATGGGGAAAGATGCCGTTTATTATTAAATTGGGAAATTTAGCAGTTCATACGGAAAGAAGTGTACAGTCAAGTGATGCATTAGCTTCACTTGCAGGCTTGTTTGAATTTGTTGAATGGATAGATTACTGTTACGGAAATGATTATATAGAACGTAAATTTGATGAAAAACTAGTTCCAAAAGAAAAGGTTGTTATAGATACCAAGAAAATAAAGGAGCAAGAGAGCCTTCTTGGTGAAAAAAATGCAGAGATTGAGAAGTTACGCAAACAAATTGAAACTCTTTCAGATAATTATACTGCTGAGAAAGAAAATCATCAGAAAACAAGGGAGTTTGTAGCAGAAGATTTATCAGAATTTAAGACAAGGAAAAAATATATAGATGTAGATTTAAAAGAGCTTGGATGGAGTTTTACTGGGGAAACATCGGATGTGTGGGAGGAATACCCAGTTGATGATATGATGGGAAAGCTTGGGCAGAAAGGCTTTGTTGATTATGTTCTGTTTGGAAAGGATGGACTACCATTAGCTGTTATTGAAGCGAAGAGAACAAGTAAAGACCCAAACATAGGAAGAAAACAGGCCGTATTATATGCAGATTGTTTGGAACGAAAATTTGGACGAAGACCGATGATGTTTACAAGCAATGGGTTTGATACATATTTCTGGGATGACGAAACGAATCCACAGCGTCCAGTCAGCGGTATGTTTAGTAAAGGTGATTTACAGAAATTAATGAATCGAAGAACAGAACGAAAAAAATTAGAAACAGTTGCTATTAGTGATAAAATTACGGATAGATATTATCAGAAAGAGGCTATTAGAGCTGTGTGTAATCAAATCGAGCAAGGCTACAGAAAACATTTGCTCGTTATGGCGACTGGAACAGGAAAAACACGTACAGCCGCCAGTTTGACTGATGTATTGAGCAGAGGCGGATATGTAACAAATATCTTATTTATGGCCGATAGAACGGCACTTGTAAAGCAGGCAAAAGATGACTTTAAAAATTATCTCCCAGATATGTCTCTTTGCAATTTGTGTTCAAGTAAAGATGATAGAAATGCGCGTATTGTATTTTCAACCTATCCTACGATGCTGAATGCCATTGATACAGTTAAAACAAAGGATGGGCAAAGACTTTTTACGCCAACTCACTTTGATTTGATTATAATTGACGAGAGTCATAGAAGTATTTTTAAAAAATATCGTGCAATTCTAGAATATTTTGATTCACTTCTTGTTGGATTAACAGCAACACCCAAAACGGATGTTGACAGAAATACTTATGATTTTTTTGAAATGGAACATGGTATTCCAACGTATGCCTATGATTATGAAACGGCAGTGAATACTGATCACGTTTTAGTTCCATATTATAATTATGAAGTAAAGACAAAATTCTTAGACGAAGGAATCACCTATGATGATTTGTCAGACGAAGATAAAGAACGATATGAGGAGGACTTTGTAGAGGATGGTGGAATGCCAGAGTTTATTCCTTCTCAGGCACTGAATAAGTTCGTTTTTAATGAAGCTACAGTTGATATGGTTTTACAGGACTTAATGGAACGAGGAATTAAAGTTGAAGGAGGCGACAAAGTTGGCAAAACGATAGTCTTTGCACAGAATAAGAAACATGCAGAATTTATACTTGAAAGATTTAACAAGCTATATCCTAAATATAAAGGTAAGATGGCACAAAGAATTATATGTGATGATACCTACGCACAGACGATTATTGACGATTTTAAAAAGCCAGATAGTATGCCACAAATTGCAGTATCAGTTGATATGATGGATACAGGAATTGATGTTCCGGAATGTGTCAACCTTGTATTCTTTAAGAAGGTTCGTTCAAAAACAAAGTTTTGGCAAATGATAGGTAGAGGAACCAGATTAGCGAAAGAGCTTACATGTAATGATGTTATTGATGGAGAATATACAGGAAAAAAAAGATTTCTTATTTTTGATTATTGTGGCAACTTTGAGTATTTCAGAGAAAAGCCGAATGGCTTTGAAGGAAGTGATACCAAATCATTGACTGAGAATATTTATGGAAAACAAGTGAAATTAATAGTTGCTTTACAAGAGAGCACATTTGAAGAAAATGAATATCAAGAGTGGCGTTCAAAACTTATTTCCATATGTCATGGACAGGTTTTGGCATTGAATTTGGATTTGTTTTCGGTAAAATTAAAACTTAAATATGTTGAAAAATATAAGTTAGAGGATGCTTTTAAATGTCTTAGTGAAAGTGATAAGGGCGAATTAATTAATGAGATTGCTCCGTTAGTGTTCTTGGATGACTCCGATGAAGCAGCCAAAAGATATGACAACTTCATGTATGGATTAATGCTTGCTAACATAGATGCTATGCCGAGTTTCAAATATGCAAAAAAACAATTATGCGATATTGCTTTTTTACTGGAAAAGAAAATAAGCATACCGCAAGTTAAGATAAAACTTCCATTGATTAAGCAAATAAATACAGATGAATTCTGGACGGATAACAATATATTAGATTTCGAACAAGTAAGAGCAGAATTACGTGAACTTATGAAGTTCCTAGTAGATGAGGACCCAGGAAGAAAGCCTATTATTACAAGATTAGTTGATCCAGTAATAGATGAAAAAGAAGGAATGCAACTTGATGCTGCTTATGATTTTGAAGATTATAGAAAAAAGGTTAACCGATATGTGGAAGAACATAAGGATACACTTGCAATATATAAACTGATGCACAATATTCAATTGAGTTCAGGTGATTATACTGTATTGGAAAAAATATTTACAAAAGAACTTGGAAGTATGGAAGATTATCAGAGAGAATTTGGCGATACTCCTTTTGGCTTATTAATCAGAAAAATCGCAAAACTTGATCATGAGTCAGCAATGGCTGCATTTTCTTCGTTTATAAATGATGAGTCGTTGAATCAGAAACAAATTTCATTTATAAATAAGATTATCAACCATATTGAACAGAACGGTTACATGGAGAATATCATGGATTTACAAAAACCACCATTCGATAAACCAGTGCCATTTATTAAAATGTTTGATGCAAAAACTAGAAATATGTTAATGAATACAATTAATTCTATTAAAGATAATGCAGTGGATGTAATAGCATAATGCTGATTTGAAATAAAGGAGAGGAAAATACAGGCGAAAAGATAGTGTTCAATGTATCGTAATTCATGGTGAAATTCAAAATAGAACAGAGGTGATTTTTTGGAAAAATTATTCGATATAACACAATTTGATTCATACAAAGAAGATAACCGCCGTGAAGTAAAGAAAGCAAATGGCGGTCTACCAAATGATATGTGGGAAACGTATTCTGCTTATGCCAACACATATGGTGGTGTTATTATTCTTGGCGTGAAAGAGTTAGATGATAAACATTGGAAGACCACTGGATTAAAAGTAGCAGATAAAGAAAAACGATTGGATGATTTATGGAATTTGCTTCATAATCCTCAAAAGGTCAATGTAAATCTTCTTACTGAAAAGGATGTAGAGGTCTATGAGGTTGGTGAAGATATTATAATTGTGATTACAGTTCCAATGGCTAAGCGTACGCAAAAGCCAGTATATATTAATAATGACTTGTTTAATGGAACTTATCGTAGAACATATTCAGGAGATTACAAATGTACCAGACTTCAGGTCAAAGCGATGCTGCGTGACCAGACAGAAAATACTATGGATATGGATGTGCTTGATAATGCGGAAATGTCAGATTTGAATATTGAAACATTACAGGGATATCGTAATCGACATAGAATATTGAAGCCGGGTCATCCATTTGAACGATATGACGATTCAGAATATCTTCGAAGTATAGGTGCGGCAGCAATTTCTGATGAGGACAAGCGATTGCATCCAACAGCAGCAGGCATGTTAATGTTTGGAAATGAATTTAATATTATAAGGCATTTCCCTGAATATTTCTTGGATTATCGTGAAATGCTTGATCCAACGATAAGATGGACAGACCGCTTGCAGTCCAGTTCTGGAGAATGGTCTGGTAATGTATGTGATTTCTATTTCAGAGTATACAATAAAATCACCAAGGACATTAAGATACCTTTCAAAACAAAAGGTGGGGATCGAATTGATGATACTCCGGTACATGAGGCACTAAGAGAAGCACTTGCTAATTGCCTGATTAACACAGATTTCTATGGAGTTCGTGGTGTTGTTATTCGAAAAGAAACAGATAAAATAGTTCTCGAAAACCCTGGATATATTCGTACTGGAAAAACACAAATGAGAAAAGGTGGCGAATCTGATCCAAGAAATAAAGCATTAATGAAGATGTTTAATATGATTAACATTGGTGAGCGTGCTGGTAGTGGTGTACCTAATATCTTTAATGTGTGGGAAGATGAAGGCTGGGTAGAGCCGGTAATTGAGGAAAGATTTGATCCAGATAGAACTGTTCTGACACTGGAATTTGTAAATAAAACTGAAATTAAAAAAGCGACAGAAAAAAGCGCCGAAAAAAAAGCGACAGAAAAAAGCGACAGAAAAAAAGTGACGAAAAAAACACAAGAGCAATATGATATTATTCTTAATTTTATGGATGATGGTAATTGGTATAAAGCAGTAGATTTAGTAGACGAACTTGGTGTTAAAGAGACAAGAACCAAGGAATTACTACGAGCATTAGTAAAATTGGACTTATTAGAGGACGATGGTGCTACAAAGGGAAAAAAATATCATAAGAAATCTGTAGGTTAATTTATGACCTGCATATTAATTGTGCAAGTCACAGGTCAAGTGCGTAAGCAAGTGGACGCTATCTACGCTCAAAACTTCAATCAAAAAAATGATTGAAGTTTAAGCGAAGTTTGTTGAAAGGATAAAATATCGTATGAAAAGCAGACCCAAAGTAATGGAACATTTAAAGATTGTACATACATCATTTATAGTGAATTTTTCATTTACTAATAATGTGACAATCTTAACAGGGGCAGCAGGGACTGGTAAATCGATGCTATTTTCCTTTATCAGAGAACGTGCTGCAGCTAATGAGCAGTTAGCCTGCATAAATTATCTGAATAATTCAGAAGAAATCAAGACTATTATTTCTAATGCAGAAGGAAAGTTAATTGTAATAGATAATGCGGATATATTATTAGGGAATGATATAAGAAAGCAGATTTCACTGGATGGCAAAAACCAGTATTTAATTATTGGAAGGAATCCAAAGAATCTGTTTGCTACAAAAGAAAATATGTTTGAACTTATTAATGAAAAGCATGGAGAACAGACAGAGTTTAGGATGAAATCTTGTCTATAAATGAATAGTTGAGCATATCAGAATCGGGCTATTGAAGTTTAAAACCAGACTATTGATACTTAAAATCAGGCTATTCAAATTAAAAAGTTGTCTATTGAGACACAAAAGTTGGCTATTTAAACAAAAAGCTGGCTATTCAGATTAAAAAGTCGGTGATTGAAGTGAAAAGCTGGCGATTGAAATCAAAAAGTCGGCAATTGAAAATTAAAAATGAGCGATTTACATCAAATTATAAAAGGAGTAATCTACTGATGGATAAAAAATCATATGAGCAGTCGATAGAAGAATTATCATTAATGCTAATGTACCTGACAAGGCAGCAGGATAATAATGAATATTGCAGATATAGAGAACTGAGCTGGAAAGGCTATGATTTTAAGGCTTTGGAAAAACTTGATAACAGTAAACTTATCTATCAGCCTAGAAGCAAACGAGGATTTGATAAGTACCTGTATTTGTCAGAAGAGGGTAGAGAAAGGGCGCAGAAACTTCTGTCAGAATATGGATTTACAGATAAAGAAATGAATTGTAAATATGAGTTTCGATATATTCATGCAGATGAAACGGAACAGGCAGCCGATATTGAACAGATTTGCTTTCCACCCAATGAAGCATGCTCTAGAGAAATGATGATTGAAAGAATTAAAATTGCACCAGATTTCTTCTTGGTTGCTGTGGATAAGAAAACAGGTAAAATAGTTGGATTTTTGAATGGATTAGCAACAGATGAATACTCCTTTAGGGATGAGTTCTTTACAGATGCATCACTTCATAATCCAGATGGAAAGAATATAATGATCCTAGGGTTGGACGTACTACCAGAATATCGTAAGCAAGGATTAGCGAGAGAGATTATGTATCAATATCTTAGAAAAGAATGGGAAAGAGACAGGAAATTTGTTATTCTTACATGCCTGGCAAATAAAGTAAAAATGTATAAGAAGATGGGATTTGATGATAGAGGTATTGCAGATTCTAGCTGGGGTTCAGAAGAATGGCATGAGATGTGTTGTGTGTTAAATATATAAAGTACATACGAGAAAGGATACAAGAATGTTACTAAAAGAAAGATTATCAGAATATACGAAAGACAATTTATTAGATCAGGCAAGAAGCTTTGAAATTCGTGGATGTTCTGGATTAAGAAAAGCAGAGTTGATTGACAAAATAGTTAAAGAGTTTTGTACAGAAGAAATGCTACGTAGCAGACTTGCATGTCTTACGAAAGAGCAGATGAATATATTTCGAAAATCCTGCATTTCACCAGTAGCAATTGGAGTAGATGAGGTAGCTTCAGGATTTCAGCTATTTCTTTATTGGCTAGGATATTTTGAGGACCCTTCAGATAGATTTTGTGTATTTGAAGAGGTAAAGGAAGTATTTGAAAAAATTGATGATGAGGAATTTAAAAGGGACAACCAGAGAAAAGGCTGGATGATGAATTGTATTCAGTTTTTTGTGAATTATTATGGAATTGCCCCACTTGAGATTATACATAAAATGTATTGCCAGAATATTAAAGTTTCGATGCAGGATATGATCGAAATGCTGGGAGAATTTCCAATGGATATTATAGAGTCAGCTATTTTCTCTATGGATATGCTCGGGATGAGTGATTGGCCGGAAACCACACCATTATATTCGAGAACTGGATTGTTAGTGTATTTGCCACTTTTTGAACAGGATGATACTGGGAAAGATGAGTTACAATATCTAATTAACAGTCAGATGGATAAGGACTTTTATATCCCTACAGTAAAACAGATTGACGAAATATGCAGTGTTGGGTATGAAGAAAGTGCATTGGCATATAGGCATTTGGAAAAGTTTTTAAACAAGAAAATGTATCTATCGTATGAACAAGCAGTTACATGGTGCTTACAGATATGGGCAAACAGTTATGAAGGAAATTCACCTAGTGATATATTTCAAAAATTAAATGATGCAAATATTGTTTTTGACAGTGAAACCCAAATGAATGAATTCTTGAAACTGTTGATGAATGCACATAACGGAACAAGATTGAAGGAAAATCGAGGACACAGGCCAGATGAACTTAGACCAAAATCATTTTCAGGAGGTATGCCAACTATAGTTCCGGGAAGTAGTCATGCTGCAAAAATGTTGAGCGAGGCTATGCCTCAGTTACAGGCTATGGGGATTCCTATTGATATCAATGGAGATTCAGATGAAATACAAGAGATGTCATTTTTAAATGGAATTAATGGACAGGCTGTGAAATCTGTCAAAAAAGTATATCCGAATGATCCATGTCCATGTGGCTCGGGAAAGAAATATAAAAAGTGCTGTGGACGTAAGTAGCTAATGCAAGAGGTCATGAAGGAGATTATTCGCGAAAATTACAAGAGTTGTTATGAAAACATATGAGGAGGGTTATGAAATGAGTGAGGCAGAAGAGAATGTTGAAAAGCAAGAGAAAGCATTTGCAAAGAAATTAGGTAAATTTGCTAGTGATTTAGGGAAAAAGACATCAGAGGTAGCAGGTGCTGTAGGGAGTAAATCAGTTGATATTGCCAAAGCAACTGCAAATAAAACATCAGAAGTTGCTGTAAAAGCTAAAGGTGGTATTGTAAAATCAAAAGATGCTGTCATGGATAAGATGGATGTTAATGGTGATGGTCATGTAGACATTGAAGATGTCATCATTCTTGGTATGCGTACGCCAGGAATCAAGATAAAAAGAGAAGATTTTCTAAGAAAAGAATTATCGAAGAACTATACGGAAGATGTCATTGAGGATGTTATAAAATATAATCCAGCACATGCAGGAATTACTGTTGATGAAATAGATAAAATTGCAGATGAAGTGATTAAGTTTGAACGAGTTTGCGTGTCTGGTATTTCAGCGGCATTGGGTGCTCCAGGTGGAGCTGCAATGATTGCAACAATTCCGGCTGACATTACGCAGTATTATGGATATATGCTTAGAGCAACGCAGAAAATGCTTTATTTATATGGATTTCCAGAAATAAATACAGATGAAAATGGACAGACATTTGATACCGAAACGCTAAACATTCTTATTCTATGCATGGGTGTAATGTATGGTGCAGCAGGCGCTAATAACGCAATTAAAGGCATGGCAAAAGCATTAGCAAACGGAGTAGAAAAACAATTAATGAAAAAGGCACTGACGAAAGGTACAATTTATCCAATTGTAAAAAGTGTCTCGAAGTGGTTTGGTGTCAAAATGACAAAAGATGTGTTTGCAGGATTTTTCAAGAAAGCGATACCTGTGTTGGGTGGAGTTATTGGAGGTGGTCTAACATTTGTAACCTTTAAACCATGCTGCGTTAAGTTGAAAAATTCATTAAGAGATACACAGTTAAGTAATCCAGATGCTGTTGATGATGATTCAGTTATAGATGTGATTGCAAATGACATTGAAAACGAAAGTCAAATTTCAGAAGAAGTTCTGGATGATATTTTGGTAGAAGATGATTCCCAAATGGATGAATTAATGAGGGAAGAACAGTAAAAATTATATCGCTCACTTTATCGCTCATTTGCTGAGCGATAAAAAGAGCGATAAATATGGAGGAGACTAATAATTAAACCAATTCATAGCATCCACATATCCTTGCAATCCACAATACCTTAGTGTAAATTTAGCATATGTAAGTGGCTGTTCTTCTGCCAACCGATACAGATAAACAATATCCTCTGGATTTTTCAGAGTAACAGTGGCATTGAATTCCTTACAACGGATAATGAGAACAGATCCAGGTGCAACAGCTACTTTAATGGTGTCAGAGTCAGGATTATACATAGCAAATTGAAATTGTAGGTTATCATTCATGAGAAGCACCGCCTTCCCACAGATACTTAGCACCATCAAGCATTTCAATGATGGTAGTGAGCATATTTTTATAATCAGTTTGAAGTGAAGCAATATCTTCAGATGTAGGTGATTCGGCAGCAGTACTATCAAGAAATGCATTTTGCATAACCTGAAGCTGGCGATATAAGTCATAAATGGTTTCAACAAGTGGATAGATGGTTTCCTTCTTACCTACAACGCAGATGCGGTTATAGATGCAGGAGCGGACGAAATAATCTTTCTTCATCATTCCGCTGGCAAGAATGCGTGTTTCGATTTGTTTTCTTTCAGCCTCAGATATTCTGAAACTGATGGTTGGATTTTTATGTTGATTGCTCATGGTAAGCTCCTTTCAAGTAGGTGGCAGCGGATGACTCGTAAGCCATCAGAAACAACTGCCAGATGAATAGTAAAATGTAGATTATATCAGCATTTAGACTGAGTTGTGTCTGCTACTGGAATGCTACTAGAAAGAGTAAAAACCATACGAAAATTGTAACATTTTAAATAATGAAAGTACCAGGAACCGCCATTTAGCGGCATTCATTTTGCTGTGGCACTTTCCTCGGGACGAGTTTGAGTGACATGAAAATAGCGGGAAGCCTTATAAACAGGGCCTTCCCGCTTTCTTCATCTATAAAATGTCTATATAATTTGAATGTTTACTATTAGGAAAATCTAATATACATACCATCTGAAAAAAATTCTTCATTGTTATTTGATGTTTGATTTTCTAAAATATATGATTGCAATTCATTATAATTTTTACCTGTGATTAAATACTCTTTTGCCCAAGGCTGTATTCCTATTTCAATCATATGTCGTTCGGGTGTAAAAATTTCATAACTTTTTAAAATATCAATTTCATAATTTTTTGAAATAGGTTTGAAAAAATTACTACTGATATTTTCGTTGTTCTTTAATGCGTAAAATTCATTTTCCATTCCCAATAAATGAAACCACTTAGAGTATTCGTTTTTAATATGTTTTTCCATATCATTTTCTTTCCAGTCCGTATTATATGGGGGATCAACAATATATATGGTAGAATTTCGTTTCATTCTTTTTGATGAAGTTGCAAAATTAACAGCTGATACATAATCATTTGAAATGTAAGGCGACAGACAAGATTTCCCATTAAGACATTGTTTTTTTCCATTCAAAATAAATTCACTAGGATTTGCTTGTAAGGTACCTTTAGATTCCATTAAACCAAGTTGTCCCGAGTTATACACAAGAACATAATCAGGAGATTGTCCGGATGTTTTAACATTTAAATAATTGTTAGCATATATTTTGTAATCATATATGGAGCAAACGTTCATATGATTTTTAAAATAGAAATAATTAATTCCTTGAGCAATTTCTCCAATACGAGTAGTTTTGGAAAAATCTCTTATTATATCCTTATTATCATAGTTAATTGTAAGATAATCATTTTTCTCGTTAAGCATAAAAGGTACTGTTTGAAAATATGCTCTTGCAAAGGCGGCAGCTTCTGGGGAATATTTTTCACAGTGAGAAAGTAAACTTTTACCAATTGAAATCACAAGTTGAAAGTATGATATTGTAAATGTTTTTGAAATGTTTATTGTTTCATTTCGAATATCCCAGGTTGAAGAAGTGGTAGTGGGATTTAATGAGATATTATATAGGTTGGTGTCGATTTTTCTTCTCCAATTAATCATTTTTATTTTTCTCCCATTCAGCTCTCATAATTTCATTTCTAATCTTTAATCGATCTTCTTCTGATATTCCAGAAAAATCTTTTTTTGTAACAGGAAAATCTTCATAGCTATCAATTAATCGTTTCTTTTCAGAATCATAATAATCCTGAGGATAATCATAATTTACTAATCGGCTATGAAGTTCAGATACCTTTTTAATCATAGAACAGATATCCTGACTGTAGATATTATCTGGATTTCTTCTATTCTCACAGTGGTAGAACATCATTTGAATCCAATTGCGTTTTGCGTCATCCGTTTCGTCAGTTTCTTCTATATCAACTCGATCGTGAACAACAGTCTTACATGAAAATTCTTTTGTTTCATATAATTCAAAAAGAAAACTCATGATATCTCCAAGAGAATTTATACGAGTCTGATCATCTCTTCCACATAACCAATCGACAGATACATTACATTTATCAGCAATATTTATAACCACATCAACAGTAGGCTTGTTTCTTCCACTTTCATAAGCAGATAGTGTTGGCTGTGGGATATTCATAAACTCAGAGAATTCTTTCTGAGTTTTTTTCATGATTACAGTACGTAGATTCTTAAGTCGTTCTCCAAAAATATTGTCTTTATTGCTGTCCAATATACTCATAACAAACCTCCATAAAAATTTTAATTTATTCTAAATTCCATTATAACAGATGAAATGGAATATTTATATAATAAAATAAAAAATATAACAAAAACTAATATTGACAATAAATAATAATATGATATACTCATAAATATAGCAAATACTAATATTTATTAAAAATGAGAATTGAGAAAGGAGTAAGATAATATGACAAATGAAAGATTACCACTATTTGTTGGTGTGGATACCATCAAATCAGATCTTGGGGTATCGAGAGCAAAAGCTTATGAAGTTATTAAAGAGCTTAATGCTGAAATGAAAGCACAGAATCCTAGAGCTATTGTAGTGAATGGGAAAGTAAACCGAATCTGGTATGAAGAAGCATGTTTATTAAAGGGAGCACACTGATGAAAACAAACTTAGAAAAGAAAAAAGCCCCTATAAAAGGGGCTGCACAAGCTATGCTTAATGCTATCTGGTAAATACATTTTAGCATGGTAAGTGCTTCTTTTCAACGAAAATCTACGGAAAGGAGTAGTTATATGGCTGTTTTGAAGAATAAAACGCAGAAGAATTTTACTATGATTAGCAACAGTGTTCTTCGAGATACAGAATTGTCCATGAAGGACAGAGGAGTTCTTTGCACAATTTGTAGTTTGCCTGATGGATGGGAATTCAGCATAGCAGGATTAAGTTCTATTGTACCTGATGGAGTGGATGCTATACGAAAATCTATCTTCAATTTGGAAAGTACAGGATATATAGCGAGAACAAAAACTCGTGGTAAGAATGGTAAGTATATTAGTGAGATTGAAGTTTTTACAGAGAAGCGAACCATGAGCGATTTTCCGTCACGGGAAAACCGTCATGGTATAGCCAACACGGAAAAACCATCACGGGAAAATCGTCACGGAATATCCGTCACGGGAAATCGCTCACAATATAATACTGATAATAAAAAACTGAATATTAAAAAGGATAATGTAAAATCTATCAATCACTCTGAAACATGTGATAGCACAGATCAGATGGATGGAGAGAGTGAGGTTTATAAAGACTTAATTGCAGAAAATATAAAGTTGGAGTGGCTTCTTGAGGTTGCACAACATAATGGTGAAAGTGAAATCAATATGGTTCATGAAATCTATGATTTAATCTGCGATATGGTTTGTTATCCAAGAGACCATGTGACCATTAAGGATACAAAATATCCTTGGAATACAGTGAAGTCACAATTTTTGAAATTACGTTATCAACACATTTGTGATGTACTGAATCGCATTGTAGATGCAGAACTGGGAATAAAAAATATGTCAGCATATTTAATTTCAACATTATACACGGCAAGCCTTGTAGGGGCAATTGAAGCAGAAGCAAGTTTACATGATGATTATTTAAAGCATTTAAGAGGAAATCCATATTAGAAAGGGGAAATGATTATGGCAGTATATAAAGATAAATGGAACGGATATAAAGGCGATACATGGCGTGTCGCCACCTATTATAAAGATTGGCAAGGAAATCGTAAGAAACATGAAAAACGGGGATTTGCTACAAAAAAAGAAGCACTTGCATATGAAAGAGAATTTGTAGCTAAAACAAGTAAGGATATTAACATGGGATTTGATACTTTTATAGATATTTATATGAAAGATCTTAAACCACAAATAAAGCTTAGTACATATGTAAACAAGGAAAATATCATTGAAACGCATATTCGCCCTTATTTCGAGAATAAAAGCCTTGCACAGATAACATCAACAGATATTCTCCAGTGGCAAAATGAACTTCTAAGCATAAGAGATGATCAGGGAAAAGGATATGCACAGACATATCTTCGTACCATTCAGAATCAGTTAAATGCAATATTAAATCATGCTGTGAAATATTATGATTTAGCGAAAAACCCATGTATTGCGAATAAAAAAATGGGAAAAGCAAAAGCAAAGGAAATGTTGTTTTGGACAAAGAATGAATATTTAATGTTTTCGGAAGAAATGAAAGAAAAGCCGGTTTCATATTATATTTTTCAAATTCTTTATTGGACTGGAATCAGATGCGGTGAGTTACTTGCATTAACTAGAGCAGATTTTGATTTAGAAAACCAAATATTACGAATTAATAAGACGTTTCAAGTGATTAAGGGTAAAGAAATCATTACGTCACCTAAGACAGAAAAAAGTAACCGAAAAATAGATTTGCCAGATTTTCTCTGCGATGAAATGCAGGATTATTTTGAATCACTTTATAAACTTGATGAAAATAGCAGAATATTTCAAGTTACAAAAAGTTATTTACATCATGAAATGGATAGGGGAAGTAAAAGGTCAGGAGTAAAGAGAATCAGATTACATGATTTAAGACATTCCAGTTGCGCTTTACTTATAAATTTAGGATATTCTCCTGTACAGATCGGAGATAGACTAGGGCATGAAAGTGTAGTTATAACAGAAAGATATTCACATTTGTATCCGTCAGTTCAGAAAGATATGGCAAAGAGATTGAATGCTGCATTTAAGGAGGAGACAAATGATTGAAGGAAGATTAGGTTACAACAGTTCCAACGACAGATATGGTGTACTTGTTTCTGATTTATGGGAAGATAATGGATTGCATTGTGGTGAGTGTTTAGAAATACTTGTTGATGATTGTTGGATCTCGTCCCGAATAGAAATGAAATGGACAAATGAAGGAAATTATTGGTACCTTGTTGGAACTCCATATTACGGAAATCTTGAATATGTCAGGGTAAGAATATGATTTGCGAATCATAGATTGGAGAAATATTATGGATAAAATTTATCGGAGATCGACACAGCTTAGCGGCAAACCTAAAAAGAAAAAGAATGAAAAAAACAGAGTGAGAAATACGATTATGAATTTTCGTGTTTCTCCTCAGGAGAAAGAATTAATTAATGCACGTATCACATTAACTGGATTACCAAGAGCAGAATTTTTTATTGAAAGTTGTCTATATCAGACCATTCTAGTAAAAGGAAATGTTAAGACATTTGGAGAGATCAATTCCAAGGTATCTGAAATTGCAAATGTAATCTTAGAAAATAACAATATAGAAAACTTGGATATGGAACAGCAGGAATCACTTATTACGATACTTGAAATTATGAACAGTTTATATGGAAAGGGGGAATAGAATATGGCACAGAAATCTTATGATGAAAGATTGTTAGATATTGCAAAGAAGAAAGAGCAGTTAGATGCACAGGAAAAAGCAATTAAGAAAAGACAGTCAGAAGATGAAAGAAAAAAACGTACCAGACGTTTAAGGGGGTGCGGACAAAAATCTGGACTCCCTAAGGGCTCCGAAAGGAGTTGAATCAATATGTATTCACAAGACAAAATTGAAATTGCATTGATGGTTTATCATCAGTGTGGATCAGTATCCAAAACAAC
>JAQUUB010000257.1 GCA_028694115.1 Lachnospiraceae bacterium
ATTCATTTTAGATACCTCTCGTGTTTTAGATTTTTTACCAACTGTCCGGTCAGTAATAATCTAAATTTACTTGAGGTATTCTTTTTGGTCAATTCCTTTTACTCTTTAAAGTATACAGGAAGCTCCTAAATTACTGAAGAGTTGTTAACACAGTAATAATATTAGCTTCCATTTCTTTCTGTTCTGATGCTTTTAATTTATCTGATGTTCTTACAAGAACCGTTCCGATTACAGTATGGGAGCCTGATGCAAATATGCCACCATCAAAAGCTGCTAGGTAATCATTTCTTTTCTGAGCATCTTCCGGTGTTGTATATACTTCGATACTTCCACCACAATCTGTTCCTTTTTCAATGACTGTACTTCCAGATACATCTCCCTGATTTACAAGTTCACTAGAGAAATACACCTGAGCGGTGTATCCACCAGCCTTGTTCAATTTTTCGTTTGGATCATTGTCTTCTGTTACAGCAGAAATATCTACTACATTTGCTACCTGACCCAGGCAATCAATAATATATCCTTCAGATGGATGATTTACTAACGCATACTGTTGAATACTTGTATCTAATGCCTGATACAATTTATCCAAATTTGCTAATGCATCCGAATAATCAATTGCAGTAATTTCTTTAGTAACCTCATTTATCTCTTCTAAAGTTGCAGGCATTTCGGGAATGTCCTTCTTTGCTGCCTTTGTTTCAGATATTGCAGTTTCTAATGATGGTCTAAGCGTTTCATCTAATGCCAAATCCTCACTTGTTACTAATTGTTCTGCCTTAGTGACCTCAGTATCCAATGATTCATTCAAAGCTTTAGCTGCATCTTTTGCACTATTATAACTATCAATTGCTGTTATATACGACTGACATTCACTTCCTCGATCTACTGAATCTTTATAATCACCTAGCGAGTCATAAATTGTTAAAGCTGATGAATAATCTCCTGCTTCCTGAAACGTAACCGCCTCTTTGTAATCACTACTCTTACATCCTGTAAGCCCAAGGCACATCATTCCTACTACACATGCTACTAAAAGTTTTTTTCTCATTTTACTTCCTCCGTTGAAAGTGCATTCTATTTAAATGCACAGTTAATAATGTTCCGTAATATACCATGTATTTTTTGCGAATTTTGTATCTTCACATGCAATCTTCTTTATACTACAAGTACATGTTTTCTTTATAAGACTATAAAGAAAAGGTGTCCGTTAAAAATACCATCATTTTTTGACACCTTCACCTTCAGACACCTTTGATTCAACTTTGATTCAACTTCGTTTTATAACTATCTTGAAGGATTAAGTCTTTTCTACTTACGATTTTCCTCCACCAAATTTTCCGCGTGTAACAACAGCAATTGCAATTGATCCAACAGTAGCCACAGCACCACCAGCTTTTTTTAGTGCATCTCCCCTTTTTTCTGTTCTTTCCGTAGTACAAATTGGGCAATAAGTATGCTTGCCATTGTCCATAACCTTTCCACATTTCTTACATTTATATACCGTTTTTGTAGCACATTCTGGACAGAATTTTTCTTTTCCGTTTAACTTTAGCCCACATTTTTCACATCTCCAGCTCATATTATTAATTCCTCCCTCGCCATTTCTAATGAATAGTTTTGAGGTTGCATAAGCAACTCTTTTGTATTATTGATTCTTATAGGTAATTCATTTTGCCTAATGTTCCATATTCCTTCGAATGTTCTCTCATTTGGATCCGCTAAATACAAAACATGCGCCTTATTTTCCGGCAAACTTCTCTCTAAAAAACACTTATAATCAGACAAGACCGTAGTTAACGCCTGGTACTCACCTTCTTTGTAATAAATAGCGGCTTTAAGAGTTGAAGCCTTATGAATAGTCTGAAAAGATGAATTGATTAGGTACATTTTTTCCTTTAACTTTTCAGTTTTAATTCCTAAAAATCTTCCCTTTTCAGCATCATAAGTATCACATACTGAATTAATCTCATATACCAATGACGCTTGTAAGGAAGCTGATGCATTTGTTAATGCCATAATAGCAGCTGATGTAAGACTCTTTTTTAGACTTTCATCTGATGTAGCTAATGCCTCTCTATAAATTGCTTCGCCACTTAAAAACATTGCTAATCTATCATTATGTTGTCCCATTAACACATCTTCCATGGCCGATGACATATCTTGCAATTGTTCAGATATTGCTCGCAATTGTTGCTGGATGGCCATTCCTTGCATAGCACTAGTCATTCCAACTGGATCCACACCGTTTCCAATTTCTTCCCAGTTTAAATCTGCTATAGCTCTCGTTTTCCCTTTACCATCGACAACTACCGCCTTAAAAATCCCATCCACATTTTTACGTTTCATAAGTTTATATGTACCTTCAGCCATCTTCTTTTGAATTTCATCTGAAAATACCAGTTGAAGTCTTTCCGATTTTTTCATTCCGTTTACTAATTCAGCAATCGCTGGGGAAGATTCGAAAAGCGAAAGAATAATACCCTTTTTTTCTTCCACTATTTTTTTATCGGCAATCTCAAAAATCTGATTTGCCAATCCACCCTCTTTATATTCCATTAAATCCGTAGACTCGCTTACAAACCATAGTGGATTATTGTCATACAATATTACTTCTCCCATACTTCCTCCATTCGCTTATGAATAATTTCTTGCAAACTCATCTGCTGCTATTTTCATCTGATCTACGACCTCATCTGGTCCAACTACTTTTACTTCTCTTCCAAGACTAAAAATCCATCCGAAGAATTGCGGACTTATAGCTACATCTACTGCAACAGAGCTATTGTCTTCATCCACTTTTCTAAAACTGACTTCTTTTCCAAATCGATCTATGAATACACCACACATATTGTTTGGAAACTGAATATGTACCCTTGTTTTCTTGCCACTGTACATTCCAAATGTTGCTTTCGAATATGCTGCCATATCAAAATTTTTAAAAATTTCTTTTCCTTCTCTCATATCTCCTTCAACTGATAAACGCATCATCTTGTCTACGCGATAATGCTTTATTTTACTATCCAAGTCATCGTAGGCTACCAAATAGTAATTCTCATCATCCCATGTTAATGCCCAAGGGCTTACAACAAACCAATCCCCATTATGTCTCGCGACTAGTTTTTTTTCGATACTCCACTTGTAATACTTAAATTTGATTTTTCTATTAACATTTATGGCTGTGTAAATATCATCAACATTATAATAAACACTTTCATTCATGTTTTTTACACGATCGTTGATAAATACCTGTCTCTGTAACTGTCTAGCCTGATATTCACTAACAAACTTCTTAATCTTTGTAATCAGTTCTCTCGATTTCGTTTGGGTAATAAATTTTGAAGACTGAATTGCATCTATCAGGAGCTTTACTTCTGCTA
>JAQUUB010000017.1 GCA_028694115.1 Lachnospiraceae bacterium
GTACCCCATCCGCTTCTGAATCCAAATTATAGTGTCCCTGATTTAATGATTCTGTTTTTGAATTCCAGGAACTCCAACACGCATATTTCTGATCAATATTTTTTGCTGTTACGCAATACAAATCATTATCTTCCTTATAATTTGATTTGCGATATACATGGCACAACTCGTAGCTTTGTAAATACTTCTCAAAATATGTTCTCAATGTATTTATTACATTCGTTGGTATTGGATTTATATTAGGCTGTCTTTTTCCTATAAATTCCAGGACATTACTTTTCTCCAGAAATGAATCAATAGATTTTAATGCTGCATCCATTGGAATATCATCTGATGCCTTGGTCACCCCATCAGTAACAATTGGTAAAATCCCATCCAAAATTCTCTTTGTAATACATATTTCGGGATGTTTTTCTATATAATGCTTTTTTATATATTCTGTAATTTCTGTTTCATCTATTTTCATACTTACCTCTTAATTATCGTTGTTTAATTCAATATTTATCCCAGCAGCTTCATAGTAAAGAATGACATGATAATTGTTTATGAGTAAAGAATAAGATACTTTTGCTGTCATTTCTGAATTGTAGATATTTATAATTGGATTCTCATCTACTGTTATAATTTCGTAATAACCATTTGTTATACTAGGAGAATTGTAATCAAAAAAACCATTAAATACTCCATCAGGTTCAAAATCAAACCACATTCCATTTGCTAAATTAAAATTTCCTATAATTTGCCTGGCATAAATTGATGTGATTTTTGATGTGTTTTTATCACTCATATAATCTTCTTTTGTAATTATCTGTGGTTCACTAATAATTTCTTCCGCTGCTATGACTTCCTCCGTGCTCAATTCTACTGTTTCTTCTGTTGTAAGTGACTCGTTAATAGAATTATTGATGGATACTGATTTTTTAGTTGAATTTGATGATAGAACTAAAAGAAATACTGCCATGATAATCATATCTATAAAAGTAAGAACAAGCATAAGATATTTAACATTTATATTTTTATTCATATTTCCACCCACTAATATCAATCAAATTACCAGTTCTAAACTTGACAGCTCCATATGATCCTTTAATAGTTCCAGTTCTCTCTTATCATACAAAAGCAACGATTTTTTATTTTTCTTTCTACTCTTGTAAAAAAAATATAATGCATTATTCATCATAACGAATGGCCTTGTGGTTGGATTCATATTTTGTATTGTAGTTCCTTTAAGTGCATATAACGAATAATTTGTTATTACATTTCCAGAGTAATTTGCTGGTCCATAGCTTTCCTGTTCAATGCAATATACTTTATACTTTTTCAAATCAAAAGATGCTATGCTATATAACAGACCTTCCAATATGCTTAATACCATGTTTTCTTTATGCAAAGTCGAAATGTACGACTCTCTTTCCTTTTTCAAAAAATCTAATATTATAGAAAATCGACTGGTATCCAGCTTGTGATTATTCATAGAACCACAAAAACGATAACTTATTACAAATCCATTTAATTTGATACAGATAACATCATTAAAATGCAATTTAAGTTTGCGAGCATGCACCAAATATACAATATCTTTTAATACATCATCAGGAGAATCATTATCATAAATTGTAAAGCTCTCCAGATTATAATAACTGCTGTCATTTGTATCTCTAATAAACTCTTTTGGTCTGAATATTCCGTAAATATTTTCAAACGAAAAGAGCATGACATATCTAGCTTCTGATATATGAAATTTATCTATAAAACTTTTTTTATTTTCAATCATAAAAAAACACCTCGTTTTCAATAATTATATCTTACCGAAAAACAAAGTGCTTTTTGTTTTGTTATAGTCAACTTCTTGCATTTTTAATTGATTTTTTCACAAATATTTTCTCAAAGTCCAGTTCCAATAAGTAGCTAAGCTTAAGTGCGGTATATACATGCATAGCCCCAAAATCAAAATTACCATTTATACACTGATTTAAATGTTGCTTTGATATATCACACATCATAGCCACATCTGAAAGTTCATAGTCTGTTCTGCACAGTGCATCGACAATTGAATACCCTATTTCATCCACTGGAAGCCCATTCATTTTCACTTTAATTTTGTAATAAATTGGTTTTACAAATTTTTCGTAATCCATAACAGAAATATCATTACTTTCAAGATATGATATAGCATCATTCTTGAAAAAAGATTCATACATTTCCATTAATTCCTCAAGATCAGCTTCTCCTAATCGCTCTCTTTTTCTTATCTGTGCCAATCGTAAATATAATCT
Source organism: Lachnospiraceae bacterium (assembly GCA_028694115.1). The sequence goes on from JAQUUB010000017.1 coordinate 2,277, forward strand.
TTTTTTTAATAACCCAAAATTATATACACTAGGATTGTCTTTTCTCCATCGTTCCTTTTCTTCATCAATAACCTCTTTATAAGGATAAAAGGTATTGAAAAAATCATATATAGACATTCCTAATGTATGAAACATATAAATACATTTATTTATGGACATTGCACCTATTGATTTCTCTCCAGACTCATAATACGTTATTGTTCTAGGACTTACTCCTATATCAGATGCAAATTGTCTAATAGAGTAACCATAATCTTCACGTTTAGATTTCAAAAATTCGTTTCCTGTCATCTTTTCACCTCGCAAAAATTGTAGCATTATATCTTTCTTTTGTCAATTCTCGTTTTTATATGTTTACTGCTATTTCATCCATTTCTTATCAATACACCATGAAAAAAAGCCAGATAATTCTGGCTTTTTTTAGAGTACGTACTTAATTCGATATTAGTACAGCAAAAAGTCAACGCTTAAAATACCAACTGCATATACTGCTTTGATTCAGGATAATATAACTGCATATTAGAGTCTTGATCAAATAGTAACTTGTACTGGACATAAACACTCTTGTCTGCATTGTAAATATTAATACTTGCTTCATAACTTATATCACAGTCTTCTACTGGATTAAGAACTTCGTATGTATATCCTGTTACATTAGGATTTTCATTATCAAAAAAACCTTCAAAGCTGCCATCAGCTCCAAATGATAATTTCTTACCCTCTGATACCTCTGCATAAGATCCTTGTATCAGAGCATAATATACATTAGTCATCTGATCTGTTGCTTCTGCATCTGCGCTCTCTACTTCTGTTTCTATATATTCTTTTCCAGACACAGACAATTCTTTTGAATTATTCATTCCATTTCCCAATCCAGCTCGTGACGCAACCGCAAATATAAGGTAAGACACTAACCCTACTATTAAACAAATATTCAATATTTTGATTGTTGTTTTAAATCCCTTTGATTCCAATAAATTATTTTTTTTCTTATTCATTTGATAACCTCCTGGCAAATTATTATAGATTCATGATAAAGGATTATCCCTTAGTTTTTGTTGTGAAAAAGCATACATATACCATAAAAAATAGCAGTAAATTCCATAAAAGGAGAAGTGGTTTCCCACTTCCCCTTATTATTTATTATACTATTTTCGTTTAAGGAAACCTGGTAATTCTGGTAATGCATCTTTTTTCTTCATTATGACAAATAGTACTACTAATCCGCCTATCGCTACAATGAGCAATATATACATCACAATTCTGAATCCATTGTTGCTTTCTGTACTTTCCTGAAGTACTTCTGGTTCAGTATCATCATTTACTAACTCAGTTGTAGTAATTTCTTCAGCGCTATCTACGGTAAGTTTGGCAATTGTAACTGGTGATAAATCAGGTACATTAATTACAAGTTCATTCTGATTTGCTCTTGCTAAAAGTACATCATAAGTACCTGTTCTCACTTTGCTTTCGTGTACAATCAGATATAATGCGCCATTTTCAATTTTGTCTGCTGTAATCTTTAAATCAACCGTTTTTCCATTATCAATAGCTTTTTGTTGTTCTTCACTTGCTTCAAAATTAAGTGACATCACTTCATCTGCTGTAACAATTTTGCTATTATCTGTTGCTGCAGACTTTATTTCAGAATCTCCTAGTGTTCCTAATTCATTTAAGTGATTCATATAATATGAAATAACTTTAAATGCATTGCCCTGTTCTGTTGATGAAGCTGCAACATATGATTTTGCATTTGTCTTAATCGTAACTGCCTTATCTCCTGATAATTGATTTATCTTTACTACTGCTAACTGACCGTTAGCTATTGTAGATGTATCAGAAGGTAACTTTCTTTCTACATAATAACCCAAACCACTTGGTTGTGTATTTATTGCATTGTTTTGAGTACTTCCTTCATACTCAATACTTTCATCAACTGCCTGCGGCTTATCATCTTCCGATGTTGTATCTGTTTTATTTGTACTGCTTGCTCCACCAGTAGATGCTGCTGTCGGTGTAGTTGTGGATGCTGTTCCAGTTGCCTTATTCGTGCTTGCTGTGGCACTTCCCGCTGTAGTACTTGTAGTACTGCTTGTTGTTTTACTGTTCTTCAATGTGTCCACCTGGCTGGTCAGATTTGAAACCTGATTTTTCAGCGTGGAATTTTCACTAGTCAATGTTGTCACCTGATTTGTAAGAGATGTATTTGAAGAAGTCAATTTATTTACTTCATTTGTTAAAGAAGTAATCTGGCCCGTAAGTGCTGAACTATTTTCAGTACCACTATTTTTTGATTCTCCTGCTTTATATCCCGCAGCATATCCGGTGTTATAGCCTGATGAATAATTCTTTGAAGTGTCTACACTAGCCACACCTGCTGAATATCCAGCATTATAACCCGTTGTATAATCTCCACTTCCCGTGTTGGTTCCGGCTGATTTTGCACCAGCTTCATATCCTGCACTGTAACCACTCTTATAAGTAGCTCCATTTACTGAAACATCTACTGACGCCACACCTGCAGCATATGCATTTTTATATGTTTCTCCATTTGTTGAAACATCTACTGATGCTACTCCTTCCGCATAACCTGTATCATAACCACTCTTATAATCTCCATCACCCGATCCACTACCAATTGATGATTCAACATCTGCTACAAGTTTATCTCCAGTATTTGTCGAATTTACCAGTGCCTGGATCTTTTTAATTGTTTCATCGGAACTAACCTTCGTTGAAACATAATCCTGAATTGCTGCCAATACATCTTCATCAGATGTACCCTCTGCAAGTTCTAATCCAAATAATGTATTTGCAGTATCTACAGTCATTTTAAAACCTTCTGCTGAAGAAGTTAATGCATCCAGACGTTTCTTTAAATCTGTTATTTCTGCATCCTTTGCATCGATCTGATCTTGTAATGCTTTTACTGTGTCCTGTGCATCCTTCAAATCCTGCTCTTTCTGTTCAAGATTTTTCTTTGTAGTTTCAAGTTCCTGGATAGCTGCATTTTTAGCATCAATCTGTTCTTTTAATGCTGCAGCTGCTGCTTCATCTCCATTTTTTATAGCCTCTTCATATTGAGCCTGTAAATCATCTTTTTCCTGCTTTGCTGCGTCAAGACTAGATTCAGCTTTTTGTAATTCTCCCTTTGTAGAATCTAATTCTGTTTGGAGCTGTGAAACTTTACTTTGTTCATTACTTAATTGTGTTCTTAAATCTGTTACAGTTGCCTGGGCAACAGTCAAATCATTCTGTAGTGACTGAATCTTTCCAACAATTGCATTTAATGCATTTGCCAATCCAGTTATTTCATCTGCTTGCAACGTAGAACCAGTTAACTTATTATAAATTGCATCTAATGCAGACGCATAATTTTCAATCTGATTATTAGCTGCACTTAAATCACCTGTTAAGGAATCTACTTTACTAGCCATATCATTAACTGCATCAACTATCTGAGAATACTCATTATCACCTTCTACAATATCATATCCTGCATCTGAAAGTGCATCCTTAATAGCTTTCAAACCATCTTCATATACCTTCAAATCTGCTTTAATACTTGCAAGTTGAGCTGCCGCCTGACGTTCCAATGCACCTAATGTATCCTTGAAAATAATTTCTTTTCCGTTATCATCTTTTACCGGATTTCCATCAGCATCAACTACATGGACACCATCATCTTTTACAACAATGTGAATATCTTCTTTCTGTCCGTCACCATCCGCATCATAAGATACATTATAAATGGTGTTTCCATCAGCATCTTTTTTACCACTGTCTTCATATCCAGTAGGATTTCCTTCAATGAATACTACATCTGATATTTCACCAGTATTTTCATCTGTGGAAGTCCCAAAATATCCTGAAGCATCTGATTCATTTTTTGATAAAAACTCTTCCAAGGTTGCAACAATTTTAGCGTAGGCAATCTTAAAATCGTTTAATTCTTTTGTAAGCTCTTCTACAGAACCCACATCAGCAGAATCAAGCTGTGCTTGTAAATCTGCAATCTGCTTATCAAGTGCTACTAATCGTTCTGCAATGGCATCATAACTGCCATATACCTGTTCAATATAATTCTTTGATGTATATTCTTCTACTCGAATTGAGACTGGTGTAGAATAATACTTTCTTCCGGTAACATTTCCATTTTCATCCACTACATCATAAAAAACAATGGCAGTTACAGAAATTGTTCCTGTTGTAGATCCTGTGTCTAAATCGTCTGCATCTGCATGAACGGGCTCGTAAGATGCAATTGCATCTTCCTGAACACCTTCTGTTTTCTTTTCTTCCGCATTAAATTCTGTTGTTCTAACAACATAAAATTCAGCTGTAGTATAGGTTTCACCTTCATCTGATCCAAACATCTTAACAACTGTCATTTTATCCTTACTAATATCCATTGTTGTAAGAATAGTTCCAGTATAATATGCATCGATGCCCGTCTGCTTCTTTTCTGCTTCGGTATCTTTTACAGATTCATTACCATCTGTTCCCATCTGTGTATCAAGATTATTTACTGCTCTCAATGTAACACTACTAGCAGCTCCCTTAATATATAGACCATATACATCATTACCAGAATGTGCATAGCAGGTATATCCATTCAAGGTAAGGACGCCCTTATCGTTTGTTTTTTGGGTATCACCCAAATCTACCACTGACGTATTAGGAATATATACTGTTATATTGCCGGAAGCTCCAAAGGGAGAATGGTATGTTCCATCTTTTCCATATAATTCAATTTGCATTGTGTCATTTTTGATATAGATTGTTCTCTTTGTAACAGAGCTTGTATGACCTTCCCAATCATAAGAAAGACTAAGTGCGTTATCATCAAATATAAGTACTTCTATTGCTCCACAATCAGCAAACGCATTGGCTGGAATTGAAACATCAACCTCTAATTTTTTTAGTCCTATACATCCATTAAATGAATATTCATGAAGTGTAGTTCCCACTGGAATATATACCTGTTCTAGTACTGTAAGACCATTAAACGCATATGCACCAATAGAAGTTGTTCCACTCATGGTAAGAGAAGTAACTGCTGAACAGCCAGTAAAAGCATACTCTTTTAAATTCATATTTCCATTCATGTTGATATTTACTAAATTAATGTCATTTGCAAATGCCTGTTTATTTACGGTTACATTTCCGTAAATAGAAACATCTGTAACTGCTGAATTTGCAAATGATACTGTTGAAAGAGTAAGACCTGTGTTACCACCTTTTACAGAAACTACTTTCATCTTTGTTGTCTTTCCGAAAGCATATGAACCTACTGTACCATTCATTTCTGAAATTTTTACCCCTGTCACATAAGAATCATAAAATGCCTTGATTCCAATTGCTGTAACATGGGAAGGAATTGTAATTTGTGCTTCTGCCTTACTTCCATAAAAAGCATAATCATTAATTGTTGTTACTGTTGAAGGAAAAGATACAGAAGTATATGCTGTTTCAGAAGCTGGTACTACTGGTGTAGATTCATCTCCTCCACCAATTTTTACTACTGTTCTTCCTGCTACTTTAGCTGGAATATTTAACGTTCCACCACCATCTACAAGTTTTACAATGCTGTTTTTTGTATAAAGACCAATAATATCTCCATTGCCATCCAGCTTATAATTCCATGTAATTCCAGTACTTGCATCTTTATATGTGTACCATGTTTCTTTATCAAACCCTGTCGCATTTTCAGAGCAATTGATTGTATATTTATCTGATGCAAAATACTCATTTAAAACCGATAGATCTTTTACAACTACATAATATTCATAATTTCCTACAATTGTTTCTGGAATCTTTAAAGTATGTACTAAATTACTATTACTTACTTTCTGATTGCTTTCCCAATCTGATGCTTCGATGACGAAAATATCATCTGCCGCAATACTTCCGTTTAAAGTATTATTATAGGAAGTGTACTTTCCAGTTACTGCGGAAGATTCAATACTTTCTCCAATACTCATATCCTTGCTATTACCATTGGTTAATGTTACACCTGTATGATAATCATCTACTACATTCAGAGACATTAATGCAACTGATCCAGATTGATAATCTGTCTCAAATGCTTTGTATGTATGATTTGTACCAGAGAAAGATGTTCCATTATTTGAATTCTTTGTAGTATCATATGTTGATGTTCCACCTAACTGCTCTTCAAATAGTGCAAGTGTATAATTTCCTACAGAAATATCTTCCGGCACTGTCAATGATACTGTTCCACTTGTTTCAGAAACTTTTGATAAAGGACCATAGTAAACAATTTTTCCTGTCGAATCATATAATGCTGCTGAAATGCAAAGTGCTGAACCAGTGCCTGCATCATTTACTTTAGAAGTACTTGCACCACTGTAATCTACACTATATGTATTACCTACTGTAGCCATTCCATTTTTATTATTAATACTTGATGTAAATCCTGATGCAAAGCTATCATCTTGTACCAGGAACTTGACTCCATCTGTTGTATCAAGTGTAGATGTATCGTAAGCCTTTAATCCTGTGCTGGCAGCTGCTGAAGCAGCTGCATTAGAGGCGCTTCGTGCCATTACAATCTGTTCCAGATCGAGATAAAAAGCGGGGGCTACACCAAACTCGTAAGCGACGTAGTCGCAGTCGACCTGACCACTCGAGTAGACACCGAAGCCATTGCGGTTGGAGTTCGAGTAGACACCCCAGAAGGAGCGGGACCACAGATAGCTACGAGCGTACTGCCAGCTGGTAGCGTTGTACGTTGTTGACTGATCCGCTGCAAGATTCGCTATCAGTTCTTCTACCTGGACTGGATTATAATACATTTCATCAATGGATGCTGGAAATAAATGTGCATCTGTAACGGTATCATTTGTAGTTGTATTACTACTTCCATTTACACCATCAGTCTTTACCGTTGCACTTTTTACTGCATTTTTTTCTGCATCTGAAAACCATGATGCACCAGATGCTGAAATAGTCGGTCTTGAATTTTTTGAACCATCATAAGAGAATCCATTATCATACCAATTCTCCACATCAGTCAAAATAGTAGGTGCAAATGCTGTTGTCTGTACATCAAAAGAACGTGTCATATACTGCGCAAACAAATACTGGTCGTCCCATACACCATCTGTATCCATTAACTGCCATGTCTTAGCAAAATCAAGGTCTGACCTTTGCGTATATACATCAAAATCAGAGCCACCGCTATAGTTACCTTTCACAGCTATCTTTCCGTTTGAGGAAGTCTCTACCAGTCTCGCACCGCCCGTATCACTATAGACTTTTAAATGTCCACTTGTTCCCGAACCACTTTGCTGTACACCATCATTCATCTGATTTAATGCTTTGAATTCATTTCCTGCATACCAGTAGCTTACGTTTCCTGTTGTATCTCTCGCTGGAATATTTGCAGCATTCCATACTGGTTTTGCAACTGTTTTATCTGCACCGGACAATGTTGCTGCATATGCAGTATTTGGTGAATAATTATAATAAATATCTGTTGCAGTTATTCCACCAAGAAGCATTGCCGTAATCAGAGTAGATGATAGTAATCTTTTGCCCATCTGAGCAAGTTTACTCTTTTTCATAAGAATAATCCTCCTTATTCTCTAATAATTTTGTCTTCTGAAACTTTTTAGACTTATCTTTTTTGAAAGTCTCTTCGTTCCGAGTAAAGTTATATCTATTTGCTAAGTATCGCTTTAGCTGTTTTGTGTCTCCCTGATTTAAAAACGCATAGGTACCATTCAGCTTCTGCTTTACATCAAAAGAAGTTAATTTACCATGATAATAATCAATGGTCATTTTTTTCATACGTTTTTTTGTAATTTTCTTTCTGTCATTTTTCACAAGACAACGAATGAATCCATTTTCTGATAACTCATATCTCCATCCGCAAAATGTAATTCCTTCTGAAATGGGATAATATTTTGTTTTCCTTGGATGAAGCCTGATTCCCATATCGTTCTCCATCAGATATTTTTCAATTTTTATCTTCAAATTCTTACATGAACTTTTCAATCGAAACGCCACAATAAAATCATCCATGTATCTAACTTGTCCTTCGTTTTCTGGAAATTCATCAATCAACCAGTCAACTTCATTCAAATAACTAAGTCCTATCCATTGACTTGGTAAATTCCCCTTTGGTACACCATATGAACTTTCGGGGTCTGTTGCAGCTGCATATCCATCCGATTGTTTCCAATCATTAATAATATTCATGAAAAGAATATAACCTAAATACTGCATTCCACGAAATTGTTCTTTGATTCTGTCATGCTTTACATTGTCATAATATCCTCTTATATCAAACTGAACGATATAAAAGTCAGTTCCATATTTTTCATATAATCGTGTAAGCATTTCTATTACTATTGCATGTGCAGCTGGAGGACCAAGACCAGTTCTGCAGGCAATATTACAAGGATGCAACTTAGGTTCTAAATATGGTTTCAAAAATTTATCTGTCAACCACTCTTCTACAATTCTATCCTTATAATATGGTGCGCTTATAATACGTTCTGGATGATACACCCTAAAATCATAATATCCGTAAGGTTTCCATGTCCTGGAAATAATATCCTTTGCCATAGATTCCAAATACGTACCTAAATTTCTTTCAAACTCAAAAGCTTCTTTCGTATAACTCTTTTGCTTTATTCGTTCTTTCCAACACTCATATAATTCTGTTTCTACTTCTTCTTGTGTAATATGCCATGACAAATATGAATTTGTCGGATCATCATATATTTCAATAAAATCTCCGTCTTTTTTTACAAAAAGAAGTCCGTACTCATTAATTTCAGTTACACAGCTTCCAAAATCTATCAGATTACCCATTTATTTTTCTATCACACCCTTTCCACCTGGGAACGGATGGTTTTGCTCCCCACAAGACATTGCGCCAAATTGGCGCATCACTTATGACAGGCGCTGGAATAGTTGTACCTTTTTATCTTATGCATACACCTTAATGCATGCACACACTGTAAAAAGCGGGGGCTACACCAAACTCGTTAGCGACGTTGTTGTTGTTGACCTGACCACTCGAGTTGACATTGAAGCCATTGCGGTTGGAGTTCGAGTTGACACCCCAGAAGGAGCGGGACCACAGATTGCTACGAGCGTACTGTACGACCACTATCCCTTAATTCTGTTTGTATTACTTTGTTTAATACGGTAAGAGTCTGTTTCAAGCCATTTGTTAAATGAAAATTTTAAATTGGTTAACTTATTATTCAATTCCTTCTCCTGTCCTGGCGAAATACATCTGCATCGCCTTACTACTGGGAGAATATCTGTAATCCTTTCCATTAACTCAATCGCTTTATCTTGCATTTCTTTCCTATCTGTACTCTGTGTGTACAAATCAAAACCATTTGCCTGTCTCGTTGTATGAATCAACTCACAAGAATATGTTTGTAATACTTTACAAATCGTAAAGCGAAATTCCTTTGTTGCACCAGAAGATACTATAAATACGTCTGATGCAAATGCTTGACATCTATGAATAACATCAAATGAATCTCCTCTTATTCTACCGTTATATGGTTTTCTTTTAGATTTAATCACTGCTTGTTCTTCATCAGTCATACGGACTCCTTCCTGCTGGTGGTGCGCAAATTCTAATTATTCTTTTGCCAATCATATTTTTCCTTTCACTTCTATCAATCATGTTTATAATCAGAGTTTTCTTTTTTGTATTCTCTTACCCCTTTCATCAATAAAGTAGAAATAAATACATCTTTGGGATATACTGCTATCCCATAAAAATTTATATGTTCTTTGTATAGATTTTCTATTTCTTCTGCTATCTGATTAGGACAGTTAAATGTTGTTATAGTTACATTACTATTATCACAAATGCCTTTGTTTTCCTTTGAGATGATCTTTCCTTTTCCCTTTGCATCAAGCACCTCAATTACATCCATATCAAACTCTTTTAACAAGCTGTTATAATGATTATCTTCAAAAATTTCTTTTTCTATGATTTCAGCACCCTTGTAAATCACATAATTTACATGATTCTTTTTTAGCAAATCCAATACCTTATCATAGGCTGTCTCTGGATAACCGCATTTACACATTGCATTTTGAGATGTTCTTTTTACCTTGTAGCCTGTCAGTAAAGAAAGTACAAATGCTGAATCTTCAAATGTGCTATAAAACATTCCCCTCAGTCTTACTATTACAGTTTCTTTATATATGGATAGAATCTTTTCATATTCCAGAGATTCCCCTTTACTCATCTTCCACCCCTCCTGTGTACCTCTGCTTTTACATAGTCGGGTCCGTTATCCCTGTATGAATCATTTCCATGCATAATTTTCAAAAGACACTCAGTAAATTCTGATGTACTCTTTTCAATAGATAATCTTTCATTCTGCCATGTGCCATTTTTTCCGTTTATGCCATTCATAAGTTTAATTCCTTTAGCTGGCGGTTCCCATGCATGTAGATTCTTAGAATAATCATCCAACAAATAATCCGTCTGACGAATGCCCCCATAAAAATCTTTAATATATTCACTTTTATCTTCTCCACATGGAAGATATATCCTATGTTTCCTATCAATTTCAGGAAGATATATATCCAGCCATTCATTTTTTTCATTTTTGGCATATTTACTGTCCGTTAATACTGCTGATAATACATATACTTCTATTTCTGATTTATGAAGTACTATGTTACGTATTGAATCAACTATATTTTGCTGTGGCTTAAGCTTTAAAAAATAATTTTCTTCATATAGTTTTTCTAACGTATCTACCACTTTAAATTCAGATAATGTTCCATCCATATCAACAAATAACCTTAGTTTGATATTGCTTTTTTCATTTTCATCCATAACATCACCTCATAAAATTTTTAGGATAAAGAAATTTTAATATATTTCTTATGAAAGAATGTTAGTAAAAAATCAAAACCACACACATAAATGTTGATTTTAAGCAAGAAAAAAAGGTGGAACAAAGTCCACCTTTATATTTTGCTTATACAAAATCCTTTATTTGCGAGAATGCCTTAGTTTTGAATATCCCGCCGCCATATCCAATAAATAATTGATACTTTCCGTATCCATACCTTTAGTAATCTCATCAAATCGTTGTCCATTCGTTTTTCTCTTATTTACATCATAAGGAAATACTTCACTTGGACTTACATGCAAAGCTGCCGAAATCTTTATTACCGAAGATAGACCTATTCTAGCTTTATTATTAAATATTTTACTCAGTCCGCTATAATTTACTCCTGATAGATCTGCCAACCCCCTGGCACTCATTCCCTGCTTATCCATTTCAATCCAGATGTTTTGTGCAATACCTACCATAATATTATCCATTAACTTTTCATCATAAATGGCAGTGTTAATTAAATCCGATGTCATGTATGTATTATTCATTGTTGTTTGATTTCTTTTTTTTACCGGAACAATTTCACATTCATCTTCCTCTTGCATAATATTTTTCAATGCATCCATAAACCCACCTCGAATATTACTGTAAATTTATACTTTATTACCAGTAATATTGTAGCACGATAGTTTCTGTTTGTCAAAAATATTGCATAAATTCTTTATTTCTCTCATTTCAATACACTTCAATACAATATATAGTGTATAAACCCCCCAAAGTAAGATTAATAGTACAATCTTACTTTGGGGGAATACGTTATATTGCAAATCTTTTTCGCTGTTGTAAAGTAATATTTTCGTCTACCGATTGTTCTTGTTTTTCATCTTCTTTAGACTGTTCTATTAACAGCTCGTTTAACTCTGCCTGCCTATTCAATAATGCTGTCAATTCTGATTCTTTTGAAAAAGGCTTTTCTAGTTCCTTTTTAGAAGATTTAATTGCATCTTCTACCTCTTCCAGTTTATGTTGGTATTGCTCCATCACTGCATCAATCTTCTTCACACAATTTTGGATTTTCATCACATATCCAATATCCGTTGTTTCTCCATCAGACACATCAATTTTATATCGTGATTTACCTGATACCACAATATTTTTTTCAATCTGATTACCAAACATAGAAAGATTTTTACAGATTCCAATTTTGAATCCTGCGTATTCTGCAAAATTTATAAGGATTCCATCCGCTGGTGTTTTTTGAAACATATTTTGAATTAACTCACCTGCTTTTTTTCTGTCTGTAATCACATGATTATTAAATGTTATAGTAAATGGTGATACATCTTTATCCTGTTCTGAATTGCCTTCACTCAAAAGAATACTTGTTTGTGCCTGTGAACTATACAATGGAGAACTATTCCTCACGGATATATCTTCTGCAATTTTATCAATAATTTCTTTGTTACGTTCCATTCGTTCTGGAAGCACATTATATACATCTCTTTCCAGCTTGTATTTGTTAGATATAAAACTCTTTTTTATTAGTTGTAATTTTGTTACTTCTGTATCTACTTCCATCTTTTCCTTAATCAAAGGATTTCCTGATGCAATCGCTTTCATTTCCGCATAATTAAGTACCGCTTCATCTACATCAGTACAACTTCTTGCCACATCGCCGCCTGTCATAACCTGTGAAATAAATTTCTGCTTGTTTTCAATAATACTCCAATTATATGCATCAAAAGTTCCTTTCGTTACATATCTTAAAATGCGTACTTCTTTATACATATTTCCTTGTCTTAAAATACGTCCTTCTCTTTGCTCTACATCAGATGGTCTCCATGGAACATCTATTTCATGTAATGCGCACAATCTAGTTTGAATATTTGTACCAGTACCCATTTTTTCTGTAGAACCAATAATTATACGTTTCACCCCATTTCTCAAATCTTGAAACATATCATCCCTGTCTTTATCATTTTTTGCATCATGGATAAAACAGACTTCCTCCGCTGGAACACCTTTTTTTACCAATTCTTTTTTGATAAAATTATATACATTAAATCCCTTGTTTCCATTTGGTACCCCTATATCAGAAAAAATTGCCTGTGTACCTTTATTATCTTTAGATTTGAGCCATATAGAATATACCCGATCCACACATTTATATAATTTACTATCCATGTCAGGAATACCCTCTTCATTCAGCATACGAATATCAGTAGATACTAATTTTGCATCATGACAGATTTTAAGCATATTATCAATAGAGGGATCTACTGTGCCATTTCTGATTGCTGCAGCACGTTCTACAAATGTATCTACATATGCTTTAATTTCATCATTTGGTTCTGATTCCACTATTGTATGTTTATTATCTATCAAAGAAGGAATATCTAAATAAGGTAAATTCTCTTGCATTTGTACATCTGCGCACATACGGAACATCGTGACCAGCTCCGGAAGATTTGTAAATCTACCAAATCTTGTTTTTTCACGATACCCTTTTCCTTCTGGTGAAAGTTCCATAGCTGTTACTGTTTCACCAAAGTTTGCAGCCCACGCATCAAAATGATAGATACCTTTACTTTTTAATAAATCTGCCTGCAAGTATTTCTGCATTAAATACATTTCACACATTGTATTTGAAATAGGTGTTCCTGTTGCAAATACCACATTTCTACCTGGATTAAGTTCGTTAATATATTGAACTTTCTGTAAAAGATCATACGATTTATTACTTCCATTAGGATTAATACCCGCCACCCTGCTGATTTTTGTTGTAAAACTCAAATTTTTGTAATTATGTGCTTCATCAATCATAAGGCAATCTACACCAAGCTCCTCAAAAGTAATTACATTATCTTTATAATCTTCATTTGATAATATTTCTAGCTTGGTACGTAATTGCTTCTCCTGTGCTTCCATCTGCTTAACAGACCATGTTTCATTCTTCTCATATTTAAGAGATGCAATAAAACTTTGTACTTCATCTATTTCTCTCTCAATATTTTCCTGTTGACGTTCCTTTGAAATTGGAATTTTTTCAAATTGAGAGTGACCAATAATAATAGCATCGTACTCCCCTGTTGAAATTTTACTAATAAATCTTTTACGGCTATTTTTTTCAAAATCTTTTTTCGTTGTAAGTAATATATTCGCAGAAGGATACAGTGTCAAAAACTCGGATGCCATCTGACCTGTTAAATGGTTCGGTACTACAATCATTGGTTTATTTGCCAATCCTAATCGTTTCAATTCCATTGCACTTGCCGCCATTTCATACGATTTACCTGCACCTACGCAATGGGCCAACAAAGTATTTCCTCCTCTAATTATTCTTGCAATAGCATTTTTTTGATGTGGGCGCAATTCAATATCAGGATTCATACCTGGTAACGTCAAGAAACTGCCATCATACTCACGTAATTTTATATTATTAAATTTGTCATTATAAATTCTTACATATTTTTCCCTTCTCTCCAAATCTACAAATAACCAATCTGAAAATTCTTCCTTTATGATTTCTGCCTTTGCACGTACTAACATAGTTGCTTGTTGGTTTGGCACATATCTATACCCACCGTTTGGATCATCTATTCTATCTCTAACTGTAATCTGTCTTAAATTTAAAAGATTCTCAAAAATTTCTAATGCAGTCATTCTGTCCGTACCATAAGCACTGGTATTTTCTACAGAAGTACACGTATTTTTTGATTGAATAAAATAGGTATTTACAAGTGAATTATATTCTAAAAAAATATTTCTTTTCTGCCATTCCTTTACACCAAATTTTTCATATATAAATTTTTCATAATCTTGGGGGCTAATCCAATTGGAACCTATCTTTATTTCTATGTCTGTAGCATTTAAATCAGGTGGAATAACTGTTGTAAGTGCTTTTATATTTTCCTTATACCTATCATCATCTAATGCCGCAACTTTAGCAGATGCTATTTTAGTTCTCACATCTCCAGACAAATACTCTTCTTTGGTCTCATAACCAATATAAGAATCATTGTTATCTGCTTTATCTGGATTAAGATAAATTTCTCCTCTAAGTTCTTCTAACAACTGTTCAAAAGGCACTGTATATAAAGACAATATGTTTTTCATATTTACATATCCGTAATCTGCAATTGTAATATTTAATGCCTCTATCGCAGTATCCACAGATCTTTTTTCTATGCGTGGATGTATCGTTTGTTCAGAAAAGATCTTTGCTTTTTCATATTTTTCATCCACCATGTTTTCCAATGCACATAAAAGTGGATATTCTACATCATCACAAAATGCTCTCTTTGCATCTTTTTCGTTGATATATCCAAATTGTGTTACAAACTGATCATACAACTCATTCAGCTCTAGTTGTGCGTTTTTCAGCTCGTAATCACTGATGTTATTAAGCTGTATATCAATAACCTTATGTAATGAATCCCGAATTGCACATAATGAAACAACTAAACTTCTTTGCTTTTCCGAAAAGTGTTGCTGAAGTATCATTCGAGAATTTTCACGCATATACAAATTATTATCAATTACAACATAGGTATAATTTTTTACATCCGGTTCTGCAGGAATACTAACTTCCACATTTTCTGATGGAAGTACACTATTTTCATGAATAATTGGTTCATAAATATTACTTGGCAACTTAGAAATGGCAGTACCTAAATCACGTTCTAAATCACTATCTAAATTTGGAACAAGATACGTAATTGCCCTATCTGGTCCAAATCTGCTAGTATCAGCTTTCATATGTCCTAACATCATATCTGGATGAGACACATAATAGCTGTTAAGTGGTATATTTTCACTTTCCATTTCAACAGATTCAAATTCCTGCTCTACCAATGTAGGCACTATCTTCTTTTTAAGGAAAATAATATCACTTGTTGCTTCTGTATTTGCAGAATCTGCAAATGTTGTATTGGGTAATCTAATTGCTCCGACAAAATCTGCTTTTTCAGAAATATACTTACGTACATTTCCATTCTTCTTATCCAATGTTCCTTTTGATGTAATAAAACAAATCAAACCACCAGGAGTGCACAAATCCAATGCCTTTGCAAAAAAGTAATCATGAATCAAAAAGTTTTCCTTATTAAACTTCTTATCATTAACTTTATATTCTCCAAAAGGTACATTTCCAATCACGCAGTCAAAAAAATTATGTGGTAAATATGCATTTTCAATACCTGAAATTTGAATATTACAATTAGGATAAAGAAGTTTGGCAATTCGCCCAGATATGGAATCAATCTCTACACCATATAGGCTACTTTTTTCTTTTATTTCCTGTGGAATTGCACCATAGAAATTTCCTATGCCCATCGATGGCTCTAAAATATTACCTCCGTTAAACCCAAACTGCCTGAGTGCCTTATAAATGGAATCCAGCACTATCTTAGGTGTATAAAAGGCATCCGTTACCGTTGATCTAGCTGCTTTATACTCTTCATCCGTCAAAGCATTTTTCAGAGTATTATAATTTGCTTTATTACTGTCAAACCAGTCTGGTAATCCTCCCCATCCTAAATAATGACTCATTTTCAGTTGTTCTTCCGCTGTTGCAGGACGTCCTTCACTTTCAACAGTTTTTAATGTATTTATGGCTTCTATATTTCCACTTCCACGTTTATAGCTGTCTCCAGTTAACGCTTCCCAGTCAGACGAATAGGAAAAATCAATTCCAGTATTATTCTGAATATGATCATTTTCCGGTACAAGCGATTCTACTGGCTCAATTTTTACATTTTCTGATTGGTCAATAGAATTATTTTGTTCTTCATCTAATGTTTCCTCTAATTTTTCTTCTGTCAGATCTATTCTTCCAGATACCGTATTATTGATATTGATATCTGATACAGTTTCTTCCCCTTCTTCCGTTGTGGCTATTTCACTAAGTGAAACATTCTCGAATTTATTTGCTAATGCAAGCATAATTGTAAGTGTAAATTCCTCAAATGTTACACTCATATAATTACTATATCCTAGCCATCTGTCAGTTTCTATGTAGTTTGACGGGAAACAGTGCACATCCAATACATTTGCATTGAATCGTGTTTGGACACTATAATTTATTCCGTATCTGTAATAATCATATCCTTTCAGATAATATGTTTTATCTTCATTCATTTTAAACAGTTCATGCAAATACGTTTCTTTTTCCTCTTTAGTAATCTGAGTATCAGATAAATAAGCTAGTACATCCGAAGTAAAAATAGTGTCGTTTTGAAGAAAAACCGTTCCAAGTGCCTCCAACAATTCCCTTCTATCCGATCCTTGGACAATATCATAATTAGAATTTCTTTCTATTTCTAGTTCCTGGTTAAAGTTGTGATAAGCTAAAATCCTTTCATCTTTATCCTGTTTCCACTGTGGATATGTTTCTTTTTCTCCCGCAAGAAATAATTTGTCAGCTTTCACATAGTTGCAAAGACGCTGCGCAATTTCAGAATAAGTGAAATTTCTTTCTATAATATCTTCTGCTTTTTGTCTTTTTCCAATAGTGATTTTATATCCCTTTGCATCATAATCATAATTGTAACCCTGATATCCTCCTCCACCTATTCCAAAATGAGATTTTAAAAGTGCAATCACTTGTTTTACATTTGTTCCGTCTTCTGATGCTTCGAATATTTCTCTACGGAAACGCACCTCATAGATACTTGTTCCAAAGAGACGAATAGATTCATCCAACGCATCATTTGTCACAAATGTTGGTACAAGAATATCCAAATTATCCGGTAAATCAAATTGGTGTCTACCACTTAAATATGCCTCTAAATGCTCAACACGTTCATATTTACACGCATATCTCCACCCTATATCCAATTCCCCTGCTTTGTACCTTTTCCACAATTCTTTTGCATATGATAAAATCTCTACAGATTTATTCGGATCTTGTATATATGATCTCATAGAGTCTTCCGCAGATGGAAAAATATGTCCTGTTGTTTTTAAAGGCTCTGGTAGTTCATACTTTTCTCTATCAAATCCATCAAAAAAGTAATAAAGTATATCTGTAATGGTTGTGTTTTCATCATATTTAGCTGCTAATATTTCTGTTGGTGCATCTAGGTACCTATTTTCTTCAATTAATGTATAAACTCTGCTTTCCACATCCTCCCATGAGATTTCCATAGTTGGATTATCTCTACTTTCTTTTCCATACGAAAGCAGCATACCTCTTTCTTTATCATAAAAAACACTAATATCCCTTCTGTCCACTGTAAATCCTAATGCTGCCCCCCTATAATGCCTTTTAATGGTATCAATCGCATCATCAATTACAATATCGTCCCAATGTGTAGCATAGAAATTAAAGACCGCATATTTAGCCCCCAGTTCATAGCCTGATGCACCCGCACAAAGAATCCGATCAATAAGTTCATTAGAAAAGCGATTAGAAATATCTGTTCTCCGGATTTCAAAATGTTCTGCCACATCAATATTCCCAGCTGCTACATCAATATTACTTCTATTTTTCATATAGCTGAATAAATCAATTTGACTATTCTCATTTTGTGATTCTTCTGCAGCTAAAATGTCAGAGGTCTGTAAAGTATCTCCTGTCTCACTACTTCCATTATCTGCTCCGAGATTGTCGTTTCCGCCTTCATTCTGTTCAGGAAGTCCATTTCCCATATATTCTGTTTTTTCTGTTGGCTCTCCTGCATTATCTCGAATTTTTCTTTCGCTTCCTTCACTCGCTGATCCAACAGACTCTCCATCTGACCGTTGTTCAATAGAATTGGTATCTGTTCCGGATAATTTGTTATCAGATATTCCGCTATCATTCTGGCCCACATTGGTCTTTGGGATAAGATTTTTTCCATCCCCTGGTATAATTCCACCCTCTGCAACCCCAACTCCCTCAACGCTTCCTCTTCGGTCAGATTCTCCATTTTCTTCTGTTCCTTGCTCTGCACTGTTTGATTGTCTGTTATCACTTCCATTTCCATGATTAAATCGTTGATCATTTTTTATTCTCCTTTTCTCGTTAATCACAAACTGTGATATAAATCTCAATTCCTTACAAGAATTAAGTTGAACTGCTTTCATACATTTTGATAAAAATTCAGCATTTACACTACCATCTTCATTCACAAAATACTGCTCATAGCAAACAGCGGTATCTTCTTTCATAGAATAATCAAGATTACATCTAGTACACAGTATCTTTAAACTGCAATCAGTAATCAGTCTGTGTATGTTCCAGCGCTTTTCAATATCATCATCAAACCATAAATCTTTATCATAATTCAGCGAATAATTTGTTATCTCATCAAATAACAAACCATATAAATATTCCAGGTTATCTTCTTTTCCCTTTTTCGATTTACGATATAACGCCATAAGATTGTCCATAATCTCTGGTGTCATAGTCCATGTTTTGATTTCTCTTCCTTTAGTATCACTTATATCAAAAATAAAATCAGAATAATTTGCATATGGAGTTGACATATCAAAGGGATAAACTGCAATACCTGTATTCTGCATTGGAAAGCGTCCCATCTTCTTCCACCCGTCAAAACCCGAGATAAATGTTGCATCCGGCTTTTGATTATAAACTGCAAATATATTTTCTATTGTCATTTGATAAATATTGCCCATGCCACAAAACTTCACAAAATCGTAAAATGCTTCATTTGTATTTAAAGACTGTATTGTTTCACTGACACTTTTTTCAAGATTTTCTATTCTCAATACTGTTCTCCTCCATCTTTTGGTTTCTCAGGAAATAAAAATCCTACTTTCTTCGCTTCTTTATCTATAACTAGATTGGCACTAAATAATTTTCTTGTTTTTGGACTAAAGAATCCATTGATAACATCTGATTTTCCATATATGAGCAGCTTCTGTATCTGGTTATCCGCTACTGGTACTGATGCAATCGTTGTATTCAGACTAAATCCACATTCACAATAGTAACTAGATTTACCTTTATATAGTTTTTTAGAACAAATTGGGCATGAATACGATGAAAGTTCTCTGCTTTCTTCTCGTCCTGGAAATTCAAATCCAATAGTTTTAAGTTCACTATTCCATTTCAAATATGCTGAAAATGGCTTTTTACCTTTTTCTTTTGGCTTAAATCCTTCAATCAAATCTGTTTTTCCAAGTTCTAATAGTTTTCTTAGCTGTATTTCATCTAGCATTACTCCTGCAATAGCACCCAGATAAAATTGACAGCCTTCTGTTTTATTTACTCTCTTACTACAACAATAACCAAATTTATTTTTTAATAAGGGATTCCCACAAATAGGACATTTTACACCTATTTCAATCGGTTTGTTTTCATCAAAAACTAACTCAATTCTTTTTTCTGACGCATTCCACTTTAAATGTGCATCAAAAGGTACTTTTTCACTATTTTTGAATGAAATAAGATCTGTTTCCATACCACCGAGAATTGCTTTTAATTCCTTTTCCTTAATTGTATGTCCCATAAAATTCCCTGCCAAAAAAGAACATCCATCTTTTTCCGCTATCCGTTTTTCCTGAGATTTATAATTTTCACATTTGAATCCATAACTTGTAGCAAGAATTCGTCCATTACATATAGGGCAATAATAATCTGTTCTAAGATCTTCTTTTTCAGGAAATTTAAATTTAATTAAAATATCTTTATCCAGGATAAGAAATGCATCAAACTTTGTACCTTCCTTATTTTTAAATCCACTCAACAAATCTGTTTGTCTGACCGTTAGCAATTGTTCCAGTATTTTTTCAGAGATTGTCTTTCCTGCAATTTTTCCTATCCAAAAACTGCACCCACTTTCTCGATCTATATAGTCCTCACATTTAAAATAGTTACCTTGCTTCTGAATCTTTTTACCACATACCGGACATTTGTATTTTGTATTTTCCCAGGGCATATTCGTCACTTCAAATTCAATTTTTTTAATTGAATCATTCCATGTAAGATATGCTGCGAAAGGCTTGTTTTTCTGAGATATAAAATCATAAAACGGTCCTACTTTTCCTTTGTTTAATAATGTTGCTAATTCATTAGTCAATAACCGATGCCCTACTACATCACCACCAACCGAAAAATTGCATCCCTCGTTTTTACTGATATTTGCCTTACACTTAAATCCCCATGCAGTTGTTTCTACTTCTTTTCCACATAAAGGACATTTGATTTTTGTATTCCATGCATCAAATTCTTTATATTCTGTTTGAATATAGTTTGTTGCAAGTGAATAGATTTTCTGTTTAACCTGGTCCCTGTTACTTATTCCACTTTGCTTAATATCATCACATTTTTTTCTTATATATTCATAAAACTCTGCTTCAAATACTTTTCGGGAAATGCTTCCTTCTGATATTTTTTCTAGGTTCATTTCCCATTCTGCTGTAATTTCTGGTGATAACAAGTCAGGTATAGACAAATCTACCACTTCATAGACCATTTCTCCAAAATTTGTCGGTGTGAGAATCTGCTTTGATGCATTCAAGTTAATATAGTTTAACCGAATAAGTTTTTCTATAATTTCTGCCCTGGTCGCACTAGTACCTATTCCATTTGATTTTATTTGCTCCCTTAACTCATCATCTTCAATAAGATTCCCCGCATTTTCCATTGCTAATACCATAGAACCAGAGGTATACCTTTTGGGTGGAGCTGTAGCACCCTTTTTAGTAGTAAATGCTGCTTCGTATGTATTTCCTTTGCAAAGCATTGATATATTAGTTGCATTATCCTTTTGCACTGATATATCTTCTGGCATTCCAAGTACTTCATAAAATCCTGCACTTAATAATACTTTACTCATACCTACAAATAATTCTTTATTTGCCATTGCCTCAAATTTGATGTGTTCAAATTCAGCAGCCGGATAAAACACTGCCAAAAATCTGCGTACGATCATTTCATAAACTGATTTTTCTCTTTGTGTCAGTTCTTTTACTACTCGACCTGTTGGAATGATAGCATAGTGATCTGTTATCTTACTATCATCGATGTATTTTCCTTCTATATGATAATTCCGTGCTTCTATATGTTCTACAAAAGAGGAAAAAGATCCATTTTTCAATCCTATAAGATTCTTTTTTATCTCTTTTGCTACAGCCGATGATATTACTCTCGCATCTGTTCTCGGATATGTAGTAATTTTTTTTTCATATAATGATTGAGCTATTGAAAGAGTTTCAGATGGTGAAATATGTAACACTTTCGTACATTCACTTTGTAGCTCTGCTAAATTGAATAATAAAGGTGCATTTTTCTTTTCAATACGTTTTTCCAATGATTTAATAACTATTTTGTTTTCCAAACTATCTATAAGTTCCAATGCATCTTTTTCCTGGTTAAAACCAAATTCAGAATATAATTTAGGAGAATTGTAATATGCACTTTCTTCTGTTACTCTCCATTCTCCCTCTATTTCGTTTCCGGCAACGCTCATAATTGCTTTTATTCTGAAAAAGTCTTTGACTTTGAATTTTCTTATTTCACGTTCACGTTTTACAATCATACCTAATACACATGTCATAACACGTCCTACAGAAATAGGTACGTGCTTCTTTTGTCCCGATCCAGTATTTAGCATTGTCGAGTACAACACTGATAATAGTCTGGAAAAATTTATACCAATTAAAAAATCTGCAATAGCTCTCATATAGCCTGCATCAGACATATTTTCATATTCTTTAATAGATTTTGCTTCTGCAATACCTCTTAAAATTTCATCCTCAGTCTGTGAATCTATCCATACTATTCTTTCTTCTGCAGATGAGTTATGTCCTGCCAGCATCCGCACAAGCATTTGGATATAAAGACCTTCTCGCCCTGCATCACCTGCATAATAAATAGCTGAAATGTCATTTCTGTTATACAATGATTTCACAATATTAAATTGCTTTATTGTAGTGGAAATCGTTTCATAACGAAATTTATCTGGTATAAAAGGTAATGTTTCTAATTTCCATTCTTTTAAAGCTACATCATACTTTTCTGGATAAGAAAGTGTAACAAGATGTCCTACTGTCCACGTAACAATCCAATCATTGTTTTCCATATACCCTGAGTTAGCATTACTATTTACTTTTAATACTTTTGCATATTCCTGCGCCACTGATGGCTTCTCTGCAATAATTATCCTCTTCATGAAATACCCTCCAAAAAAGGCGCTGAAATACTCATTGTTTAAGAGTAATCAGCGCCTGCAATGATTTTTATTATCTGCCTGCTCCATTTCTTATTTGACTAGCCTGAAGCTCTTCCTGTCTCTGTTTTTCCTGATCTGCACGGTATAGTTCATGTCTGGCATAATCATATTTATAAACATGCTCTGATAGTCTGTCCTGTGGTTCGACCTGAGTTTCATTTACTTCCTGTACCATTGCTTCCAGTGTTGGGATATCCATATCATCAGTAGCTTTTACACACAGCACTTCATGTGTAGAGGATGGCAAGATATAAAAATCTGACTGTATTGTTTCAAGTACCTTATCCATAGCTTTTTCATTCATTAATTCAGCAGCTCCATTGAGTTTCTGTTGATTTGTAAGTACAAACATTGTTTCATCTTCTAACTCAACTGGTATAATTCCCATCATTTCTGCATTTTCTTTTCCCATTATTTCTGTCATCACCTGTGTCATTCCCATAAATGAATATGGCATAAGTGCCTCCAGGTTGCCTTTTGCAGTATGTTCAAGTACTTCTGCTGAAGTTCCCCATATTTCAGCCATTGCCTTTGTAATAGCTATGGTTTGAGTGCCTTCGTCTTTTGAATCAAGTAGAATTGCATATGTAACTGCCAGATCCGCTTTAACTGTATATATCTTATCCGACAAATACTCATCATTATTTTCAGTTCCGACTACTTTAGGTATAATTCTACCTGATACATTTTCAAAATCTCTGATATAATCCAAGTCAAATGACTGTGTTATAGCATTGTCCGTAAAAGTTGTTGCAATTCTAGTCATAATAATCGCTAATGTTGCATCTTCATTTTCATAAGAAAGAAATAAATCTTTTAAATAAATTGTAGGTGCAATATTGACATTCTCCGGTTTAATAGTAATTCCGTCCACAGTTTCATTATTTTTCTTCACTGGAATAATGTCTACTTTAGAAGACTTGAATTCTTCCGGAAGAAATTCAGATATATGTGTTTTTACATACTCCAAAAATTCATCATAACTAAGCATTCTTTGTACCCTCCTTTGATGCATTTCGTGATACTTCTGCTTTCTTTTTTGCATACAATGTTCCATATGCTGCCAATGTAGCAGTTCGATCCGTCTCTTTCTCTTTTGTGATCTGATAATTTTTGCACACATAATCCATTACTTTTTCCTCCATTATCTATGATTGTTTTGAATAGTATGTTGTTCTGTTCTTAATGATAAGTTATAAGATTGGCCTTCTGTTTCACTTATTCTCTTTTGTGCTGAATCATATGTCAAAATTGAATCACATATTTTTTCATTTTCTTCTACTGCACCAGACAATTCCTTGAATATATTTTGTAATTCTTTTTCGTTTAATCCTGCATTTTCTGGTATACAATACATATGATTGACACTTGATGCCATAATATATATTTTATTTGAATCTAATGCCTTTGAAATTTTTTCTAATGCATCTGATTCATAAAAGATAGTGGCTACTCCGTTGTAGAAACTTTTGTTCGACAATACTACAATTTTAGAAAAGTCAAAATTATCGTCCAAAAATTTCTGTACCCCTTCTCCAGAAAGGAAACTCACTACCGGTTCCGAAATGGCTGGAAAAAGATTTTTTGAATTTGTTGTTGCCATATCAAACATATCTTCTTTACTTATGTTCCATCCATTTAACATATCATTGGTTACTGTTAAACAAGTTGTATACATTCCATTGATATTTTTATCTCCCATACATAATTGTGTAAGGACAGCAAAGCTGCCCTTACGAATATGAGGAAAATTTAAAAGCCTTTCAGCACTATCGTTATAATTGATAACAGCAAGAATCAATCTTTCTGACAGATCATCAATTGTCATATCTGATATCTTCATATTTACCTCTCTTATCTTCCCACACCCTGCTTATGAAAGGGATTTTCTTCATTTGCTACCTCATCCGCAAGTGAATGATCTGCATTGTTCTGTAACCATTTTGCTTTTGATTCCTCGAATTTTGCAATAACGTCCTCGGATGTCATTGTTTCAGTAAGATTATCGTATCCGCCATTTCCGTCAGCAATAGATCTCTTTGCTGTATGATTATATGTTTTTCCATCTGGTCCATTTTTGAACAATGAAAGCTGTACCAGATTGGAATCTGGAATAGCATTTACTCGCTCTGATGGAACTACAATTTCATAAAAAACAGTTTCATTTGTGCTTTCATCTGTTGTCGGAATAGAAATTCCATATAATGCTTTTCCCTCTTTACTGCTAAATGCCCTTACCAGTTTTTCGGATATCTGTGTAGACACAAACAGATCCTTTACGCTGCTTCTTTCAACTGCTTTTTTAACGTATTCTTTTAATTCTGTACTACTAACTGTTTTAAAATTGTCAACATATCCATCATCTGTTTTTACACTGTTTTTCAGCTTTACCATATAATCATCTGTTGTATCCATTTTCTTTTTAGGAAATCCAAAATAACTCATTCCTGGATTCTTGTCAGATTCTTTAAATCTATCAAATGGAATAACAAAACTATGATAGGAATCATTCCCATTTTCAGTGATTGGAATAGAAATGGATACAAAGGAACCATTTTCTGATGAAAAATGTTTTCCCCAATTGGTAGGAACTTCCATATTTACAAATCCATGATTTTCTGCATATGTTTTTCTTTCTACTTCATATGCCTCTTTTAATTCCTCGATTTTCCATGTCTTGGTGAAATATTTGTCTTCCTTTGCTGCGTCTTCCGCCGCATCCTCATTTCTATATGAAGCATTAATTTCTGTTCCTTCTGGACGTACAAAATATACTCTTTCCGGATTATCAGCTTTTACCTTAATACTATCAATAGGATACATATAGCTTCCACCACCAGGAGCTACCACTCTTGCATAATCCTTCCCCGTCTTATCATTGTGAACTAAATTTTCAAGATTAACCTGTTTCTTACTTAGTTCAATAGTAACGAATGTTAAATCTTCACCCACTTGCAATACCTCCTTAGTATGATTAAGCTATTTGTTGTTACATATATATAGTAAATCTTTTTGTTTGTCCATTTGTTAGTGTAAAATATTACATTTTTCAGAATCTGTTGATTTCAATAAAACAATTTCACAAATAACGTTATTTCTAATTCTTTACACTATCTATGTCTTGCCTTATTTACACGCTCACACGCATTATTAAATGTATCAACATTTTTCTCAATAATTATGCTGTCTCTCCCTGTGTTAAGTGCAGCTTCTCCTAATACACCACTACCACAAAACTGATCCAATATCTTTTCATTTGGGTTACTTATAAAAGTTATTATCTGTTCTAAAAGTTCTACTGGCTTTTCCGCCTGATGTATCTTGCTATTCTTAGGTACTTGATCTATGTCAAAGACAGTTGGAAGCATACCATTTGTACCAGACATATAATTTAATGCTTCAGGATGTCCTTCTTTGAGAATTTCAAGTGTCATTTCCAAAAATTTAGAATCACTAAGCTGTTCATAGTCAAGATTTCCATATTTCCCTGTCACATCAAAATATGTTATGTGGCACTTATCAAGCCACATACAAATATAATCGCCAATAGGAATCTGTGATAAATCATCTGGGACAGTATCTACTTCATATAATATTGAATCCTTACATCCTCCCATCCAATCCATATACGCTTTATCCATTTCTCTGCTAACGTCATCATAATCATCTGTTTTAATAAGAAACTCAAATTCAATAACATCTTCCTCTTCATTTTCAGGTGGAATTAATGAATTATAATCTTCTTCAAAATGGTATATCATCATTTCGCTAATCATTGCTTTATTTTTCTTTGCATCCAACTTAAGTTCTCGTGCTTTTCCTTTACAGAACATCACTACCTGCTCCGTATTCTTTGCTTTACGCCCCGTATTAGCAACAAAATCTCCTTTTTTCCATGGTACAGTTGAATAGTACTCTAATCCTGCATTGGCAGCCATTTCTTTGACTTGATAAATATATTTATAGTTATCTGCATTTTCTTCGGGAAGAAATTCTACTAAAAAGCATCCTGGCTTAAGGACTCTTGCTTTCTCATCAAAGTCCTTTTGGGTATATAAAAATGATTCATATTCTGCAAAATTTCTATTGCCACCCTTCAAAGATTTATCTAATTTATAAGGATGATCCGTAACCAATGCATCGATACTATTATCCTCAATCATTGATAGATTTCTACCATCACCATTAATCAAAAGACAGTTATTTTCAACACCATTGTGTTCTCGTTTTACGCTATATACACCTTTATCAATACGTTCAAAGATTCCAGCATCTATTCCTTCATATACCCTGGCACGTACACTCGGTGTTTTTACTTCCTTAACCTGCTTAACAACTTCCTCAGCTTCCTTTATTGTAAACTGGTCAATATCCATAAAATAATCTCGCAATGTCATTTGTATGCTTGGTGCTTTCTGTGTATCTGATGACATTTCTCATGCCTCCTTGATAATCAAATAAATTCTTTAAATATTGTTCATTGCTAATTTAAAATAGTCATCTTCATCAATGCAAAGATAACCATGACTACATACTTTCTGAAACAGAAGATCAATTTCTTTTAAATCAGATACTATTGATAATTCTGGTGCTTTTTTCTTATCTGAATACTTGTTAAACACGGCTTCTGTATCACCAAATTCCGCATGATTAACCATAAGTACTTGTGTAAAATGCTTTGTACAATTTGCATCTTCAAAATAATGATTTTTTATTTTTCCAGAACATATAATTTTAAAACCTTTTGCAAAATATTGATTTATTTTACTTGCAGCATCATCAAAAGAAATACACTCTACATAATCAATCGAACCTTCTGTGTACATATCCTTTGTTATTTCCGTCTCGAATTTTGCATCACTTATTGCTATTGTGAAGGTACACACACTTACTGGTTTATCTCCTAACTGTAAAACTCTTATTTTGGGAATCGTACAAATACGACCACCCATAACCACATTATTCATACATAAACCTCTCATTCATAAAACATTTCAATATAGGAAGTAATATCACTGGCCACCATCTGTGGCTTAAACATTTTTCTTAATAAAGTAACATCGTTAATTTCAATGTACTTTTTTATCTGCAGCATAGCCGCAATTTGCGATAAATCATAATCATTCAATAAATCTGTTACAACTGCATCATCAAATGATAATTCTTCCTGCTCCTTTTCCTGTTCTTCGTTAATATTTTTCTCATTTTTTGCCTCTTCATTTACTCCTACATCGGGCTGAATATAATCTATATCTCCCAGTTCTTCCGATTTTTTTACTGAAGCCTTTGCAAATAATTCTTTATCTGTTACTTGAGAATTTTTTTTACTGTCTGTATAATCCATTCCAGCTTTATTTGCAATGTCTATGACATCTGGCGCATACTCATTTTCATCAAGAATATCTTCACTTTTTCTATTTCTAACAATTAAGAAAAAAAAGAGAGCTTCTGCTATGATAAATCCCAACACTATTCCTACAGGTGTGAAATCATTGAAATATTTGTCAAATGGATTATCTAATACCATACAAAATCCGGTTAAAAAATCGACTGACTTATCAATCATTAATCCAATTATTGCAGTTAGCCAATAGCCCAGGGCAATAAATAGTACAGAAAGCAAAATACCGCTTACTAAAATTATTGCTCCATTTTTTCTATTTCTTTTTTCACTCATGGTTCCTTATTCCTTTCCTAGACTAAGATTCTGTATTGCAAAAGTTTATAATATCTTCATTTTCTGCTTTATTAGAAATGAGCTTATATAATTCCAGCCTTGATAAGATGCTATTACTTCTTAATGCTTTTGTAATGATTTGCACCATTTCCTTAGTAAATTCATTTTCCATGAGTTTAATAAAAATAAGATTGTCCTGCTCTGCCTGTGATTTTTTTTCAAATTTCTTTTCAAAATGTCTGTTTATAAAACGTGAAAGAAAACTGGAATGTTTTTCAATATTTTTTTTATTGTTCTGTATTGGAATCAAGTCTTTTGGATCATAATCGAATTCCTCTACCACATTCATATCGTTTTCATCATCTAAATACATGGCTGATACATCTGGATTTGCCTGTGAAATCATTTCAAAATCATCTATTTGATCAATTTCTGAAACTTCTACCTTTTTATCAATGCCAGGTGTTGTCAAGCTTGCATTACGCATATTTGCTATTTGTTGCTCCATAGTTTCAATTTGTTTTACAAGTATTGCATTTTCTGCTTTACCTTGTACGCAATCCGTTTGTGTTGAATCTAATTTTGTATGCATTTCAGCCAAGGACTTCTCTGTTTCTAATTTTTCAGCAAGAATTCTATCATTTATTGTATTAAGCTGGCATATCATCTCTTTATAATGATTTGCTTTTTTCTCTGCCATTACCAAAGTTGATTTTGTTTTTTCTAACTCTTTTTTTAGGTGATCAGCTTCTATTTTATGATCCATATAAGCCTTTTTATTGGATATCGATGTTTCCATCATATTTTTTTGTTCCAATCGATAACTATCCAGCTCAGTCATTACATTATTAAGTCGATCATTTAACTGTTTATTTTCTGTTTTTAAATGTTCGATAAATTCTTTTTCAATTCCTATCTGCTCCGATTTTTCTATTTGCTCGATTTTTACTTTCGGTGGCAATTTTGCCAAAATCTTTGCATCTACCAATGTCTTGAATTCAGCAATATCTTTAGAATTTTTCTCAATATCATGCATTTCTTCAATGCTAATATCATTGGCTATACAATTAGAAAGAATAGGTAAATAATCTATTATCCTTCCTCTCTGATCACCAAGAAATTCTACATATTCATACCAGGACGCTGATACATTATTTTTTAACAAAAACATATACACTTCCATATCGCTATCCTGGAGCATATCAAAGTAGTCTAAAATCAAGTCATATACCCTGATTTCTACGTGTTCAGTAGAAATCAATTTTGTTATAAAATCCGATATTTCAATATGACCATCTGAATGTGCTTGAAATGCTAATTCCTTCAATTTAGACAAGTATTCATCTATTGTCTTTTCCATTACAGCCTGCTCCTTCCTATTCGTTTAAAAAATACCCGCCACTAGACTCTGGACGTTTCATCATAGTCAGATTTGCCAGCTCCGATAATTTCTGATTTATTGTATCTTTTTGATTTTCTGTTTTTTCAGCTTCCTGTATTTTATAGTTTAACTTCACAATTTCATTACGAAGCTCATTAATTTTATTCTGCTGACTATTCATCATCTTTTGCTGGAGGCTCATAAGTGCAGTTAATCTTTCAATTTCTTTTTTATCCGTTTCCATCTCATGAATAAGTTCAGAAGAATATGCCGCAAATTCTGAAGTTGCAAGTTGAAAGTTTGCTGCCATTTTATTTAATTTTTCATTCGCTATATGAATGGCGTTAGACTCATCATTTTTTGTACCAAATACCGACATAAGACTTCCAAAGACATCTGCATATCCAGGTTCTTCCGTTTGTCTTTGCTCTACAACTACTCTCTTTGGTTCTTCATTAATTGGAGTTATTGTTTGTTCCTTTACCTCTTCCGGATCACCTGGTACATAAGTTACCACTTTTTCATAAATTTCTACTTCATCCTCTCCAGACAAAAATAATTTTTTTATCTTTTCTAATGGAATATCTCGTTCAATTGCTTCTATAAATACAATGCCAAAATCATCAATAGAAATATTACTAGCATTACTATTTCTAAAGAAATCATTTACCCATGCGAGATGCTCCGCTGTTACTTTTAAATTATTTAAGAAACTTGCAATATTAAACAGATAAGTTTGATCTTCCCCAAATATAGAAGCATTTGCACTTATATACCTTAGAACATCATCCCTAATTCCAATTGAGGAATCTTTCTTTAAATTTTCCATTACAAACTGTGACAACTTATAATTTTCTTTTTCAATATTTTGAAAATATCCCGCCACTTCACTCTGATCTTTATCTCTTAAATTAACTATCTTATGCTCTATATCCATCTATGCCTCCATTTTCCCTATTATACAGGTCTATTGAACGATTACTTCATTGCTAATATCTTCGTACTGTTCTACTCCTACATCTTCATCCGTATTATCATATTGCGTAACGTTTTCTGTAAGATTTACATTTGCAGTATTATTTTGTTCTGTTTGATTCGATGATGCATTTTCTTCATCAAATCTCTTATCTAAGCCAGTTGATGGATTATAAATCATGTTTCCATCCTGGTCATAAAGAATAATTGGGTCATTCCAATCGACATTTTCATCATAAGAATTTCCATTATAATAATAGTTATCTTCTGATGTTACATACCTGAACATCCCTATTCCATCAATATAGTAATAGCCTGTCTTTAGCCAATCCGGTATTATGATTTCAATACAGTTACTGTGTAAAAAGTCGTATTGATATGTTGTAAATTCTTCAAGATGACTAAAGGTATGTATATTTGCTTTCATCTTAAAATCCTGATAATAAGTGCCTGTATACCATTCACACACATAACTTTTATCTTTGGTAAGATTTAGTATTGTTCCTCCTTCTGAAATAGAGGTATCACGTATTTTTTTTCCTCCGATTTTGTCAATAAATAAATTTGATACCGTAAGATATTGATTTAATTCATTTACATCTGAATCAGAATAAACATAACCTTTATAGCCATCTCCATCAGAATTTATTATGCGGTAATGTCCACTATCATCGCCTTCCAAATTTGCAACTCCAATGGTGTATCCATAATCTGCAAACCTTTCCCATTCAATTCCTTTATATGGTACGGAAGTTGATGAAATATATAAGAGCTTGTCTCCCTCATATAAGGTTGGAATATCAATATCATTTGTACTTGTAAACCATATTGTATGATTTATAAAAGTATCTTTACCCCAATTCAACGCTCCAGTTGGACATAGTTTAAATACGTTTTCTTCCGAAATACCATCCAGATCATTGGTTATATCATCTGTTTTTTCATTATGCCATACATAATAGCAGCCATTTGTAAGATCCTTTACAGAAGCTGCCTCTGTGATTGTTTTATTGTTCTGGCTAAAAGTATCAAAGGAGATAACACCTGTAGAAATATAAACAATAATTAAAGCAATGACACTAAGAGCAATTAGGGATACAATAAGTGTCTTTTTTTTCATATAAATACCCCTTTTTCAATTTCTACAATTCCTGATGCCTGGGTTACTATATGATGTACTTCATCTGTTTTCATAGCATTAATGACAATAACTGTAACAACAACTGCCACTATAGCCAGGATTGCAAATATTCCAAGTTTAACAAGGAGTTGTTTTTGTGCTTCATCTGACATCTTTTCTTTCTGCTGTTTTAGTAATGCTTCTTCCTGTTTGATACGTTCTGCCGCCATATGTAATTGTGCTAAATCTTCTGTTGGCTTTGAATAATAGGCTTTTGATGGCTTTGAAATAAGTAATTTAAAATATCGAATAAGAGATAGGTCCTCATTGTAATTACACCCATATGCCACACCACCCACAAGAGGAATTAAAGTCAATACAAGTGTCATATTTATGCTGATTTCTAACACAAATGTACCAATCAAATTAATTGCTATGCCTGCCACAATTCCTCCTACAAAAACTACTTTCTGTAGTAATGATTGGTAATTAAGATATGAAATCCCCATAAATGCATCTGTATTTACCTCCTCTAAATTTACATTTCTATTCATTGTTGCCATTAAAATCTCACCTCATTTAAAAGAATCTTCCAATAATGCTATCTGCGGACTTGACCAGCCCTGAAATAACAATAGGAGCAACTGCATTTTGTACTGTAATATACAATAATTTACTTGTAATATCTAAAGAAGCATAATCAAACGAAATTAATCCACCATTTATCAAGGCTACTCCAAGCTTCACGCATATGAC
Organism: Lachnospiraceae bacterium; assembly: GCA_028694115.1. Next base: position 35,224 of record JAQUUB010000017.1, read on the forward strand.
CATAAATGCTCCACTTATGCAAAATCCAAAAAATGTTTTCAGATAACTGGATGTTACCCTAGATGATTCCGCTGTTCCAGAAGCCATTGCTACCGTTACACTCGAAAAAGGCAAAATTGCCAATGGCTTTAATATTCTTTGAAATGCACTTGATAAAATAGATATGCATGACGCTACTGTAATACCCAGCGTTATAAGTGCTCCAATAAAGAATAAAAGCTGTGTAAATGCAATTGATAAAAGCTCACTTGCAAATGCTATCAAATCAGTGCCAAAACTTACAAAATGTATTTCTGTTGTTGGTTTCATTTCAGAAGCTTCTGTAAGTGCGCTGGAAAGATCTGAAGATACACTTAATAAATATGTTCCTGAACCATACCCAGATAGCTTATCTGTCAAACCATCTGCTATTTGCATGATATATCCCATAACATCCCATAAATTAGCTAAAATTCCTACTAAAATACCGAATTTTATTGCATCTCCTAAAAACTTTCTCACCTGTTGCTCTGGTGGAGTACCAGTTACATCTTTGCAGATGGCAATAAGGAAAAATACTATTGTAATTGGAAGAGCTACATTAGATATTGCATTATACATGCTTCTTGTGGTGCTATAAATCGAACCGCTTGCAGCTGTTGGCGATGTTGTAAAAAGCGTCATAGCTACTGTTATAAGGTTATTCCATACACCATACGCCACTTCAAATATTTTCTCTGTCATAAAGTTCTCACCCCTTAAAAGCTACCAGTCATTAAAAAGCTGGCAAAATAATATTCATGCAACATCCTTTAGGTGAGTGCTGTAATAATAGCTGAAATGCCTACCATGATACCACCTGCAACAATTGTATAAATTGCGGAATACTCTCCGTTCTGATCTTTCTTCTGGAAGGACTCTGCAAATTTGACACCACCGTAAATTAATACAATCACACCTGCAGCTGCCACAATACTAATGGCTACAGTTTTTAGTTTATTAATTGGTTGTAAATAAGAATCTGATGCAAAAACTGTTATTGGTGCTGTCACATAGGCGTAAGTCAAAGCTGTTGGTATTGCGATAATTGCCTGCTTGCTTCTTTTTAATACTACTTTCATTTTCTCTTTGATTTTCTTTAACATTGTTAATTTCCTCCTGTTTGTTGATTAATATTTGATAATCTTACTGCAAAAGACTCTATTTCTTCTGCAGACATACTACCGTTAAAATACTTCGTAATTTCTTCAAATGTATATCCTATAGTTATTAATGCATTTAAAGCATTAATCTGTTTTGGAATAAACCCTGCATTTCTTAGCTGCTGAACAACAATAATTTGTTCATTTGAATAATCATCCATATTCAGTTGTTTTTTCTTTTCATTTTCTAAAGTTTTCTTTGTGCATTTATATACATTTTTCCAAAATTCATTTGTAGATGGATCTTTACCTGGTATTTCTTCATCATGTTCTTCTAATACGGAATATGCATCCAAATCCATTTCTGAAATCTTTATGACAATTACTCCCTCCTCTCTACATTCTTTCGCATATGCTTCAGCTTCTTTACCAATTAGAAAATCTGGAATCTGTTCACATGAAGATAAGGTGTAATCAAATTTTATATTTCCTACATCTATTCTATTTTGAATTTTGTAAGGATTTTTTCTTGTCAGCAATGAACATAATGGAGAATCCTCAAATCTTACTTTGCTTTCCCATAAAGCATCAGTTCCTTTTACCTTTATCGCACATGGTCCATCTTTTGACATTCCATTAATATCTTGTGCCGGAAACAGATAATGTTCCATTACATCTTCATTCTCTGATGAACTTCCCTGAACGCCTCTTGATAATCCTTGTGTCTGTTTATGTATAGTATGTTTTCCAAATTCTTCTTGAAGTGTTTTACAGCTTTCCATGTCTGGGCCACCCAATATAATAGTAGTTGACATGTTGGAACGAAGGTTTTTATCCTGATCATTCTGTGGAAATTTATCCTTAAGCTGCAAAAGATTCTGTATTATGATAATTACATTCATTCCCCTGGAACGCATTGTTGATGTCAACCCTACGAAGGAATCTGGAAGAGTTACATTATAAAATTCATCCATTAAAAAAGTTAGATGATTGGGTAATGTCTGATGCAATGACGGAACATTCTTTGTTAATGTATATAACTTGTCTATAAATAATGAATAAATCATAGACGGAATCCAGTCAAAATGTCTTACACTCTCTGAAGTAACCATATACAAAATATATTTACCAGTAGGTGCTTTTTTCGTTTTTCTTCCATATCCAAAAGTATTAATAAAATCCAAATCATCAGCGGATAGCAGATCTACCACACAATCTAACTTCATATATTTGCAATGCGCATCTAGCGATGAAACAATTGAGGATGCAGTTTCCTGTGCATTGGTGTAAATTTTTTCTACATCCCTAAATCCTTTTAACTCCTGTCCGTTATGCTCGTCTTTCCATTTATTATTTGCTCTTATAAATCGCTGCATCAAACAATTCGGATCTGAAATATCAATCGCTCCAGTTTGTGGATTTGCTCTGACAGTATCGCAATTAAGTAGTTCTACAAAATGTTTCCAATCTTGATTCTGTTTTGGATAGGTATAGTGCATCAAGTAAAAAATTGCTGTTAGTAATACTTGCCCCATATCTTCAAAGAATTGATCTCCAGTTGATGCATCTTTATTTTTTGTTGCTTTAAATAATATTTCGCAAAGGCTTAAAATATCAGATTCTGTTTCTATATACATAAACGGATTAAAATGATGACTGTTTGTCATTCCGGTTTCCGATTCACAGTCTATAACAAATGCACCATATCCATTATCCACAAAAAACTGTCCGCTTTGTTGTGACAGCTCCCCTTTTGGATCTGTTACTAAAAAACTGCCTGCAAGCTGAGATAATATAGGACGTACTACTCTAAAAGATTTACCAGTACCTGGCGGACCAATAATTTCAATATTTAAGTTGGAAGTCAATTTGTTATCAATATTTAGATATACCCCCTCTGCAAGCCAGTAATTATGCGTATTTACCCAAACTGGCTCACTTGGTTCTTTCTCATCACCAAAATTGATTTTTACCAGATGCTTTTTCTTATGATTACCAAAATTCTTAGTAAACCTGACTGCTTCGCCCCATTTTGCATCCCCATACTCTCTTCCAGAAAATGGATGTTGTATCTTCGTAATCATCACTAAATAGATAAGCGTCCACACAAATTCAAAGACCAATATGACCTCTGGTGTTATTCTTGTAACTCCTACTATAAAATGGTGCTTTTCAAACACAAAATCATAGAAGTTATTAAACCAGTCCATTAGCGAGCATCCTGGTACCCAACTTGCACCCCATAATAATGCAGCATATAGCACAAGTACAAAACCGATTATATAATGTGTTATTTTCTGTTTAGGTGTGCTTTGTTCGTTTCTAACAACTTGCATTCCTGTGGACATGAATCATCACCTTCCCTTATGCTGCACCCCTTTTTGAACCATACTTGTAATTCCATCACCCAGGGTCTCTTTGATTTTGCTTTGTGCTTCTAATGGTGATATTTCTATTCCAGTAATTGCACGTTCATTTTTCTTTACAAAAGTGGATTTTGATTCATCGTTAATTGAAAACTTTACCATACCGTTCGGTGCAAGACCTTCATTGTCTATTCTTGAAAAAACAATGCTTTCATCATCAGAAAGGTTTAGTTTTAATTTTCCCTGTTCTCTTACTAGCATTTGGGGATTGCATACAATTTCTATTTGCGTTCCTGTCACATTTGCAGAAGCAAATCCTTTAGACTGCTCTGATACAAGATTAATTACTTCATCTTTTGCCTCTGCACTAGAAAAAACCTCTTTGCCCTCACTTATTGCTTTTTCAATATTCTTTTGTGCTGGAGAAGTAATCTTGTTATGATAAGTAGCAAAGCTCTTTAACTTTTCTTCGCTATCAAAAGCTCTACACTCTGTACCTTCAAGCATACCAGCTTTATCCAGTAATTGAGGAAGTACAGATTCGTTCCACTTATCTTTCGTAATATCCCTATCAGAACATCTAAAGACTTCACCCTCCTGCGTTTTCACAGCGTAATTACTATATACCAATTTAGTCTGTTCATCCTGGCGAAACTCTCTTGTAACGATTGCACCTATTTCCGGTACATAAAACATTAATTTCGTATCAGGCATTAAGCTTTTATCACGAATTGGTTGTAAACTTTCCTTTGCGCTAAAAGAGCAACCAATTTCAACACCTTTTTCATTTTCAGCCATTGCCAATTCTGGATTCTTTTCAAAGTCTGTTCCTTTAGCACCCATAAGATATTCCTGGAAGCTCATTGTTACATCATCTTTATTTAATACATCTTCCTCGTAATCTACCCACTTGGCTGCTTCCTGCTTAGCTTGTTCTAAATTCTCTATTTTAGACTGAATTTTCACAATTTCTTTTGGATCTTTTAATCCATTTAGTTTTTCCTTTTCTTCTGCAATTAATTTGTCATATCCAGACACGTTTTTCTTATCTTCATCAAGTCGGGTTGATGCAACTGCTTTATATATTTGTCCCCATAATGGCGCTTCCTGCGGAGTAATTAATATTGGTACCATTCCATCATTAGGAATAAAATCAGTAGCAACATGATAATGTAGTCCTTGTTTAAAAGCTAATCGAATTACCTCTTCAAAATCTTCACTTCGTACGTTTAATGCCTGCGGTGGTGCGCCATCACATAGTTTTAAGATATCCTTAAAATTCTCTTTATTTCCGGCTTTATTAAGTTTTTTTTCATTATGCTTATCATATACATCTTTACCAGAATTAAGCATTGCTTTTAAAGCTCTTGCCAAAAACTGAATAGCTTGCAACGTACCCTTAAAAACCATTGTCACACCTTGTATTTCCATTTGTACCACTTGTGCAATTTCATCTGCCATGTTTTAAACAACCTCCTTAAATTTTTATTTATATCAAATTTTACCAATTTACGATTTCAATAGTGTTAGATAAAAAGACGCATATTTTTCATAATCTTGTACTTTTTCCCATTTTTATGGTCAAGAAATAGAAAAACGAATAAAAAGAAAAAGGTGCTTTGCTACTAATATGGTCTGCTGATATCTACTACATTATTGGATCTGACGTCACAATAAACGACACCATAGTTTACACCTCTGGCTTCTACCATTTTGTCAACTCCATCTACCCTTCCAACGTAAATTGCGACATGATAAATTCCCATATAACGCCCATTATCTGATCCACCGTAGAATATGAGATCCCCTGGTTTCATTTCACCAGTAACGGTATTACCAGCATTAATCATTGCTCTACATTCTTCAGCTGCTGAATATGCTCCTTTATTTGATATATCTATTCCAGCATCTCTATAGGCTCGAAATACAAGGGAAGAACAGTCAAATATGTTTACATGCAAATTACCATGATAGTCCTGATTATATTCACACCCTACCTTACTTAAAGAATATCTAATGACTTCCTCCTGTGTTGCGCTCATATCTGAGTAATTGTCATATAATGCTTCTATAATCTCGTCAATTTGTTCATCAGACATGCTTGTATAAACATATCCATCACCATTTACATCTAAATCATAATTAACGCCATCATCAGCGCCTAACAATCCGCCAACAGCCGAAAATACAGTAATAATAATTGTAATAAGAAGAAAAAAAATGCAAACAGGCACTAATATAGAGCTTGCCAATGGTGCTATTGCTTTTCCAGCCGCTATGGCCATTTTTCTGGCAGCACCCAATATTAATTCCTTAAATGTATTTGTCATTGTTTGCAATAACCCTGTGCTGCCGTCTTTCATAAGGTCACCTGATACCTGCCCCGACATATCACCTAATTGATTCTGCATATTTTTCTTTGCATCAAACATCTTAGATACTGCAGCTACCGCAGCAGCTTTTCTTACTTCTTTTTTTTCACTTTTATTGCTTGCTTTCTTTTCAGATTTACTTTGTTCCAGTTTTTCTGCATTGGTCATATTTCGCTTTTCAAATTTTGATTCTACATCTCTGGCACTTTCTTTTTTAGCCTGTTCCGCAGGCACCAAATTCGATGATGAAGTTTCTTTTTTACCATTGTCTGTAAACAATTCCATTTTATCTGTATTCTTCTTTACCTCTGCTCTTACTGCATTAGTATCCACAGATGTTTTACTTACAGAAGCATTCAAAAACAATGCCTCCATACGCTGTTGTTTTTCTTCTGTCTGAAACTTCACATCGACCTGACTGGAAAAAGAATTGCTTCTATCATCCGTAAATTTAGTATTGGAATGATTAAAGTTTGAATTTATTTTTGCACGTTCTTCTGCCTTTTTTTCTGCCTTTATTTCCTTTTTTAACTGTGAAACATCCTTTTGTGCAGCTAATTTAATATCTGCATATCTTCTGCCCTTTTTCAAATGTTTTCGTGAACTATGTATTAGAACCGCTTCCATTTTTGAGTCAGAAAAGGATGCTAAAGTTTCATTATCTTCGGGCTTTACTTTGTCAAATATTTCTTCTGCTTTTTCTGTAAAATGTACAGTCTTATTTCTAAATCCTTTATTGTCTGTTCTATCCTTTCCTTTGGCTAAAAACACTTCCGCTTTCAGTTTACCTTTGTCAGTAAATCTATACTCTGAGGTCGCTCCGCCACTTGCATCCGTTTTTTTCCCCTTGTAAGCCATTTTGTCATGATTTAATGGATTTGTTTTCTGTAATATCTCTTTTCCATCCTTTCCTATAAAATCATGATAAATATAATCATTTTCAGAATATTCGCTTTCTTTCGACCTGCTTTTTGACGTAAAAAATGAAGCATTAATAATTGGTTCCGCATGAGAAGTTATATTTTTTGTATTTGGAACAATGGAAGGAATTGGTATTTCTGTTGAAATATCCGGTATATCCATAATGTTCTGTGAACTCTGATTACCTGGTATATTGTATCCGTAATCATTTTCAATCACCGGATTACTTTGTACAAATGATGGTTCTCCAGATATTGTATGTAAGGATTCCTGATTATTTATTGGGAACTTTTCATTTTTAATATCCCCTTGCGATAATTCAGAAAATGATTCCAGTCCGCTTTTAAACTTTTTCACTCGATTTTCATCCGAGAAGTTTCCCATTATATCACCTCTTTTCATAAAATGGTATTTGCGCCAATTTGACGCAAATATTGTCTAAATAGATGATTCTTGATTATTTCCATCTGTATTAACATAGGAATACAATTTGCATTCTTTACTCATTCTCATGTCAAAAGGTACTGTTATTGGACCCATTTTTAGCAATCCAGTTCCCGCAGCTGCCCCCTCTACAAAGTTAAACATCGCAGGGCTGATTGAAGGAAGAAAATCTGCAAGCATCCTCCTATCAATAGTGGATTGATTTAACATTGCAAAATATTCTGTATTACTAAGGATTGCTGCCAATTTTGTTGCATCTGGTGAATTATTTATTAAATCAGTCATGTTTTGAGTAATTCCAGTCATAGAACCATGCAATTTTCCAACTTCTTTCCAAAGCTTAATTACATAATCTGCAACTGCTGGAATACCAAGTAACTCATGAAATTCATCTATATAAAGATTAGTCCAATTTCCTCGTGCAAAATTCCATTTGATTTTATTACGTACTATTTCAAGCATAACCAGCATACATGTAACTCTTAGGTTTGCTTTAATGCCACTGATATCAAACACCAAGAATTTTCTATTAAGGTCTACATTTGTTTTATGATTAAACAGATTTAATGAGCCATTAACAAAGATCTGCATATGTGCAGCTAATTTCTGTGCAATCGGATCGGTTTCAAGGTCTTTTAGTTTTTGATAAACATCCTGCAAAGTAGGGCTATATACTCTTTCTTGTTCTTCCGGACTCATATCTGTTGCAATAGGAAGAGCAGAATTATCTGTCTGCATATATGCTGGGATCCTAAATTCCGTCACATCATCTACCTCTCCATTGATTTTCCTACGCATTGCATAATTTTCCGAATAAACCTGACTGATTACATGATCTAATACACCTTGCTCTCCGGCATCAATATCTCTCCTCATACAACTGGAGAGTAATGTAAATATAAAATCTGTTTTTTCTGCAATGATTTCTTGAAGAGTAGCATAATCGACACCATCAAAATTTGCATCCATAGGATTTACATAGATTTCTTTTTGAGTGTCAAAGGAAATAACCGAACCATTTACTCCTGGTGCGTATGCCACCCCTTTATATTCATTTTGAGGATCAATTATTAAAATCTGATCTTGTGGATGTAAACATCTGTTACTTACAATTTCACATTTTGCAAAAACTGATTTTCCACTTCTTGTTTTTCCAAGAATCATTCCATGATAACTTTGTAAATTTTTTCGATTTGCGATGATTGGATTCTGACTCAATTTATTGATGCCATAATAACTTCCATCTTCATCATTAAGTTCCTGTGTCTTAAATGGCATATACATAGATTGACAAGGTGCTGAGAAATTTGTCATTCGCTTAAATTCCTGCACTCCAAACATGAACGTAGAATTAAGACCTTCTCTCTGCTTATCAAAACATGGTTTAACTTCAAATGATTTAACTCCAGCTATAGAAATAATTTTGTCCGTAATCTCTTTTAATTCATCCTCATCCTTAGCTAAGAACATAATCATAATCGTTGTATTAAAGAAATGATCGTCCCCACTTTCCACCTCTCTAGATAATTTGATCAGCGAGTCTTTTTCACTAAGCAACTGATCACTTGCATCGGATAGGAAATCATTATTATTTCTATTTCTTTGTTTTTGTGATTCAATTTTCATACCAACAGAAGCAAATTTCCTATTAATTTCCTGTTTGTAGCCTGACAAATCTAGAATTTCGCTATTTACAGAAATATAGTTTGTAGAATTAATTTTTGCTAATTCTGAGACAATATCCGATTCCAATGATTGCGCATGCTTAGAAATATACATTACTCTTCCATAGCGATTACCATTCATTACATAATAATCGTTATAGAATACCAATGATTCTGGAGAAACAATATTGATCCAGTCTTTATTCTTTAAAATAAGATCTTGATAATTGAATTTGTAATTTGTACGGATTCCTGAATGGGTAAAATTATACCAAATTTGCATTCTTTCATTGATATTCAATGATTGCAACATAGAACCAGCCATTCCATTAATTCCAATTTGAATTAACGCACTGCTCAATGAAGCCTCAATACTTGAAAAGTTGCTCTTTGCCTCACGCAGATTTTTAGCTTCAATCGTAAGTGTCAAATAAATTGTCTGATACAAACCCTGCTTTGCATCTGTGACGCTTGCATTAATAACTTCATTAAAAGCATCACATAGCATGTCCATATCATCGCCACGCTTTTTATAAAGTATTCTTTTATTGAAAGCTGCTTCATCTACATATTCATTTGCAATTGTATAGGAATATCTACATGGCATAGCATTTAACACTTTTGAAAAGTTAATTATTATTGCTTTCTGTTCCTGATCAGTTACGCCTGCAAAATTGATATCCGTTAATACAAATCCTTTTGAATATTTTTCATTATTCAAAACATAAATTCCTGATTCGTCAATCGCTTTTACAGAAAAAACTTCTTCTGTTGATTGAGGATCTATAAATAATGGTTGATCATATTTCTTTGTTTTTCCATATTTTGTTAATATTGCCATTTAAGTTTTCCTCCTACATTAGTAACTCGCTTAATACGTTTATATTGACATTCTGCATAGAATGAAAATCCGATAAGCCCAACGTACACATACTCTTTTGAATATCACGTTCTCTATCTACACCAGGCATCAATAGAATATTTTTTTCATCATAATAATCTACAATTTTTTCGTCCAATTCAGATAAACCGTCTTTTGATTCCGATATCAATGTAAGCAAATAAGTTGCGTTCACAATTACTCCCTCTTTATTTCTGGCATCCTGGCAGAATTTATTTTTTAACTCATATTGAAAGATTTCTTTATCCTCATCCGTATAACTTTGGAAGTCTATACACATTTGATACGTTCCTTCATATGATTCAAATATTTTCATAATATCTTCTTTTTCTTGAGGAAAATCTTTACCAATATAAAGAGCACCATATCTATTTCCACACTTAAATGCCCCTGGACCTGTTTCTGTAGCCTCTGCAAACAGAGATCCAGTTAGCTTCTTTTGAAACAATTTATCAGCATCTATTTTTTTCATTTCTCCAGTACAGTTCATATGAATAAATGTAAGAGTATTATCTAAATTACAGGGCACAATTTGTATATGCAATATAGAACATATATTTCTATTAATTTCACTTTCAAAAGAAACGATCTCCTTCTGAACTTCATAATAAGATGATGCAATAAATGTTACCGTCATAAACATATATGCGTTTAATTTTTCATCCTTATTCTTTAAGCAAAGGCTCAATCTGATTCTGTTATGAAACATTACGCACAGTGCTTTCAGCAATTCCAATCTTTTGTTGTTTAATAATGCAGGCTTGAACGTATATATTTTTTTATAAGTATTATTTCCACAAAAAAATACGTTTTCTTCTTTTTGAATTGCCATAACCCCTAATTCTTTCTGTGAAGATTTGGATAAATATGTAAGTGAATTATTAATACCTTTTATTCTCCTTGCTTCTAATTTTCGTGCGTTCTTTTCTTCATTCATATTTACATTTCCTCACAATCTTTATGTCTTTTTAGACATTCCATTTTGTTATATACAACATGATACTGTAACTGTTGTATAGAATTATCCCAACCAGTTATTTCAAGTATTTCATCAATACTGAAACTACTCATATGAATAAGTGTAAATGGAGTTGATGTCAGCATTTCCTCCAGTGTTTCCATAGAATAATCAGATACGTATCTTGCACATTGTGCTAATCTTCTTACAGAACCTGCAGCATTATTACTATGAATTGTTCCAAAGAACCTTGCGCCAGTACTCATCGCAGTTGTAAAACAATACAGAGCCTCTCCACCTTTTATTTCTCCAATGACAAAGTTATCAATGTCCTGCAATAAACCTAATCGCAATTCATCCTCCAATGAATACTCTGTATTTTTATCCATTCGTTTTACTTCCATTGTGTGTTCAAACTGTATCTGTGGATGAAAATTCGAATATAATTCGTCTGATTCCTGTGATACCAGTATTGATTCATCAAATGGTATAATATCCAACATATTATTCAACAAGGTTGATTTTCCAGAGCCACCTCTTCCAGATATCAAAAATCCATAACCAGAAGAAATTCTGTCTTTCAAATAAGTAATCATACTATCATCAAGCATTCCTGCTTTTTTCAAATATTCCCATGTGTATTTTTCCTTTGGTATTTTTCGGATATGAATGTTATGATTTTCCGTTGAAATAATATATTTTAGCTGAATATCAATTCGCAGATAAAAATTATCTACACCTTTTCTGTCTGTACAGTGTTGCAAAGAATTTTCTTCGCTCAATGTAAGTCTTTGAATACGTAGCAACCGTTCATACCAGTGATTGTAATCTTCTTCACTTGCAAAGGTTAAATTTGTCATATATCTTTTCCCATTAGCCTTACAAGTAATCTGATTCCATTTGTACACTTTAATATCAGATACATCTGAAGCCTTGATTAATGGTGTCAATACATAATATCCAAATACACATTCCTGAAACAAATCCATTAGAATCGTTTGTGTGGCATCATTTCCTTTGCAGCTTATTTTAAGAAACTCTTTTGCTTTATTCATTAGCATGATAAAGTCCTGCTCAGTACCTTGAATACATTTTGTTACCATTGCCGGATTCAAATCTACTATATTTGCTCTCAAATTTATAAAGTCATTCTTGATACGCTCATGTTCATACAAACTTGTCACATGATAAAGTTCTGGTTGCAAAAAAAGTTCATCATATTCCGACTCTGTAATATTTTCTTTAAATGTATTAGGTATATAATTTAATTGATTCATTTATTTTCACTTCCTCTGCTGTTTAACTGCATCTTCCTGTTTCTTGCTCTCATTGATATAGTTCTGTGCCTCTTCCAAATTAATAAATTCTGTTACATTATCTGAAAATCCGTATTTTTTTTGCAATGCTGTTAATTTCATGTATCCTCCTGAATTTCTTTCTTTTACCAGTGGAACATATATAGTTTCTTTCACGTTATATTTCTGATCCATTATTATAATTTTAAGTTGATCACCTTCCTTTGAAGATAATGCAATAAAAGATGGATCATTTGAATCAATAACTACACTGATCGGCTGGTTTTCAGAAATATGATTAATTGATTGCGTAAAAGAAAAGTTTTTATTCTCTTTCCTTTTCTTATAGAGAACTGGTTTATTTTCTTCTCGCTTAGAATCCGTATTAATATATTCTCCTGCTCTCTGAAAGGTCTCAAATCTCCTACATTCGCTTAAATCATATTGTTTTTGTATTCTCTTCAATTCAGAGTTGAACTCCTTGTCATAGGCACTTAAATTCGACACTTTATCAATTACCGTTCCATTTGAATCCAATACTGAAAGATTGTACTCTTCCATTACCTTTCCATATGTATCTACACCTAAGGTCTTAATAATCCTCACTACAACATCTGACGTACAAGAAGATATGTAAAATGCATCTGCTTCAAAGCTGCCTGTTTTTTCCTCTGACTTTTTTTCAAAATATCCTAACGTACTCACAAAATCATTAGATGCATTAACCACTTTCATTTTATTAATTCCATACTTTTTTAATTCCCTATATTCATTTGATAATTCATTGAGCTGTGCATGTGCATACAATAGTCTCTCATCACATTCTTGTAAGAAACTGGCCACCTCAAACACTTCTTTGCCATATCCGGTTTTTAATCTTCTGGTTAAGTCCCTATATTGTTCAAATTCGGTTCTAAACTCTTCAATGTGTTGGTGTTCATATAAATATGCTTTTCTTTCTATCTTTTTCATTTCTTCAAATATTTTTAAAATAGGACTGTATTTGTTTTTTGCATATGTCACCTTTTTTTTATCATGAGCAATTTGTTTTTTTGCATTAACAATTCCATTCATTGCCCCCTGAATTGTTCCGTCTGAGGAATAAAAATCTATATAACCTCTGATTCTTTCTTCCGTATTTAATTCATTGGCAATATTATTCAGCTGCCAATTCATCTTTTTACTTTCTCTCCAAGGATTTCTTCCCAATTTTAATTGATGTACAACTTCCTTTTTTTGTTCTAATGTCATATCTTTATACTTTTTCATTTCAAAAATATATGGAACAAAAATATTTTCTTGCTGTCTTTTAACCACATAAGAACCTACACTTATTTTTTCAAATCTATCTTTTTTTGTTTCCAATCTTTCAACAATAGCATCTCTGGTATAATTGCTTCCAAGATTATGTGTTCTAACTGCTTTATCCATAGATGCTAACTTTAGTGATATATTTTTTCCTACCCTGACATCTATCCCCTCCATTTTCAGAATCTCTTGAAATTCTTCAAAAGAATTTGCTTTTTCTATTGCCTGATCAATTTCATCTCTCAAAATCATTTTAATTTGCACAAAGCTTAATTTAGGCTTAGTTTCTTCTTTTCCCCATTTCACATTTTCAGAAAATCTATATTTTTTTGAATATTTATTTATGCAGGGTTGTAGAACATTTTTTATGAATTTATCATTCTGATGTATCTTTCTTCCGTCTAATCCAACCGAATTAATAATTGCATGTATGTGCAAATTATCCGTATTTGTATGTACTGCAAATACTGCTTGATTATTTGGAAACACTTCTTTCAAAACATCATTGCAAAGTTGCATTAATCTTGATGCGTTTTTTATTTCTGATTCTTCCTCTGGTAAAGATATAAGAAGATGTAATGCTGCTCTGCCACCATGCTTGCCATAAAAATCTTTTACCTCCATCATTTCTTCAACTGCCTTTATTGGATCAACATTAACTACATTGTTTCCTCCAACGAAAGCACCAGAGAATGTTTTAATATCATTTTCCACATATTTACATTCGCGCATTAATTGATTTATTGTCTCTGTTTCAAGTTGTACTTCTGTTTTTTCATCATTTAAAATATAGCCCAAGCTATCCCTCAGTTGCTCTTTTGTACCCTTGGCAAAAGATTCACTCTTAATATTCCACACCTTGCACACAATTCCACTGCTCATTTTATTCCTATCTGTTTGCGCCAAATTGGCGCAACTAAATTTTTTGACTTAGATTGTCATTCAGTTTATTGATTTTTTCATATAAAATCATTTTGTCTGTGGAATTCATTTTGTCAGAAATGAGTATCTCTTTCATTGAACTATTTACATCAGACAATGCTTCTATAATTTCTTTATTTTTTATAAAGGAAGGAATTTTATTTTCATAATTAGCTATAAGTAATCTTATAAAAGCTGATTTATTCATGCCAAGATCGGCTCTTTTTCTTTCAAAAAAATCAATATCCGAACTATTCATAGATACTGTAAATCTTTCCATATATGTTCACTCATTTCGTTTGCGCCAAATTGGCGCAGATTTAATTAAGCATACTGTCATCAAATTGAATAACAGGTGAATAATCTTCATTTATTGGGGTGTAATCATCTATACTTTCTACATCTTCATGAACATTCACAGAAGTTTGTGCCAAATTGGCGCAAACTTCTGTGTTCGCCGTAATAGGCATATCAGAAAGAACTAATTCAATTTTTGTTTTTAATGCCTCTATTTCCTCAATCGGCATTAACTGAAATTTTGTGTTTTTTCCATTGACTTTTGCACATATGCTCCATTGACCTTTTATAAGTTCTTCTGCCAATTCTTGTTTTAAATTATACTCAGTTCCTCGATGTATCTCTGATACATACATTTCAATAATCTCTTTATTAAACCATTCGCTGGGCTGTTCAAGAAGAGCTATTACCAAATTTGCATCCAACCCCATATCTGATGCTCCTTGCAGAGTTTTCTCATAATCTCTTCCTAATCCTGGTGTCAAAAGCAAATACTTTAAATATTTTTCCTGATTAGAGCATGAAGATTGCAGCAATTCCAAAATATTGTTTTTTCTGTTTTTTTCATAATCAGAAGCTACCATTTCACGTTGGTTTCCTTTTTGTTGTTTCCAAAATAGAAGACCATTCTTTAATATTTCAAATGTTGCTTTTGTATTTTTTTTCTTTACATTTTCTTTCGTTAATTCTTGCTGATTTAAAATGAACCATCCTGGCCTTTTATCGCCATATACACCTGGCATATCAGAAATACTGTTTACAAACTGTTTTGCTTCAATTTTGCTTTGTGATTCCTCGGTTGGTTCTGTAGCTATATCAGTTACAATTATTTCATGCGAAACATAATTTTCAACTATTGCCAGCAGCTCATGATTTGACTTAGTAAGTTTTTCTATTGTTTCATTTAGTTCAAGTATCCGATTGGAAAGCTCCGATACTTCACGTTCAGCAGATTGCTTTTCAAAAACCATAGTATTAAGTTCTTCTATCTTATTTTTATGATTTTCATTCAGACTATCAAATAACCATTTATATGTTTGATGTTCATTTGTTTCAAACTCATCAATATCAACTATTATTTTCTTTGGATCTATATTTGATAACTCTGATTTTATTTCATCAATAGTCATTCTGACCTCCTCATAAAATTTCCTACAATAAAAATATACACAAGATGGAATCCTTTATTGTTATGAAAAAACCCACTATTTTTAAAATAAATTGCATATAATAAACACCCACTATTATCCCAGAAATATATTCTCTTAAAAATCTCCGCCAATTTGACGCAAAACTAATTGGAATATGCTATTTTCGTTTTAAAAACCCATTTAAAGCAGAATATCAATGTAACAGGATACGCATAAATGCATACTCCCCAAACACTACGCTGGTCGTATGATTTATGCAGAGCCAAACCGCCAGGCGGATTTGCAGCAAGGGGACACCCCTAACACCCCTAATGAAAGGTCAAATACCACTTTGCGCCAAATTGGCGCAATTAATATATAACTTCACTTTTTTATTTTTTTGTGGGATAATTAATTTAATTAAACAGAAGGAAAGGAAGTGATAATATGAAAGTACGTATTATATCTAGTAACGATAAAATAATAGAATCTGAACTCATAGATTATTTAATTACAATTAATACAGAAAATATTATTGTTAAATTAAGTTTAGCTAATGGCGAATCAAAGTATTATTCCATTACAAAGGATACTGTGAATCAAAACGATATCTTTGTAACAGCTATGAATTTAATTGAAAAATTTAGAAATGTTTCTCAAAATAAGGTTCCTGTTTTAATATTTAGAGAAGATTCCCCTCGCTGTTATTTGCATATTGGAAATATTGATACTGAATCCGTATATCAATTTTCCGCTACTGGTTTTTAGCTTTCTTATATATAAATACATTTTAAGGAGGAATGTTCAAAATGAATGGAAACAATCCAGATGACATTACTTTTCCAGTTGTCACGAATTAATTCACATACTAGGAGGATTTTAAAATGATTAAATATTCTGAGAATAAAGACCAATTTGCAGCTTCATTAAAAAAAGTTTCATCTACAATTTTCATTTATATTAGCGATGCAATTAAAGAGCATTACAATGTTAATTTTGCGGATGAATATCCTCGCTACAAATTGTCAGATGTCGGTTATGATTCCGATACAAATATAATGTCTTTTTATTTTGAAAATGATAATGTAAAAGAAATTGATTTAAACATATACGAAATAAAACAATCTAATAGTGTTCCATATGAATTCTATTTTCAAACAATATCTGATTCATCAAATGATTATTTTGTAATAATTTTTAACTGTTAAAACAAATGAAGGACCAGAAAATTTAATTTCTGGCCCTTATCACTTATCTTTTATCATCTGCTATGATGTCTTGTTTGCAAAATCTGAGTATCTTCTGTTTTTCCTAATACTTCTTGGTAATAAGGCAATAACAGATTATCAAGCCTTGCTTGTAATTGTAGAAGGAAAACTTTCTTCCTTTGTTTGCTACATACAGTTACACTTCTGCCATCATCAAATGTAAAGTTTTCCGGTATGTCCATGATGAAAGAACTAATTCTATCCATATTGTTTTTAATGATTGGCACCACTTTTTTAATTGCACTTCCAAGTTCTTTATTATCCTTATACATATCTAAAAGCTTAGTTGCTGACAAAGCATGTCCATCTACTCCGTATGCCGTTTGAGTATTAGAAGCATTTCGCTTTAGCAGTTCAGTATCTTTTAATAGCTTTTCTATTTTATCTTCAGAAATCTTAGTTTGAAAACTTCCTCCGTTATCAAATACTGGTGCTAATCTGTCTTTTTCTTCTGATACTCTACTTCGCAATATTCCCCAATTTCCATTGTTTCTATCATTATTATTTATAAATATATCGACAATTGCCTGTTCCCAAAAGCGTTCTTTTATACCTTCCACATTTTTTAATATAGTATTATTATTCAAATGAAGTAATAGCTCCTTTAACGCAACTACATGATCACTTCCTGTTGATGAAAAATCTTCTTCTAAAAGCTGAGCCAATTCACCATTGGCATGATTCTTAATAGTTCTAATTTCAATCAAATCATCTTCAATCGCAAAATCTTTACATGCCACAACTATCTTTCCTGCTCTTGCTGCTAACATTGTTTCATGTACATCATATCCCAAAATATCAAATATATGGCTTCCAAGATACTCACTAAGGGGAGATGTAGAATATGAAGCTTCACCAGTCCGTTCTAATCCTATTATATTTTTAGGATATTTTATAAGCCAAAATTTTCCATTGTAAATTACACCGTCCTTATTTCCAGCGGCACCACCATATGTACCATTCTTACGACTAAATTCACAATTATCTAAATTTATAATTTCCATTATTGTTGATACCTCCTGACTATTGTATTCCATTGCTCATGTGTTAGTTTTCCATCTGCATAATAGTTTTTTGCCCATATATCTATTGAATCTGCCAAATTATCATAACTACCATCATTTATTAAATCCGCGTTTTCTGCATCTGCCATCAAATTCATAAGAATTTCAGGTACTTTAAAAGTTATTTTTATACTATCATTTATAAAATGAAATGTCTTATTCAATTTATATTCTCCACCCTTCTTATTATTAATTTTAAACTGATACAAAAATATTTTTAATTTTCATTGACCTTTTTCAGATACACTGGTGGAATATTCCAGTGTTCATTGGAAAATGATTTACTAACGACTCTAACCGTTTTTATATTTATTTTTTCAACGTGCAAATCTACATACTCTGTCAAATATCTGGGTGCACTTCCATTACCATCATATTTCACATGATTCCCAATTTGAAAATCTGTTAGTTCCATTTCAGATATTGTATTTCCAAATAATGTTCTATATGTTTTCATAGCCATCACTTTCTATATTCGTATCACTATTTGCTCTTTTTTTCTTTATAACATTGATAATTCTTCCACCAAAGAAATGCAGGAACGTCCCACCCCACGCAATACACATAAATAATATATGTGATGGGCTTGATGAACCTCCGCTTAAATAATGATCTAGGAAGTATCCAAGCATCATCCATCCAAATCCCCATTTGCATAACATCCATATCATTTTAAATACAAAAAGCACCATTCTTATAAAAATTGATATTACCAGAAATATTGGGTCCATTTTCTCCTCCGTTTTTTATTCATTTTTCATTTCTCTATCGGCACCATACAATCCATGTGTGTAAGCCCAATAAGCATCTTCTTCGCTTATATTTTGTTCTTTGGCAATTTTTTGAACTTCTTTAATAATCATCTTTGCCGTAAAATGCTGCTGTGGAGCTGCTAAATCGCTCATATTACCTTTTTGTGTATAATTAAACGCTTTCATATGCTTTTCCCTTTCTACGCCAATTTGGCGTAAACATAGAAGATAAACATTCTAATTCAATTTTTACTAAAAATTTCGGCGACAAATAACACCAAATGATTACGAAACATAAGTACCAATACAATGAGTACAATTAAGATAATAATATTAATACTAATTGAATTATTTTCTTTTTTCATGACTTCTATGTCTCCTGTTCTTTTAGGTCAATCTTAAATAAATTTTGTTCAATTCTAATTTATATCGTCTACTTCCAATTAAATTTGCTGCTGATCTTTATGCTTGGAAATTTCCTCTTTACCCAATTTTTAACTTGATAAGTTTTCCTTTTATATTCCTCATGATGTTCATAAAAATCTTCTTTTAATACTTTATTAATATGAATATACTCTTGCTCTCCTAATTTGAATCCGTATACTAAACAAATAGCAATCCATATATGATATTCATCTTCCCAAAGTGACAAGTCTATTTCATCAGGAATTTGCTTATCCTTCAATACATCTATTAAATCCTCTTTATCGATAAATCCAGTCATATAAATCTCCTCGAAATCTTAATTTAATGAATTCCAATTTTCATCTGCAACCATAATAGAACTGGTTCTCATAAGATCGTAATCAGATGATGCCATATATCCCAAATTATCTTGAATTGGATAATACAAGTATGAAAGTCCATAAGTTCCATCACTTCTTAATATTTTTTTGCATTGCAGGTAGCAAGCTCCATCACAGTTAAGATTATAATTATCCATATGATTTTGAGGAATATTACAATCATATACTCTGAAAATAAGTTCTTCATCATTAACAAAGTAATAATCATAAATATTGATAGCGTGACCTATTCCACTATTCAAATATAAACCAACATATAAGATTTTTCCCTGGTTTAAATAGTTTATCATATTTTCAGCCAGTTCCCAATCATTGCTCCATTCATTGGAAATCATTGTTTCGTTTATCTTTGGTAGTTTATCATTTGTTTCTCTCCAATAAGCTCCTATCATCTTAACAAATTCACTTTCGCCTGTTGTAAGACCTAAACCACCGATGTAATTATTATCGTTTCCTGAATGATTATCGACAAAGTCTTTCGTCTTATAATCATACAATCCACTATTAACGAGTGTATCATTTTCGGAATCACTGGAAATGTCCCAGGTAACACCATTATATTCTCCTGCATTTGGAAAGCTACCATTGTTAAATAAATACGATGTAAGATAAGATATACCTGCACAATTTCCACCAGAAGCATATTCTGACTCAAAGTTTTGAAATGGCAATTCATCCACGTAAGGATCAAAAGTTGTATGATAGTTATTATAGTGAACTACTTCTGTGTTTTCTCCATTGGAATCATTAGAATTCGCTGTCATAGTGGTAGGATCTTCTGCATAGTACTGATAACCAAATAATGCCAATGCCCAATTATCATTTATCACTCCGTCCTCTGTTTCTAGTGCAGGAAGAATATCTTTGTATGAATTATATTTATCTTTTATTTTATCAATATTCAAAGTACTATAGGTTACTTCATTGCCAAAAATTGCAGTTGCTTTGTTTAACATTTCTTTATCTGCATCTGCTGAGTCTCTCTCCGGATAATAAACCTTGATATTTGATAATATTGGAGAACCTACAGCTAGGAAAACAACCTCTTCGTCTTTAGAGCTATTTAACTGCAAGCCATTTTTTTTAGATGTTAAAATAGAATTAAACATATTGGTCTTTTCAGTTACGTATATATAATATGCTGAAGAAGCATTAAAATCATAAGACAATGTTACTACATCTCCATTTGAAGTATATTTACACTTCTCCATATCAGCCAGCCCATAAATAAGAAAATCGCCCTCATATACTGAAATATCAATATCTTTCAATGTAATATTGGCATTTTTTAGCACATCAGTCAAATCCATAGTAAATGAACCCGAAAAATTATATACCCAGTATCCCTGGTAAACTTTATTAATGCCAAAATCAGATAATGAATAACGACTTGTACAATCTTCAATAACTGCCATAAAATCAAGTGGATTCGATGCTGTTAATTGCACATTGCTACACTCATTATAATCAAATTTTTCGTTTTCCCGATATTCATATGATGTAAAAAGGTCCATATTATTTGCCACTTTATAGCTGTCAGAATATAAATCTTCAGATGTAGATGCTTTTAAAGGATCAGATCCATAAATCTCAATTTCTTCTTTGTCTGTTAATCCATCATGATCAGAATCTGACCCTTCCTCTATCATTAATCCCATTTGAAATTTATCATATACACTCATACCTTCAATATCCGATGGAGTGTTACTAAGACTTTTCATATATTCATCATGATTTTCTACTTCAAGACCACCAAGTAAATTCTTCGTAGCTTCTCGTTTTCCAATGATATTTTTTCCTATTAAAATTCCTACTAAAATTATAAAAACTATCAATAAAAAAGTGATAAATTTATGTCTTTTAAAATATTTCATATGAAATCCTCCATATTTATCTTTTTTCTTATAATTATTGTAGCACTTTATCTTACTTTTGTCAACTTTATTATATTATTATATTAAAAAGGTCCTGATACTAATATCAGAACCCTTCATTTTAAAATTATTTCATCGACCAGATTTTCTTGCCCTGGTATTGGCATTTATTATTTCAATATTACTAATATCAATCTCTTCTGGATTCTCATGATACCCATTTGGTGTTTCTCCTCTAATATATAATTCCATTCTCAATGCTTCTGCAGATACACATCCTGGAATTGGCTGACCACATTGCGTTGACATCCAAATACGATTCCTAATATCATTTAAAGACCAGTCCTTTATATAATTAAGTTCCCATTGATAAACATATTTTTTTGTTTTTCTTCCAAGTAAGTCAGCATATATATCGTTATTCACTCATTACACCACCCTTCGTTGATTTCTACTCTTATCTTCCTGATCTTCGTCTGTGGATATTATTAGCAGCATAGTCCACTTGTTGCTCTGCTACTTGTGTTAAATTCACATCTTCAACCTTTTTTGCATATAAATGTTGGATATTTCGCACCATTTCCTTCTCTCTAAAGGAAAACCATTCTCTTTCCCCAATAATAACATGATCTAACAAATTAACATCCAACAAAGTGCATACCTGATTCAATTTATCAGTTATTTGAATGTCCATTGATGATGGATGCGCTCCTCCAGATGGATGATTATGGATAAGGATTAATGATGCAGCATTTGAGAGAATTACACTTTTCATTATCTCTCTTGGACATGCAATGGCAGCGTTTAAAGTTCCCACACTTACAAAACTTGCATTTATTGGTGTTCCATCCGTTTTTAATGTAATAACACACATTACCTCACGATCTAAATCCTTTAGCACATCTGTAATGGCATTTATTGCATCTTTCGCATCCGTAATCTGTTTGTCATTCGCTAATTTATATGCCTTTTCCAATTTTATATAGCATATATCAAGACCAAATCCATCAGTTGTTATTTTCATCTGTTTCTTCTCCTTCAAAATCCAATTTTACAATCGTATCCTCCTGCAAATTGTTTAACAGCCGTAGCAAGTCTTCTTTATTTTCAATACTAATCTCTTTCACTTTATCGCCCTCTTCTAAAATGTGGTGTCATTACAGGTTCTTCTAAACTTTCTTCATGCGTATTCTCTTCCTGTATGCCAAAAAAATCTTTCTCTTTTTCACTCATTTCACAACTATCATCAAAATATTCCATTGCTGTTTCTATATCTGTTTCAAGTAATCCGTCTTTGAACTGAGTGCCAAGCTCTACCATCCTTGCATAACTTAAATCCGGATACTTTTTTTCTACCTCAATCTGATAGTCAGATTTCACTCTGGTGAACCACCTTTAATATAACTGATTAACGTATAATGTCCTGATGTAAAAAGTACGTTGATTGTATCTTGATATGCCATAATTTACCTCCCGGCTCTATGCCTTCTGTTTTGTTGTTCTATATCGTTATTAAAGTTAAAATTTCCATAAGTTTGAAAACCATTTTTCTTAGATAGTTCTACAATTTCTTTTATTATTTTATTGGCCGTTGGATTGTCTTTTGCATTTGGATAATACTCAAGCATTGAAAGATCTATTACGCTACCGCTACTAACTGGGATCACATCTAAAGTTTTTCCTGTCCCATCAACACCAATAACACTTATCCCACCCACAAGGGATTGTCTATCTTCTGGAATATTTTTATAAATATCAAATGCCTCTTCGGCTCCAGAAATCATAGAATATGTTTCCCCCATCGTTGGAAATTCTTCACATTCATTTACCTGGTAATAAAATGTTAAGATAGGTTTATTTTCTGGTGTGACTGCTATTGGAATTTTCTCAATTTCTATTTTTACATGCTGCTCCATTTGTTCTGCAAATTGGCGAAATACTTTCAGTGACACATCTAAGACTCCTTCAATTTGTTTAATAACATCTTCTTCCTTCATTGCTGGAGTCATGCTTTTTAATTCTTCTTCAAATTTTTTAAAATGATGTGATAAATGAGATTTTCTTCCATCATTTAGTTCGATTCCAAAGTGGCTTTGAATTAGTACAGAAATGCAGTCTGCTTCAAATTCTTTTTGAAAAACAGAAGCCTCTGAACTTCCATGATTTTGTAGCATATGCCCCATCTCATGTGATAAAGTGCTAAGACGCTGTGTATCTTCTAATTTCTCATTTAGCGCAATCACATTAAATGTAGAATCATAATATCCTCTTAATGCTATTGAAGATAACGATTTAGTTTCTACCGGACAGCCATATTCCTGGCAAAATTTGATTAGACCATTTGTAATCATTTCATGTTGTTCAGACGAATAACCTATTGAGTATAAATCTGGATATTTTTCTTTTGGATAATTTGTCTGGCCTATATCAAAAACTGAACCAATTTTAAAGGTTGTTCTTGTTCTACCCTCAATTTTACCATCCTTATATGCTTCTTTTTGCTCTTTTGTTGCATCAGATAAAGAAATGAAATTACCTTCCCCCAATATTAAGAAGGTAGTTTTTACAGGTACCCAAATCTTCATACCCTTTTCACCTCTTAATACCTGTGTATCCATCTTTTTCCATTTCTCATACGATTGTACATAGGACGCCGATGGATTCTGAGCATAGATAAGCTCTGTATTATTGATTGAATAATGATAGAATTTCGATGCAAATTCAAGTACCTCCGCAATGGAATCCGTATTTTGAATATAGTTTTTACTTATTGATAAAATTAGTTCTTTTGCCTTATCAGCATTTTCATTTGCTTTATTCTTCCATTCGGCTCTCTTTTCAGCACTTACGTTATATGCCATAGAAAATTACACCTCCCCCAGAAATTCCTTTAAAAATGCTTCATAGTCATTCTTTGACAGACTAAGTGCCGGAATTAGCTTAGAATCAGAATCACAATAAGTTCCTGGCTCATAAATATGTTCTGGTTCATCCATTACCCAGAGTTCTTCATTTTGATCCTGTGCAACTAACCAATCCTTAAAATATCCAACTATTAAATATCCATCTCTTATCATTACACCTGCATCAACATTTCTCATCTTCATCGTCCTCCTTTTCGTTGAAATGTATTTATTGTCATTTCATTACTTTTTTTTTGATTAAGTAAGGTTTCATTAAAATCTTTTCCATATGTTGGTTCAATAACTTCCACCATATATCCTTGATTCTCGTATTTTTTAACCAGTCCTTCCTTAGTTAATATTCCATTTGCATCTTTACGACCATATAAAGATATACGTGCTGCTTCATCATTATCCAGGCAAAATGATATTGTATCTATATGCTTATAATCTTTTAAAAACTGTGCCAATGGATTATCTTCAACCATACCAAGAATGAGCTTGTTTGATGCAGTATCGTGATACATATCAATATAGGACATACAATCAATTACGGATTCAAAGACAAATAACCTTCCGCTTTCCTTATTTACAATATTGACACCATAATTTTTATCATTACCTGGAACATCCATTTTGAATTTTTTCCCATAAATATCAGCTGTTCCACGCAGCCCTGCATATTTAATGTTTCCATCTGGATCATAGCCACAGTACACAATATTATGATGTACTGCATCCTCATAGATCAGTTTTCGATGCACAAAATCATGAATTACTTCCTGTGATAATCCTCTTGTTTTCATCAGATATGCATATAAGCGCTTGCAATTTTCATTTTTAGGTGGCAATTCAAATTCTTTCCCTTTTGTCATGGAATATTTAGTTGATTCCACCACTTCCTGCATCGGTTCTCCTTTGAACTCCAAAAGCTGTCGAATTGCTTCTGGCACATCTGATACATTTCCAAACTCTAATAAGAAATCAATTTGAGATCCACTCGTAATATTACCTTTTCCGCTCCATCTGTTCCATGATCTGTCATTGTAAATGACCAAGCTGTCCATTTCTTTTAAACTATAATGCGCACCCTGTCGAATCGGCGTATATCCCATGCTCTGTGCCAGTGCAGTCAAACTTACTTCAAGCGCACGCTTTCTTTCCTCGCTGGTGTATGCTATGGTCTCTACACCATTTTTTTTATAATAATACATAGGTTTTCCTCCTTTCACTTATCCTACAGAGATCATAGCAAAATCCCCGCTTTCTTTTGTTATACAAAAAGCAACCTCAGAGGATAATACTTGGAAAAAAGTCAATTTTTTATTTTCTTTTTAATTGTAGTAGTAAAAATATTTTTAGAGCATAATATGATGTATTAGATTACAAATTTCAGAGATCTATTTAAGGAAGCTTTTCATTTAAGATTAGAAAACCTGTAAATTGTGGATAAGTTGTAGAATATTAAAATGATTAAGTAATAGGAAACATGCATTTATATAAGAAAACAAATTAATAAGAAGATAAAATTAATAAGTGCAAGAGTTTAAGACTGTGTTGCCTGCAAATCCAGTGTTTCATGGCTATCCTCACCCCGATTTTTATACTTTAAAACTTGAATGAAAAATCTGAATAATTCCTTATAAGTTGAAAATACAATTCACCATAAAATCCATCATAATTGAATAAAGATTTATTTGTATTCCTTAAAACTTGAATGAATATATAAAAAAGAGACCAGGTTTTCCACATTTGGTACCTGATCTGAATTTATTTACATATAAAATTGTCTTGAATAGAAAAACAGCTCTAAAATGTACAGATTGCTATACTTCAATTAACCAGGCATATTACCATGCCTGGTTCTTTTTGCTTTTAGCAAAGTCCATATTGCTCCATGAACTGTTGCTCTATTGTATTGCTCAAGCAACTATTTACTAATGCAGCATTCAGTACTTGTACTGTTTTGCCCTCGTCTTTTTGTTGCCTGATACTTTCCTTTATTGCATCTACAATTAAAGAAATAAAATTGTGGTGCTTCTCTGCTCTCTTTGTATCTGCCAAATTCGCAATATCGCGTGTAATTTTATCTGATTCCCTTTCTGGAAGAAACCTATTAAAATTTCTCTTGATGAGCATTGCAATATTATTGACATAAAACTCTTTTTCTCTTTCAATGATACCCTTATGATGAAGTACTGTACTTCGCTTCATTGTCATTTCGTAATTATAGGATTTATTTCTCTTTTTATTTATGAATAATAGTTTTTTCTCTTTCAGCTCATGTATGTACTGTTGTAAGCTCTTTTTAGTCACTTTAAAGAGCTTACTAAACTCATCATAGAAATTATCAAGAAGCATATGCTTTCCTTGTATAAATCGCTGTGTATAGAGATACAGTAATTTTGAACCAGCTTTCATATCAATAAATTTTTCAGATTGGAAATCGGAGGCAGCTACATTCATATAGCCTATTTTATCTTTCTCATAATCCACTTTAGAAAAGTCATTACCGAGTAATGTTACTGAAACATCAGCACGATGAATCTTTTCATATGCAATCATTTTTTTATCTGTCAAGGAATTTAAAATATCATAGAATTTTTGAATGGAGACATGAATGGAATTGCATACGTCTTTATAATACACAGATTCTATTCTTCCGGAATCGTTTTGACTGTCTGCAATATATAGAATGAAATCTATTTCTTTGCTGCTTAATTTATTACTTATCATACTATCAATATATGTATTCTTCAGCTTGTACAATTCGTATGTCCCCCCTTCCGTAATATTTTATGTCATTTCATATCTAAATGCGGCGAGCAGGATTTGAACCTGCGACATCATAGATGCAAGGCTTATTGACATTGCTTACATACGTCTCTCTACCAGCTGGAGTACCGCCGCTATATTTTCTGTTTTACTTTTGTGGTGTTATTGGAACAAATATATTTCCATCAGCAATTAATTTACCTTTTACCATATTCTCTTCCAAGTAATATCGAACCTCTTTAGAATTGGAATTTAATAAAATTACTCCAACATGAAAATTTTGATTTATTTCTACAACTTTGCAGACAGCTGTCGGTGGCCACTCTCTTATATCATTTTTATCATTTTCTCTCTTATTTATTGAAAAACCTTTTAATCTGACAATATCCCCTACTTTTATATGTTTCATATTCATCCTCTTTTTATCTATGTCTCAAAAATTTTCAATATAAATGATATGCTTCTGCAGATACGGAATATATTTCAAAATTAATATTGTCGCAGCTGCTATCATCAGATATCGAACTAAATATCTAACCATCCAAATTTTATAATTTTTTCCGGTTTTTCCTCTTATAATCCATATTCCCATTTTGAATGTTTATGGCTATTGCATCTTCGACATGCAGCCACAAGATTGGAGAAATCATTTACATCATTAGTTCCATATTTCTGTAATTCCTTTTGAAGTGATCTGGAATGAGCCACCTTGTCTACAGGATAGATATGATCAACTGTACATTGTTCTTTTTTTAGTAATCTTCCACAGTAAGCGCATATGTAATATTTTCCAATAAATAGTGGCATGGAATCATAAAATGTTTTTCTGTAACTGCTATTACGGAGAAACTCTTTTTCTATTGTTTCACAGCATAATCTATTATCTGAGCAAAATTTTTGTATTGCTATAACCTCTGCATCAGATGAAACCAGCCGATGATAGTACGACTTCCCATATGCTTTTTTCTCAAACCGAAATCCTTTAGCATATAATTCTCGTCTAAAATCATATATTTTAGATTTTCCATTATAAATTCGTAATTCCATATTACTGGTACTCCCACTATTCGAATTATTAAATACCTTGGTATACATGCCAGGGGTATCATCTTTTATGTATTTAATACTGTGATAATTACAATGCCCATTACAAGTACTGTAATAAAAAGCATTGATTGAACAAGTGATAAATTTCCCACATAGTGACTTTGTAAATAGGTATTTTTATATTCTTCTACTTCTATCTCCTGGTTTTCTTCAATTTTGTAAAATAATACATCATTTTTCCTTGAAATATCCTCCAATTCTCGTTGCCTTTCTTCATAAATCCATCTGCTTGTCTGACTACTCAATGAGTTTTCAAGAAACCTTGTTTTAACCTCAAATTTATTGTTCTTAATTTGTTTGGTTAATGAAGTCTTAATACTGTCTAACTTTGATATATTATAAAACGCAGAATTAAAATTTCTATCAGATATTTCCCGATTGTACAAATTCAAATTCTCATAATATTTTTTCTTTGTCATCAAAACACCTCTATTTATTTTTTATTGATAGCTTACTTGTTGTAGTGTAAGTCCTATTTCCTGATTAGCTGCACCTATAATCAATAAATCCCTTGTAAAATTAACAATATCATCCTTAACTTCGTCCTCTACTAATCCAGATTCATGAATATCAATATCTACCTCAATTATTAACTTCATTGCTGCCCCCTCGATTAATCCGTTCTTTGATTGTTTCAAAGTAAAATGTAATTGGTTTATTTTGTTCCTCAATCAACCCATATTTTAATGCAAGCCTATATCCAAAATTTTCTCTCACATTTTTCATCATCACGGTTGTAAGTCGCTCCCTGAAAGTCTCCAGTGGAAAGGATGACTTATAGAAATTACATTGTCTGCAGCTAGGGAGAAGATTGTCCATACTGTACATTTCTTGATCCGTCATATTTTTCTCAATATCAGTGTTCGCATAGACTGATTTTATATGATCAATTTGCATCTTTTCATATTCCAACTCACAACCGCAATAGACACATCTATGATTATATTTTTCATACAATGCCGCTCTGATTTTCTTTGGAATGGCCTTGTGTTTTGACATAAGTTTCTCCTACCCCCAAATTTAACTACTTTTAACATCTTATAAATTCAATTACCCATACCCAGGGATTGGCCTTCCATCCGTTTGTATTTATATCTGCTTTCTTTACAGTAGAATCCCATAGCCATTTAAATGTTATGTTTCCTTGTACCTCTGGAATAAAACCTTCTTTACGAATTTGTTCATCTGTAATGTCATGCAATCGCTCTATTCTTACATCAGTAACCTTTAACCAGATACGTGCAGCTTCCTTAGGCATATGAATACTTGGTTGCCACTTCGGAAAGAAATCACTCATACTAGTTGCTTTATAAAAATACCTGCTTGTGGTATCCTCATGCGTGAATTGTCTATCATCACACCATGTTTCACGAACATAAAGAACATCACCTTTACAAATAGGACAAGTTCTTTCTGCAACACTTAATTGGTCCGTGTGCTCTTTATCAGCATAATTATGTACCGCATAGGTTCTTTTATCATTATTATAAAAATCCATGTCTGGCACTGTATAATCATTACCATCCTTACAAATTCTTCTTGTACAAGTTTTTTTCCCAGAAAGTATTGCCTGTACCATCTCAGTGTTAAATAATATTGGTCTCGCTTTCATGTTTACCCCCTATATGCAAGTTTTCATATTGTTTCTTGCACCCCATAAAAGATATTCTTGCCACTCGATTTCTTTACAAAGTTTGTCATATTTTATTTCATTAAAACCATTTTTATCAATTTCATTAACATTTAGTAACTTCCCACACTCGTTTTTTAACTCCTGAATTTTTTCTTTAATTTCATTAATGCGTGAGTTTCCATTGCCAATAAATCTTCTGTAATTTTCTCCTGTCATACATTCTCCAATCTCCCTATGGAATTAATTAATTTTTATCAGCATTATTAATTCTTTTAACTAGGATTTATCTTTTATGACCTCTATGTATCTGATTTTGAACGTTCGTTTCTGACAAATTTTTACTTTTTACAATTTCTCCATATACCTCATTTGAAACATTGATAATGTCTTCTACTGAAAACATTTTATAATCTGGATGTACACTGAATTTTTTTAGAAGCATTTCCATTCCTTTAAGCATAAGCCTTTGTTCTTCTGTCATTTCTACACCTCTTTCATTTTTTTACCAAGAATTATTTTTTCTTATTTGTATTTACTGTGGAAATTTTAGTTTAAATGACTAATTTTCATTATTGTCTGTGTTATTAAACTGCTCGTATGTTTTTTCGCTTTCGATAAAACGCCCCATATCAAGCGTTCCATAAGGGCATTTATGTAACCAGTCTATTAATTTTCGTTGTGCCATTGTTTCACTTGATGCATTGATAGTAAATGCACCAATATAACCAAATTTATATTCCTTATCTTGCATAATTCACCTCACTAAATTCTAATTTACATTAGTTAATAGTTTATTCTTCATCCTCATCTATTTCACAGGGTAAAGAATAACCATTTTCTTCATTCGGTTGCCACAAGCACTGTAATCTTTGCAATGGATCATCCCCTACTATCCCATAATAAGTACAATAAACACATTTTTTATTATCCATTTTATTTCTCCACTCTCTACATTTACTCATCCAACCAGTCTGCATTTTCATATGCATTGCCTATGACCTTTGCATAATCCGACAGTGGTCCTACTGGCATTGGTGGATACCCAACAGTTTCTACAAAGAAACCTACATTATCCATATACTCCTTATCTGCCGGGCAATAAGCATCATATGTACCATATTTTACAAGCATTAAAATAGCCAGAATTTGTGTTTCCTGATGACTCTCAATAAAATCCCCTTCAAAAACATCTTCTCCAGATATATCTTTTTTTCCAGTATTACGCATTAAAATTACACTTTTCATAGGTACTGTAGTACAAGTACCTTCCATGCATATTCCAACTTCTTCTAAATCCCAGTTAATATAATATACTTCACACATTTTCTTTATAGCTTCATGCCACGCCCTATATTCATAATTCTTTATCATTTTTAACGACCACCTCTCCGAAACATAGGGACTGCACTGATGCTCTCCTGCTGTTCCTCTTTTCTTTTTGCTTCCTGATCTGCAGCTTCTTTTTGTGCCAACCTTTCCTGAAGATTTTCTATTTCTGCATCTCTATCCTGAATAGATAGATTTTTTTGCTCAATTTTTCCTTGCAATTCACATATTTCTTTCTTGAGTTTTTCGTACTCCATGGCATCACGCCAATTCTCAGTAATACCCACAAAATATTCTATATCTGCTTTTTCAGATGTTAATTTCTTGTTATCTTCATAAATCTGTCTTACATCATCTTCCACAACAAGAGAACTTTTCTTAATACTGGCTACATGCATATCATTTAGTTTATTTATGTTCTCCAAAAAGATAATTTTCTCTTTCATTTGCAGATATGTTGGACTATGCATAAATGTATCTTCCTCTGCATCAACTAGTTCTGCATTTCTCTTCCCCAGCTGTTCACAATTTTCTTGATACATTGCAACTAGCTTCTCTAAATGATTGATTTTTTCATCCTTGCTTTGTTTTGCCATAATATTACTCTCCTTCTCCATTTGATTAATAAATATCAAAAATACTCATTTGATTGTCTTTAAAATTCATCCAAATACATTCGTTCTGATTTTTGCCACTTGAATTATGTGTTAAGAGATCCACTTTGTTCCAATCGCATAAAAAATTGTTATACATTTCTGTATCGAATCCAGAAATCATTATATTAGCTCTGCAGTCCACTATTTTTTTTAGTAAATTTTCATGTTCCACCTTAGACATATCATGTACATATTCATGGCGCACACCTGTTGAATATAAGTAAGGAGGATCTAAATACATAAATGTATTTTTATCATCGTATCTGCTGATCAAATCCAAAGCGTTACAATTTTCTATCTGAACAGCTCTTAATCTTTCGCAAACATCGATTACATTATTGGGTAGGTTGTACCAGTTCCATAGTGCATACATTTTTTCTCTGCCCATTGCATCACACTTCCACCCAACTTTATCTCCATTTGCCCTATATCCCATTCCCTGCCAGC
>JAQUUB010000018.1 GCA_028694115.1 Lachnospiraceae bacterium
TTTGTTTGTGGTGAACTAATTATACACGAAAAGGGAGGTCATTGCTTTTTTAATGTAAAAAGTGATGCAAAACCAGAAAGTTCAAGGGTTTAGATAAAAAGAGAAGGTAGTAAATTTGACACTACCAGTGAAGAATGGGAGGCAGTTCAAATGAATATTTTAGAGATTGGCGAACAAAAAGGACGCGAGCTTGGATTAAGGGAAGGGCTAGAACAAGTAAAAAAGGTAAATGAATTAAATAAAAAATTAGTGGAACTTAATAGAGTAGATGATATTCTAAAGTCATCAACCGATGAGGAATACCAGCAAAAGCTCTTTGAGGAATTAGGAATATAAATCATTATGAACCGGAAAAATATCGTATAAAAATTCTTATAAAGATATAACTGAAGGAGAAGCTTTGGATTTCTTTAATAAAAAACAATCTTGGATAAAATCCAGGTAAAATTTGAATAGAAACTACCCTATGATTAGGGTATACTACGAGAAAACTGGAGGTGGCGACATGTTACGTATTGCCATTTGCGACGATATACTGGAGGAGCTGAAAAACATTGTCACGCTTACCAATCAATACATATTCACCTACGGTCTTGATGCCGAGGTGACAGAATTTAATAACTCTGATAAATTAATGAATGCTATTAAAGCAGAGAACTTTCATCTTTATCTATTAGACATTGTCATGCCGTTGGTGAATGGATTGGAATTAGGCAAAGGAATCCGTCGCCTTGACCAGGAGGCACAGATTATCTATGCCACTACAGAGCCACAATTTGCTTTGCAGGCATACTCTGCAAATCCTATAAATTATCTTATTAAACCAATTGATAAACAGAAATTATTTGAAACGCTGACCCTTGCTATCTCAAAAATAGACCTTTCTGGGGAGCAGTCGTTTACCATTAAAACAATGGATAGTCTGAGGGTTGTAAAACTAGCAGATATAGTCTGTTGTGAATATCGCAATCATGTTGTTATCTTTAGCTTGGCAAACGGTGAGAAAGTAGTCAGTCGAACGATTCGGGAGAAATTTTCTAAATTCAGCTCGCCGATTTTAGTTCATAAGCGTTTTCTACAATGCCATGCTTCGTTTGTAGTTAATATGAGATATGTAGAGCGTTTTGCTAAGGACAGTTTTACACTGTTTGGTGGAATAGTAGTGTCCATTGCAGCAAAACAATACCCTGTAGTTAGGGATACCTATATGGACTACCTGATGGAAAAGGAGGGAAAATAATGAGCCAGCATATTCCGGAATTTTTGAGGGCTGTGATTTCTACCACTGCCAATGTACTACTGATGATGATACTTTTACAGCCGAAATATTCTAAAACAATCACCCGACTGACTATGGCGGGTATTCTTGCCGCTGATTTAGGTACTGCGATTTTTTGTTATCTCAGTGGGAACTTGACTCTGCTTTCAAAACTTGACATTGTTTTGTTTGCAGTGCTTTGTTTCGTTGTGCGACCGCTATTCAAAGATAGCTTTATGCAATGGCTTTTTTCCTATCTTACGGTCCAAAATATCAGTGATGCAGTTATTATACTAAGTTTTATTGGTTCCAGGAAACTGCCATACCCCCCTTATGCAAACTCGGTGCTGCGAGTCATTCTGTTTGGTGGAGTGATCCTCATTTTGTCACACTATGTAAAACCTTTGTACCGGCAGGCGGTAGATCATTGGACAGCATACTTTGCTGTAGCACTGGGAATTTATATTACGTTCAATTATTATGTTCTGTCTTCAGACAACATTGTTGTTATGCTGACAGAGGAAGCAGTACCCTTACTGTTGTTGATTTTTATAGGTATTGCAGCCTATAGCTCCATTTTTATCTCCTTGAGATATCTTCAACGGGAATATCAGGTCAAAGAAGAAAACCAGAAGATGCACGCAGAGAGAGAATACATGCAACTGGCTGCAGGAAATATGTTCCATCGATTGGAACTTATGGAGGAGGTATCGGCACAAAACAGTCGTGCTGCTCATGATCGCCGTCACTTCAACAATGTTCTTTTAGAGCTTTTGGAGCAGGGGGAAACAGGAGAGGCCGTTGCTTTACTGCAGAATCAAAATCAGGCGGTACCTAAAATTAGTAAGGTCTACTGTGAAAATCCTGCTATTAATGCCGCTGTCTGTCACTATGAGGGTCTTGCAAAGCAGGCAGATATACCAGCGGAAATTGCATTAGATATTCCAGGTGATTTGAATGTGGATGCGCTGGAATTTTCCATGGTAGTTTCCAATTTGATGGAAAATGCAATTCAAGCTTGTGGGATGCTACCGCGAAATCAAGCTCCATTCGTTCGATTCACCTGTAAAAGCGTGGGAAGGTTGCTGGTGGAAATGGAAAATCCCTGCACGGAGGGCACTACACTTGATGAAAACGGCCATCCTTTTACAAGAGAAGATGGTCATGGCATTGGTAGCAAAAGTGTTGCCGCCTTTGCAAAGAAGTATGGTGGTGAATTGTTGTACAAAGTAGAAAATGGCACTTTTCGAGTACGCCTTCTAGTGTAATATAATAAACTGATATAAAAAAATCGATAATGAGAATAAATTTTTAAGTGTAAAAAAGAGTCTTTTAAGTGCAAAGGCTCTTTTTTAATTTTTTGAGTTATTATAAAGTCTATCATCGAAAGAGGAGAAAGTATATGAAACATAAGAAATTAAAGCAAGCAGCAGCACTATTTATGAGTGTTGTAATAATGGCAACCGTGATACCGAATATGCCTGGAAGTAACGTTGAGGTACAGGCAGCAACACTATCCAACACACAGTTTGCCTCTAGTGATGAACTATTATCTAAGTATAGTTTGTATGGAGATGGAGAAGGAACCATTGCAAGGATTAAATTTGGTTCAAGTGACAGAAAATGGCTGATTGCGGGGTCATATGGGGTCTGGAATCCCGATGATAAAACCCTTGCTCTGCTATCGACAAGCTACTTTTGTAGTTGTGCATATGAAAGTAGCTCTAGCTATTCTAATAGTACGATAGCAAAAACATTATTCCCAAATTACTTAAGTGGTACAGCCTATTTTTCTGAGACTGAGAAAAGCTATATGAAAGATACCACAGTATCATCAAGCGACGTCGATGGAAAACTAAGTACTTTTACAGCAAAACTATATCTTGCGGATGCTAAGGAGAAAAATTCATTTACCTTTTATGTAGGTTCAGATAACCAATTTCCAATTTTATTAAGTGATTTATCATTTACAAATGGTTTTGTTGAAGGTATGGGTTATTTCTGGTTACGTTCGATGGAAAATGGACCCTGTGCATATGTAGTTTCTAGATATTTTATGGACACTTCTATCCAAACCAAACCGGTGAATTATGAATTAGGAGTATTGCCCGCTTTTGATCTGGATTTGTCAGCTGTCAGCTTTGCATCTGCTGCAAATGCAGCAACATCGGACGGAGCACTTACGATAGACAATGCATTTACGCTCAGATATGAAAGTGGATTGCTTGGCAGTGCGACCATCAATCCATCAGGAACCAGTATCGCAGTATCAGATGCACCAGCAGGAACCTATCTGGTGGTACAAAACAGTGATGGTGCATGGGCAAAGAGTGTGAGTGGAACTAAAACAATGAATGCAAGTGAAGTAACGATTAATGGTTCGGCACTTTCTTCTTTGACAGGATGCAGGGTATGGCTGGAAAGTACCGATGCAGACAGAATTACCAAGGGGACACTAGCCACGCAGTTAGCAGAGTGTGACGTAACCATAACCAATCCATCAGACAGTCATATCAGCTACAGCTCTGTAACAGGAAATGGAAGCGAAAGCCAGACAGGACTGACAGAAGCCATGACCAATGTGTTGTATATAGCGGATAGCGGGTATTACTTTCCAACGGATTACAACAGTGATGGATCTATGAATGGTAATGGGGTAACCGTTACCAGAGACAGTGATACCCAGATTACGGTATCCGGAACGCCGACAGCAAATGCGAATATCACCCTTATTGCAGCGACAGAGAAAGCAGTACAGGATGCACCGACAGGGTTAAGTGATGGTATAGAAAAAATTGCAGGGACAACCCCAGCAATGGAATATGCCTCTTCCACAAGTGCAGCAACGTGGGATTCGTGTACAGATGGAAATACCACAGTAGTAGCAGGAACGTGGTATGTCAGATACAAGGAGACAGATACCAAAAAAGAAAGTCCTGCCACACAAGTTATTGTCACATCATCAGGGAATCCACCATCCACCATATATCATTCCATTACGGCGGTAGTATCGCCAACCAATGGTGGAAGTGTAAGTGGTGGGGGGCAGGTGCCAGATGGTGGAAGTACAACACTGAAGGCAACTGCAAACAGTGGATATCATTTCCAGAAATGGACAAAGGGCGGTAATACCGTCGGAACATCGAACACGTTACTACTTACTGGTATTGTAGAAGATGCGGAATACACAGCATTTTTTACGAAAAACAATCGTGATTCAGAAGAGGAATCAAAGAACGAAGCAGAGAACGAATCAGATACCCAGAAAGAGGCCCCAACACCACAAATACCATCCGCATTACCGTACCGTACGACCCAGGGAACCTTTAAGGGGGAGAAGAATGCATTTAATATAAAGGCTTTGGAATCAAGTGTAACAAGTACGACGAATCAGAATACACTTGCTAATTTTTTTACAACACAATATTTCAGAAAAAAAACAGGAACAATTATGGCCTGCTACGATATGTATGCACCATGGGGTGCTAAAAAGGAATGGAAGGAAGGAACCTGTAACTTCTCGTGGAATATGGATGGCATCAGGGCAGGAGATACCGTGTTTGTTATCTGGTACAATGAACAAAATCCACTGGGAGCGCAGTTTATAAAAGCAATGGTATCAGCCGATAATCGGATAACCTTCACCGTTCCCTATTTGGGTGATGTATCCACCATTAGCATTGTGAAAGTGAAATGATTTTAACGAGGTTCAGTGGACAGCGTACTTTACTGTAGCTGTAAGAATAAGAAATTAAAACAGGCTAGAGCCATGACGGGATGTTATGGCTCTGATTATTTTATAGAAAAATCAATACTAAAAATATGGACAGATGATTTTTTTCTGTTACACTAATAAACAAATCTACAGTTATTCATATCAATTACAGAAATTCTGCAATTCTGGCAATCATTCTGCCAAAAAATTCAACAATCAAAATTCATAATCAAGATTACTTTTAACCAAATTTAAAATGAAAAACAATTATTATCAAGTAGACCGAGAGGATGGTGATATCAACAGAAAAAATAGAAAAGAAGTATTTCATTCTTATCGATAAAGAATCGGTTTATTTTTATTGCAAGAAAACATAGAAAATCATATAATGGAGCTACTTACATTAATCAAAATGAGAAGGAAAAATTATTAGAGCAGTACGATTTCAACTTAAAAGATTTTGCATTATTTCTATCGGTTATGAAGGATAAGCGCGCTTATAAAAATGTCTTAGAGATCATTATGAACCGGGAAAATATCGTTTTAAAAGATATAAAAGTAGAAGAGGTTGTATTAAATGAGCAGGGGAAACGGGCGATCCGTTTAGATGCATGGGCATTAGATGAAGAGGATATTCAATATGCCATTGAAATGCAAAATGATACAACCACTGATTTTATACCAAAAAGATCTAGATACTATCAAGGAATGCTCGATGCTCCGATCTTGAAGTCTGGCAAGAAAACAAAATATAAACATCTACCAAAAACGTATATTATCTTTACACCCATCTGCATGCTTTAGCATGCACTTAAATCAATAGTTGAACATGTTTTTTGTTCAACATTATTACAGAGGCAGATATCTTTGGAAGAGACCTTGCATGCTACACCTTCGAAAACCGCTGCAAGGAGATACCAGAATTAATGCTGGAGGATGATGCTACAAAGATATTTTTAAATATGACGAGTTAAAATGGGAGTAAAGAACTGGTAAGTCTGTTACAATATATGAAACACACCACATTAGAAAATCCAGAAGTAATCAGGAAAGACAAAAAACTATTGGAACTAGACAGAATTGTAACCGAAGTAAAGCAGAGTGAAGAATGGGAGGCAGTTCAAATGAATATTTTAGAGATTGGCGAACAAAAAGGACGCGAACAGGGATTAGAACGAGTAAATGAATTAAATAGAAAATTAGCGGAACTTAATAGAGTAGATGATATTCTAAAGGCAGCAACCGATAAGGAATACCAGAAAAAGCTCTTTGAGGAATTAGGAATATAGAATCAATGGTTGCTCCAAAACCACCTTTGTGGTATTATGACCAATAAGATTGAAAGAGAGAGGTGAAAAAATGAGAATATAATTTACTTTTGAGACATGATAGTTTTGTTATGCAGTAACACAAGGAATGTGATACTGTTTTCATGTTGCCAAAAGTGGATTATGATTCTCATATCCTCTCTTTTTTTGTACCGTTTTTAGGGATATTATAATAAAAATGTGAGGAATATTGGAGAATGGAAATCATTTGGCAACAGGTGATTTTTTTGCTTGGGAGGAATGTATATGGCACAAATTAGTGTAAAAAATTTCACATTTTGTTATGAGGGAAGTTTTGATAATATTTTTGAAAATGTATCTTTTTCCATAGATACGAACTGGAAACTTGGTTTTATTGGACGGAACGGAAAAGGGAAAACAACCTTTTTAAATATTCTGCTGGGTAGATATGAATATCGTGGTGCAATTAGTAATACGACCTTGTTTGATTATTTTCCTTATGAGTTATCGGATCAGATGTATTCTATGTGCGCATCAGAGTTTCTAATTGATGTAAAGCATGGATGTGAAGAGTGGCGTGTACTATGTGAATTAGATAAGCTGGATGCTTCGGCTGAGCTTTTGTATCGGCCCTTTGACAGCTTAAGTCATGGAGAGCGGACAAAGGTTTTTCTAGCCATTCTGTTTTCAGGAGAAAATGATTTCTTGCTGATTGATGAACCGACGAACCACTTAGATCAGGAAGCTAGAAATATAGTAAAGGAATATCTTAAAAATAAAAAGGGTTTCCTACTAGTATCCCATGATAGAGATTTGCTGGATGCATGTATTGATCATGTACTTGTCCTTAATAGAAAATCTTTGGAGATTCAAAGTGGCAATTTTACAAGCTGGTGGGAGAATAAGAGGAGAAAGGATTTATTTTCGGAGGCTGAAAATGAAAAACATCTTAGAGAGATTGCATCCTTGAAAAAAGCAGTAGATCAATCGGGTCGCTGGGCACAGAAAAGTGAGAATCGTAAAATCGGATTTGATCCAGTGAAAGAGCATGAAAGGTCAATAGCTACCAGAGCTTATATTGGTGCAAAGACTAAGAAAATGCAGGCGCGAGCGAAACAGTATGAGCGAAGGATGGAACATGAAATCGAAGAAGCGGAAGGATTACTGCAGGATATTGAAAATCCTGTTTCTTTGAAAATAAGTCCGCTTGCGTATCACAAAAATACTTTGATCTATGCAAAAGATTTATCCATAAGATATGGGGTGGAGGAGAATGCGGTACTTCAAAACTTTGATTTTGAAATCAAACAAGGGGAACGTATATTTTTGCATGGGAAGAATGGATGTGGGAAATCAACCTTTATCAAAGCGATTCTTGAAGGGAGTGATAACAATACCTTTTTAAAAACAGGTGAGATAAAGGTGAGCTCTGGTTTAATTATATCCTATATCAATCAGGATACCAGCTTTCTTCATGGAGATAGTAAGCAATTTTGCAGGGAAAGAGGATTAGAAGAAAGTTTGTTTTGCGCGCTGTTACGCCAGATGGATATGGAACGTGTTCAATTTATGAAGCAGCTAGAGGACTTTTCAGAAGGACAGAAGAAGAAGGTAATGATTGCTGCAAGTCTTATGACTCCGGCGCATATTTATATCTGGGATGAACCGCTAAATTACATTGATGTATTTACAAGAATGCAGATTGAGGAACTATTACTTTCTTATCTGCCGACCATGATTATAGTGGATCATGATATCCAATTTCAGGAGAAGATTGCCACAAGAGTTGTGGAAATGTAGATCAACCGTGTGACTAGTAGGTTGCATTTCGTGGTAGTTTACATTAAAATGAAAACTCAGATTACGAAATATGGACTTATGATAAAGAGGAAGAAGGTGGATTAATGATTCTTATTGCAATCTGCGATGATGAATTGCAAGAACTTGAGCGTACTTATAATGTGCTTACAGAATACATGCAGAAGCACCCACAATATGAAATAACAATCCATTCCTTTTCTGCCCCTATAGAACTGTTATCTTATGTGGCGGAGCATGGAGGGTTTGACATACTGTTACTAGATATCTATATGGATGGTATGCTTGGCACTGATGTAGCAAGAGAATTGCGTCAGTTAGGAGATGATGGTGAGTTTATATTTATCACCACATCAAGGGACCACGCGATGGAAGCATTTGAAGTAGAAGCAACACAATATTTGGTCAAACCATATACGGAAACATCTATTTTTACTGCATTGGACAAGGTGATGCAACGGATTCATCGAGATAGGCTTGTACTTGTCACCCTTAAGACATCAGAGGGGATTATCCGCCTTGCAATTCGGGATGTGGTGT
Organism: Lachnospiraceae bacterium; assembly: GCA_028694115.1. The sequence continues at coordinate 8,621 of JAQUUB010000018.1, forward strand.
TTACGGAAACAGGGCGAAACAACTACCAGATTGTACATACGATTCAAGGCAAGAAACTAGAAGTGCGTATGACCGCCACGGAACTTTTTGAGTTGCTCGCACAGAACAAATTATTCGTCAGATGCGGTGTTTCTATCAACTTGAATCTCAAATACGTTCGCCAGATCTCCAAGGATACCATTATCTTTGATACGGGGGAACACCTAGCTTACCCTTACCGCGCTTATCAGAAACTCAAAGAGGCGTTTTTGCGCTTTCAAATGTTCACAGAGGAATAAAAGGAGGATACCAAGTGTTATATGTCATATTAATATTTTTATCATTTTTGCAATCTGTGATTGGGTTTACACTGATGTCCTCCTCAACCATGCGTTTTCGGGAGCCCATCAAAAAAAGAATAGTAACAGGATTTGTTGTGATGCTTTGCGGTATAATTCTCCTGTGTTATCAATTATTTACGCAGGGTATCAATTCGGTAGACGGTTTTGCGATACTTGTAATTCTGGTTATAGAACTTTCCTGGTTTATAATTTGCTCAGATGATTATTTTTTTGTTTCACTTTTTAATTTTCTTACCTTTGTTAATATTTATGTGTCGATTAGTTATATCAGTGATACCTTATCTTTCCATGCGGATGGATATGCTTTTGTAATTGCACGTATTGTAATTCGCTTAGTAATCTACTTAGTAATTCTTCCATTATTGTTCCGATTTGTGCGTCCGCGTTTTCGCCGGCTAGTAGATGCTTTGGACCATGAATGGCGTGTGGCGGTAGTCGTACCATTGATGTTCTTGATCATGCAAATCATGGTGTTATATTATCCGGCACCCTATTGGTATTGGGATCAAAATACTTGGTCCAGATTCATAATTATCACGGTCTATCTGTTGTTTTTGGCGGTATATTACCTTTTGTATATACAGGCCAATGCCATTGTTGAAAAATACGGATTGGAAAAACGCCAACTCCTTATGGCGCAGCAGGAGAAGCTATGGGAATCAGAACTTGATCGCCAGAAGGCGACAGCCGCTTTGGCATTTCAGCAACGGCACGATATGCATCATCACAACGCAGTCATTATAGAGATGTTGCAAAACAATGATACAGACCAATTGAAGACTTATATGAAAAGCTTTGACGAAGCACTTAATGCACACCATGCGAATTCCTTTTGCACAAACCCGATTGCCAACAGCATTTTTAATGTGTATGCCCGTAGAGCGGAGGCAGAAGGAATCAAGACAACATTTCATGTAAGTGTGCCTGAGGTCATCGGTATAGACCATATTGACCTCACCTGTGTCCTTGGAAATGCTTTGGAGAATGCTTTGGAGGGTTGTTTGCGGATGCCAAAGGACGAAGAGAAGGAAATCATAGTCACCACTAAATTTATAGATAACCGCTTGCGTGTGCAGGTGGAGAACACCTGTCGAGCGGACATCGTATTTGATAAAGAGTTGCCAGTAACACAAAAACAGGGCGGTGGAACGGGTGTAAAAAGTATCCTTTATACAGCGGAACGCTATGATGGCACAGCAGGGTTCTCCGTAAAAGATGGGAAATTCATCACGCAAATCGTACTCAATTCCAATTAAAACCATTCATAATGAAAGATGTTGTAAGCAGCTGTCAATCACCTTTGACTGCTGCTTTTTTTGTAAAAAAAGCAATTACCCCTAAAATCATGGCAATCACCCCCAAAATGGTTTCTTTCTATTGTTTTTGATAAAATAGAGAGGAATGTAATAAGCGGTGCAATGCAGATAAGATAGACCGAAAAACAACAGATAAAAATTACCAAGAAAGAGAAGAAAACAAATATGAGAAAACGAATTTTAAGAACAGTACTTTTACTTAGCATGGTAGTGGCACTATTCCCAATGTGCGGGATCACCGCAAGCGCTGCGGTAAGTAACACAGGTAGCGTTAGCGTAAACGACACAAGAGCCAACACAACGGAGATCGTATTCGGTGGAAAGAACTGGCTTGTTATAGGCTATAATGGCACAGGTGTTGCATCTGAAAGCGGCAGTATGACATTGCTGGCAAAAGATAACATAGTGAATAAGGTGATGTTTCATAATGATTATAACGATTATGCAGGCAGTGATTTGAAAGTCCAGATAGACAAACTAGCGGGTCTAACAAGTGATGGAAACGGCGGTTTATTTACACAGTCAGAGCAAGATGTCATACAGAGAATTACACTGACAGGCGGCGGTATTAGCATAGCGGGTGGGGATGTAGAAAATGCCATACTCTGGCCATTGGATCATTACGAGGCTACTATTGTAAATACAGATATTTTAAGAACAAACTTTGACGGAGGTAGCAACAAAGAGTGGTGGTTGCGCTCTGTTTATAGTAATCAGGTGTATTTCGAGCTTTGGAATGGAATTTTACAAACAGGCCATCCAATTAACCAATTTGGTGTCCGCCCTGCTTTTAAGCTAAATCTGTCATCTATCCTCTTTACATCTGGCGCAGTAGGTGGAAAATCCAGTACGGCAGGGGCCAGTCTGGTGGCGATTGCATTACCAACCGATCCACAAAAGCTGACGCTTAGAGATGATACTTTAGATAGCGGTGTTATAACAGTGAATGGAGCAAATATCAATGTAGGCACAACGGTAAATGTAAATGTAACAGGTGCAACGGCAAGTAAATCTCTTTCAGCAATAATCACCGATAGTACAGGAAACACGGTAAAATATTATGGTAAAATTGCAGATACTGATCCATCTGGTGCCGTAGTAGATGCAAATTTAACCTTGCCGATAACACTTGACACAAATAATGTACTGAAATTTTTAGTAGAGGAAATCAATGGTGACAACCTCACCGACTATGCAAGTGAGCCGAAGGAGGCGACAATTACACTCACCCCTTCAGATACCACAGCCCCAATTTTAGCAGAAGGAGATGTGAACAGGACCAGTGATACATCATGCACAGTGAAATTCACATCGGATGAAGCAGGAAGTTATTACTATGCAGTGGTGGAAGATGGAGCAGGCGAACCAGTAATTACTACGAGTGGGCTCGGTACGGCTTGCACTACAGGGGAGACAACGATTACTGATCCGGATGGACTGACAGTGGGAGCGAAGGATATTTATATTATAGTAAAAGATGCAGCAGACAATGTCAGCAACGCACTAGAGATTGACATCAATGCTTTTGCAGTTATACCATCCATCACAACTCATCCAAGCAATCAGGAAGTGAATGCAGGCAGTAACACCAGCTTTACCGTAGAGGCAACAGGCACAGGATTGACATATCAGTGGCAGAAGGATACAGGCTCTGGATTTAGTACGATATCAAACGGAGACGTTTATAGTGGAGCAACAACAGCAACACTGAATATCACAGGAGCAACAGCCGGAATGAATGGCTATCGCTACCGCGTGGTGGTAACAGGAACGGTAGCTCCGTCAGCAACCTCTAATGCAGCAACACTGACAGTGAATACAGCGGCAACCTATCATTCCATTACGACAGTGGTGTCGCCAACAAATGGTGGGAGTGTCAGTGGTGCGGGACAGGTTCCAGAAGGTGGCAGCAAAACACTGAAAGCAAAGTCAAACAGTGGGTATCAGTTCCTTAAATGGACAAAAGATGGTAATACGGTTGGAACATCTAGCACGTTATTACTTACGAATATTGTAGAAGATGCAGAATATACGGCATTCTTTAAGAAGAGTAGTAGTGATTCAAAGGAGGAAGAAAAGACAGAAGAAAAGGCAGAGACTACCCATAAAGACGACACAGCACCACAGATCCCATCCGCATTACCGTACCGGACAACCCAGGGAACTTTTGTTGGGGAGAAGAGTGCATTTAATATCAAAGCTTTGGAATCGAGTACAACAAGTACCCAGAACCAGAGTACACTTGCCACTTATTTTACGACACAATATTTCAAGGGAAAAACAGGAACGACCATGGCATGCTACGATATGCATGCACCATGGGGTGCTAAAAGGGAATGGAAGGACGGAACTTGTAAATTCACATGGAATATCGATGATGTAAGGGCAGGAGATACGGTATTCGTTATCTGGTATAACGAAAGGAATCCACTGGGAGCACAGCTGATAGAGGCGACGGTAGCAGCAGACAATTCGATAACCTTCACGATTCCATATCTGGGTGACGTATCAACCATTAGCGTCGTTAAAGTGAATTAATTATATGGATTATTCTTCCATAAAAGAAATAAAGTTTTTAACAGATAAAGTTTTTAACGTATTTGTTTTATAAATAAAACCAATTTCACGCTTTGGAATATGGATTGGGGTATCTACCTCAATCAGCGAACCATCAGCAAGCTCTTTTTGAACAAAATCTTTAATCACACAGGCAATACCAAGACTGATTTTTGCAAACTCAATTAGTAAATCCATGGAAGTCACTTCAATTAGATTGGAAGGATTTAGGATGGAGGAATGCAAGTATTCATCGACGTATTGCCTAGTGATATTTTCTTTGTTTAATAACATTAGAGTCGCACTTTCTAAAGGATTTTCTTCCTTATAATCGGCATGCAGTTTCAAATTACTTTGATACGTACTAGTTGCTACGAAGATATCTTCAATACGTTTCAGCGTATGAAATTCCATTGAACGTAGATCAGTAGGTCTGCCGACAAGTCCGATATCAATCTTACCAGAATCCAATAATTTTAAAGTCTCATGAGTGGACTGACAGGCAATACTGACTCTGACATGAGGGTAATTTTCTATATATTTTTTTAGGTAGGGGAGTAAAACATATTTGCAAAGTGTCGTACTGACTCCGATTGTCAGGTGCCCAATACCGAGGTCCTTACTTTGCTTGATTTGTTCTTCTCCAATTCGGATGGAATGAAACGCCTTGGAAACTTCTTCATAAAGCAGTGTACCTTCATAGGTCAGTTTTACCCCTCTGGTACTACGTATGAAGAGCGGTACACCGAGGTTTTCTTCTAATTTCTGAATTGCTTTACTAATAGCAGGCTGGCTGATAAATAATTCTTCTGCAGCTTTCGTAATATTTCCATGGTTTGCAACCGATAAAAAAATATGGTAGAGGGATAGATTATTTTCCATAATATTCATGCCTTTCGAAAGTTAACTTTCTAGTATTATGTTTTGTAGTTTCTTATTTCTATTGCAATAAAATTCAATTACTAGTCAAATACAGTAAGGTCGTATATAATTAGGAAAGCGTGAAAATAATTTTTAAGGAAGCGAAATAACCGCTTCTAAGAAATACTATGTTTCACACCTAAGAAGTCGCAAACGTCTTCTTATAAAGTATAATTTTCAAACATGCAGTTATAACTACAAGTTATTACAAATATAATTACTATGTATTTTAATTATAGTAGCACATATGATAAGATGATTGCAAGAGGTCGGGGAGTTAAAATAAAAGCCTATCAACTTTTTCCCCGGCCTTCTTAGTAAGAGACGAAAATAGGAGGATATAAGAATGGGAATGACAATGACGCAAAAAATATTAGCAGCTCATGCAGGACTAGATTCAGTAGTTGCAGGACAGTTAATTGAGGCAGAATTAGACCTTGTACTTGGAAATGATATTACAACGCCTGTTGCAATCCGTGAAATGGATAAAATGAAAAACAATCAGGTATTTCATAAAGATAAAATCGCTCTGGTAATGGATCACTTTATTCCGAATAAGGATATTAAGTCAGCAGAAAACTGCAAATGTGTAAGAGAATTTGCCTGCAAGCATGAGATTTCTAATTATTTTGATGTTGGAGATATGGGAATTGAACATGCATTACTTCCTGAAAAAGGTCTGACTGTTGCAGGAGATGCAATTATTGGTGCAGATTCCCATACTTGTACGTATGGAGCACTTGGTGCATTTTCTACCGGTGTTGGAAGTACGGATATGGCTGCCGGAATGGCAACCGGTAAGGCTTGGTTTAAGGTACCAGCTGCCATGAAATTCAATATTATCGGAAAGCCCTCCAAATGGGTTAGTGGAAAAGATGTGATTCTTCATATTATTGGTATGATTGGTGTAGATGGTGCTCTCTACAAATCAATGGAATTTGTAGGAGAGGGACTTAAAAATTTATCTATGGATGATCGCTTTACCATTGCCAATATGGCGATTGAAGCAGGTGGGAAAAATGGTATTTTTCCAGTGGATGAAAAAGCGATTGCCTATATGGAGGAGCATAGTAAACGTCCTTATAAGATTTATGAAGCAGACGAAGATGCAGTCTATGATGAGGAATATACGATTGATTTAAGCGAATTGAAGCCTACGATTGCATTTCCACATCTTCCAGAAAACACAAAGACCATCGATGAAATAAAAGAGCCTGTTACGATTGACCAGTCGGTGATTGGATCTTGTACAAACGGACGTATTGATGACTTGCGGGTTGCTGCTGAAATCTTAAAGGGCAAAAAGGTTCATAAAAATGTTCGTTGCATTATTATTCCAGCTACGCAGTCTATTTACTTACAGGCAATGGAAGAGGGACTTTTAAAAATCTTCATTGAGGCAGGAGCAGTGGTATCGACACCTACCTGTGGACCTTGCTTAGGTGGATATATGGGAATTCTGGCTGCTGGGGAACGTTGTATCTCGACAACAAACCGTAACTTTGTAGGCAGAATGGGTCACGTGGAGTCAGAAGTTTATCTGGCTAGTCCAGCAGTAGCTGCTGCCAGTGCCATTACAGGATTTATCTGTTATCCAGAAGCGTAAGAATTGATTGAGATGAATAAAATGGAGGATCGTAAATGAAAGCAAAAGGTAGTGTTTTTAAATATGGAGATAATGTAGATACCGATGTGATTATTCCAGCAAGATACTTAAATATACAGGATCCAAATGAATTAGCTATGCACTGTATGGAGGATATCGATCAGGATTTTGTATCCAAGGTAAAGCCTGGAGATATCATGGTAGCGAATAAGAATTTTGGATGTGGTTCTAGCCGTGAGCATGCACCACTTGTAATCAAGGTTGCAGGGGTCAGCTGTGTCATTGCTGAAACTTTTGCAAGAATCTTTTACCGCAATGCAATCAATATTGGACTTCCAATTATTGAATGCGAGGAGGCTGCAAAAGGAATTGATGCAGGAGATGAAGTAGAAGTTGATTTTGACAGTGGTATGATCTACAATCGAACGAAAAAGGCAGAATACAAAGGCCAGCCATTCCCTGAATTTATGCAAAAGATTATTCAGGCAGAGGGACTAGTGAATTATATTAATTCTCAAAAATAGAAGGATATGAGTAAGATGCCTGCAGGAGACTGCAGGCTTTTTCGTACCTGGATTTCATTCTGATAACTAATTTTTGCTTTTAGGATTAAAAGTTGACTACAGATGATTATTCGGCTAATATATAAACATAATAATAATTAGCCGAAAGGAGAGTTATATGAAATATATAAATAGAAGTTTGGAAAGTGTTGTAAAAGAATTAACGAAACAATATCCAGCAATTTTAATTATAGGTCCAAGACAAGTTGGGAAGACAACCATGCTCCAGAAATTGATGGAGGGAACGGATAGAAACTATGTTACGTTGGATGATTTGAATGAACGTGCGCTTGCAAAGAGTGATCCCGATATGTTTTTTCAGATTCATAAACCACCTGTGTTAATTGATGAAGTACAGTATGCTCCAGAACTTTTTTCCTATATTAAAATATCAGTGGATCAAAATCATAAGGCAGGTGATTTTTGGCTTACAGGTTCTCAAGTTTTTAAATTAATGAAGGGCGTTGGAGAATCACTGGCTGGAAGGGTTGCGATACTTAATATGACTACATTATCCCAGTCTGAGATATACGGCTTAATGAATACTCCGTTTCAGGTTGATTTGAATATTCTAAATGAAAAGATGAAAGAAAGAGAAAGTGCTGATACAGAAATGATTTTTGAAAGAATATTTAAGGGTTCCATGCCAGCGATTATAAATGGGACATATGTTAATAGTAATATTTTCTACAATAGCTATATTTGTACCTATATTCAAAGGGATGTTAGAGAATTGTCAGATTCCATTGATGCATTGAAATTCTTAAAATTCATGACGGCGGTAGCAGCTAGATGTGGTCAGATGTTGAATATTTCAGATATTGCAGTGGATGCAGATATCAATCAAGTACAGGCAAAAAATTGGTTGAATATTCTTGAAACATTAGGTATTATTTTTTACCTTCATCCATACTCAAACAATATGCTAAAGCGTCTTGTGAAAACACCAAAATTATATTTTTATGACACAGGTCTTGTGTGCTATCTGACAAAGTGGAGTAGTGCAAAAACAGTGGAAAGTGGAGCCATGAATGGAGCGATATTAGAGAATTATGTAGTATCAGAAATTGCGAAAAGTTATTATGGAAATGGACAGGAACCATATATGTATTATTATCGGGATAAGGATTCTAAAGAAATAGATATTGTACTGGAAAGAGATGGGGTCATTCATCCGATTGAAATTAAAAAGACGGCAAATCCGGGAAATGAACTGGTAAAAACTTTCCGTTTGCTTGATAAAGCATCTGTTCCTCGTGCAAAAGGTGCCGTTATTTGCATGAAGCAAAAGTTATCAGCGATAGATCATGAGAATTTAATTGTGCCAATCTATTTAATTTAGAAAGCTTTGCGAATAAACTTGCAAAATAATTTTAAAGGGTGTTTTTTTTGAAATCGAACTTCCGTTCGAGATAGATTTGTGATATAATATTAGAAGTGGGAACGGTTGTCCCCCTTGAGAAAGGGGGTAGATGCTATGTACATAACGTATGATGAATTATTTCAATTTGGATTACTGGTTGTAGCAATTATATGTCTTGTGTTGAAGATAAGTCATAAAAACACAAAATAACCGCCCCTCTCGCAAAGTTGTGGCGGTTATTTTGAACTCTAAATTATTGCAAGGGGCACAGCTTAGTACCACTGCTTGTAAATACACTATAGCATATATAGCACAAAATATCAATAAGCACCTTTACAGGGCTAATGTAAAATTAAAGAAAAAAGGATTTTTATGAAAAAGACGGATGTAATATTGATCGTTACGATCATTACCCTGGCAGTCTCGATTTTCCTTGTTCAGAGAGTCGTATTTATGAAAGCTGGAGAATATGTTCAGGTATCAGTAGATGGTATCGTAACGGATACCTATGATTTAACAGAAGATAGAACAATAGAAATAGAAGGATATGCTCACTTGAAAAATGTTCTTCAAATAAAAGATGGGAAAGCAAAGATGATAGATGCTGGCTGTAAAGATAAACTTTGTGTCCATCAAAAGGAAATTTCTAAAACAGGAGAAGCCATTATCTGTCTGCCAAACCGGGTAGTTGTAGAGATTATTGGAGGGGATGAACAGGAGGTGGATGCAATTGCAAATTAAAAAGATATCCACGTTAAGCGCACTCCTGACGTTATCGTTGATTTGTAGTTACATAGAGAGCCTGATTCCGTTTTATTTTGGGGTACCGGGTATGAAATTAGGACTTACCAATCTGGTAATTGTGTTTCTACTTTATTCTTATTCCTTCAAAGAAGCATTGGCTGTAAATGTGGCAAGGATTTTATTAACAGGCTTTTTGTTTGGAAATCTCTTTGGGATTCTGTATAGTCTGGCAGGTGCTTTGCTTAGCCTGGTAATGATGGCACTGATACAGAGAACGAAGAAATTCAGTGTCATAGGTGTGAGTGTATGTGGTGGAGTTACCCATAATATAGGGCAGCTATTGATGGCAATGATGATTGTTGAAAATTACCGTGTATCTTTTTATCTTCCAGTACTGATTGTTGCTGGATGTCTGATGGGTGCATTGATTGGAATTGCTGCAAATGAAGTGATCAGGAGGGTTCATGTTACATGATTGGATATTTAAGAGGTGAAATAGCCGATATTACAGAGGAGCTTTTAGTACTTGAGGTCGGTGGGATTGGTTATAATATTAAGATTTCAGCAAACACGGCACAATTATTACCTGGCAGGGGAGAAGATGTCAAAATCTATACCCATCTGTCAGTAAGAGAAGACGCGATGCAGCTCTATGGTTTTCTTACCAAAGATGATCTGGATTTTTTCAGGCTTTTAATTGGTGTGAATGGAATAGGACCAAAGGGTGGACAGGCGATTTTATCTGCCATCCGACCAGATGATTTGAGATTTGCGATTCTTTCAGGAGATGCAAAAACCATTTCAAAGGCACCAGGAATCGGAGCAAAGACAGCCCAAAGAATTATTCTTGATTTAAAGGATAAAATCTCCTTAGAGGATGCCTTTGAACAAAAGCTTGCAAATGAAGCAATGAATGAAACAATCGGTGAAAGTCAGTCTATGGGTAGCCGAAAGGAAGCGATTGAGGCGCTGGTTGCGTTAGGATATTCCAATACGGATGCCTTAAAAGCGGTGAAATCCGTTGAGCTGACAGAGAATATGGATGTGGAAACTATTTTAAAACTGGCACTAAAAAAGATGACATTCTAATAAGTAGGAAGTATGCATAATCATGAGAGAAGGATAAGAGCGAATCATGGGAAAACGAGTAATCGAGACAACCGTTACTGAGGAAGATATTAAAATTGAAGGTAGTCTAAGACCACAGACCTTGAAAGATTATATCGGTCAGGAGAAGGCAAAAGAGACTTTAAAAATATATATTGAGGCGGCAAAGCAAAGAGGGGAAGCACTCGATCATGTGCTTTTCTATGGACCACCAGGTCTTGGGAAAACGACGCTTGCAGGAATCATCGCAAATGAAATGGGGGTAAATCTAAAAGTAACCAGTGGCCCGGCAATCGAAAAGCCTGGTGAAATGGCAGCCATTTTAAATAACCTTCAAGAAGGAGATTTATTATTTGTAGATGAGATTCATAGGCTAAACCGACAGGTGGAAGAAGTACTATATCCCGCCATGGAGGATTATGCCATCGACATTATGATTGGTAAGGGGGCGACTGCACGCTCCATCCGATTGGATTTACCAAAATTCACATTGGTAGGAGCTACAACAAGGGCGGGACTTTTGACTGCTCCATTAAGAGATCGTTTTGGAGTCATTCACCGACTGGAATTTTACTCAGTAGAGGAGTTACAAACGATTATTATGCATTCTTCCAAAATCTTAAATGTGAAAATCGAAGAAGAGGGTGCACTGGAATTAGGAAAGAGAAGCAGGGGAACGCCGCGTCTGGCGAATCGCCTATTAAAGCGTGTCAGGGACTTTGCGCAGGTGAAGTACGATGGTGTGATTACAAAGGAAGTTGCAGATATTGCACTAGATTTGCTTGATGTAGATAAATATGGATTAGATCATGTGGATCGTAATCTGCTGTTAACGATCATACAGAAATTTGACGGCGGACCAGTTGGACTTGATACCCTGGCGGCCGCTATTGGAGAAGATTCTGGTACCGTTGAGGAGGTTTATGAGCCATACCTAATTAAAAATGGGTTTATCAATCGCACTCCGAGAGGCCGTACAGTAACCGAATTGGCATATCATCATTTAAGTTTAGAATGAAGAATTGATAAAAAACAGTTGTTATATTTCTTTTTTTTGCTATAATAGATGTAGTAGTTTTTTAGTCAGAAAACCTTAGATATTGTAGAATAAGCGAGAAAAGGATGGGGAGTGACAATATGGCATCCAAAGTTGATACAGAAGTTCTAATTGGGGGTAAGGTTTTTACATTAAGCGGATACGAGAGTGAAGAGTATTTGCAGCGCGTAGCATCTTACATTAATAGTAAGATTTCGGAGTATAATAAAGTCGATGGGTTTAAACGCCAGCCGTTTGATACGCAGAGCGTACTTTTGCAATTGAATATTGCTGATGATTATTTTAAAGCAAAAAAGAAAATTGATGTGTTAGAAGAAGATATGAATTCAAAAGATAAAGAGCTTTATGACATCAAGCATGAGTTAATTACTGCACAGATTAAGATGGAGAGTATGGAAAAAACAATGCGCTCCATGCAGGAAGAGATTCATGAAGGTCAGAAAAAGATTGTAAAACTAGAAACAGAATTAAAAGATCATGGGGTGAAATAATGGGGGGCTGTCTTTTGGGACAGCCTTTGTTTTATAGACAAGCTTGAAAGTGTGGATGTTGAACAAAAAACGTGTTCAATTTTTAAATTGTAATCATGCTTTATGCATGATTTTGCATGCTCGAAGCATGTAGATAGGTATAAATATGATAGAATTACTGAGTCCTGCGGGCTCTTATGAATCCTTTGTTGCTGCAATTGGTGCAGGCGCGGATGCAGTTTATGTTGGTGGAAATCGTTTTGGAGCAAGAGCCTATGCAAATAATTTTAGTCAAGAGGAATTAATTGAGGCAATCCATACAGCACATCTGTATCAAAGAAAGTTGTTTCTGACTTTGAATACCCTGATTAAGGAATCGGAAATGAAAGAACTGTATGATTTCCTTGCACCCTTATATGAAGCTGGTCTTGATGCAGTCATTGTTCAGGATCTTGGGGCTATTGCCTTTATTAAAAAGCAGTTTCCAGATCTCCCGATTCATGCGAGTACGCAAATGAGTCTTACCGCTGCAGAGGGTGCGAAATTTTTAAAAGAGCTTGGAGCGGAAAGAATTGTTACGGCAAGAGAAATTACGTTAAAAGAAATACAGGAAATTCATAGAGAGGTCGATATTGAAATTGAGAGCTTTATCCATGGCGCCATGTGCTATAGTTACTCGGGTCAGTGTTTGTTTTCTAGTATTTTAGGCGGGAGAAGTGGTAATCGGGGTAGATGTGCACAGCCCTGCAGACTTCCCTATGATGTCTATCAGCAGGATGTGCGTTTAAATAAGTATAATGAACAATACGTGTTAAGCATGAAGGATATGTGTACCCTGTCCTTACTACCAGACTTAGTAGATGCGGGGATTTATTCTTTTAAAATAGAAGGAAGAATGAAAAAACCAGAATATACGGCTGGTGTTACTGCTATTTACCGCAAGTATTTTGATTTGTATTTACAAAAAGGAAGGGAAGGCTTTGCAGTCGAGCCAATTGATCAAAAACGGTTATTAGAGTTATATTCTAGAAGTGGTTCGGAAACAGGATTTTATGAAAAAGTAAATGGTAGGGAGCTGATTACGTTATCAAAGCCTAATTATGAATCAGTCACCGATAGCACAGAAATAAAAACGTTAACTCCATTACCGATGGAAGGGATCTGTACATTAAAAAAGGGTGAATCTTCAAAAATCAGGATATCTTGTGGAACCATCGAGGTATTGACCAAAGGAGTCCGTGTTGAACAGGCTGTAAAACAACCACTAAGCGAAGCAGATATCGAAAAGCAACTAAGGAAGACTGGCAACTCCCTATTTGCATTTAAAAATTTGATCATTAGTTCGGAGGAGGATATTTTCCTTCCTGTAAAAGAATTAAATAATTTAAGAAGAGAAGCGATTCTGGAACTTCAAAATAAATTATTAGAAAAGTATCAGAGAAAACCTATAGAAAAGATCAGTAATCTTATAACAAAACAAGAAGTAAAGAAAGATTTTATAAGTAAACTAGCGGTCTTGGTTGAGACGCTTCCTTGCTTAGAGGCGTTGAATACCATTCAGGGTTTTGAAATTGTCTATATTGATTCCGAGTGCCTGTTTTTACCGTCAGCAGATACAAAAATTCCTATTCTTATAAAGGAATTAAAAGAAAAAGGATGCAAGGTTTTTCTGGCACTTCCATTTATATTTCGTAAAAATAGTAAAGAGAAGGTGCAAAAGGTATTGGATCAATCCTATCAGAGAATCTTTGATGGTTATTTGGTACGTAATTATGAGGAACTTTTTTGGTGCAAAGAAAGATACCCAGAGAAAGAAATCGTTAGTGATTATACGGTCTATACGTTTAATTCCATGAGCAAGGATGTATTACGAGACGTTTGTGTAACGAGAGATACCATACCGGTAGAACTCAATATGCGGGAAATAGTGGAACGAGGATGTCATGAAAGTGAATTCTTAGCTTACGGTCATATACCAATGATGATTTCGGCAAGTTGTATAAAAAAGACAATGAATCAGTGTCAATCAAAAGAGCAAACATCAGAGCTTTATTTAAAGGATCGTTATAACATGAAATTCCCTGTGAAGAACAGCTGTGTATTCTGTTATAATCGTATTTTGAATTCGGTACCCCTATCTTTGCACAATGAGAAAAAAGCGTTACAAGAGTTAAAGCCTTTCGCCGTTCGATTACAGTTTACGATAGAAGAACCGGAGAGAATGAAGGAAATCATTTCTTTTTATGATCAATTACTTCATAATCAAGAAGGCAGCCTGGCATTGCAGAATTTTACGAAGGGGCATTTTAAAAGAGGAGTCGAGTAAGTTATGAGCAATATGATTGTGGAGCTTTCAAAATATTTTATGATTATTTTTATTGCTTTTTACACTCTTCATTGTTTTACGGTTTTTCGTTATGCAAATGAAGAGGAGCGAAATGGCTTTTATATTGGACAGAATATATTGATGTTCCTAATTCATTTTACGGGATATGTTGTTTTGTGTTTTCAGACAAGCGACTATAGTCTGATTATTTTTTATGGAATCCAACAAATCATGTTGTTTGCAGTGATTTTGCTATATCGTGTGCTTTACCCAGAATCGAATCGATTAATTATCAATAATATGTGCTTACTACTAAGTGTAAGCTTCATTATATTGACAAGATTATCTTATGATAAAAGTATCAAGCAATTTAAAATCGTTATTATTTCGCTGATTATTTCACTTATCATTCCTTACTTTGTATCAAAGCTCAGGGCAATTAAAAAAATGACATGGATTTATGGTGGAGTGGGCTTATTTGCATTAACTGCTGTTATGGTATTAGGAAGTGTAACCTATGGATCCAAGATTTCTTTTTCGTTATTTGGATTCACATTTCAACCTTCCGAATTTGTTAAAATCATTTTTGTCTTTTTTATAGCGGGGATGCTTACAGAATCTACAACAATTTATCAGGTCATAGCGACTACAATCATGGCAGGTGCCCATGTGGTGGTACTTGTATTATCAAAAGATTTAGGAAGTGCATTAATTTTCTTTGTTGTTTATGTAGTGATGATTTATGTTGGAACGAAAAAGCCGATTTATCTTCTTGCAGGGATCGGCGCTGGTGCGGGTGGTGCTGTTTTGGGATATCATTTATTTAGCCACGTGCGTACACGAGTGATTGCATGGCGTGATCCATTTCAGGTAATTGAAGGACAGGGATATCAAATTACACAATCCTTGTTTGCAATTGGCACAGGTGGATGGTTTGGAATGGGACTCTATCAAGGCTCTCCAGAAAAAATACCTGTAGTAGAGGCTGATTTTATCTTTTCTGCAATATCAGAAGAGATGGGTTGCTTATTCAGCTTATGTCTGATCTTGATTTGCATTAGCAATTATTTAATGTTCATGAATATCGCAATGAAAATGAAAGATGTTTTTTATCGATTGATTGCCGTTGGATTAGCTACTATCTATGGATTTCAAATGTTCTTAACAATTGGTGGTGTAACAAAATTCATTCCGTTAACGGGTGTTACCTTGCCACTTGTAAGCTATGGTGGAACCTCCGTAATTACAACTTTAATCATGTTTTCCATCATTCAGGGAATCTATATTTTAAGACATGAGGAAACAGTAGGTGTAGAATGAGAGAGAAAGAAAAAAAGAAAAGAACGAGAAATTCAAATAGAGAATTGCATGTAATTATGTATTTGTTTGTGACACTTTTCCTGTGTATGATGGGTTACTTCGTTTATTATGTGGCAGTTCCTGGCCCTGTTGATATTAACAATTCTTATAACACAAGGCAGGAGAATCTGGCGCAAAAGGTGGTCCGTGGGAAAATTCTTGCAAATGATAAAGAAGTCCTTGCACAAACAGAGGTGTCCTCCGATGGAACGGAAACACGTTCCTATCCGTTTGGCAAATTATTTTCCCATGCGGTAGGGTTTTCAACAAGAGGGAAAACAGGAATAGAATCTCAGGGAAATATTAATTTATTAACTTCGAATGCATATGTAGTGGAAAGAATACAGAATAATATAGAGGAGCAGAAGAATATTGGCGATAATGTGATTACAACTCTAGATGTGAAATTACAACAGGTAGCATATGAAGCATTAGGTGTTTATAAGGGTGCAATCATTGTTATGGAGCCCGATACGGGTAAGGTTTTAACGATGGTTTCAAAACCTGATTTTGATCCGAATACAATCAATGACTTATGGGAGGAAATCAGCAGTGATACAGAGGAGAGTCCGCTTTTAAATCGTGCGACGCAAGGGTTATATCCACCAGGTTCTACCTTTAAAATTGTAACCTTACTAGAATATATTAGAGAAAATACCAATTATACAGACTACCATTATGATTGTAATGGGAAATTCACGAATAATGGAATTACAGTAAACTGTTATCATAATGCGAGTCATGGAAGTGAAGATATTTATAAATCTTTTGCAAAATCATGTAATAGTTCGTTTGCAAATATTGGGCTGACATTAGATGAGAATTCATTTAAAAAGACTTGTGAACAGCTTTTGTTTAATAAGGATTTACCGATAAAAATTCCATTTAACAGGAGTGAGTTTTCTTTGAAATCTGGTGCTGGAACGGAGGAAATCATGCATACTGCCATTGGGCAGGGACAAACACAAATCACGCCAATGCATATGGCGATGATTACCTGCGCAATTGCCAATCAGGGAGTATTAAAAAAGCCTTATGTAATTGATCGAATCGAAAACTATAATGGAGATGTCATAAAGAACTATTCGTCCTCATCCTATGGCAATCTGATGACACAAGAAGAGTCAGCCATTCTGACAGATTTTATGGAAGAGGTTGTACAAAATGGTACGGGAACAAAATTAAAAGGTCAATCCTATACCGTTGCTGGCAAAACGGGTTCCGCGGAATTTGGTGCCCAAAAAGGAGAGAGTCATGCATGGTTTACTGGATTTTCAAATGTGGAAAATCCGGATATTGTTGTTACGGTAATTGTTGAAGGTGCCGGTAGCGGTGGAGATTATGCGGTACCAATGGCAAAACGTATATTTGACGCCTACTATAATTAGTGTTATACTCGATTTAGTTTTAGGACTAGATAGTTAGTTTCCTACACACCATCAGGCAGGAGGATTTGCAATGATTGAAGCAACGAGCTGTGGCGGTGTGGTTATTTTTCGAGGTAAGATACTACTTTTATACAAAAATTTTAAAAACAAGTACGAAGGATGGGTTTTACCGAAAGGAACTGTAGAACTGGGAGAAGATTATAAGGACACCGCAACGAGGGAAGTTTTAGAAGAGACGGGTGTAGAGGCAACCATCATAAAGTATATTGATAAAAGTCAGTATAACTTTGGGGCTCAGTCGGACATTATATCAAAGGAAGTTCATTGGTATTTAATGATGTCTGACAGTTATTACAGCAAACCACAACGCGAGGAATTTTTCGTGGATTCCGGTTATTACAAGTATCACGAAGCATCCCATTTACTAAAATTTGCGAACGAAAGACAAATTTTAGAAAAGGCCTATGAGGGATATCTGGATATGAAAAAGAATAATCTATGGGGCTGCAAAAAATATTTTTAGCAGAAATACAGGGCGAGGAAGCACAGATAGGCTTTCTCGCTTTTTTCTTCAAAAAAGTTTAGGATGCACAAAAGTATGTGCAGGAATGGAGAGTTATATGAAAACAACTAGTAAAAGCGTAGCAATCGTAGGATGTGGTTTGGTAGGTTCAACAACAGCTTTTAGCTTGATTACCCAGGGTGCTTGTGATGAAGTAATGTTGATTGATATTAATGAAGAACGTGCCTATGGAGAAATGCTTGATTTGCGAGATAGTCTTGAATACTTGAATCGTAATGTAAAGGTCCGTAATGGGAAATATGAAGATTGTAAAGAGATGGATATTATAGTGATTACAGCTGGAGCTCCTCCAAAGCCAGGACAGTCCAGACTTGATACCTTAGAGCTGAGTGCGAAAATCTGCACCTCAATTGTGAAACCTATTATGGAGAGTGGATTTGATGGAATATTTATTGTGATTTCTAATCCGGTTGATATCATTGCTCACTTTGTAAAGGAATTATCAGGTCTGCCTAAAAATCAGGTAATCGGGACGGGAACAGCCATAGACTCTGCCAGATTAAAGACATTTATTGCTGATTTAGCAAAGTTAGATCCCAGAAGTGTACATGCTTATTCCATGGGAGAACATGGAGATTCACAGATGGTTCCATGGTCTACGGTTACGATTGCAGGAAAGCCTTTTTATGATGTAATTCAGGATAATAAAGAATTAGTTGGAGATGTTGACCTTGATGAACTCGTATATAAAACAACACAGGAGGGATGGGAAATTCTGAATCGGAAAGGAACAACCTATTATGGAATCGCAAGTGCATGTGTAGGAGTTATCAAAGCAATTTTAAATGATGAAAATCGAATTGTCCCTGTATCCACGCTTTTAGAAGGTGAATATGGTGAGAATGGTGTTTATGCAGGGGTTCCTACCGTATTAAATCGTTCTGGTGCCTCAGATGTATTAGAAATTCATATGACACCAGGAGAACTTGCAAGATTTAAAGAATCAACAAAATTAATTAAGGAATATACAAAAAAAATAATGGAGTTTAAACTACCGCAACAATAGAGATGGTACGATTTTTTGATAAATCAATAATGGTGTCATCGCATTTGACAATTGGTCTTGATAAGTCATTTTTATTATTCAAAATGACTTCTCCTTCAAGCCCATTGCTTAAACGAACGCGATTACCAATTAATTCATCAACCACATGCTGTAAGAAAACATTAATATATTTGATATCATACTTTTGTAAGCTGTCACCTTCGAAAATATTGATAACTTTGTAGGCACATAAAGGTTCACGATAGGAACGGGCAGATGTCATGGCTTCATAAACATCACAAATCGCAACGATTTTAGCAAAAGGATTGATTTTATTTCCAGCGAGCCCTTGAGGATATCCACTGCCATCGCATCGCTCATGGTGCTGAAGGGTAGCAAGCTTAATATTTTCATCGATATTCAATTTGGATATCAAATGATAACCGTGGAAGGCATGTGTTTTGACAAGATCAAATTCCATTTTGTTTAAGCGTTCTGGTTTCCAGATAATATCATATGGTAAAATAAATTTTCCGAGATCGTAAAGGAAACCTGTGAGTGTCAGAATCTTCAGATCTTCTTGATTTAAGTTTAACCAACGTCCGAATACCCGACAGATCAATGCAACATTTAGCCCATGGGCATAGGTAAGATGGTCTTCGCTGGGTAATAGAAGATAAAGATAGGAGAAGAGTTGTTTGCCTGTCATATTGTCAGGAACAAGGCTTGTGGCGATTGTTAATAAATCCTGTATGCGAAAAGGAACTTTTTTGTAGATAAAAGAATCAACGGCTACCTTGTATGCAACCAGATTTGCGGTATAGAGTTGTTCGTATTGTTTGAAGTCTTTGCTAAGGCGTATCTTTTCATAATAAGTAGTAGCGTAATCCTCAGGTTCCATAATATTTACACTCATTATATGAAATGTATTTAATTTCTGCAAGATAATGGAATCAATGGTAGAATTTCTCTTTACAATAACTTTCCCCTGATTTGTAATATCTTCCCCAATGACCATTCCTTCTTTTAAAGCTAAGGTTGCAACCATCTCCATAACAAACCCTCCTTATTAATCTAATAGTTTCAGTATAAAAATAATGGCATATCTTGTCAATTAGATTTTCTTATGTACTTCATTGCATAATCATTTAAAAGAACCTATAATATAACATAGATAGTCAAAACCACTTATGAGAAGGATACCTGTATGCGATTTAAAAAAATAGGAACCAGGATGTTGGTATTTATTCTGCCAGTCATTATTCTTGCGTTGGCAGCGCTCACTGCTATTAGTGCAAAATCAAGTGAGAGCATCATCAACAAACAAATTGCACAACATATGTCATCGGAGCTATTAGCACAAATGAATGGAATTGGACAGTATTTAGAGGTTGTGGAATCAACAGCGACAAATGTATCAAGGGTGGTAGGAACAACCTACAAAACAACCGATTTAAGTACATATGAGGCAATGCTGAAACAAATAGTAATGGATAATGACCTGGTACTTGGCAGTGGAATCTGGTTTGAACCCTACGCATATGACAGCAAAGAAGAGTATGTGGGACCCTATATCTACAAAGATGGAAAAGATACGGTAGTAACTTATGATTATAGCAATGCAGAATATGACTATTTTTCACAGGATTATTACACGATGACCAAGGGGGCAACAGCAGCTGTTATTACGGATCCTTATTATGATGAGACGTCAGGCTTGATTATGTCTTCCTGTTCTATGCCAATTTATGATAATAATAAAACTTATTTAGGATGTGTTACCGTTGATATTGAATTGACGGCTATTCAAAATCTTGTTAACAATATTAAGGTTGGCGAGAATGGTACCGCAATGCTGATTAGTGGTTCTGGCACATATTTAGGTTGTAGTGATGATAAAAAAGTATCAGAAGCAATGAATATGACAGAAGATTCTAATTCTTCGCTAGCACTTGCAGCAGCTTCTATTTTAAATAATGACAGAGGCATTACGAGTTATGAAGCGAATCATCAGACCTATAATCTATACTATGATACGTTGAAAAATACAGGCTGGAAGTTGATTATAGAGATGCCACAGGCAGAACTGCATCAACCGGTTCGACAATTAATAGACTTGTTGCTTCCAATTTGCTTGATTGCAATTATTCTTTCTGTCATGATTGTGTTGATTCAGGTGCGTTCTATTTCAAAGAATATTAAGAAAGTACAAACCTTTGCTGGCGCGTTAGCAGAAGGAGATTTCTCGGTAGAACAATTAAAGGTTGAGACAAGGGATGAATTAGGAAACATGGGTCATTCTCTAAACGAGATGTATGGAAATAATAAGCAGGTGATCCAAAATATTATTACCCATGCAGAAGAGGTAAATATATCAAGTAAAAATTTAAATGAAGCAGCAGATAATTTATTGACACAATTTGAAAAAATAGAATCCTATATGACGGATGTAAATGAAGCAATGATGTCTGCAGGTGCAGCAACCGAAGAAGTAAATGCATCTACCGAAGAAGTAAAAGCATCGGTTACAGTCTTTACACAGGAGACCGAAATGAGCATGAAGATGACGGAAGAAATTCAGAATCGTGCACAGAAAATTGGCGAGTCAAGTCAGCAATCTTTTCAACATGCAACACAGCTTTCAGCAGAATATAGCGAAAAATTACAAAAGAGTATGGAACATGCAAAGGTAGTAGATAATATTGGTACAATGGCAGGAGTGATATCCGAAGTTGCAGAACAAATTAACTTATTATCCCTGAATGCATCCATCGAGGCGGCAAGAGCTGGAGAACAGGGAAAAGGGTTTGCGGTTGTTGCAATGGAAATAGGTAAGCTTGCAAAAGAAACATCCAATGCGGTAAGTCAGATTCAGGGTACAATTTCTGATGTAGAAGGTGCGTTCAAGGATATGGCTGAGGAATCTCATTCATTGCTGGGATTTGTTCAACAAACAGTAATGCCAGACTACAATAGCTTTATAGGTGTGGCAGAACAGTATAAGAGCGATGCGGTTTCCATTGAGAACAATGCAAAGAGAATTTCTGAAATGGCTTTGGGAATTCAGCAAATAATGGATGAAGTAAGTATGGCAATCCAGAATATCACAGAATCAACACAAAGTACGGCAGATAACAGCAGCAAAATTATGGATTCTATGAATGGAGTAGCTGAGGTTGTGGATCATGTATCTGAAATGTCAAATAAGCAGGCAGTAATTGCAACAAATCTGAATGATGTGGTATGTAGTTTTAAATTGGATTGATAGTTGATTTCATTGACGTCCCTATCAATTATTGTTAAAATAAGAAGCACTCTTTTTGAGTGAAGAATAAACAGGATAAAGGAAAAAATAATGAAAAAAATGATTCAAAAGTGGAATAGTATGAGTTTGATTCTTAGAATTCTACTCGGACTTATGATTGGTACAGGATTGGGATTTATGGTACCGGCAGCAACGGAAATAGGGTTCCTTGGAACATTATTTGTTGGAGCATTAAAGGCAATTGCGCCAATTCTGGTATTTGTGTTGGTTATGAGTTCGCTTGCACAGGCAAAAGAAAAAATGAGTAAAAAATTCACCAAGGTTATTGTGTTATATATGATTAGTACTCTGTTAGCATCTTTTGTTGGAGTAATTGCCAGTTTTTTATTTCCAATAACTTTGAAATTGACAGACGCAGTAAATGAGGCCGCTCCAAGTGGAATTGTTGAGGTTCTGAAAACATTATTAATGAATGTTGTCTCTAACCCGGTTGGTTCGTTAATGAATGCGAACTATGTTGGTATTCTTGCATGGGCAATTATGCTTGGTATTGCTTTAAAAGGATCATCTGATCATACCAAAGAGGCACTTGGGGATATTTCCGATGCTGTCTCAAAAGGTGTTAGATGGATTATTAATCTTGCACCATTTGGTATTCTTGGATTAGTGTTTCAATCGGTATCAACGAATGGTCTTGATATCTTTAAATCTTATGGAAAATTATTATTGGTATTGGTTGGATGTATGCTTGCTGTTGCATTGATTGTAGATCCGCTTATTGCAGGAATCTGCCTTCGCAGAAACCCATATCCTCTTGTATTTCGATGCCTGAAGGAAAGTGGATTAACCGCCTTTTTTACAAGAAGTTCAGCTGCCAATATTCCTATTAACATGACACTTTGTGAAAAACTCGGATTAGACAAGGACATGTATTCTGTATCGATTCCACTTGGTGCTACCATTAATATGGATGGGGCAGCAATTACAATCGCAGTTATGACGCTGGCAGCGGCAAATACAATGGGTATTGCAGTAGATATTCCAACGGCTTTGATTCTTTGTGTACTTTCAACGATCGCAGCATGTGGGGCTTCGGGTGTAGCTGGTGGTTCATTGTTATTAATACCATTGGCGTGTTCTCTATTTGGAATCACAAATGATATTGCAATGCAGGTTGTAGGTGTTGGACTCATCATCGGAGTTGTTCAGGATTCTTTTGAAACAGCAATCAATTCCTCAGGTGATGTTTTGTTTGCGGCAACAGCAGAATTTAGCGAATGGATCAAAGAAGGAAAAGAAGTGAAGTTCTAATTTTTCATCTTTTGAAGGTGTAATTAAAACATTGGAAGGTGAATTTGAGGATTTTTTAAATATAGAAAATATGGAACCAAGTGATCAGAAGAATAATTTTAAGGATTTCCAGGATATTAAGTATAATTTCTTTTTCAACCATGAAGCAGAAAAGTCATATAAAGACGAATTTTCCATTATAAAAGAAAAATATAATCATCGTATTACTAATTTTTTTCATAAAATACAACAACCAACCTGCTTTGTTAGAGCAATAAAGGATAATTCTGAGATAGAATTTATAAAACAAAATCGAAATAGAATTATAAATATAGTTAAAAAAAATAATGAAAATAATATCATTGTATTTATTGCATTAAAATCTATGAAAGCTGATATTGATTTTCCTGTGTATTATGTGGATTTAATAAATTACAGTACTGCATCAAGATTAGATTTGAGAAATCTATTTGATAGTAATCATAAATTAATTGAATTCTTAACGTCATTGGTAAATGAATCTAAAAATAATAGAAATTTGATATTTGACTTAAAGAAAGAAGTCAGGTACTTAGATGTATATAAACAACGCTACGATTCATTGATTAAAGTTTTAAATTTTGATATTAAAAAAATAAATATACAAAATAATGTGGTTATATATGGTGTTGGGAATGTTGGAAAAGTGTTTTACAATAAAATTAAGGATTATTATAAGGTGATATATTTTATAGATAAATATAGTGATGATGAAATGTATGACAATATTAAAATTTTAACTCTAGATAATTGTAATATTCTTGAAAACTGTACAATCATTGTAACAGCTACATATTATTTTGATGAGATTAAAGTAAGCTTATTACAAAAATTAAATAATGAGATTGCTATTAAGTCTTTAAATGAATATTTTTAAAGAGTGTGAAAGTGTTCAGGGTGAGTGTAAAAGCTGATGTAAGAAAACTTTAAAAAAGTTTAATCATCGGCTTTTCTTTTGTATAAAATTCCGTAGATTATATGTAGATAAATTTAAGAATACTATTAAAAAAAATAGGGTTATGTTATAATGTCAATAAATACAAGCTGATTGATAGTTATGATGGAGATAAAATTAGTGTATGCAAAAGCATGCAGATAGGTATCTATATGGAATTTTATAAAAGATTATATTTAGGTGATGGAACCAAAAAACATCGATGGAAATATATCTGGAAATTAAAACATCATGCAGGACTATTGGATATCTATGTGATTACATTGTCCAAGAACAAGGGTGAATTATTAGAAATTTACCATAATGCTGTTCTTATGCAAGAGTTTTATAAGCAGTATCCTCCGTTTGTAGTTGGAATTGCAAAGGGAAAGGATGAAGCAACTTTACTTGTTTCAGAAATTATTCAGGATGTATATTTAAAAACAGGTAATTATGATATAAAGACGTATCTATTAGAAAAACAGAAAGGAAAATAGTATGCTTCCTATTTTATTTACCATACTAAAGATCATAGGTTTCCTTCTTTTGATCCTGCTCTGTCTGTTTCTCTTTTTATTACTTAGTATTTTGTTTGTTCCAGTCAGATACAAGGCAATTGGAGAAAAGAAAGACGATATTTTTGTACATGTAAGGGCTAGCTGGTTTCTGCATCTTTTCACTTTTATTATTGATTTTGAAGATTCCAAATTATCTTATGGAGTTCGTTTATTTGGAATCAGGTTAAGAAGATTTGATTCTGATTATGAAAAGAAAGAGAAACCAAAGAAGCAAGATAAGAATCAAAAAAGTAAATTAAATAAAACAAATATTGAATCAGATAAAGAATTTGATAGTCAACCAAATCTAGAATTAAATAAAGAGACAATCGTAAAAACAAAAGAAAATAAGGAAGATATCGATAAAAATATAATTGATAAACCACAGGAATTTATAACTAGGAAGAAACCTACCGTAGAAAAAGAGAAGGAGTTTGATGATCTTTCCTTCTTTCAAAAATGGAAACGGTTCTTTTTATCACTTATTAAAAAATTAATTAATATTAAGTACACATTAAAAAACATCTATGATAAAATAATAGAAATAAGAGATAATTTTACATTTTACCGGGATTTGATTTTGCTTGAACGCACGAAACAGCTTTATACGGATGTGTTGAAACAGGTTGGTCGTTTACTACGTCATATCAGACCACGAAAAGTGAGGATGCATATCACCTTGGGGATGGGGGATCCTGCGTCAACAGGAGAAGCAATTGCTGCCTTTAGTATTATTTATCCTTTTATTGGGAAAAGTATTACCTTGACACCGAGGTTTGATGAGGAGATTCTAGAAGGCGATTTCTATTTTAGAGGATATTCACAAGTATTTGTATTATTACATGTAGTATCAAAAGTATATTTTAATAAAGAACTTAGGAATTTTATGAAAGTTTTGAGAAAGGAAGCATAAAATATGGCAGAGAATAATTTTAATGGGGTAATTGATTCCTTGATTAAGGGCATGGATGGATTTATGAGTACGAAAACAGTAGTGGGAGAGGCAACAAAAGTTGGAGATACCATTATTTTACCACTTGTTGATGTATCTTTTGGCGTAGGAGCTGGTGCTGCATCAGGGGATAAGAAAAATAACGGATGTGGTGGAATTGCCGGTAAAATGACACCAAGCGCAGTTCTGGTCATTCAGAATGGTTCTACGAAATTAGTAAATGTAAAGAACCAGGATAGTATGACAAAGATTCTTGATATGATCCCTGATATTATTAATAAATTTACAACGCCAAAAAATAATGGGAAGGTTTCGGATGAAGATGCAGTAGTATTAGCTTTTCCAGATGATAAGTAAGGATTATGGACACCGAAAAAATGTCGGTGTCTTTCACTTTATTTAGACAATTGCATATAGTAATTATAAGAAAAGCAGGATGTGGTATGTATGAAATGTAGAAAACAAGTGGGTCTTTATTCGCTATTCTTTGCTTCCGGTATGCTTTTTATGATTTTTGTGCCAAATAATTTCTGCGGGATTATAATATGTAGTGTATTCATTGTTTTTGGATATAATTTATATTGCAGCTAGAAGCTGATTGACATAGTGTGCATTGTTGGATGAATAGAAAAGAAGACAATAAAAAACCAAGTGACTGATCACTTGGTTTTTGAATTCATTCCTATGCTCTTTCTACTTTACCGGAACGTAAGCAACTAGCACATACATAGATTCTTCTTGAAGCACCGTTAACTTTACATTTTACTTTTTTAATATTTGATTTCCAGATTCTATTTGATCTTCTATGGGAATGGCTGACGTTGTTTCCGAAGTGAACGCCTTTACCACAAATATCACATTTTGCCATGATTGCACCTCCTTAAAAATCATAATAAGTCTATTGCTAGACTCGCAACATATGTATTCTATCAGATAGTAAATGGAATTGCAAGTACAAAATTTATATTTTTATATTCCATTCTTTTCATAAAACAGTTATAATAGAAAATAATTATGAGTTATGAACGGAGGTTGTTAATATGAAAGGTCGAATGAATACCAATATGGGCAGTATCGTTATTGATCCAGAAGTAATTGCTCAGTATGCAGGTTCCGAAGCGATGGAGTGCTTTGGCATTGTTGGAATGGCTGCAATTAGTATGAAAGACGGTTTAGTGAAGTTATTAAAAAAAGAAAGTGTTACCCGCGGGATTAATGTTACCGTAGTAGATAATAAATTGAATTTGGATTTTCATGTAATTGTTGCTTATGGAGTAAGTATTCTTGCGGTATCAGATAACTTAATGAGTAATGTAAAATATAAAGTGGAAGAGTTTACAGGTCTTACAATAGAAAAAATAAATATCTTTGTTGAAGGCGTACGTGTGATCGACTAACCATAAAGGAGGATTTAGAAACGTGACTACACAAACACTAAATGCCAAGACGATTGCAAAGATGTTTTTGGCTGGTGCAAATAATTTAAATGCAAAAAAAGAATGGATTAATGAATTAAATGTTTTCCCGGTTCCAGATGGTGATACCGGTACAAATATGACTTTGACAATTATGTCAGCCTCTAAAGAGGTTTTGAATTTAGATGAGAATTTAGATATGCAATCTCTTTGCAAAGCAATTTCTTCAGGTTCCCTTAGAGGTGCAAGAGGTAATTCTGGGGTTATTTTATCTCAGTTACTGCGAGGATTCACAAAAGTAATTAAAGAGAATGAAGAAATTGATGCGATTATTTTGGCACAGGCTTTTAATAAAGCAGTTGAAACAGCATATAAAGCAGTTATGAAGCCAAAAGAAGGAACCATCTTAACGGTAGCCAGAGGAGCAGCGGAAAAGGCATCGGAATTATGCGAAGAATCAGAGGATTTAGAAAGCTTCTTAGGTGGTGTGATAGAACATGCAGAATATGTATTGAGTCAGACGCCAGAAATGCTGCCCGTATTGAAACAGGCTGGAGTTGTAGATTCTGGCGGACAGGGATTACTAGAAGTTT
Organism: Lachnospiraceae bacterium; assembly: GCA_028694115.1. The sequence continues at coordinate 36,351 of JAQUUB010000018.1, forward strand.
TAAAGGGAGCATATGACTGCCTTTTAGGAAAAGAAATCGAGTTCACATTGGGTGAAACAGTCAAGTCAGGTCAGGTTGACAAAGACGCTATTGAAGAGGCAGAAATCAAATTTGGATACTGCACAGAGTTTATTATTCTTCTTGATAAGGTTTTTAATTCTAAAAATGAAATCGATTTTAAGTCATTCCTTGAATCGATTGGTGATTCCATTGTTTGTGTTGCAGATGATGATATTGTAAAAGTACATGTTCATACAAATGACCCAGGTTTAGCGATTCAAAGAGGTCTTAAATTTGGTCAGTTAACGAGTATGAAAATTGACAATATGAGAGAAGAGCACAATGAAAGAATCGCCATGAATGAAACGAAGGCTGCTAGCCAGGCAACGGAAGAAGCAAAAGAGCCACCAAAACCTTATGGATTTATTTCCGTTTCTGTTGGAGAAGGACTTGATGAAATATTTAGAGGATTAGGCGTTGATTACATTATTGAAGGTGGTCAGACAATGAATCCTAGTACCGAAGATATGCTCAATGCAATCGAAAAGGTAAATGCAGAAACCATTTATATTTTACCAAATAATAAAAATATTATCTTAGCAGCGAATCAGGCACAGGCACTTACAGAAGATAAAAAAGTCATTGTGGTTCCTACCAAGACTGTTCCGCAGGGAATTACTGCGTTAATTACATTTGCACCAGAAAATTCAGCGGATGAGAATGAAGCTGTTATGACAGAGGAAATTAACAGGGTAAAAACAGGTCAGGTAACTTATGCGGTCAGAGATACGGTGATTGATGATAAAGAAATTAAGCAAGGTAATATTATGGGAATCGGAGATCATACGATTTTATCAGTTGGCAGTGTTGTAGAGGATACGGCAAAAGATATGATCGCACAGATGGTAGAGGATGATTCTGAATTAATTAGTATTTATTTTGGAAGTGAAGTAGATGAAGAAATAGCTACTGAATTTGCAAGCGAAATAGAAAGTTTATACCCTAATTTTGATGTAGAAGTAAACTTTGGTGGACAGCCAATTTATTATTATATTATTTCCGTGGAATAGAGCGTGAAAAGATATACTAGCGCATGAAAGAACCATGCTAAGTATATCTAAGTTTCACGCTGAAGAAGCCGCAAGCGCCTTCTTCTCTCTGATTACTTGTACCGTTTGCAGTGGCATGTTTGGTAATGTTATTGTTGATGCTACTTGTAGTGGTATACTTAATTATTTAACGTTGGAGATTTAGAATGAATGAATCCTCAAATATAACTGAATTAAAGGGAATCGGAGAAAAGACAGCTGCCTTATTTCATAAGGTGGGTGTCTATTCTTTATGGGATTTGATGACGTATTATCCTAGGGATTATGAGCAATATGAGGAACCAGTCAAGGTCAGCGAGTGTAAGCAGGATTGTATGGTTACCCTGAGGTTAACCATCCGTGGAAACCTTACCTTAAAGAAGGTCAGAAATTTGAATATTCTGACTGGTTTAGGAGGGGATGAAACAGGTGGAATCATGTTAACCTGGTTTCAGATGCCATATCTGAAAAACACTTTAAAATCTGGAAACACCTATCTTTTCAGGGGTATGGTAAAAGCGAAGGGTTCAGCGCTTGTCATGGAGCAACCTAAAATTTATCAGATAGATGAATATAAAAAGCTAATCCATACGCTGCAGCCAATTTATTCTGTAACAAAAGGACTTACTGGGAACGGTATTACAAAAATGGTCACACAAGCTCTTATGGAAGTACCAGAATATGAGGATTATTTAACGTATAAGGATAAAATATTTCCAGATGATTTTGAAGTGATGGAAATGAACCAGGCAATCAGGACCATGCATTTTCCTACTAATTATGATGAGGTCATTAAGGCAAGAAAGCGATTGGTTTTTGATGAGTTTCTATTCTTTCTATTAGGAATTAGACAACTGAAGGAACAAAATTATAGAGAAAAAAATCACTTCCCTATGATGGAAGTTGCAGAAACAAATCGTTTGATTGAGTCACTTACCTTTCAATTAACAAAAGCACAGATAAAAACATGGAAAGAAATTATGACAGATATGTCAGGTGAGAATTCGATGAATCGCCTTGTACAGGGAGACGTGGGGAGCGGAAAAACAATTGTTGCAATCCTTGCATTAGTGATGGCAGCCTGCAACGGATATCAAGGGGCAATTATGGCACCAACAGAGGTGCTTGCCACACAGCATATGGAATCCTTTATCACCTTATTTAGAGACCACAAACTATCACTTACCTGTGTATTGTTAACAGGTTCTATGACTGCGAAGGAAAAGAGAGAGGCAAGAGAGATGATTGAGGCAGGAGCGGCAGATATCATCATTGGCACACATGCCTTACTACAGGAAAAGGTTCACTATAAAAATCTAGCCCTTGTTGTAACGGATGAACAACATCGATTTGGTGTAAAACAAAGAGAAACTCTTGCACAAAAGTCCTCCATTACAGGAACTCCACACGTACTTGTTATGAGTGCGACACCTATTCCAAGAACGCTTGCTATCATTATTTATGGTGATCTTGATATTTCTGTGATGAATGAATTACCTGCTGAGAGATTACCCATCAGAAACTGTGTGGTGAATCAAAACTATAGGCAAAAAGCATACGAGTTTATATGCAAAGAGGTTACATTGGGTAGGCAGGCTTATGTGATTTGTCCTATGGTAGAGGAGAGCGAGAATCTGGATGTTGAAAATGTAACCGACTATACAAAAAGACTCAAGGAAATTCTGCCATCACAAATCCAGGTAGACTATTTACACGGTAAAATGAAACCCAAGGAAAAAAATGAAATTATGGAGCGTTTTGCAAACAACGACATTCAGGTACTAGTATCTACCACGGTAGTCGAAGTAGGTGTCAATGTACCAAATGCAACGGTTATGATGGTAGAGAATGCAGAGCGTTTTGGACTTGCACAGCTCCATCAGCTAAGAGGACGTGTCGGACGAGGGCGTTACCAATCTTTTTGTATTTTTGTGAGTGGTAATGATAATAAAGAAACCATGCAGCGACTCGATATTTTGAACCATTCGAATGATGGATTTAAAATTGCAGAAGAGGATCTAAGGCTTCGTGGTCCGGGAGATTTTTTTGGTTTTCGCCAAAGTGGTGATATGAATTTTAAAATCGGAGATATTTTTACGGATGCAACGATTCTAAAATATGCTGCTGATTATACGAATAAAGTCTTAACGGAAGATTATGACTTATCGAGTGAAAAATATGCACCTATGAAAAAGCGGTTAAGTCATTACATGCAGAATCAATTTGGGAAAATATGTTTATAGTATGAGATAGAATATAGTAATTACCTTTACAATTTTACAAAACTTATGATATAATTTCCATTGAAATAGCAAAACAAATGTTCGATATTTAAATTTTATATTTGGGAGGAAACAATGTCACCAAAAGTTACTTATGACGCAAGCAGTATTACAGTTTTAGAAGGGCTAGAGGCTGTTAGAAAGAGGCCTGGTATGTATATTGGCAGTGTCAGTACGAAGGGTCTTAATCATTTAATATATGAGATTGTAGATAATAGTGTAGATGAGCATTTAGCTGGATTTTGTGATAAAATCTGGGTCACCTTAAAGGATGATGGTTCTGCTACCATTGAGGATAACGGCAGGGGAATCCCGGTTGGAATGCACGAAAAGGGAATGAGTGCAGAACGTCTTGTATTTACGACACTTCATGCGGGTGGTAAATTTGACGATTCTGTTTATAAGACAAGTGGCGGACTGCATGGTGTAGGTTCCTCCGTTGTCAATGCGCTTTCCACTTACCTTGATATTGAAATCAAGAGGGATGGAGCAATTCATCATGATCATTATGAAATTGGTATTCCTACCATTCCACTTGAAAATGGATTGCTACCGATTATTGGAAAGACAAAGGAAACAGGAACAAAAGTTAATTTTCTTCCTGATCCCACGATATTTGAAAAAACAAGATTTAAGTCAGAAGAGGTGAAAAGCAGACTTCATGAGACAGCCTATTTAAATCCTACCTTGACGATTTTTTTCAAGGATGAAAGAGGTCCGCTCTTTGAAGAGGAGACATTTCATGAGCCAGATGGAATTGTAGGTTTTGTAAAGGCGATGAATCTCAATAAGGAAGAACTCACAGAGGTGATTCCTTTTCACGGAGAATCAGAAGGAATTACGGTTGATATTGCTTTTCAATATGTGAATGAATTCCATGAGAATGTTCTTGGATTTTGTAATAATATTTATAATGCAGAAGGCGGTACTCATTTAACCGGCTTTAAAACAATGTTTACTAATGTATTGAATTCTTATGCCAGAGAACTCAATATTTTAAAGGAAAAGGATGTTAATTTTAATGGCGCCGATATCCGGAATGGAATGACAGCCATTGTTTCGATTAAGCATCCCTCCCCTAGATTTGAGGGTCAAACCAAAACAAAGCTTGATAATCAGGATGCAGCGAAGGCAGTCAGCAAGGTGACAGGAGACGAAATCCAGAGATTTTTTGACCGTAATCTTGAGACTTTAAAAGCTGTTTTAAGCTGTGCAGAAAAAGCAGCAAAAATACGAAAATCAGAAGAAAAAGCAAAAACCAATATGCTGACAAAGCAGAAATATTCCTTTGATTCCAATGGAAAATTAGCAAACTGTGAAAGCAGAGAACCAGAAAAATGTGAAATTTTTATTGTTGAGGGAGATTCTGCTGGAGGGTCAGCCAAAACTGCCAGAAATCGTAATTTTCAGGCAATTCTTCCAATTCGTGGTAAGATTTTGAATGTAGAGAAAGCAAGTATTGATAAGGTTTTAGCAAATGCAGAAATCAAGACGATGATTAATGCGTTTGGCTGTGGTTTTTCCGAAGGCTACGGAAATGACTTTGATATTACAAAGCTTCGTTATCATAAAATTATTATTATGGCGGATGCCGACGTTGATGGTGCACATATTAGCACTTTACTTTTGACGTTGTTTTATCGATTTATGCCAGAATTGATTTTTGAAGGCCATGTATATCTTGCGATGCCACCGCTTTATAAAGCAATGCCAAGCAAGGGGGAAGAAGAATACTTGTATGATGATAAGGCACTAATCGAATATCGCAAACATCACAAGGGCGCATTTACTCTGCAAAGATATAAAGGTCTTGGTGAAATGGATGCAGAGCAGTTATGGGAGACAACGTTAAATCCTGCAACGAGAATTTTAAAGCAAGTAGAAATCGAGGATGCAAGAATGGCATCTGCAACTACAGAAATGCTGATGGGAAATGAAGTTCCACCAAGAAAAGCATTTATTTATGAACATGCAAATGATGCAGAATTAGATGTTTAAAAAATTGTGTATTGGGAGAATCGTTAGAAATGGCAAAAAAAACAGAAGTAGTGGAAGAACAAATTATCAGAACAGAATATTCTGAAGTGATGCAGAAATCTTATATTGATTACGCTATGAGTGTAATTATTGCAAGAGCGCTTCCGGATGTGCGGGATGGATTAAAACCGGTTCAAAGAAGAACCTTATATGATATGTATGAACTTGGGATTAAATATGATAAACCTTATCGTAAGTGTGCGCGTATTGTAGGTGATACAATGGGTAAATATCATCCTCATGGAGATAGCTCTATTTATGACTCCCTCGTTGTGATGTCTCAGGAATTTAAAAAGGGATTACCACTTGTAGATGGACATGGCAACTTTGGGTCGATTGAAGGGGATGGTGCTGCTGCCATGCGATATACGGAAGCAAGGCTGCAAAAGGTGACACAGGAGGCATTCTTAGGAGATCTTGATAAGGATGTCGTTGATTTTATTCCAAACTTTGATGAGACGGAAAAGGAGCCAGAGGTTTTACCTGTTCGTATTCCCAATCTCTTAATCAATGGAACAGAGGGAATTGCAGTTGGAATGGCGACAAGTATTCCACCTCATAATTTTTCAGAAGTGATTGATGCGGTGAAAGCCTACATGAAAAATAATGATATTACAACACAAGAGTTGATGGAATATGTAAAGGGTCCAGACTTTCCAACAGGTGGAATCGTTACAAATAAAGATGAACTTTTAACAATCTATGAAACGGGTGTTGGTAAGATCAAGGTTCGTGGAAAAGTCGAGATAGAAGAAGGAAAATCAGGTAAGACAAAGCTTGTGATTACAGAAATTCCATATCCTATGATTGGGGCAAATATAGCAAAGTTTCTAAATGATATCGTAACCTTAATTGAAACAAAAAAGACAAATGATATTGTTGATATTTCTAATCAATCTTCCAAAGAAGGAATCCGGATTGTTCTAGAATTAAAGAAAGATGCCAATGTAGTAAATCTTGAAAATATGCTTTATAAGAAAACGAGATTAGAGGACACCTTTGGTGTCAATATGCTTGCCGTTGCTGATGGAAAACCAGAGACTATGGGACTAAAGCAGATTATTGAATATCATACCGACTTTCAATTTGAAGTAACCACCCGTAAATATCAGAATCTCCTTGGAAAAGAGAAGGATAAAAAGGAAATTCAGGAGGGATTAATTAAGGCATGTGATGTTATTGACCTGATTATTGAAATCCTCCGAGGTTCTAGAAATGTAAAAGAAGCAAAAGCATGCCTGACGGTCGGGGATACTGGAAAGATTAAGTTCAAGTCAGAAGCTTCTAAGAAACAGGCAATGCACCTTGCGTTTACAGAGAGACAGGCAAGTGCCATTTTAGAAATGCGTCTTTACAAATTAATTGGTCTTGAAATTGAAGCTTTGATGAAAGAGCATGAAGAAACATTAGCAAATATTGAAAACTATGAAGATATATTAAATAACTATTCGTCCATGACAAAAGTGATTTTAAAAGAGCTTGAAGCATACCAAAAGGAATACGGAGTTGAGCGAAAGACCTCAATAGAAAATGCAGAAGAGGCAGTATTTGAAGAAAAAAGAATCGAGGAAATGGATGTTTATTTCCTAATGGACCGTTTTGGCTATGCAAAAACAATCGATATCGCTGCTTATGAAAGAAATAAAGAGGCTGCTGATTCAGAAAATAAGTATGTATTCACCTGCAGGAATACGGGACGTATCTGCATTTTTACAAACCGGGGTCAGGTACATTCTATTAAAGTAATGGATCTACCATTCGGTAAATTCCGAGACAAGGGAATACCTATCGACAATGTAAGTAATTACGATAGTAGTACGGAGACGATGCTATATGTGGATGATATGAATCGTATCATTATGTCGAAACTATTATTTACGACGAAACAGGCAATGATGAAACATGTTTACGGTACGGAATTTGATGTTGCAAAACGTACGGTAGCAGCAACAAAGCTACAAGAGGATGATGAGGTGATTAGTATTGAAAGAATTACCGAACAAAGAAACATTATTTTGCGTACACATGATGGATATTTTCTTCGATTTACAATTGACGAAGTACCAGAAAAGAAAAAAGGTGCAGTTGGTGTTCGGGGAATGAAACTCATGGCAAAGGATTTTGTAGAAGAAGTTTATTTTACAGGGTACACCGATAATCAGATGATTGAATTTAAAAACAAAAACTTTGAACTTAATAAGATAAAATTAATGAAACGTGATTCTAAGGGTACAAAACCTAGAATCTAAACCTACGTTTTTTTGTTGACGGAATCAGGAATGCAATTTATAATAAGTCGTACAACCTTTAGAGAGGACAGAGGGCAGATTCAATATGAGAGTAATTGCTGGGACAGCAAGAAGTCTTCGTTTAAAGACATTAGAGGGAATGGAAACAAGACCTACAACAGACCGTATCAAAGAAACCGTGTTTAATATGTTGCAAAACGATATTCCAGGCAGTAGCTTTTTGGATTTATTTAGTGGAAGCGGTGCAATTGGAATCGAAGCATTAAGTCGCGGAGCAAGAAATGCAGTTTTTGTTGATAATAATAGAGACGCTATTAAATGTATCGAAGAGAATCTGAATCATACAAAGTTCACCAATCAAGCCCGGGTGATCTGCTCGGAATGTGTAACTGCCTTACGTAGGATGGAAGGGAAAGATCATTTTGATATTATTTTTATGGACCCACCCTATGAAAAGGAATTAGAACGAGAAGTCTTAGAGTGTTTACTAAATTTAGATATCCTAACGGAGGACACAATCATTATTATAGAAGCATCAAAGGAAACTGTTTTTGATTATCTAGATGATTTAGGTTATATTTGTATTAAAGAAAAAATGTATAAAACGAATAAGCATGTATTTTTGTGCCGAAAGGAATTGTAAGAAGGAGCATTATGTCAAAAGCAATTTACCCTGGAAGTTTTGATCCAGTTACTTATGGTCATATTGATATTATTAGGAGAGCCGCAAAGATTTTTGAACATTTAACAGTAAGTGTTTTAGATAATAAAGTAAAAACTCCGTTGTTTTCTGTAGAGGAACGTGTTACTATATTACAAGAGGTTTGTAAAGATATTCCCAATGTTAAGGTGGATTATTTTTCAGGTCTTCTGGCTGATTATGCAAGAGAGACAAATACGGATGTGATTATCAGAGGACTCCGCGCAATTACTGATTTCGAGTATGAGCTTCAAATGGCCCAGACCAATCGTAAAATGGTTGATCACGTGGATACCGTTTTTTTAACTACAAGTTTGGAATATGCATATTTGAGTTCCACAACGGTAAAGGAAGTTGCTGCTTTTGGCGGTGATATTCATCACTTTGTACCAGATTGTGTGGCAAAGAAAATATATGCCAAATATAATATCTAAGGAGTAGGGATATGAGTAGTAGAATCGAACAAATTATTGAGGAAATAGAGGAATATATTGATAGCTGTAAGTTTCAACCACTATCGAATACGAAAATCCTTGTAAATAAAGAAGAGATTGATGAACTTCTAAGAGAATTGCGTATGAAAACTCCTGATGAAATCAAAAGATATCAGAAGATTATCAGTAATAAAGAAGCGATTTTAGATGATGCCAGAAATAAAGCAGATGCATTAATTAATGAAGCTCAGATACATACCAATAATTTGATTAATGAGCATGAAATTATGCAGCAGGCATATGCTCAGGCAAATGAAGTTGTCAGACAGGCTTCTGCCCAGGCACAGGAGATTCTTGATAATGCAACGGTAGATGCAAATAATATTCGACTCTATGCGATGCAATATACCGATGATAGTTTGGCTAATTTACAAAACATTATTGGACATGCAATTGAATCTGCACAGGCCAGATATGAGAATCTACTAATATCTTTAGAAGACTGTGCACAGATTGTTAATGCAAACCGTGCAGAACTTCATCCAGAGGAAGAGCTGGAAAGTGATATCGCAATTGCTGAGAGAGCAGAGGCAAATCGTGCATTAGAGAACCAGATGTATGGGGAAAATATTAATCTTGATTTTTTTAACAACTAAATAAATAAGATGTAAGATAAGAAAGCTGTCATAATACTAATGATGGCTTTCTCTTTTATGTAGATTTTCATGGATAGTCCAGTGTCTTTAATCATAGATGCGGTTTGTGCCAAAAAGCTTAAGCCACCGAAATTCACAGCTGTTAATACAAGTACTGTTTTTACTGGTGTTGAAATAGAAGTGTCCATAATCACTCTTGTTCCATTTGTAATTTCTGTAAATAAGATCATGATATTCTTAGCAGGTAAAGAGAGAAAAGGAACCTTTTGTAATAAGGAACTTAGGATAGAAAACAGAATGAGATAACCTCCAAGTTTTGTAATTACTGCAAAGGCATCCATAATACATTGATCAATGATCTTAAAATTAATTTTTGGCAAATCAGTGACTGACAGATTGTCTTTTTGCAGAATAAATTGATCTGGATAGAAAAAATAGCGCGCTACAATTGCCCATAGGAACAATGGCAAATAGATGCAAAGCAGATACTTACCAATTTCATTTTCGATGTGTAAGGAACTCATGAATATATAGGATAAAATAAAGGCGGGACTGGCCATATTAGAAATAGTAAGTAAATATTGAGCTTCTTTTATAGATATACGACCTTGACGCACAAAATCACCACAGAGTTTACCGCCCATGGGAAATCCACAAAGTAATCCCATTAATAAAATAAAGCAACCATTTTTACTGATTTTGAATAGGGGCTGCAAGATAGGTTTTAATACATACACAATGCTATCCGACAAACGCATTACGTTGACTAGATTAGTCAATATCATAAAAGGGAGTAAGGTAGGCAATAATGTATAAAACCAAAGGAGTAAGCCGTTAGCAGATGCAACAACAGCTTCTCTTGGACATAGGAGCAAATAACTTAATAAAAACAAAATTGGGAGAATTATGAAAAGTTTTTTTGCCATGAAAATCCTTAAAATAGAATACAATTCACTTAAAATCGTGTATACTATATTGTGTTATTAATAAAGAATATGTTTTTAGAGAGGACTTTAGAATGAGTGTTTGTAAAGGTTATCAACCAGAAAAGGTGTTTCAATATTTTGAAGAAATTTGTCAGATTCCACATGGATCGGGGAATCTTGATGAGATCAGCCAGTATTTAGTAGATTTTGCAAAAAAGAGAAATCTTTCCTATACTCAGGATGAATCTAAAAATGTAATTATGATCAAAGAAGCTTCAAAAGGTTATGAAAAATATGAAACAATTATGATACAGGGACATATGGATATGGTTTGTGAAAAAAATGCAGACTCTAAACATGATTTCAAAAAGGATCCGCTGGATCTTTGTATCATTGACGATTATCTATTTGCAAAAGGAACGACGCTTGGTGGTGATGATGGAATTGCAGTTGCCTATGCACTAGCAATTCTTGATGATGATACATGTATGCATCCTCGTTTAGAGGTTGTTATTACTACAGACGAAGAAATTGGAATGCTTGGAGCTACAAAGCTTGATTTATCTAATTGTAAAGCAAAAAAAATGCTAAATATTGATTCGGAAGAGGAAGGAATCCTGTTAACTAGTTGTGCAGGTGGGCTCAGGGGAACCTGTGAAGTACCTGTTCGTTATAAGGAAAAAACAGGGGAAAAGTATGATCTAGTAGTCTGTGGTTTAAAGGGTGGTCATTCTGGAACAGAAATTGATAAATATAGAGGAAATGCGAATATTATTTTAGGCCGTTTGCTTCACTTTATTGGTACAAATCTTTCTTACAACATAGTTACACTCCAAGGTGGCTTACAGGATAATGCAATTCCAAGAGAGGCAAATGCAGAGATTCTTGTAAATAATGAAGATATCGATGATTTCGAAGCAATCATTCGTGAATTTGAGAAAACGATTCAGAATGAATATCGCGCAAATGAAGAGAATATTTCTGTTTATTGTGAAAATAGAGGAAAATGTAAAGAAAAGGCTTTAACAGATAAAACGCAGGAGAGAGTCATTTTTCTTTTAAATACCATACCAGATGGGGTACAGCAAATGAGTATGGAAACAAAAGGATTAGTACAGACTTCTTTAAATATTGGAATTATGAGATTACATGAAAAGACGTTTTCTTTGACCTGTGCATTACGAAGCTCCATCAAATCACAGAAGGAAGCATTAAGTGATCGATTAAGATACCTGACAGAAACCATTGGTGGGGTCTATAAAGAAGCTAGTAGTTATCCTGCATGGGAGTATCGTGCAGATTCTTCTTTACGGGAATTAATGGTACGCATCTATGAAGAAATGTTTTCTGAAAAACCAGAAATCAAGGGAATTCACGCAGGACTAGAATGTGGAATTATTTATGAGAAGATGAAGGGAATCGATATAATATCCTTTGGACCTGATATTTTAGACATCCATACGCCACGGGAAAGACTTAGTATCTTATCGGTAGAGAGGATGTATGAATATCTTCTTAAAATATTAGAAAATTGTAAGACAATCGAGAAATAATTTTTATAGAGAAAGCATGAGACAGCACAAATGAGAGAATTACCGATAGAATACGTTACATCGATGAAAGCTTTATTAGGCGAAGAATATGAGGCTTATGAAAGAAGCTTTGATGAGCCTCGTGTTTATGGTTTGAGATTAAATACCAATAAATATTCGAATGAAGATTTTGAAAGGATTTGTCCGTTTCCTATTGAGAAAATACCCTTTATTCCAAATGGTTATTATTATAATGGGGAGGATTGCAATCCTGCAAAACATCCCTATTATTATGCGGGATTATATTATCTCCAGGAACCAAGTGCCATGACGCCAGCATCCATTCTCCCAATAGAGCCTGGGGATTTTATTTTAGATTTGTGTGCAGCACCTGGTGGTAAGGCAACGGAGCTTGGAAGCCGATTAAGAGGACAAGGATTCCTGCTGGCAAATGATATTAGCAACTCCAGGGCAAAAGGATTATTAAAGAATTTAGAGCTCCATGGTTTACATAATATATGCGTATCAAGCGAAGCACCTGATAAATTATTAAAAATGTATCCTGAGAAATTTAATAAAATCTTAGTCGATGCACCCTGTTCGGGAGAAGGGATGTTTCGTAAAGATCCGGGCTTAATCAAGAGCTATGAAGAACATGGACCAGAATATTATAGTAAAATTCAAAAAGAAATTCTTGACTGTGCCATACAATTATTAGCACCAGGAGGAATGCTTTTATATTCTACTTGTACATTTTCAGAATTAGAAGATGAAGATGTGATACAGTATGTATTGGATCAGTATGATACGATGTCTTTATGCAGGATTGAGAATCGATTTGAGCATTTCTGTGAGGGCAGAAAAGGATTAACCGACTGTGTAAGATTATTTCCTCATAAGATTAAGGGTGAGGGTCACTTTTTGGCTTTATTACAAAAGGAACCATACCATAAAAAAGAAATTAATCATTCCCCACAGGGATTTAAAATCTGTAAAGAAAAAGAAGTGATCGAATTATTGAGCCAGATAAAACGGGATTTTCGTGATTATCAGATTTTAGAAAAGGATTCCCTTGTTTATGCAATTCATAAAGACCTGGCGATTGCACCCAAGGTTCGGTTCTTACGAACAGGACTATTGCTGGGGGAATTAAAAAACGGAAGATTTACTCCTTCCCAATCATTAGCAATGGGCTTACGCATGGAGGATTATCCTAATTGTCTTAATATGAATGGTTTTGATGAACGTGTCATTCGTTATCTAAAGGGAGAAACGATCTTTTTGAACGAGGATGAAGATCTAGATAATGGTTATTGCCTGGTCTGTGTAGATTCCCTACCTTTAGGATTTGCAAAGATACAGGGTAAAAATTGTAAAAATAAATATCAGGCAGGCTGGAGATGGCAATAAGATGGCAATGATTCGATTAGACAAATTCTTATCAGAAATGAATATTGGTACTAGAAGTGAAATTAAGGAATTAGTAAAGAAAAAAAGAATCGAAGTAAATGGTGAAATCATTCAAAAACCTGAGAAAAAAGTGAATCCGATGGAGGATTCGGTATGTTTTGATGGGGATGCGATTGTGTATGAACCATTTGTATACTATCTTCTGAATAAGCCAGCTGGGGTTGTATCCGCAGTGAAGGACAATCTTTATGAAACTGTAATTGATCTACTTAAGCAGGAAAAGAGAGAGGACTTATTTCCTGTTGGGAGACTTGATAAAGATACCGAAGGGCTGTTACTTATTACAAACGATGGGGAAATAGCACATAACCTATTATCACCGAAAAAGCATGTAGACAAAACTTATTATGCGAAAGTGTCTGGATATGTGAAGGAAGAAGATATAGTCAAATTCAGGAATGGTCTTTCCATTGGTGAAAAAAACAATACCTTACCGGCAACACTTGATATTTTAAAGAATGATGAAATTTCAGAAGTTTTAGTGACCATTAAAGAGGGAAAATTTCATCAGATTAAACGAATGTTTCAGGCAATTTCAAAAGAAGTTCTTTATCTGAGACGAATATCGATGGGAAGCTTGCAATTACCTGACGATTTGCCAACTGGAACTTATCGTAGACTAACGGATGATGAAATAAATCAATTGAAACACGAAGAATCATAAAAAATAAAAATGAAAGGTGGGAGTAACGATGTTTTCTGATATAAAAGCAATTATTTTTGATTTAGACGGAACACTTGTAAATTCTATGTGGATGTGGAAGAAAATCGATATCGAATATTTGAGTCGGTTTGGAATCCCCTATCCAGAGGATTTACAACCATGTATTGAAGGAAAATCTTTTACTGAAACAGCACATTATTTCAAACATCGATTTTCTCTTCCTGATGATGTAGAAACCATTAAACGTGACTGGAATGAAATGACAAGGGACAAATACAAAAAAGAAGTACCCATGAAAGAGGGTGCACTTGATTTTATAAAGAAATGCAAGAAGCTAGGTTACCAAATGGGAATCGCAACAAGCAACTCCAGAGAGCTTGTAGAAGAGGTTGCGAATACGCATGGATTTCTAAATGTTTTTGATGTAATATTAACCGCCTGTGATGTAAATAAAGGAAAACCGGAGCCAGACGTTTATTTAATGGCTGCAAAAAAATTAGGTGTAGAACCGTCACAGTGTATGGTATTTGAAGATATTGAACCAGGAATTCAGGCAGGACTGCGTGCAGGTATGAAGGTATGTGCCGTGGAGGATGATTATTCCTTACAAAAGGCAGAGGAAAAGAAAGAATTAGCAGATTACTATATTACAAACTATTTTGAAATCATGGAACAGTTATAGAACAGATTGACTAATTGAGTCAACAGAAAGCAGGGAATTTTGAACAGCGGATTTTTACCAATTTCAAGGAATGATATGATGGAAAGAGGTATCGAACAGCTTGATTTTGTTTATGTTACTGGGGATGCTTATGTAGATCATCCCTCCTTTGGACATGCGATTATCAGTCGTATTTTAGAAGCAAATGGCTATTCCGTCGGGATTATTGCACAGCCAGACTGGAAGAATAAGGACAGTATTTCGATTTTGGGTGAACCACGACTTGGATTCTTAGTTTCTGGTGGAAATATGGACTCTATGGTAAATCATTATTTTGTATCCAAAAGAATGCGTCCGACAGACTCCTATACACCAGGTGGTGTCATGGGGAAACGTCCCGATTATGCAACGAGTGTCTATGGGAATCTGATTCGCCAGACTTATAAAGATAAGCCCATCATTATCGGTGGGATTGAAGCAAGTTTACGCCGAATGGCTCATTATGATTATTGGTCCAATAAATTCAAACGTTCCATCTTACTTGATTCGGGAGCGGATATTGTTTCTTATGGAATGGGAGAACGATCGGTTGTTGAGATTGCAGATGCTTTAGCAAGTGGAATCGAAATTAAAGATATTACTTTTATAAAAGGAACCGTCT
Source organism: Lachnospiraceae bacterium (assembly GCA_028694115.1). The sequence goes on from JAQUUB010000018.1 coordinate 51,711, forward strand.
ATAAAACGAAAGAACTAAATCCTGGTTATGATGGGATTATGCTTCCTTCGTTTGAAGCGATGAAAGCAGACAAGCTCGAATATGCAAAAAGCTTTTATACGCAATATCAGAATACGGATCCCTTTAATGGAAGAGTTTTAGTTGAGCCTTATACTGATAAGTATTATGTTGTGCAGAACAGTCCCTCAAAACCATTATCGACCTCTGAAATGGATCGTGTTTATAGTTTGCCTTACCAAAGGCGTGCCCATCCATCTTATGATGTACTTGGTGGGGTGCCAGCAACAGAAGAGATTAAATTCAGTCTAATCAGCAACCGAGGATGTTTTGGCGGATGTAGTTTTTGTGCATTAACCTTTCATCAGGGCCGTATCATTCAGACAAGAAGTCATGAATCGCTGCTTCAAGAGGCCTCTTCTTTTCAGTATGAACCGGACTTCAAGGGATATATTCATGATGTAGGTGGACCAACTGCGAATTTCAGACAGCCATCTTGTGAGAAACAGTTAAAACGCGGGGCTTGTAAAAATAAGCAATGTTTATTTCCAACACCTTGTGCAAATTTAAAAGCAGATCATAGTGACTATATCAGTTTACTTAGAAAATTAAGAGAGGTTCCAAAGGTAAAAAAAGTATTTATCCGCTCTGGGATTCGTTTTGATTATTTATTAGCAGATAGCGATGATACCTTTTTTAAAGAGCTTGTGGAATATCATATCAGTGGTCAGTTAAAGGTAGCACCAGAACATGTGTCAGATCAGGTATTGCAGAAAATGGGAAAACCTGCAAACCATGTATATAATAAGTTCTGTGAAAAGTATAAAATGCTAAATGAAAAAAGTGGGAAAAATCAGTTCTTAGTCCCCTATCTAATGTCCTCCCATCCTGGGTCCACGTTAAAAGAGGCCATTGAATTAGCAGAATATCTACGTGATCTCGGATATATGCCAGAACAGGTACAGGATTTTTATCCGACACCATCAACATTATCGACGGTCATGTATTATACAGGAATTGATCCTCGTAATGGAAAAGAAGTATATGTACCAAAAAATCCTCATGAAAAAGCTATGCAGAGAGCGTTAATCCAATATCGTAATCCTAAGAATTATGATCTTGTAATGGAAGCATTAAAGCTTGCAGGACGTGAAGACTTAATTGGCTTTGAAAAGCATTGTTTGATACGCCCAAGGCAATTCCGTTCGGAAAAACAGAAATTTGAGAAAAAGAAACCAGGAAACCAAAATTCTGGAAAAGATAGATTTGAGAAAAAGAAACCCGGAAATCAAAAGCCTGAGAAAGACAGATTCGAGAAGAAGAAACCAGGAAATCAAAAGTCTGAGAAAGACAGATTCGAGAAAGAAAAGCCTAGAAGTAAAAAGTCTGGAAAAGATAGATTTGAGAAAGAGAAACCTAGAAATCAAAAGCCTGGAAAAGATAGATTTGAAAAAGAAAAATCAGGAAAACAGAATTCAGGAATAGACAACTCTAAGAAATCTACACTTAGAAATAGTAAAAATCAAAAAAATCCAAGTAATAAGTCTTTTCAAGAATCACGTAAGAAAAAATAAAGCGTACTTGTAACAGAAAGGTAAAAACCATGAAGAACAAAAAGATAAAAAAAGGGGAATATGGTTATCTTGCTTATCAAAAGAAGAAGGAGATCATTAAAACGATTGTATTTTTTGCGATTTCCCTATCAATTTATGCTGGAGCATATCTAATTTCAGGAAAAAAAGATAATATAGGTACTGTTATTGCAATGCTTGGAATGCTTCCAGCTAGTAAAAGCTTTGTATCCATGGTGATGTTTTTCCGATTTAAAACTGGAAATAAAGATGTATATGACAAAGTCAAAGAGGCAGTATTGGATATGCCAGTTTTTTATGATGCTGTCATTACGACCTCCCAAAAATCATATCCAGTCAATGCTTTTTGCTGCTGTGATGGGAATCTATGTGGTTTTACAGACGATGAGAAGACAGATGTAAAAATTATTGAGAAACATTTAAAAGAAATGCTTAAAAATAATGGAATCAAAGGTGTGAATGCAAAATTATTTACAACTCTTGATGCCTATATCACAAGAATTCAGGATATTGGTGAAAAGAGGAACGAAGAACCAGAATTAGATGAGGATGGATTTACAAAGGATCAGAAAGCGATTGCTTTAGTTTCCTCATTATCTTTATAAAGTGTGAGAAGATATACTAACGCATGAAAGAACCATGCTAAGTATATCTAAATCTCACACGGAAGAAGTCGCAAGCGCCTTCTTCACTCTAACATGTTTACTTTTGATTTTAATGCGTGCTTTTCACGCAGATGGGTGCATGTTGAACAAAAAACATGTTCAACTTTTGATTTGAGTGCATGCTAAAGCATGCAAGTGGGTGTAAAATGAAAGAGATTATAGTTACAGGCAATCAAGAGGGGCTGAGCCTTCATAAATTGTTAGGAAAGGTTCTCCCTAATGCTGGGGGGAGCTTTCTTTACAAAATGCTTCGAAAAAAGAATATCACTTTGAATGATAAGAAGGCGGATGGAAAAGAAGCAATACATTCTGGGGATTCTGTGAAAATATATTTTGCTGAGGATACTTTGATAAAATTCATGGGAACAGAAGATAAAACAGAACGAATCAAAGGTGCAACAGGTCAAATTGATGTTTTATATGAGGACGAAGATATTCTTGCTATTAACAAACCAACTGGTATTTTATCGCAAAAATCAAAAGATTCTGATATTTCCATCAATGAAGAAATGATTCAGTATTTGCTAAATCATCATTCGATTACAGAGGAAGAACTGCAGGTTTTCCGTCCTTCGGTCTGCAATCGATTAGACCGTAATACAAGCGGAATTATTTTATGCGGTAAGACAATAAAAGGGCTACAGGAATTAAGCTATGTATTGAAAATGCGAACCATTCATAAATATTATCGCTGCTTTGTGAAAGGCGAAATGAAGGAGCCGTCTCTTTTAGAAGGATATCTTTTGAAAGATGAAAAAAAAAATAAAGTGACGATTTTAAAAACACAGCCAAATAATCAGGAAGCAAAAGAAATCAAAACAAAGTATGTGCCGCTCAAGGTACTGGAATGCTTTGATGAGTCAGGTGAAAAAGTGAAGTATACTTATCTGGAAGTTTTATTAATTACTGGACGTTCTCATCAGATTCGTGCACATTTAGCATCTATAGGTCACCCTTTGATTGGTGATGAAAAATACGGTGATCCATTACTCAATCGTTTCTTTCGGAAGCAATTCAAGATAAAAAATCAAATGCTCCACTGTTACCGAATCGAGGGCAGTGATTTATTTGAAGAGATTATTGCGCCAATACCAGAAGAGTTTGAAAGAGTAAAATGAGAAAGGTTAGGTGATTCCTATGGCAACATGGAATTCCAGAGGTCTTAGAGGCTCTACTCTTGAAGAATTGATTAATCGGACAAATGAGAAGTATCGTGAAAGTGGGCTTGCTGTAATACAAAAGGTTCCAACTCCGATTACTCCAATAAAAATAGATAAAGAAAATCGCCACATTACGCTGGCGTATTTTGACCAAAAAAGTACGGTAGATTATATTGGAGCAGTACAAGGAATTCCTGTATGCTTTGATGCCAAAGAAAGTGCAACAGATACCTTCTCCATGCAGAATATTCACGAGCACCAGGTAACCTTTATGGAGGAATTTGAAAAGCAGGGAGGAGTATCTTTCTTTTTAATCTATTATTCAGGGAAGAATACACTTTACTATTTGACAATGGAGAGACTAAGGCTCTTTTGGGATAGAAGTTTGCAGGGTGGACGTAAAAGCTTTCGTTTTGATGAGCTGGACGAACAATATTTTTTTAATCAGAAATCAGGTATTTTAGTACCCTATCTGGATATGATTCAAAAAGATCTTGATGAGAGAGAAGAAAGAAGTGTCAAATAATTATATGAAAAAGATAGGTGAGTGCAGATGATAAAAAATATTATTTTTGATGTAGGAGAAATTCTATTAGGATATCGTTGGAAAGATATGCTCATGGAATATGGATTAACGGAAGAAGAGGCAATTAAAGTTGGAGAGTTAATGTTTGGTGATTCTTTGTGGAATACATTGGACTTAGCAATCTTGCCAGAGGAAGAAATAATCAGAGAATATCAGAAAAAATATCCAAAACAGGCGGAGAGTATTTCATGGTTTATCAAACATGGTGAAAAGATGCATGTTGCAAGGCCTGATGTATGGGAGAAAATTCCAAAATTAAAAGAAAAGGGATATGGTATTTATCTGTTATCCAATTATTCAGAGACGTTATTTAAGAAACATACCGCGGATGCTTCTTTCTTACAGGAAATTGACGGTATGGTAGTGTCTTATCAAGTACATATAACAAAACCGGACAGCCGAATTTATAGGTACATACTTGATAAATACAATCTGTATCCGGAAGAATGCATCTTTTTTGATGACCGTGCTGAAAATACTGAGGCTGCGAATAAAATGGGAATTAAAGCGATAACCATTACTTCAAAGGAGCAACTGCTAGAATTATTGAATAAGATGATTGCAAATAATTAATGGATGATTAATTGAAAAAGAAGAAAGAAGTTGACATTTTCTATAGAACCCCATATAATAAACAGAGTTTACTGTGCTATTGAATTATCACTGTACCTCGGTAAAGTAAAAGACACATAGATTAGAATGATATAAATCATATTCTATTGGAGGTCATAGTGTGAAAGAAATACACTTTCACACTGTTTTTGAAAGGATGGAGATTAATATGGAAAACCGTTTATTACATACCCCTGAGGGTGTGAGAGATATTTATGGGAAGGAATTTTTAAAAAAATTATATATTCAGGATTCCTTACATAGCCAGATCAAAAAATATGGATATATGGATATTCAGACGCCCTCGTTTGAATTCTTTGATGTATTCTCAAAGGAGATTGGAACCACTCCGTCAAAGGAACTCTATAAATTTTTTGATAAAGAGAATAATACGCTTGTTTTAAGACCCGATTTTACACCTTCCATAGCGAGAGCATCAGCAAAATACTTTATGGAAGAAAAGCTCCCCATGAGACTCTGCTATGAGGGAAATACCTTTACTAACAGTTCTGATTTACGCGGGAAATTAAAGGAAGTGACTCAGATTGGAGCGGAATGCATCGGAGATGACAGCGTAGAGGTTGATGCAGAAATGATTAGCATCGTGATTGAGTCCTTACTATCTGTTGGGTTAAAAGACTTCCAAGTGAGCATTGGCCAGGTGGAATTCTTTAAAGGAATCTGCGAGGCGGCTGGAATCGATGAAACTGTAGAATTAGAATTACGAGAGCAGATTTCGAATAAGAATTATTTTGGAACAGAGGAAATTTTAACAGGATTACATGTTTCAGAGGAAATCAAGGAACGAATTACAAAAGTAGCTGATTTATTTGGTACGGTTGAAATTTTAGACGAAGCGAAAAAGATGTCTTTAAATGACAGAAGCAAAGACGCCATCAAACGACTAGAGGATTTATATGCTGTTTTAAAACTCTATGGAATTGAACAATATGTTACCTTTGATCTTGGAATGCTGAATAAATATCATTATTATACGGGAATTGTTTTTAGAGCCTATACGTTTGGTGTGGGGGAAGCAATTGTAAAGGGTGGACGCTATGATGGGTTACTTTCCCGTTTTGGTAAGAACTGTGCCGCAATTGGTTTTGGTATTGTGGTGGATCAGCTTATGTCAGCAATTGTACGTCAGAAAATTGAGTTACCAATCGATCATAAGAACACTTTGATTGTCTATGCAGAGGATTCCCTGGCACATGCGATTGCATTTGCAAAGAAGCTGCGGGAAGAAGGCAGAAATGTTGAATTATTAAAACAGCAGGGGAATGATAAAAAAAGTACTTATATCAGCATGAGCAAGAGTGATTTAATCGATAATGTCTACCTTGCAGAAAAAGATGATATAAAGGAAATGAGTGAATAGACAAGAAAGGTAGGGATACGATTGTGAGATATTTAACATTTGCACTTGGAAAAGGGCGTTTGGCAAAAACAACTTTGGAAATGTTTGAAAAAATAGGAATTACCTGTGAAGAAATGAAGGATAAGGATTCTAGAAAATTAATATTTGTAAATGAAGAATTAAAATTGAAATTTTTCCTGGCAAAAGGACCGGATGTGCCTACTTATGTGGAATATGGAGCGGCAGATATTGGTGTTGTTGGGAAAGATACCATCATGGAAGAAAACAGAAAAATTTATGAGGTACTTGATTTGGGATTTGGGAAATGCAGAATGTGTGTCTGCGGACCAGCCTCAGCAAGGGAACTTTTAAAGCATCACGAAATGATTCGTGTAGCCACGAAATATCCTGATATTGCAAAAGATTATTTTCATAATAGCAAGCATCAGACCGTTGATATCATTAAGTTAAATGGATCAATTGAATTAGCGCCTATTGTAGGTCTCTCAGAGGTGATTGTAGATATTGTGGAAACTGGCTCGACGTTACGGGAAAATGGGCTGGAGGTTTTAGAAGAAATCTGTCCGCTTTCTGCAAGAATGGTTGTTAATCAAGTGAGTATGCGTATGGAAAGTGAAAGAATCAAAGATTTAATCGAACGATTGAAAGGACAGTTATAACATGAAAATTGTAAAATTAACGGAAGAAACAAAAAAGAACCTTCTTGATGATTTACTAAAACGTAGTCCTACCAATTATGGACAATATGAGGATGTTGTAGCAGATATCCTTTATCAGGTTCGAAAAGAAAAAGATCAGGCATTGTTTGCATATACAAAAAAATTTGATGGATTTGATTTATCAGCAGAAACTATGATTGTTTCCAAAGAAGAAATCGAAGAGGCTTATCGATTGGTAGATTCTTCTTTAATTGAAGTAATGGAAAAGGCTGCAAAAAGGATTCGTGATTTCCATGAAAAACAAGTGAGACAAAGCTTTATTCATACCGAAAGTGATGGATCGATTCTGGGTCAGAGAGTCACACCGATTAGTAAAGTAGGTGTTTATGTTCCGGGAGGCAAGGCTGCGTACCCCTCCTCCGCACTTATGAATATTATTCCAGCAAAGGTGGCAGGGGTAGAGCATATCTATATGACAACACCACCAAACAAAGAAGGAAAAGTGAATCCAGCGATTCTAGTAGCATCTCAAATCGCAGGGGTTGATGTGGTCTATAAAATTGGCGGAGCACAGGCAATTGGTGCATTGGCTTATGGAACAGAAACGGTAGAAAAGGTAGATAAAATAGTAGGACCAGGCAATATTTTTGTTGCACTTGCAAAGAAGGCTGTATTTGGCTATGTAAGTATTGATTCTCTTGCAGGCCCAAGTGAAATTCTGGTTCTGGCAGATGAAACAGCAAACCCACGATATGTTGCTGCAGATTTATTGTCGCAGGCGGAGCATGATGAACTTGCCTCTGCAATTCTGATTACGACAAGCGAGGAGCTTGCAGACAAGGTATCAAAGGAAGTGGATGGGTTTGTGAAAATCTTATCAAGAGCAGATATCATGCAGAAGTCTCTTGACCAATATGGTTATATATTGGTGGCAGATTCTATGGATATGGCAATTGATGCGGTCAACGAAATTGCCTCTGAGCATCTTGAAATTGTAACGAAGAATCCATTTGAAACGATGACAAAGGTAAAAAATGCGGGAGCCATCTTTTTAGGGGAGTATTCATCAGAGCCTTTGGGAGATTATTTTGCTGGACCTAACCATGTATTACCTACGAATGGTACTGCAAAATTCTTTTCTCCTCTATCAGTAGATGAATTTATAAAAAAATCAAGTATTATATCATTTTCAAAGGATGCATTGGAACCTTTGCATAAGGATATTGAAAAGTTTGCAAAAGCAGAAGGACTTACGGCTCATGCAAATTCCATTGCAGTTCGATTTGAATAAAATCCAGTAAAGGAGTATAGTAATTATATGGGAAGAATAGCAACAGTTACAAGAAAAACGAAAGAAACCGATATTTCTATTACCATGAATCTGGATGGTAGTGGAATCACAAATATCAATACTGGAATTGGATTTTTTGATCACATGTTACAAGGATTTGCAAAACATGGATTTTTTGATCTGGACTGTAAGTGTACGGGTGATTTAATTGTAGATGGACATCATACCATCGAAGATGTTGGGATTGTGTTAGGTCAGGCAATCAAAGAAGCAGTGAATGATAAAAAAGGGATTAAGCGGTTTGGATACTTTATTCTGCCAATGGATGAAGCATTATGTCTTTCTTCTATTGATTTATCGGGGCGCCCCTTTCTTGTTTATGATGCGAGCTTTTCTTCTGAAAAAATCGGATATTTAGAAACAGAAATGATTAAGGAATTCTTTTATGCAATATCCTATGCAGCAATGATGAATATCCATATCAAAATGATGTCGGGTTCTAACAATCACCATATTGCAGAATCAATGTTTAAAGCATTTGGAAAAGCGCTTGATGAAGCAACGAAAATCGATGATCGAATTGAAGATGTATTATCAACAAAAGGCACCTTACTATAAGATAGAAAGGATATGATTTAGAATATGAATTATAAAAAATTAGTTTCCTGTATTTATATCAGAAATGGAAAAGCAGTTAAGAGTTTAAAAGAGGATACCATTCTAGAAGAAAGCCCATTAGAACTTGCTATTAAATACTCAAATTTTGGGGCAGATGAAATTATAGTTTTTGATTTTTCAAATACCGATGTAGAGCATGAAGAATCTCTTTCTATAATTAAAGAAATAGGAAGAGTCGTTGATATTCCAATGATTGGAGCAGGAAATGTAAAACGATTAGAGGATGTTAAAAAATTAATTTATGCTGGATGCAGACGCTGTGCACTTAATTTTTCGAAAGAGGGAAATATTGCATTAACAGAGGAAGCAAGCAAACGATTTGGAAAAAATAAGATCGTGGCATGTGTGGATCAGTCCTCACAATTATATGAGAATGATAACCTTATTAAAAATTCCGTATGTGAGATATTATATGTAGGGGAAACGGATTTAAAAGAATGTTGTAATTGGATAGAGACCTCATGTAAGGGAAATGCGAACCCTTATCCCTTGGAATTAGTACCTATCATTTATAAAAAATCTCTTCATGAGATGGCTGCTGTGTTGCGCTCTTATGAAATTGTTGGGATTGCTGGATTAGCTATTGATGAAAATCCTGAAGAATATATGACTTTTAAGTACCAATGTAAAAACCTTGGTATTTCCATGAATACCTTTGAAAGTTCTATGAAATGGTCAGAATTTAAATTGAATTCTGACGGTATGATTCCCGTCATTGTACAGGATTATAAAACCTCGGAAGTATTAATGATGGCCTATATGAATGAAGAAGCATATCAAAAAACAGTGGAAACTGGTATTATGACATATTTTAGCCGTAGTAGGCAGGAACTATGGAAAAAAGGAGAAACCAGTGGACATTATCAATATGTAAAATCACTTACAGCAGACTGTGATGTAGATACGATTCTTGCAAAAGTATTACAAGTGGGTGCTGCATGTCATACTGGTAGTAAAAGTTGCTTTTTTAACCAGTTAGTAAAAAAAGAATATGATGAAACAAATCCATTAAAGGTATTTGAAGACGTATATCAGGTTATAATGGATAGAAAAGAACATCCAAAGGAAGGCTCTTATACGAATTATCTCTTTGATAAAGGAATCGATAAGATTTTAAAGAAGGTAGGCGAAGAGTGTACAGAAATTATTATTGCTGCAAAAAATCCAGATCCAGAAGAAATCAAGTATGAAATGTCAGATTTTCTTTATCATGCAATGGTATTAATGGCAGTGAAAGATGTAACCTGGGAGGATGTTACCAAGGAATTGGCTCAAAGATAATCATTAAGATTTTTTGAATTTATCTAGAATCATTGCCATAATTTAGTAAAAATGGTACCATAGTGTGAGAAGTCGCAAGCGCCTTCTTTTCATGATTTTGCATAAAGTATGCAGATTGGAGAGGTATATGAAGAAAATAGTAGGTTTCATTTTCAGTATGATGTTAGTATGTAGTTTGTTTCAGGTAAAAGCAAGTGCAGCCAATGTTATGGTTACATTTATCACACCGAATGGTGTTGTTGCAGTTGTTGGAGAACAGGGTTCTGATTTTACTTATAAGGGACCAACGGATGTAAATGTTTCGGGATATGCTTTTTGTGGATGGGATCGTTCGTTAACGAATGTGCAGTCGAATATCCAGACGAATGGTGTCTATGTAGCGAAGACAAAAGGAAGTACAGAGGTCTGTACCACTTACAAAACCTTACCAGCTGGAGTATTAAGCTATTCGAATGCCTGGGCAGGTACTTTGAATATTAGTAAGGAAGTACAGGCTGTAAAACCAACACCAGTTGCTACCCCTTGTACATTGACAGCAGCACAGACCGTTGCCATGAATCCTGTCGGAGTACCAGGAGTGACCTGTGTAGTGAAATGGTATAATGGATCAACCAGTGAACTTTGGAAAACAGATGTGGTAGCCTATGGAGCAACACTTCCACAGCCAGCGAATCCATGTATGGCAGGACTTGAGTTTACCGGATGGGATGGTAGCTGGTCGAATATTACATCGGATCGTAATATCATTGCCTGCTACTACAAGAATTACACGGTAAAATATGTATGTGGTATTTGCGGAGAAGTTCAGGATATCCAATATGTTCGTCGTGGTGACAGCTGTAAAAACTGCACGGCACACAGTCATAGTGGAAAAGAATTTAAATATTGGGCAGATCCTGAAATTCAGGCAGATGGTACAACCGCTATCGTAAGAAGTGTATATGAATAAAATTTATTAATTAAAATGAAGTGCGGGCTTATTCACAGCCTGCATTTTTTTGTGTTTAAAAACATAAAATAATTTAAAGATTGAATAAAAAGGAGATTTTGAGTGAATATCAATCAAAAACTTGAAATACTAGAAAAGCTGAAAGAAGAATCAGGAAGAAATGAAGCTTCCCTAAATTATGTGTTTTCAAAGCCCGCGGAACCTGAACATACAATGAAATTTAGTTCGTTTAAAATTCGAATCGTCCTTGCACTGTTACTCTATTTATTTATACTATCTTCTTTTGTTTATGGAAAATCTCAATTTTCTGACTCGGTAAAGCAGATTACCTCCGAAATACCGAAAGATATTTCTCTGGATTCAGTTCAAAAATGGGTAGCGGATGCTGAGATTTTTTAGGATTCTTACATTTTACTTGCATTTATACATAAAAGAAAGGTAGTATATAGTAGGTTACAAAAACAGATGATAGATTGTAATCAAAGATACCATTGAAATACAGTATTTGAAAGAGAGAACAGAATTTAATGAGAAAACTAGCTTTAAAAGATGAAATACTTTTAAAAATCGAAAAACCTGCAAGATACATTGGAAATGAAGTGAATTCTGTAATGAAGGACAAGGAACAAATTAAGGTTCGCTTTGCCATGTGTTTTCCAGATGTTTATGAAATAGGAATGTCCCATTTAGGAATACAGATTTTATATGATATGTTTAATCGGAGAGAAGATACCTGGTGTGAGAGAGTGTATTCCCCATGGGCAGACTTAGACAAAATTCTAAGAGAGACTAGGATTCCTTTGTTTGCACTGGAATCTCAGGACCCAATTAAAGATTTTGATTTCTTAGGGATTACGATTCAATATGAGATGTGTTATACCAATATCCTTCAGATTTTAGATTTAAGTCATATTCCTCTTTACAGTAAAGATAGAACTGAGGAACATCCCATCGTAATCGGTGGTGGTCCTTGTACGTATAATCCAGAGCCAATTGCAGACTTCTTTGACTTATTCTATATCGGAGAAGGAGAAACACAATATGGAGCATTACTTGATGCGTATAAAGAAAATCAGGAAAATGGCGGAAGCAGAGATGATTTTTTAGAGAAGGCATGTAAGATTCCTGGTATTTATGTACCAAAATTCTACGATGTTATCTACCACGAGGATGGGACGATTAAGGACTTTGTTCCAAACCGTACCTGTGCACCGGCAACCATAGAAAAAGAGCTTGTTATGGAGATTACAGATACGTACTATCCAGAGGCTCCCGTCGTTCCTTTTATCCGTGCAACACAAGACCGTGTGGTACTGGAAATACAAAGGGGATGTATTCGTGGATGTCGTTTTTGTCAGGCAGGTATGTTATATCGCCCAGTCCGTGAGCGTGACGTCAATGTACTAAAAGAATATGCAAAGAAAATGTTGAAAAATACAGGGCATGAAGAAATTTCATTAAGTTCTTTAAGCTCTAGTGATTATTCCTGTTTAAAAGAATTAGTACTATTTTTGGTAGACGAATTGAAAGGAAAGGGTATAAACATTTCTCTGCCTTCCCTAAGAATTGATTCGTTTTCTTTGGATGTCATGAGTAAAGTTCAAGATGTCAAGAAAAGCAGTCTCACCTTTGCACCAGAAGCTGGTTCACAGCGTATGCGCGATGTAATCAATAAAGGACTTACCGAAGAAATCATTTTACAAGGTGCTGAAATGGCATTTCGTGGTGGATGGGATAAAGTAAAACTCTATTTTATGCTGGGCTTGCCAGGTGAAACAGAGGAAGATATTAAGGCCATTGCCATTTTATCGGATTTAGTCGCAAGACATTATTATGAAACAATTCCAAAAGAAGACAGAAAAGGAAAACCAAAGGTACAGATCACTGCAAGTACCTCCTTCTTTATTCCAAAACCATTTACTCCCTTTCAATGGGCTCCCATGAATTCTGCAAAGGATTTCTTAGATAAAGCTCATTTATTGAATGATACTTTTAAAGAACAATTAAATCGTAAGAGCTTAAAATATAATTGGCATGAAGCAGATTTAAGTGAATTAGAGGGTGTTTTTGCAAGAGGTGACCGTAAATGTGGTCAGGCATTAGTGAATGCTTATGAGAAGGGCTGTATGTTTGATTCCTGGTCTGAATTCTTTCAATATGATAAATGGATGCAGGCATTTAAAGAATGTGATATTAACGTAGATTTTTATAATACAAGAACCCGAAGTCTTGATGAGAAATTCCCATGGGATTTTATTGATATTGGAGTTACAAAAGACTTTTTAAAGAGGGAATGGAAGAATGCGCAGGATGAAGTAGTGACACCAAATTGTAGAGAACGTTGCAGTGGATGTGGTGCTACAAAATTTGCAGGAGGTGTTTGTTTTGAAGATAAGAATTAAATTCTCCAAATATGGAGCTTTGAAATTTATAGGTCATCTTGATGTTATGAGATATTTTCAAAAAGTAATGAGACGTGCAGAAATTGATATTGCTTACTCAGAAGGATATTCCCCACATCAAATTATGTCTTTTGCATCTCCGTTAGGTGTTGGACTTTGCAGCAATGGAGAATATCTGGATATTGAGGTGCATAGTGTCACCTCATCTAAACAAATGATGGAAGATATGAATCGTGCATCCGTAGATGGGATTACAATTGTTGGCGTATGGAAATTACCAGAGGAAGCCCAAAATGCAATGTCGAGTGTAAAAGGAGCGGACTATACCGTTTCATTTCGAGAGGGACAGGAACCCGCATGTGATTTAAAGGGAATCATTACAGAATTCCTGTCACAGCAAGAAATTTCAGTAGTAAAAGAAACGAAAAAGAGTACCAGGGAGCTTGATATTAAGCCATTTATCCATCAAATGGAATTACAGGAGGATGGCTCTGTTTTTATGCGGTTGACTGCTGGTAGTGCAGATAATATCAAACCAGAGCTTGTCATGGATGCATTGACTCAGTTTGCAAATGTACCATTATCGGAATTCGCCCTGATGATCACAAGAGAAGATTTATATGGGGAGAATTTTGTTCCCCTATCAGCGGCAGGAGAATTATTTTGAAGCAAAAATTGATTCTGACCAGAAAACAAAATCACTATGAGAGTTATTTATTAGAAGACGATCAGCTAGTGGAGCTACGCATTGACCAGAATAGTCAATATCGTGTAGGCGATATTTATATTGCAAAAGTCAAACAGGTCGTCAAAAATATTGAGGCCTGCTTTGTAGAATTGAATCAAAAGCAAAAGGCATATCTTTCTTTTCGTGATTGTTTTAATGGAATTCCAATTGAGGGACAGGAAATTATGGTTCAAATTGTGAAAGAGGGATTGAAGACAAAGGATCCTGTAGTAACGATGGAAATCAGTATTCCCCATTCTTATATGGTATTTTCTTATCAAAACACAAAAATGGGGGTTTCAGAGAAAATTAGTGATAAGGAAGAAAGACAGCGTTTAAAATCCATATTTGAAAGTAGAAAATCAGAAGCATATGGTTTGATTCTACGGACAAATGCTTCCAACGTTCCAGCAGAAGAGCTGTTAAAGGAATTTGAAAATGGGGAAAGACAATTTCTGACGCTCATTCAAAATCAGAATCATAGAACCTGTTATAGTATGTTATATCATTCACCTTCCCCATTTTTAGAATTAATCAGGGATATTGCAATGGATTCTTCCCTCGAAATCATAACGGATGACATGGAAATCCATCAGGAAATTGAATCTTCTGATTTTTTATCTTCCCATTTGAACACGACTTTGCGATTATATGAAGATTCTTCGTTTCCCATAGCAAAATTATATTGTCTGGAAACGAAACAAAAGGAAGCGCTTTCGAAAAAGGTATGGTTACCATCCGGTGGGTACTTAATCATCGAACAAACAGAAGCAATGGTTGTAATTGACGTAAATACTGGGAAATATTCAGGAAAGAAATCAAAGGAAGACACTTTCTTTTTCATTAATTTAGAGGCAGCAAAAGAAATCGCAAGACAAATACGATTACGAAATCTTTCTGGTATTTTAATAATTGATTTTATTAATATGAAAGAGGATTCTAAAAAACAGGAACTTATGAAGGCTTTCAAGAATTATGTTTCAAAGGACAAGGTGAAGACAGTCGTTGTTGATATTACTTCCTTAGGCCTTGTGGAAGTTACAAGAAAGAAAATCAGAAAAACATTAGCAGAACAAGTTTTTCAAACAGAGGAGGACGACGAATGAAGTTTCTTAAGTTAGAAAAAGTTGCAGATGGTAAATATTTAAAAAAGTACGAATTGACGTATGAAAATAAAGCTGGGAAAGAAAAGAAATATGAAATTGCAAGTCGAAAAGAATTAAATTCCCTTGAGGATTTAGGACGGGAACCAAGTGGTGTGTCAATTGTAGCGACAAAAGGCGATAAACTTGTATTACTAAGAGAATTTCGTATGGCAATTAATAAAAGTATTTATAATCTGATTGCAGGAATGATGGAAAAAGATGAAGACATTGAAACCTGCATCTGCCGGGAACTTTATGAAGAAACCGGACTTACGGTTACAAAAATTACTAAGATTTTAAAACCATCTTATTCTGCAGTTGGTATTACAGATACCAAGACCTATGTTGCATTTGTTGAAGTGGATGGAGAGTTTACAGATCATACTTCTGACAATGAAGAAATCAGTGCAAAATTCTATACGACAGAAGAAGTCGAAGAATTATTAGAGACTGAGGATTTTTCTTCCAGAGCACAGGTAGTCAGTCATTTTTTTGTAGAACTTCAAAAACAAAAGCAATCTTTGAAAAGTTCTTGACGAAGACAGACCTATATCCTGACTTTTGCAGTTTAACAAGTATAAAAAAACCCGTCGGACCAGTAAATATACTGGCTGGCGGGTTTGTCATTTTGTCAGATTTTCATGGTGTATTTTTACTTTTTTGTATTTGCTAAA
>JAQUUB010000002.1:0-110697 GCA_028694115.1 Lachnospiraceae bacterium
AATAAGTACTTGCGTTGCAAATCATACTAAAAAATGATATGATAAATTATCTATGGAAATAAAAGGTTATTGAGAAATTAGAATAAGAAGGGAATTAGAAAAGTGAAAAAATTAATTATTACTGGATGTAATGGACAGTTAGGACGTGCTATAAATAAAGAGTTAGAAAGTAATAAAGAATATATATTTGTAAATACGGATGTGGCAGAGCTTGATATCACAAATATTGAAGAGGTTTTAAAACTCGTACGGACAGAAAAACCATATGCAATTATTAATTGTGCGGCTCACACTGGAGTGGATGCATGTGAAACGGAATTGGAAAAAGCTTATGCAATTAATGCGATAGGCCCTAGAAATTTAAGCATAGCTGCAAAAGAAGTTGGTGCAAAAATGGTTCATGTATCCACAGATTATGTGTTTTCAGGAGATGCTTCTAGACCTTATACTGAATTTGATGAAGTAGGACCTAAAGGGGCATACGGGACTACGAAATTAGCTGGAGAAAAATTTGTCGAAGCATTTGCAGATAAATATTTTATTTTACGTACTGCATGGCTTTATGGCGATGGAAAAAATTTTGCTAAAACAATGTTACGTCTTTCAGAGACAAATGAAAAGGTTCGTGTAGTAGGCGATCAAGTAGGTTCTCCTACAAGTGCTAAGGAGCTTGCACGTGCAATTGCCTATTTAATTCCAACTGAGAATTATGGACTTTTCCATGCTACTTGTGAGGGCGTATGCAGCTGGGCTGATTTCGCAAAAGAGATTTTTCGTTTAGCTAATAAAGACACGGTAGTAGAAGCGATTACTACCGAAGAATATGCAGCAAAGGCAGAGAGACCGGCTTATTCGGTACTTGATAATATGATGTTTCGTATGACAAGTGATTTTAGGTTTGCAGAATGGAAAGATGCACTTTCGGAATATATTCGTGAAATGTAGGAGGTCAAGTTTATTATGATAATGCCTAATCGTATGGATAGAGGCTTTTATAAATACCAATCAGAATTTGAAGAAAAGGCATTAGATGTTTTAAGGTCTGGATGGTATGTTATGGGAGAAGAATTGAAGAGCTTTGAAAAAGAATTTGCAGAATATATTGGATCAAAACATTGTGTAGGAGTAGGAAATGGACTTGATGCTTTATGGATGGCGTTCCGAGTTTTAGATATTGGAAAAGGTGATGAGGTAATCGTACAAGGGAATACTTATATTGCTAGTGTCATGGGAATCACAATGAATGGGGCAACACCAGTTTTTGTTGAACCAAATGAATATTACAATATTGATACCACCAAAATAGAGGAGAAAATAACGGATAGAACGAAAGCTATTTTAGTGGTGCATTTATATGGACAGGCTTCTAAGATGGATGATATTGTGACTTTGTGTAAAAAATATCATTTGAAATTAGTGGAGGATTGTGCGCAATCTCATGGTGCGAAATTTCAAGGGAAAATGACGGGAACTTTTGGTGATATTGGCTGTTTCTCTTTCTATCCTTCGAAAAACCTAGGAGCTTTTGGAGATGGGGGTGCAATTGTAACAAATGATGATGTCATTGCTTCTGATATGAGGGTACTTAGGAATTATGGGAGTGAAAAGAGATATTATAATAAAATAGTTGGTACGAATTCCAGACTGGATGAAATTCAAGCGGGTCTATTAAGGGTAAGGTTAAAGCATATGCAGGAATTAGAGGATGAGAAAAGGGCAATTGCCACAAGATATCTATCTGAGATAGAAAATCCTTGCATTTTGCTACCTCAAATTCAAAATCAGGCGACAATGATTTGGCATCAGTTTGTTGTACGAAGCAAATACAGAGATGATTTAAGAGATTATTTACAAGAACATGAAATTGGAACGATTGTGCACTATCCGATTCCCCCCCATTTGTCAGAGGCATATCATTATCTTGGATATCATAAAGGTGATTTCCCGATAACAGAATCCTGTGCCGATCAAGTATTATCTATTCCAATGTATAATGGAATGACTAGTGAAGAACAAGACGCGGTGATAGAGTCGATGAATGAGTTTCATAAAAAGTGACATAGAGGAAATGGAAGGTATTAATATGAACATAGAAGAACAGTATAAGGTACTTGAATTTGGTGAGTTTGGTGATGAGAGAGGAAATCTTGTAGTAATTGAAGGAAATCAGGATATTCCATTTGAAATTAAAAGAGTATTTTATATGTACGGTTCGGATTCTACTGTGATTAGAGGCCAGCATGCAAATCGCAAAACAGAGTTTGTTCTTGTAAATGTGAGTGGAAGTAGTAAAACGAAAGTAGATAATGGGTTTGAAACAAAAATAATAGAATTAAACAGGCCAAGAATGGGATTATATTTATCAACCATGATATGGAAAGATATGTATGATTTTTCAGAGGATTCTGTTTTGCTCGTGCTGGCCAGTGAAAATTATGATGGGCAAGAATATATTAGAGATTATGATGAATTTTTAGAACAAGTAAAGGGAGATACCCATGAGTAAGATTTCTATTGTAGTACCAGTTTATTATAATTCAGATACATTGATGCTGCTTTATCAAGATTTGAAAGAGAAGATTTTGACAAAGTTAGGTGATTATGAAATTATTTTTACGGATGATGGATCCAAAGATAATTCATGGGAAGTAATGAACCAAATTCGCGAGATGGATGATAATGTAAAGTGTGTGAAACTTTCAAGGAACTTTGGTGAGCATGCTGCACTTCTTGCGGGACTAAGTATTTGTACAGGGGACTGTGCAGTAACAAAACAGGCGGATTTACAGGAAGATTCTGAAATCATTTTAGAAATGTATGAGAGCTGGAAACAAGGAAATAAAGTGGTATTGGCAGTTCGTGCGGATCGAGATGAGCCTGCTATTAAAAAATTTTTTGCTAGCATTTATTATGCAATTATACACAAGTTTGTGGACAAAAATATGCCATTGGGCGGATGCGACTGCTATTTAATTGATCGAAAGGTGATTCGAGTTTTAGAGTTGTTGGATGAAAAAAACTCATCGCTAACCCTTCAGGTTTTATGGGCAGGATTTAAAACAGATAGAATTTATTTTCATAGGAAAGATCGAGAAGTTGGAGAATCAAAGTGGACTTTTTCAAAAAAATTCAAGTTGGTAATGGATTCTATGATGAGTTTTTCCTATTTCCCTATTCGATTTATTTCAGCAATGGGATTTGTATTCTTTCTGGCATCTATTTTATGGATTATTGAGATATTTTATGAAGCAATGGTAATTGGTACACCAATAAAGGGGTGGGCATCGTTAATGTGCCTAGTACTTTTCTCCTCGGGAATTATAATGGTAATGCTTGGAATTATAGGAGAATATGTTTGGAGGGCATTAGACGCTTCTAGAAATAGACCACCATTTTTAATAGATGAGATATGTGAAAAAAAGAGCGACGCTTCATAACTGGATTTTAAAAATCAGTTATAGAGCGTCGCTCTATTTATTTCATGAGATAGGCTACAACAATTCCTACAATAGCACCCGCTAATACTTGGATGGGAGTATGACCTACTAATTCTTTCAATTTTGCTTCTGTCGTTGGAAAACCTTCCATACTAGAAAAAACTTCGACCATTTTATTTAATAAAACTGCCTGCACGCCTGTTTCACGACGAACTCCAATTGCATCGTACATTACAACAATTGTAAAGATAGCAGCTAATGCAAATTCAAAGGAACCAATACCATAATTGTATGCGGTAGAACAAGAAAGAGCACAAACAGTAGCTGAATGTGAACTTGGCATTCCACCAGAGCCTACTAATCGTTCAGGATCCAATTTTTTCGTAAAACCAAAATTGATGATAGTTTTCATAATTTGGGCAACCGCCCATCCGGTTATGGAAATTATCAAAATCCTATTTGACAATAATTCTTGGATATATTTCATAAGTATTACTCCTATGTAAGATAATCTTTTTAGTCAGACAAATTGATTATATAGTACCCCTTAATAAAATGCAAATTTATTAAAATATTATTAACAAATAATGAAAAAAATAGTTGCAAATATTAAATTATTATGTTAACATTACATTGTTCTTAAAAAAGTACAATCATATATTAAAAAGTAACTTATTGTGACAAAAAGAGACATGAGGAAAAGAAAGAAATGGAGAATCTTATTTTTAAAGAAACAGATTTTTGGAATTTGCAAGAAAGACTTTTTGATTATCTCCCTACAAAAGTAAACGTAAATATATGTGGCATTGAAAAAACTAAAAAAGAGGAAATAATCAAGATTGTTGATGAGTTGCAAAAAGAGGAACAGGAAACCGCAATTGGTAGAAACCTATTTGCAAGATTGGAAGAAAAATTTCCATTATTGTTTTGCTGTGCAGTTGATATGAAAGAAGATGATATCCTTTGCAAAGTAGCTAAAAAAACAATTGATGGAAATACAAATGCAATTATTTTTACGAACAAGAAAGATTATCTTCACGAAAGAATGATTTATACTTTATGTGGGGTATACTGGTACTTAACAAACGAAGAGACAAAAAGAGAAGAAGTATTCACTCTAAAGAAGGAAGATTTGCAAAAAGATTTTGCGAAGGAGGCTTATTTTTTCGCATCAGAATATCTTCTTAGAGATAAGAATTTAACGAAAGAAATTGACCAATGGTATAAAAACGAGAAGCCAGAAAAAGACTTATTTAAGAGTAAGGATATGAAAGATATAGAGGGTAAATTAGAAAAAATGCTTTACTACTTAATCGATAAATATGAGATTCCAGGTCAGCTTGTATTTTATCGACTTTGTGAAAAAATGTCATAAAAATATATACATAAGCAACTTCTGTGGTATAATAATCTCGAGAATATCTCGAGATTATTTTATTTCGGGAATAATAGTTTGATAAAAATGCGTGTCAAACAATAGGAAGGAGCATGCCGCAACATGCAGATAGGTATCAAAAATGAGAAATGTAGCTTTAATTACGGGAATAACAGGACAAGATGGTTCTTACTTAGCTGAACTTTTATTGGAAAAGGGCTATGAAGTACATGGGATTATTAGAAGACATTCCAGTATCAGTACGGACAGAATTGACCATCTTTATTATGATAAAGAAGTTCGTGATAAAACCTTATTTTTACACCATGGAGATTTAACGGATTCTAGCAACCTGAATCGTTTAATTGAGCAGATTCAACCAACAGAAATTTATAATTTGGCAGCACAATCACATGTTGCTGTTTCTTTTGAAGTTCCTGAATATACTGCAGAAACAACAGGAATCGGGACATTGAGATTATTAGATGCAATTAAAAAGACTGGAGTGAAGTGCCGTTTTTATCAAGCTTCCACGTCAGAACTTTTTGGTGGATTGCCAGAAACAGCTCCACAGAGTGAAAAGACGCCATTTTACCCTAAGAGTCCTTACGGAGCAGCAAAACTGTACTCCTATTGGATTACTGTTAACTATAGAGAAGCCTATAATTTATTTGCTTGTAATGGCATCTTGTTTAATCACGAATCGCCAAGAAGAGGAGAAACATTCGTAACAAGAAAAATAACAAGAGCAGTTTCTTCAATTGTAAGTGGAAAACAAGAGAAATTATCATTAGGTAATCTTGATGCCAAGAGAGATTGGGGATTTGCTGGAGATTATGTAGAAGGTATGTGGAGAATTCTTCAACAGGATAAGCCAGGAGATTATGTATTGGCAACAAATGAAACACATACGGTTAGAGAATTTGTGGAACTTTCCTTTAAAGAAGTAGGAATACAGTTAGAGTGGAAGGGCACTGGTGTTAGTGAAAAGGGCTATGATAGAAAGACGGGGAAATTACTGGTTGATGTTAATCCCAAATATTTCCGTCCAGCAGAGGTAGAGTTCTTATGGGGTGATTGTTCAAAGGCTGAGAAAGAGCTTTCATGGAAGCGTAAAGTGGATTTTCCAGGCCTTGTAGCTATGATGATGGATTCAGATATGAAGGCAATCGCAGGAATGGGGACGAGAGAATTTTTAAATAAAGATACAGAGGAGTAGTGAGGAACAATGGAAAAAAGTTCTAAAATCTTTGTTGCAGGACATAGAGGGTTAGTTGGATCTGCAATTGTACGAAATTTGGAAAGTAAAGGCTATTCGAATCTTGTTGTGAGAACTCATAAAGAGCTTGACTTAACGAATCAAGCACAGGTGATTGATTTTTTTGAAAAGGAAAAGCCAGAATACGTCATTCTCGCAGCAGCCAAGGTAGGAGGTATTAATGCCAATAATACAACTCCTGCTGATTTCATTTACATTAATTCTCAAATTCAGTGTAATGTGATTAAATGTGCGCATGATTATAAAGTTAAAAAGTTACTTTTCCTGGGTAGCACTTGCATTTATCCTAAAATGGCTCCTCAACCGATTGAGGAGGATGCTTTGTTAACTGGTTCATTAGAAGAAACAAATGAGGCATATGCGGTTGCCAAAATATCAGGATTAGAAATGTGTAAATTCTTTAAACGACAATATGGGGATGACTTTATCAGCTGTATGCCTACGAATCTGTATGGACCTAATGATAATTTCGACCTGAGTAGTTCCCATGTGATGCCTGCTATGATTCGAAAGTTTCATGATGCAAAAGTTAGTAATGCAAAGAATGTTGAATTATGGGGGAGTGGAACACCTCTTAGAGAGTTTCTTTATGTTGATGATATGGCGGATGCCTGCGTATTTCTATTAGAAAATTACAGTGGAGAGCAGCATGTCAATATTGGAACAGGTAAGGAAGTTACAATTAAAGAGCTTGCCCTAACCGTTAAAAAAATTGTTGGATTTGAAGGCGATATTATTTGGAATTCATCAATGCCTGATGGTACACCTAGAAAACTTACGAATGTAGATAAATTACATGGTATTGGATGGAATCACAAGATTGAGTTGGAAGAAGGAATCAGGTTAGCTTATAACTGGTATGTAGAAAACTGTTAATTTAATCAGGCACTTCCAGTGGAAGTGCCCTTTTTTATAAAAGGAGAACCAGAATGCCTTTGATCTTATGTGCGATTCTTACGATTTTTTTGGTTGAGGAGGAACAGAGAAGAAAAGAGATTCTTTTAATTCCCAGTGTTTGTATCCTTCTCTTTTTGTCTTTAAAATTTGGATACGGTACACACAACTATTTGTTTTTATTACCAATAGGTATTTTAGTCACATATGCTGTTACACTACTGCTACAAAGGTATAAGAAAGTATCAATTCAATACTTGGTATTTGCAGTAATCGGTTTTGTAGTGTTATTCGCAATGAGTGGGGCAGCTTTATCGGAATACTCATTAATAAAAAAAACAGATAATTTTTATCAGATTCCAAATGACGTACTACAAACAATTACGATTATTACAGAAAACAATGAATCGGCTAAAGTAATTGCACCCAAACAACTTGCACCATATATTAGACAGGTAAATTCAAATTTAGAAACCTTATATGACTATCCAGAGGATGGAGATGTCGAAAATCTAATTGGGTATGCGAAGCTTGTGTACCAGGAGATGGATAAAAGTAATCCGGATGTTGCCTATATTACAGAAATTGCAAGGGAGGAAATGTGTGATTTTATTGTTTTAAGTTCAACGGATCATGACTCAAGTGTAAATCCAGAAAAGTATGACTTTGCATTAGTAGGGACCGCAGGAGATTATAAAATTTATAAGGATATGAGGTAATTAGAGTGCTCACAGTATTTAAAGTGATTGTATTAGTAATAATGCTTTTTGTTCTCGCAAATTTATTGGGGGGACTTTATCTATTTCCCATGAATGACAATAGGATGGGAAAAAAACATCTGTTGTCTGTTTTTGGTTATGCCTTAATATTCTCTATCTTTTCCCTTGTGATTCAGATTGGAATTATTTTTCAGTTGAGATTCACTATCACAATTTTGATCAGTGCAACAATCATAATAATTGGCGCTCTTTTATCAGCATTTGTTTTTCGTAGAAAATGGCTGGAAATTTTATCTGAATATCAGTTAAAAAAGGATATGATATTTCCGATGATTGTGTTGCTAGGCATGATTTTACTGTCGTTTTTCTATACAAAAAATGATTTCTCAAATAGTAGTCAGCTGATAGCTATGACAGAATGTTATCAGAAAAATACAATGACAACTATGAATGCCACATTTTATTTTTTCTTTGCTGGTTTAGCTAAGCTTATATCTGTTCATCCTTTAATAATAGCGAAAAGCTTCTCAGGAATATTGCTATTGCCTATTTTTTTCCTTTGCTATGATAGCCTTGGAAATTCTATATTTCATAACGAATCTGCAAAAAAATGGTTTACAACAATAGCAGTTATTTTCTTGGCAATTGGAAATAGTTGTGATGTCATTTTTTCTTGCGATAGTGAAAAAGTTTTTTTGGTAGGATTTCTATATCCTTTCCTTTTTCTTTTGTTATTCGAAGATGAAAAATTTAATATAGATCAAAAACTTATAAATATTTTTATACTTGTTGCACTAGGGAATCTGGTGGGAAAACAAGAATTAGTGCTTCTTATTGTTACGATTGTCATAGTGTATGCAGCACGATTAATAAAACAACCATTACAAAAGATATATCTAATTATTGAGAAAAATAAGATGAAAAAAGATTTAAGCCAAAAAGAGGATTGTGAGGTAGAGGACTTTATGAATAGTAAGAAGGGTAAAATTCTATGGATAGGGAATCTTTGTTTGATACCAATCATAATAGTACTTTTATTTAGTATCTATAAATTGAATACAAAAATAAATAGTGTTTTTACAATTACGCAGGAACAAAAGGAAGAAATAACAAAATTAAATCAGTTTTCAATCAGTAGATTTACGGAGGCTGATGGAATGAGTTTTATCACATGTGATACAGGAAGTAATCAGACCTATAAATTATATCAGTTGAATATGAATGAAGATGCGGGTGGATTAGGATATGTGTTACAATTACCAAGTGGCGGATTAGTTATTATTGATGGTGGTTATTATGGTGATGGTCCTGCTGTTCGTGAATTTATAAAAAGTCAAGGGGGCAAAGTTCAAGCATGGATTTTGACACATCCCCATTATGACCATATTGGTGCCTTTCTCAATTGTATGACTGAGGAATCGGAGGGAATTACTGTACAAAATGTGTATTATTCTCCGTTTACAAGAGATTTCTTTGAGAATAGTTCAAATTTGCAAAATGATGTTAATGAGGAAGCAAATAAGTTTGATGATTTTGAAAATGTAAAAGAACAAATGAAGGATACTACGTTTATTCCTATGAATAAGGGAGATCAACTTAATCTTGAAGGCATGAATATCAATTGTTTATGGAGCTTTGATCCGACAATTGATGATATCAATGATAATTCTCTTGTGTTTAGAATTGAAATGAATGGAGTTTCTTTATTAATTACAGGCGATATTACAGAAAAAATAGTAGACAAGTTAATCCAGGATGGAAAAAATGATGAAGACTATTTAGACGTGGATTTCATTCAAATTCCACATCATGGATATACAGGAACTGGAACAAAATTATATCAGGTAACCTCTCCACAATTTGCATTACTTGATTGCTCTTCTAAAGAATATACAGAAAATATTTTAAACATTCAGGAAGAGACTGTGAATAACCTTCACACCAATGGAATTGGTATTGTAAAGCGTTTTGAAGGAACGAATGTGATAGTAATTCGATAGAAGAATACCGAGATGGAGAAGAGATATGAAACTTGTAATTTGTATTGCGATGATAAGTATCAACTTTATAATATATTTTATGCTTGGATCGTTAATAACTGGAAGAATGAAGAAACAGAAGTTTTCTGTTACCTATTCGGTACTTGTCGGCTTTTTTTTATACTATAGTCTGTTTACTTTGTTTTGTATTCCGATTATGTATCGTTGGAGACCATTGTCGATGCTGACAAAGGTATGGTCTTTTGTTGTACTTGCTTTATTATTTGTTGCGATATTCCTAAATGTTAGAATATGGAAGAAAAAATCCAGGGAGATTACAGAGTTTATTCATAAAAATAAAATTTTCGTTATTGGAACGTTTTTACTAGTAGGAGTGCAAATGCTTATTATTCTGTACTCCTACCAATTTACTTTAGACGCGGCTTATTATGTAGCTAATGTGGCAACTTCGATTCAGACAGATTCCATGAATATTTATGATCCATACACAGGTGATTGGCAGGATCACTTTGAAATGAGATATTTTTTTGCGACGTACCCAATCAATGATGCTGTTATGTGTCAGTTATTTAAAATAGCTCCACTTGTTCAAACAAAGATTATTATGGCCTCTGTTGCAGTGATTTTTACAAATTTGCTTTATTATTTAATTGGAACTGAGCTGTTTGGAGATAAAAAAAGATCTGTATTTCTTATGATGTTCTTTGCAGGTATCATGAATTTTAATTTTATTACGATTTATACCTCTTCGAATTTTTTAATAACACGAACTTATGAAGGAAAAAGCTTGTTGGGAAATGTTGTTTTACCAGCTATTTTGCTAATATATATTAAGATTTTAAAAGAGAAGGAACAGATAGGTAATTGGTTGATTCTCTTTTTGATCTGTTTTGGATCGACCGTACTTTCAAGTTCTTCCAATATGTTGGTGCCAGCTACGCTTTCTGTTCTTTTTATTCCCTTAGCGTTTATAAAAAAAGATTGTAAAGTAATTCTTAAATATATCGGTTGTATGCTGCCATGTCTGATTATGTTGGTTGTATATGTGGCATATGTAAAAGGATTGTTTGTATTTTATACGTACCCTAGGTAAAGAAAGGAGTGCTTATGCAGACTTTGTCAGTTTCGGAATATGGAATTCATTATATGCAGATGTGCTTTCAATATTATACAGAAAATTGTGGGTATTTTGTTTTCTATGTTGCGGCTCTCATTTATATTGCACTAAAGGGAACGAAAGAGGAGAAAAGAATATTTTTGCCCAATGCAATTTTTTTGCTGGCAACTGTGTTTAATCCCTTATTTCCTGTAGTCATTAATAAGATATTTGATATTAATAAAGAATACTATCGATTTTTCTGGATTCCACCAGTAGTGATTTTGACATCTTATGTTGCTGCGAAAATTGTGGAGAGTCAAAAATCTACTAAAAAGATTTTCACCCTAATAAGTATTATCTTTATGTTTGCTATAACAGGTAATTTTGTTTATAAAAATCAATACATTCCTGCTCAGAACATATATAAAATGCCTACTGAGATACCAGAAATTTCAAAAATAATACATGATGATACCACAGAAGAATATCCAAGAGCTATCTTTGAGTATGATTTTCATATGCTTATAAGACAATATGACCCAACGATACTGTTGGCTGCCGATCGAGAAGCATATCTCAATGCAGTTGGGGGACAATTATCTATGACAGAAGTTTTGGCAGATGAGAACTATTATAATCGATTGTTAGCAGTTGTAGCATTGAATATTGAAATAAATAAAGAAGAATTTCTAAAGGGACTGGATAAGACGAATACGGAATATGTTGTTGTTTCAACACAAAACCCTATTACAGAGTATTTAGAAAGCAATGGATTACAGCTTGTTGCGACGACTGAAAACCATTCGATTTATCGGTATCAATTGAAGGAACCTGTCGTTTTTGAGTTGCCGGATTATTCGGATGTATGGGCGAATTATTAAAGAAACGGAGAAATTATGTTAACCATTTTCACCCCCACTTATAATAGAGAAAAGCTATTGGAACGAGCGTATCAGAGCTTGTTAGCTCAGACCAACCGGGAATTTGTCTGGCTGATTGTTGATGATGGATCAGTGGATGGTACCAAAACACTCGTTGAGCAATGGCAGAATGAAAATCAAATAGTAATTAAATATATTTTCCAAGAAAATGGCGGAAAAATGAGGGCGCATAACACCGGAGTCAGGAATTGTGAGACAGAACTATTCTTTTGTTTGGATTCGGATGATTATTTGGTTAAAACAGCAGTTGAAGATGTGTTACATTGTTTTTCTGAAAACAGGAGTACAAACATTGCAGGAATTGTAGCCCATAAGGGTGAAAGTGATGATAAAGTGCTCTTCAATCAAGTGTTTCCTGATATCAAAAAATCAACATTACGAGTACTCTATCGCAGCGGATTCTCAGGTGAAACTTCACTTATATATAAAACTGAGATTTTAAAAAAATATTTATTTCCAGAAATCCTTGGAGAAAAGTATGTACCCGAAGACTATATTTATGATAAAATTGATGAAGATTACAAATTGATTATTTTACCAAAAATATTGACCATATGTGAATTGGTGGAAGAAGGATATACCAATCAAGCTGCAAAGCTTAGAAGGGATAATCCTACAGGCTGGTATTTATACTATGAACAAAGAGCCAGATTAGAATCCTTTTCTATACTAAAAATAAAGTATATTAGTCACTACATTTGTTTTGCAAAATTTCTAAAGAAGAACATATATAAAGAAACAACCCTGAATCCAGTTATCGTTATGCTTGGGATTCCAGGAGCAATTATATTAGCGATTGCTGGGAAAATGTGAGGTGTAAGAATTGAAGAGACAGGAAGCGTTCCGACGTTTTTTTGTATTGCTTGCTGCAGCTATTATGATAGCAGTTCAGACGGTGATGATATTTTATGTATTGCATTATAATTACAATCAAGATTTCAGAACACAATTGTATACAAGGGGTCATCTATTTGTGACGGTATTGTATATGCTTATTTATGTTATGCTGGGTAAGGTATTTGGTGGATTATTAGTAGGAGTCAGGAGAAAGGGAGAAGTACTGTTTTCACAAGTGTTCACTTCGCTTCTTTCGAATATTATATTCTATTTAGAAATGATGATGCTTTCCTATAAGTTTCCTACTGTAGTCCCACTTTTTGGGGTTACTGGTCTACAGATTATTTTTGCTTCCATCTGGATTGCAGTAACTGGTAGCTTGTATCAAAGTTTATTTAAACCATATGATGTATTACTTATATATGAGGGGGAAGCCACAAATAACTTTTTGCAAAAGCTGAAAACCAGGAAAGATCAATTCCATGTAGTTGATTCGATCAGTGCAAAAGAAAGCTTAGAAACTATTTTCAGTAAAATAAATGAAAATAGTACAATTATGCTCTGGGACATTAAAGCATCGCTTCGCAATACAATTTTTAAGTATTGTTATGAAAATGCAAAGAGAATTTATGTTATGCCAAAAATCTCTGATATTATATTAAACGGTTCAAAACCTGTTCATCTTTTTGACACCCCTCTTTTACTTACAGAAGGAAATCCGTTACAGTATGAGGAACGTATTATTAAGAGATCTATGGATTTTATGTTGGCTCTTTGTGCGATTATGATTACTTCGCCAATTATGTTGCTTGCAGCGTTCTGTATCAAGGTATATGATGGAGGACCTGTGCTATACAAACAGATTCGTTGCACAAAAAATAATAGGGAATTTGAAATATACAAATTTCGCAGTATGGTTGTAGACGCAGAAAAGGCTGGAAAAGCTTTGCTAGCAAAGGAGAATGACAGTCGTATCACTCCGATTGGCAGAGTGATTAGAAAAATCCGAATTGATGAGTTACCCCAATTCTTTAATGTTTTAAAAGGAGATATGTCTTTTGTTGGTCCAAGACCTGAAAGACCGGAATTTATAAAAAAATATATAAAAGATATGCCAGAGTTTTCGTATCGCGTAAAGGTCAGAGCTGGAATTACGGGATATGCACAGCTATATGGAAAATATAATACATTACCCTATGATAAATTAAAATTGGATTTGTACTATATTGAACAATATTCAATTTGGCTTGATATCAAATTAATGATTTTAACAATTAAAATTTTATTTACAATGGAAAGCACAGAAGGAATCAAGGATACAGAGCGTGAGAAAAGGGAGTAGATAAGAAATGAATAATGGGAAGGTTAGTATTATTATTCCAGTCCACAATGCAGGGAAATTTATTGATGAAACTATTTTATCTGTGAAAAGCCAAACGTTTAAAAATTGGGAATTAATACTTGTAGATGATTTTTCTACGGATAAAAGTCGCGAATTGATAAAGGGCCATGTTTCAGATCAAATTCGTTTAGTGGAACTTTCAAAACCCAAAGGTGCAGCTTGCGCAAGAAACAGAGGTTTAGACGAAGCAAATGGTCAATATATTTGCTTTTTAGATGCAGATGATTTATGGGATCCCCAGAAATTAGAACTACAGTTAAAATTTATGGAAGATCATCATTGCGGCTTTTCTTTTACATCATATGAATATGCAGGAAGTGATGGGATTGGTGTTGAAAAAATTGTACGTGTACCAGCAAAGTTGACATATCGCCAGGCATTAAAAAATACGACGATTTTTACAAGCACTGTGATGTTTGATATCACAAAAATTCCTTTAGGACTCATACATATGCCTGAGGTCCCAAGTGAAGATACAGCGACATGGTGGCAGATACTTAGAAACGGGTATACAGCATATGGATTTCAACCTGCCTTGACTCTTTATCGACGCAGTGAAGGAACGCTTTCGTCAAATAAATTTATTGCAATTAAGAGAATTTGGAATTTGTATCGGGACATCGAAAAACTGAATCTGATATATAGTATTTATTGCTTTTGCTTCTATGCATTACATGCAGTTTGGAGGAGAATATGAAATTGCAGGTTTTGTTATCAGCCATGTTTCTAGAAGACTATCATTATATTGATCAGCTAAAGATTACCTCTGACGTTGTTGTGATTAATCAATGTGATATAGAAGCAATTGAAACAATAGAGGAAAATGGAAAAAAAGTAGAATTTATTTCTACAAAAGATAGAGGATTAAGCCGGAGCAGAAATATGGCAATCAGTCACGCCAGTGCTGAGGTTTGCATCTTGTGTGATAATGATGTAGAATATGTGGAAGGTTATGAAGAGCTTATTATACAGGCTTTCTCAGACAACCCAGATGCAGACATCATTATTTTTTATATTAAGAGGCCTGAAAGACAAAAATCTGTATTTTCAAAGCCTACTAAAATGAATTATCTTACTGTTATGAAAATATTTTCCCCAGAAATTGCGTTTCGTAAAGAAAAGATAAAACACCTGCATTTTCATGAATCATTTGGAGCAGGTGCAAAATATTCAATGGGAGAAGAAAACATTTTCTTGTATGACGCTTTGAGATGTGGGCTGAATGTTTTATATGTTCCTATTCAAATTGCTACACTTTTGGATACAGAATCAACATGGTTCCAAGGATATACTGACAAGTTCTTTCTTGATCGGGGTGCAAATTATTATGCTATGACAAAGAAATTCTATTGGTTTCTGATTCTTCAATTTGCGTTTCGAAAGAGAAAAATCTATAAAAAAGATAATCACTTTTTACATGCTATCCAGTTAATGTTTCAGGGGAAAAGGGAATTTGCTGCATATGAGAATATTTCTAATCGGAGATTATAAAAGTGGGACGGGACCTGCAAATGTAACGAATGATTTGTTACATTGTTTGCCTTTCAATACCCTTTATTTAAAATATAATAATAAAATACTTAGAACGTATGAAATAATTAGCAAAATGTTCAAAATAGATATCTGCGTATTTTCAGGGTATTCCAGACAGAATATTTTAGGGATGCGGATAGCAAAAATCTTAAAGAAACCGGCTATATACCTAATGCATGGATGTGTGGAATATGAAAATGCTATTAATGGGGTTCCAGATATAAAAATGAATAAGGTGGAACGCGAAACGTTACGTCTTTCTAATTACATTCTAGCGGTTTCTGAACAGTTTGAAACATGGCTTAAAGCGAATTATAAAGAGTATTCAAGAAAAATTTATCATTTAACAAATGGTGTCAATTGGAAAATAATGAAGGAAAATGCTACTGGAGAAAAGAGAGATCCCTATAAAATTTTTTCAATTGGTGGTGGAATGCCAAGGAAAAAAATAGTCTATATTGCAGAAGCAATTGAATTACTAAATAAAAGGGGAATCCCATGTACCCTAACGATTGCAGGAGATATTGGACTTGATTCAGAAAAATTAAGGCAATTTCCATTTGTAACAGATTTATCCCTGATAAAAAAGGAAGAGGTACTACATCAAATGCATACCTCCAAGATATTTATTCAAAATAGCTGCTTTGAGACTTTCGGATTAGCTCCTATAGAAGCTTTGCTTTGTGGATGTGATATCCTTTTATCAAAAGAAGTTGGTGCCATTTCTTTATTTCAGGAATTCAGAGAATGTGATAAGATTAATAATTTTGATAACCCAGAAGAAATTGCAGAAAAAATAGAATTTATGCTGAATCATGATAATCATAGCAGATTATTGGTTGAGCTGGACAAGGAGTCGACTTCATGGGAAGCACGGGCAACGGAATTACAGAGTATATTGAAACGAATAAAAGAAAAGAAATCATTAATTGGATAGCAATTGTTCTTACTATGATATTTTATAGTGGAACATTTTTGAGTCCTAAGTTTTATCATATTACGGAAATATATAATACATCCATTATTTTTGTTGTATGTGCCATTCTTTTTTTTAATAATATTGATTGGTTCCATAAATTGCTTACCTTTGATAAAGAACTTTATCTTTTAGGTATTACATTTGCAATTGCACTTGCAAATCTATTTATCATTGGTTCAAATAAGGGTTGTTTTCTTATTCTTGCTGACTTTCTCCTGATATGGTATATGAGTAATCAAATAAGATTAACTGGGAAACAGATGAGAGTTCTTTCTGTCTTTTTCCTTATGATGTTTCTGATTTGGTTTTGTTATGATTTAGCCTATAGCTATAATTCAAATACTGGAGCAACGGTTACTGTGTTTTCTCTATTGTGTGCAATGGTTTTCTTAAGTGAAATAACAAAAAAGAAAGAAATTTTAGGATTATTAATTGTAATTGCTATCCTAAGAACTACAAATTTAGTATTGTGGCATTTAGCAAGGGGTGCATTCATTGCATTGTTTTTATTCCTCTTTTTCTATTACATCGTTCCACTAAATTGGTGGAAAAATAAAAAACTATATTCATTTTTAAGTGTATTTGTGTGCTTGGGCTCGTTATTGTTTGTTTTTAGTTATGTGGCTTTATCACTTACTGGATTCAATCTGCAAATGCCATTCTTCTATAAAGATCTTTTTTCTGGAAGAGAGCAGATTTGGTTAGAGGTATTTAAAATGTACCGTCAGCATATATGGACGGGGATTGGATCTGGATATCAACTAGAGTCATTTTTTGAGTATAATATTCACAATGTCATGTATGATATTTTAGCTGTCCATGGGTTACCCGTTTTTATATTAAGTATTTTTCTGATTATTAAAAGACTATTAGAAGCAAGAACATATATTATAAGTAGTCGTTTGAGAATATGTGCAGCAAGTGGTTTATTTGCAATCTTTTTAGAATCGTTTATTGATATGGATTTGATGTGGGCGAACTATTCGCCTATCTTATTATTTTTACTTTTAGTAATGTTTACTGGAAAAAAGGATAAAGAATCGTGATAAAGAAGGAAAAATATCGATATCTATTTGGAAATATGGCACTCTTTACAGCCAGCAATTTTGTCTCAAAATTGCTGGTTATGTTACTTGTACCCTTTTATACAAATGTACTAACAACTTCTGAATATGGAATAGCGGATGTGATGCAAGCAACATTACTGCTCTTGGTACCACTGGTTACATTAAATGCGGGAGAGTCTGCTTTACGATTTGGGCTTGAAAAAGAAAATAATCATGCAGATATTTTGAGAATTGGGTTAAAAAGAATCCTGATTAGTATTGGACTAGTGACATTTGCATGCATACTCGTGATTTTGTTTGCACCCACTCAATTACTACGCACCTATTTTTGCTTGTTTCTGTTCCTTTATATCTGTGATTGTATTTATGAATATTTACTTCTTTTTTGTCAGGGAACGGAACGCGTGAAAATAATGATCATGGGTTCTGTTTCCTGTACAATTCTAGTAATTGGTAGCAACTTGTATTTTCTTCTAGTTCGAAATATGGGATTATATGGATATTTATTTTCCCAAATGATATCCTTTTTAGGAGCATCAATTTTTATGGTGGTTTTACTCAACATAAGGAAAGAAATTTCAGTTTGGAAAAAAGACATTGTTTTGGAAAAGGAAATGACATTCTATGGGGAGTCTATGCTTTTATATTCCACTTCGAGTTGGGTGAACAATGCAATTGATAGGTATTTTGTACTTGCCATGTGTGGAAGTGCAATCAATGGACTGTATGGAGTTGCCTATAAAATTCCAGCTATATTAATTGTCGTTCAAAGGATTTTTGCACAGGCATGGCAAATGTCAGCAACTAAAAATTATAAGGAAGAAGATAGAGGAATATTTTTTTCTGGTATGTATGAGGCGTACCACGCAATTATGATTGTTGGATGTTCTTTTTTAATTGTAATTGTGAGATTAATTGCCAAGTTTATGTTTGCAAAAGAGTTTTTCGAGGCGTGGGTATTGGTGCCACCACTACTAATTTCTGTGATTTTCGGAGCACTGACAGGATATTTAGGATCTATTTGCCTGGCATTTAAAGATGGAAAAAGTATGGGACAGGCTACGGGGATTGGGGCATTAGTGAACATTATTCTAAATTTAATTGGAATTTATTATATCGGAGCTATGGGTGCTGCGATAGCCACTATGATTTCTTATTATGTAATGTATGTTGTTTCCTATCATAAAGTCAAAAAACATTGTGAGCTTAAAATAGCCAGGAAAAAGGACGATATCTCTTATGGAATAGTACTGATACAGGCGGTACTGATTGTAAAACAAATATCGGGATATTATGTTATAAATAGTATTCTGTTTCTTGTGCTTTTGTGTATCTACGGAAAACAATTATGGAGAATAGTGAAAAGAATAGGAGAAAAATAAAGTGGAGAAGAGCAAAAGACAATATGCAAATTTGATATTTATAAGTATATTTATGCTTTCTTTTTTGTGTTGCTTTTTAAGCCAGAATCTATATGAGAACACAACCCGATATGCAAGTCTGATTGCTTTTATTTCATTGATAATCCTTTTATTTTCTTATGTAAATCCGTTTGTTCAATTAAAAAATAGAGATGTAGAACTAATAGGTATTACCATTGCAGCTATCGTTGCGATGCTAAACCTGATGATAATTGAATCAAATAAGGGCGCGTTTCTTACGGCGGCAAATCTTTTACTTGTTATCTACTTATCCGATAAAGTATCATTCTCCCAAAAGGAAAAGATGATACTGAGTGGGTGCGGTGCAGCATTTTTAGGATTTTGGTTTTGTGATGTAAAATGGGACTACAATTTCAACATGGTAGGTCTTGTATTTATGGTGATTGGGATTTTGGCAATTTTATTCTTGGAAATGATAAGAGAAAAATTTGAATTAGGTTATCTATTTTATATTGAAATTTTATTATATTTTACGATTACGCTATATACTATTTTATATCATTCCCGTTGTGCAATGGTAGGTCTACTACTGTTTGGACTATTTGTAATTTCAGGCAAAATAATTGGGAAATCAAAAATTTGTTTTAGATGTTTAACCTTATTTGCAACGGCAGGTAGTATCCTGTTTACAATTTTTTATGTTTATCTTGGAACACTTTCTCTTGATTTAAAATTTTTATATAAAGATTTATTATCGGGAAGAGAAGATATTTGGAAAGAATTGTGGGAAGTATTTTTAAAGAGCCCCATTACAGGAATCGGTTCTTCTTATAAAATGAAGAGTTTTTTTATTTTCGAAGTACACAATGGTTTATTCGATATTCTTGTTGTTCATGGAATAATTGTATTTTTAGTTGTATTACTATTCCTCTTAAAACGACTGTTTCAATATCAAAACAGATTTAAAAATTCAAATCAGATGTGTATTTCTATGGCGGGATTCTTTGCAATGTTATTTACTTCTTTCTTCGAAAATTACTTTATTGTTTCACCCTACTTAATGGTCTTTTTTGTGCTTTTGATATGGGGAAATGAAGAAAGGAACTTTTAATAAAGGTGTTTACTTGTACTAAGTGTGGTAATTTGATATAATAATATGATATTTTTAGAAATAAGTGTGAAAAGATGAGCTCATGCGAAAGCATGCAGATGAGTGTATGTTGAATAAAAAGCATATTCAACTATTGAAATGAGTGCATGCGAAAGCATGCAGATGGGTGTAAAATGAAAAAAATAGTTTACAATAAAGCATTGTTAATAAGAAGAATTGGTTTGATGACTTACGATATAGTGGCAATATTAGCATCCAGCGCACTAGGACTTCTAATGCGTTTCTATTTTGATTACGAGAACATTAACCTTAGCAATCCTATGTGGATTGAGTATATCTGGAAATATCTTCCAATCAATATTGCGTCAACAATTCTAATTTTTTATATGTTTCACTTATATCAGAGTTTATGGACCTATGCAGGAATACCCGAAATGACAAGTACGGTAACAGCTTGTATTATTTCGTCTATTGTAATGACAGTGGGTATGTTAACACTTCACTATTATATGCCTAGAAGTTATTATTTTTACTATGCTTTCTGTTTACTCGTATTAGTAATTGCCAGCCGATTTGCCTACCGATTGTTTCGTACCTTTGTACAAAAGAGAACAGCAAAAGCAATTAATAAGAATGTAATGGTCATTGGTGCAGGAGAAGCTGGGAATTCTTTGATCCGTGAAATGAACACCAGCAAGTTTATTCAGAAGAATGTTCTTTGTGTAATTGATGATGATCGTAAAAAAATAGGAAATTATATTCATGGAGTTAAAGTAGTTGGAGGCCGCGAAGAGATTATAGAATGTGCAGCTCAATATGATATTGATGAAATCATTATTGCAATGCCATCTGCTTCACGTGCAGAACTAAAGGGACTTTTGGAAATCTGTAAGGAGACCAAATGCGAACTTAAAACGTTACCAGGTATTTATCAGCTGGTAAATGGGGAAGTAAATGTAAGTCAATTAAGAAAAGTAGATGTTGTAGATTTACTAGGAAGAGATCCTATAGAAGTTGATTTAGGGTCTATTATGAATTACGTAAATGGAAAAGTTGTTCTTGTCACAGGTGGGGGTGGTTCCATTGGAAGTGAACTTTGTCGGCAGATAGCAACCAAAAACCCCAAACAGCTGATCATTGTAGATATCTATGAGAATAGTGCTTATGATATACAGCAGGAATTGATGAAGAAACACTCGGACCTAAATTTAAAGGTATTAATCGCATCCGTACGAAATACAAAACGTATCGAGGATATTTTCAGAACCTACCATCCCGATATTGTATATCATGCGGCGGCTCATAAACATGTTCCGTTAATGGAAGATAGTCCTAATGAAGCAATTAAAAATAATGTAATGGGTACATGGAAAACAGCGCAGGCGGCGATTGACCATGGAGTACAGAAATTTGTAATGATTTCAACAGATAAAGCTGTAAATCCGACAAATATTATGGGTGCAAGTAAGAGAATCTGCGAAATGATTGTTCAGTCCTATAACAGTAGAAGTAAAACAGATTTTGTTGCAGTTCGGTTTGGCAATGTTTTGGGTAGTAATGGAAGTGTAATTCCACTATTTAAAAAGCAAATTGCATCTGGTGGACCAGTAACGGTAACACATCCAGATATTATTAGATATTTTATGACGATACCAGAGGCGGTTTCCCTAGTTCTTCAGGCAGGAGCTTATGCAAAGGGTGGAGAAATATTTATCCTGGACATGGGAGAACCCGTAAGAATTCTGGATTTAGCAAAGAATCTAATCCGCTTATCCGGATATGTTCCAGGGGAGGATATCCAGATTGAATTTACAGGATTAAGACCTGGTGAAAAATTATATGAAGAGTTACTTATGAAAGAAGAAGGAATGCAGGAAACTGCAAATAAATTAATTCATATTGGAAAACCAATCGAATTTGACGAAAAACACTTCTTTGAGCAATTAGAGCTTCTAAATGCAGAATCCAAAGAAGAGAGAGCAGATATCAGACAATGGGTACAAGAGTTAGTACCAACTTATCAGTATAATGAGAGAGAAAAGGTGGATTAAAATGGGTGAAAAGAGAATTTTTTTATCAAGTCCCACCATGCATGGCGAGGAACAAGTATTTATTAAAGAAGCATTCGATACAAACTGGATTGCTCCATTAGGCGCAAATGTGGATGGCTTTGAACATGATATAGAAGAGTATACTGGGTGCAGGCATGCCGCTGCATTAGTAAGTGGAACATCCGCGATTCATCTGGCTCTTAAATTATGCAATGTGAAGAGAGATGATATCGTATTTTGCTCTTCTTTAACATTTAGTGCTACCGCTAACCCCATTACGTATGAAGGTGCAATTCCTGTCTTTATTGATAGTGAAGAGGAAACCTGGAATATGGATCCAAAGGCTCTTGAAAAAGCATTTGAGAAGTATAAAAATGTGAAAGCGGTAATCGCGGTGAATTTGTATGGTGTTCCAGCAAAACTGGATCAGTTAAAAGCAATTTGTGAAAGCCACGAGGTTCCTTTTATTGAAGATGCAGCGGAATCATTAGGTGCAACCTATCAGGGAAAGCAAACGGGTACTTTTGGTGAAATTGGTATTTACTCATTTAATGGAAATAAAATTATTACTACTTCAGGTGGTGGGATGCTGGTATCAGAAGATGATAGTAAAATCAAAAAAGCAAGATTCTGGGCTACTCAGTCGAGAGAGCCGGAAAGACATTATGAACATAAGGAAATTGGGTATAATTATCGAATGTCAAATATTGTGGCAGGTATTGGAAGGGGTCAAATCATCCATTTGGATCAACATGTGGAATTAAAGACTAACATTTATAACATTTATAAAGAGGCATTTTCAGATATAAAAGAAATTACAATGAATCCGTTTGTAAAAGATTCAGTGCCTAATTTTTGGTTATCTTGTATTCTGATTGATAAAAATTCAAAAGTAAAACCATTAGATATTATGGAAGCTTTAGATAAAGAAAATATAGAGTGCAGACCGATCTGGAAGCCCATGAATTTGCAACCAGTCTTTTCCTATGCTGATTTTATTCAAGTATGTGAAGGCAAATCAGTTGGTGAAAGAGTATTTGAACAAGGAGTTTGTCTGCCCTCAGACATCAAAAACTCAAAAGAGGATATGGAAACAATTATTAATATTATAAGAGGATTATTTGAAAAATGATATATCAAAAATTTGGGAAAAGATTATTTGATGTTTTAATTTCGCTAGGAGCAATTCTAGTCTTGTCGCCAATTTATATTGTCACGGCACTACTTGTTAGAAGTAAGCTTGGCAGTCCCATATTGTTTCGCCAAAAGAGGCCTGGTAAAGATGGCGTAATATTTGGCATGTATAAATTCAGGAGCATGACAGATGAAACAGATGAAAATGGAAACTTACTCCCAGATGAAAAAAGATTAACTGGATTTGGTAAAAAACTGAGAGCAACCAGTTTAGATGAATTGCCAGAACTATTTAATATATTAAAAGGGGATATGTCTCTTGTTGGTCCAAGGCCACTATTAGTACAGTATTTACCTTTATATAATGAAGAACAAAGACATAGGCATGACGTGAAACCGGGGTTAACGGGGCTTGCGCAGGTGAATGGGAGAAATTCAATCAGCTGGGAAGAAAAATTTGCATTGGATGTGGAATATACAAAAAAGATTACGTTTATAGGTGATGTTAAAATCTTGTGGAAAACATTTACGAGTGTCATAAGGCATGAAGGAATTAGTTCTGAAACGCATGCAACCATGGAAACTTTTACAGGAACAAAAAAATCATAAAAAGCGGAGGCAGTTATGGCAATTAATCTATTAATTCTAAGTGCAGGAAGAAGAGTAGAGCTTATCAATTGTTTTAAGAGAGCAAAAGAACACTTAGAAATAGAGGGTATGGTAGTAGCAGCAGACTGCTCAGATTTAGCACCAGCTCTTTATTTTGCAGATAAGGCAGTACTTGTTCCAAGAATTTCTGAAGGTATGGGATATGTAAATGCGATTATATCAATATGCCAGCAGGATGATATAAAGCTGATTATACCAACGATTGATACAGAGCTTTTATTATTGTCAGAACAAAAGGAATATATAGAAAAAAATTGTGATGCAAAGGTTCTAATTTCGGACAACAGTGTCATAAAGGCATGTAGAAACAAAATAAACACACAAGAATTTATGGAAGCAAACGGTTTTTTGGTGCCGAGAATGCTCACCCCCAAAGAAGCAATGAAAGAGGATGCAAAATATCCACTGTTTATTAAGCCGTTAGATGGAAGTTCAAGTATTAATGCTTTTAAAGTCAATAATCAAAAGGAAATGGCTA
Organism: Lachnospiraceae bacterium; assembly: GCA_028694115.1. Next base: position 24,388 of record JAQUUB010000002.1, read on the forward strand.
CGTACTTAGAATTAGTGGATCATCCGATTATTCAAGAATTTATAGAAGGTGAAGAATTTACAATTGATGTATTTTTAGATTTTACGAGTAAGATTATTTCTATGGTTCCAAGAGTTCGAATTGCTACACGAAGCGGGGAAATTGCAAAGGGAAAAATCGTAAAGGATGTAGAAATTATTCGTGATGTAAAGCGCCTGATGGAAACATTAAAACCCATTGGACATATCACCGTGCAGTGTATGAAAACCAAACGTGGGATTGAATATATAGAAATAAATCCTAGATTTGGGGGAGGGGCGCCCATGTCAATCATGGCAGGTGCTGACTCCTGTGAAAATCTCTATCGTTTGCTAAAGGGCGAGAGCTTGAAATATAACGATAATTATAGAGAAAATGTAACTTTTTTAAGATTTGACAGTTCCATTATGCTGAATGAGGAATTAAAAAGGGAAGAGCCTGTATGAAAGCAATTATTTTTGATTTAGATGATACCTTGATTCTTGAAAAGGAATATGTGAGAAGTGGATATCAGGCTGTATCGAAGGTATTAGAAAGTAAATTACAAATGAAATCAAACATGATTGATCAGATGCTTTGGCAATTATTTGAGGATGACAGTAAGCAGGTGTTCAATAGATTTTTTGATTATTTACAGATATCATATGAAATAAGTGATATAAAAAATTTAATTAAAATATACCGGGAGCATAAACCAAAAATCGAATTACTTGAGGATGCAAAGGAAACGATTCAGATACTGAAAAGTCGGTCCATCAAACTAGGTATTATTTCTGATGGATATTCAATCACACAGAGAAATAAAGTGGAAGCGATTGGAGCAGACAAACTTTTTGATAAAGTCATTTTGACGGATGAGTTAGGTCAGGAATTTTGGAAGCCTAATAAAAAAGCATTTGAACTTATGCAGCAAGAGTTTCAAGTACCATTTGAGGAAATGATTTATGTGGGAGATAATCCTGAAAAAGATTTTTATGTAAAGAAATATATTCCGATTATGACGGCACGAATCTATCGGGTAGATGGCGTCTATAAAGACAGGGAATATAGAGAAAATATTAAAGAAGATTATTCACTGAATAGTCTAAAGGAATTGTTGAAATTATGAAAATATTATGTTTGTTTCAAAAATTCAGTTTTCAATCTGCCACGATTTATTTGGACTTAATGAATGAATTAATTAAGAGAGGACATCAAGTAACAATCGTAGCAGGTACTTCGGAAAATTATCAGGAAAATAAAATATATCAGGAAGAAGGTTGCAAAGTTGTATATGTTCGTTTGCCTGATCAATTTAAAGCGGGTAAAATTAAAAAGGGACTTGTACAATTGATGATGGAGCCTAAAATGATTTCGCAGATCAAACGTCATTTTTGGAAGGAAGAATTTGATTTACTTCTTTATCCTACGCCACCAATCACTCTTGCCAATGTAGTAATGAAATGCAAAAAGCATTTTCGTGCAAAATCGTATTTAATGCTTAAGGATATTTTTCCACAGAATGCTGTGGACTTACATATGATGCGGGAAAAGAGTCTGATACACAGATATTTTCTTTTCGTGGAAAAGAAATTATATCATGCTTCGGATTATATTGGCTGCATGTCAAAAGCCAATATACAATATATGAAAAAAAAATTAGCACCAATAGAACAAATGAAATTGGAATTATTTCCAAATACTATTTATGTAAACCCATTACCGTTAAAAAAAGAAAGAGAATCAGAAAAAGAAATCACTCATTTTGTGTTTGGTGGTAATCTTGGTAAGCCTCAGGCAATTGATTTTTTACTAAAGGGTATTGAACAATTAAATCATTATGATTTGGCAAAATTCTTAATCATTGGTGATGGAACAGAAAGCAAAAAAGTAGAAACCTATATTAAAGAGCATAAATTGTTTCAGGCAGAGTATCACAGGCAGCTTTCAAGAGAAGAATATGAAAAGAAGCTTATGCTACAGGATGTTGGATTGGTTCTATTAAATAAGGACTTTACAATTCCGAATTTTCCATCAAGGATTCTATCCTATATGCAAATGGCAAAACCAATTTTGGCAGTAACGGATTCTACAACTGATATTGGGGATGTAATTACAAAAGAAGCGGGATGTGGATACTTTTGTCCATCCGATGATGTTGATAAATTTGTAGTAGTGGTAAAAAACATATGTGAAAATAAAGATTTGCAGAGCGTTAAGGGTAAAAATGGGTATGCTTATTTGAAAGAGCATTATTCTGTTGAACAGTCAGTAACGATACTAGAGAATCATTTTAAGATAGATAATCATTAAAAAAGATGGGAGAACAATTATGTTTAAAGACAAGATATTATTAATTACCGGTGGTACAGGTTCTTTTGGAAATGCTGTACTAAAGAGATTTTTGGACACAGATATTAAGGAAATTCGAATTTTCTCTAGAGATGAGAAAAAGCAAGATGATATGCGTCATTTATATAATAATCCTAAAATTAAATATTATATTGGCAATGTAAGAGATTTGCAGAGTGTTAAGGGGGCAATGAATGGTGTGGATTATATCTTTCATGCGGCGGCGCTAAAACAGGTACCAAGCTGTGAATTTTTCCCGATTGAAGCAGTAAAAACAAATGTAGTGGGCACCGAAAATGTCCTAACAGCTGCGATTGAGGCAGGAGTTAAAAAGGTTATTTGTCTCTCCACGGATAAGGCTGCATACCCTGTAAATGCAATGGGTACTTCAAAAGCGATGATGGAAAAGGTGTTTGTAGCAAAAAGCCGTACGATTGATCCAGAAAAAACGCTAATTTGTGGAACAAGATATGGAAATGTAATGTGTTCTAGAGGATCTGTTATTCCACTTTTTATAGAGCAAATAAAAGAGGGAAAGTCACTTACTGTGACAGAACCCCAGATGACACGTTTTATTATGAGCTTAGAAGAAGCGGTTGAATTAGTCCTCTATGCGTTTAAGAATGCAGAGAGCGGAGATATTATGGTGCAAAAAGCACCTGCATGTACGATTGAAGTATTGGCGCAGGCAGTAAAAGAACTATTTCATGCAGAGAATGAGATTAAAGTGATAGGAATTCGTCACGGTGAAAAAATGTACGAGACGCTATTAACAAATGAAGAGTGTGCCAGGGCTTTTGATCAGGGAGAATTCTACAGGGTACCTTGTGATAATAGAGACTTAAATTATGACAAGTATTTTAAAGAGGGAAATCAAGAGAGAGTAAAGCTAACGGAGTTTAATTCTAACAACACAGAAATTTTAAATGTTGAACAGGTGAAAGAAAAGCTACTAGAGCTTTCTTATATAAGAGACGAATTAGAAGCATGGGAATCGAAAAATAAAAACTAAAGCATGCTTTAGCATGCGGATGGGTGTAAGCATGAAAGTACTAGTAACTGGAGCAAAGGGATTTGTAGGAAAAAACTTAATCGTTGAATTAAGAAATAGAGGCTATGATGATATTTTTGAATATGATATTGACACTCCACAGGAAGAATTAGAGAGATATACAAAGGAATGTGAATTTGTATTCCATTTAGCGGGAGTCAATCGTCCCAAGGATGAAAAGGAATTTATGGAAGGAAACTTTGGGTTCACATCAATTCTTCTTGATTCATTAAAGAACCATTATAATCATTCGCCAATATTAATCACTTCTTCCATTCAGGCGGAACTTGATAATCCATATGGAAAGAGTAAAAAAGCAGGTGAGGATTTACTGTTTTCGTATGAGAGTGAGACAGGTGCCAAAGCAATTGTCTATCGTCTTCCAAATGTATTTGGTAAATGGTGCAGACCGAATTATAACAGTGCCGTTGCGACCTTTTGCAATAACATTGCCTGTGGATTAGAGATACAGATTAATGATCGTAGTACGCAAATGCAATTAGTTTATATTGATGATGTGGTGGATGAATTTATAAGGGCCCTAGAGGGTAATGCAACTCCTTTCCTCATGAATCAAAAGGAAAGCAAGTTTAAAGGTGTGAGTGTTGTTCATAGCATAACTCTTGGAGAAATTGTGGATTTATTATATTCCTTTAAGGAAAGCCGTGGGAAATTGTCGGTTCCAAATATGGCCGATCCATTTACGAGTAAGCTCTATAGTACGTATCTAAGCTATTTGCCAAAGAATCAATTTTCCTATCCACTAAAAATGAATGTGGATAACAGAGGTTCCTTTACAGAATTTCTAAGAACTGAGGATCGGGGCCAGGTTTCTGTAAATATTAGTAAACCGGGTATTACGAAAGGAAATCATTGGCATCATTCAAAGAATGAGAAATTTCTTGTAGTAAAAGGACAAGGCTTAATCCAATTTAGAAAAATTAACACAGAGGAAATTATTGAATATCATGTAACAGGAGATAAGCTGGAAGTTGTAGATATCCCTACAGGATATACTCATAATATTATTAATGAAGGAACAGAAGATATGGTGACGGTAATGTGGGCAAATGAAGCCTTCAATCCAGAAAAGCCAGATACTTTTTTTATGGAGGTATGAGATGAGCAATCGATTAAAGGTGATGACAATTATTGGTACAAGACCTGAAATTATTCGTCTTTCAGCAGTTATTAAATGTTGTGATAAGTATTTTGACCACATATTAGTTCATACAGGACAGAATTATGATTACACTCTGAATCAAGTATTTTTTGAAGATTTAGAACTTAGAGAACCTGATTTCTTCCTTGAAAGTGTAGGTGGCAATCTGGGAGAAACAATGGGAAATATTATAGCAAAATCCTATGAGTTAATGCAGAGAGAAAAACCAGAGGCTGTCTTGTTATTAGGAGATACAAATTCTGCACTTTCTGCAATTTCAGCGAAAAGACTTAAAATTCCTATTTTTCATATGGAAGCAGGAAATCGCTGCTGGGACTGGAATGTTTCAGAAATGATTAATCGTAAGATTGTAGATCACATTTCTGATATCAATATGCCATATACAGAACATTCAAGAAGATATTTGTTAAGCGAAGGAATCGACGGAAAAACGATTTTCGTAACAGGTTCTCCCATGCGAGAGGTTTTAAGAGATCACATGGAAAAAATCGAAGCTTCCGATGTGCTAAGTCGATTAGAATTAACCCCAAGAAAGTATATTTTGGTTTCTGCTCACAGGGAAGAAAATATAGATTTAGAAGAAAATTTTATGGATTTAATGAATTCTATAAACAATATTGCAGAAAAGTATCAAATGCCTGTAATTTATTCTACACATCCACGTTCAAAGAAGTTTATTGAGCAGAGGAATTTTAAGTTTCATCCACTTGTATCTAATATGAAGCCATTTGGTTTTCTTGATTACAATCAGTTACAGATGAATGCATATTGTGTTCTTTCGGATAGCGGAACTCTTTCAGAAGAGTCATCAATGCTTAATTTCCCAGGAGTTCTTATTCGCACATCAACGGAAAGACCAGAAGTGCTTGATAAAGGAACCGTTGTAATTGGAGGAATCAAGGGAAACGACGTAGAACAAGCAACAGAACTCGCGGTTGCCATGTATGAAAATAAAGAAGAAGTAGTGATGGCTAGTGACTATTCTGATACGAATGTTTCTGTAAAAGTTGTAAAATTAATTCAAAGTTATACGGAAATTGTTAATAAGACTGTTTGGTTAAAATAGAAGCATAGGAGAAAGTCATGCGGATTTTAGTAAATGATATTGCTGCCAGTAAGACGGGGGCTTTATCGATATTGACAGATTTTTATGAATATGTGAAATTGTATGACAAAGAAAATGAATGGATTTTTTTAATAGGTGGTCCCTTTATTGAGGAAACGGACCGTATTAAAGTAATCATTATGGAACGGGTAAAAAGCAGTCAGAAAAACCGTTTAAAATTCGACTTGATACAAGGAAGCAGATTTATAAAAAAGTATCAACCAGACGTTGTTTTCTCACTTCAGAATACTTTGACAAGAGGGAATATATACAATTCAAATGGTGATAAAATACCTGAAATCTTATATGTACATCAGCCTTTGGGATTTCAGAAGTGGAAGAAGTTTTCTTTCTTTAAATCAGAAGAAAGAGAGTATGCAATCTATCAATACTTAATAGGTGCAATGATTGATGCCTCTGTTAAGAAAGCAGATCGCGTAATCGTACAAACCGCATGGATGAAAGAAGCAGTCATTAGAAAAACTCTAATAGCTCCTGATAAAATAGAAAATATTTTACCGAATATACCTGATCTATCTTCCTATAAAAAGGAGGGAGAACATAACCCAAAACAATTCTTTTTCCCATCAGGTGAAATTTTATATAAGAACCATGAATGCATATTAAAGGCTTCTAGATTGTTAAATCAAAGGGGAATTACGGATTACAAGGTATTCTTCACATTAAAAAGTTTAGAAGATGTCACGAAGCGGGTTTATGAAGACAATCACGATAATATTCATTGGATGGGTAGAATAAGTAGAGAAGAAGTATTCTCGTTTTATAATACGAGTACTCTCATATTTCCCTCTTATATTGAGACCTTCGGTGTTCCCTTAGCAGAAGCAAGGCAGATGAATACGTTGATTTTAGCTTCTGATTGTCCGTTTTGTCATGAAGTTTTAGACGGATATGAGAATGCATACTTTTTTAATCCTTTTAAGGAGCAAGAGTTATCACAGTTAATGGAGCATGTAATATCAGGAAAATTAACGTTTAAGCCGTCAAAGACAATAGAAACGACACAAAGTAATAGCTATGGCAGAATTTTAGAGCTGCTTACCAAGGAAAGATAGGGTTCATGATTAGAATGGAAAATAATACAATCAAGTCGCTGACAAATAAATTTAAACTATATGAATGGTATTATGTGATGGTCATTGTTGGTTATATAATGACACTGGTGTCGGGAATTGTTCATCCTGGAATCATAGCATCTTTACTATTGCTGCTAATTACAGGACAATTATTTTTTGATAAGCAGTTTTGTATGAAAGGGACAATAGATTATTTGATGGCTCTCTATTTTATCTATAATTTACTTTCGGGTACCTGGTGTGTAAGTTTCGGGATGCCAATATCGGTATTTTTGGGTGAATTTGCTACAGCCGCACTTCCGATGGTGTTTTATTATGTTGGAAGAAGCATTACAGATCATTTAGAGGGATTTTATCGTAAATTCATAATAGCTATTTTTCTTGTTTGTATCGTTGGTTTTGTTTTATATATCTTTGCACCAGAATTCTATTTAAATTACTTATATAATTTACATTATATTTCTAAGGCAGATGCTCCAACGATGAGGATTCGAATGATATCTGTAATTGGTAGTATTTTAGTTGGTTATCTATCCGTTGCGGCAATGCTTGCAAGTTCACATATTATAATAAATTCTAAAGGAAAAAGTGGAAAATTGTTATTGTTTATCAATTGTTTCTTTGCTTTTATGAGTAATCAACGTTCGGCTATGGTAGTGGCCATGGTGGTATTGGTATATGTTAATTTGTTAATTTTTTTCACATTTAAACTGCTTCCTAAAAAGTATTTTGCTATGGAGTGCGGAGGCATCATTGTAGCATTTGCAGGTATTTGCATCATCTATTTTCCAGCAATTATGAAAATTTATTATCGACTGGTTTCACTTCCAGGGGCAATTGGTCAAAGAAGTGACCAGTGGGTCGGAGCTATGAATAATATGGCAAATATCTGGCTCGGAAATGGCTTGGGTGCAAATGGTCACAGAGCCCAGGGATTTACAGATTATTTTATCGCAGATGGTGGTCTGGCTAAGCTTTTTTGCGAAATGGGGATTCTTGGAACTTCTATTTTTATATTTATGATGATTCTTATTTTCAGGAAGGGTTCTAAGAAGCTAGTCAAATGTAGCGCAGAGCTTGGAATTATTGCAATTACTCTTTTGCAATGTATTGGTTCGAACTTATTGGAGTTTCAATTAGCAACTCCTATTTTCTGGTTTGCAGTAGGTAGATGTGCATCGGTAATAATGGAAGAATAGCTTAATAAGGAGTTTATGCATGAAAGTAATGTGCTTGTATTTGCCTCAGTATCATGAATTTAAAGAGAATAATGAATGGTGGGGAAAAGGTTATACAGAGTGGACCGCTGTGAAATCAGCAAAACCTTTATATAAGGGACATATTCAGCCTAAAATCCCTCTAAATGACAACTATTATGATTTAAAAAGGGATGGTGTAGAAACATTAAAGTGGCAGGCTGAATTAGCCAATCAATATGGAATTTATGGATTTAGTTTTTATCAATATTGGTTTTTGGGTAAACAATTAATGGAAACACCTATGGAAACACTATTACAGCATCCTGAAATCCCAATGCGTTATAATATTTGCTGGGCAAATGAAACATGGACAAGAACATGGTATGGATTAGAAAGCGAAATATTAATGAAGCAGGAATATGGAACCAAAGATGATTGGGAAAAGCATTTTCTTTATCTATTACCATTTTTTAAAGATGAGAGATATATTAAGATTGAGGGAAAACCTGTATTTCAGATTTATCGTACAACAGATATCGGGCAGTTATCAGAAATGCTCGGCTATTTTAGAAAAAGAGCAAGAGAAGAAGGGTTTGAAGATTTACATGTAATTTCAGGAAATACGGCAGGGGAATTAGAAACAAGAAAAGAGCTGGTAGACGGATTTTACAATTTCGAACCCGGATTTACGTTAAAACATCATATTGGTGCGACAAAAATGTTAAAATATAATGTGTCTGTGTTTATGAAGTCGTTCTACAATAAGATACTAAAAAAACAGGTATTAGAAAGAAGCATCAAAGCAAAGTGGATTTTAGATTCTATCACAAGTCGGAACTATGATTTGAATGAATATCCGGGATTGATTGCTGATTGGGATAATACTCCTAGACGTTCTTATAAAGGATTAGTATATAAAGGGACAAACCCTAAAGATTTCGAACGTGCTCTTTCGATTTTAAAAGAAAAAGTGCAAGGAAGAACATGCGACTTTGTCTATATTAATGCATGGAATGAATGGGGAGAGGGTGCAGTCCTAGAACCTGATACGGATAAGAAGTATGGTTATTTGGAAAGTGTGAAAAGAATTTCTAAGAAGTGAAAGTACCGCTTCTAAGAAATTCTATATTTCACACAGGAAGAAGTCGCAAGCGCCTTCTTCTTAATTATTGGAAACGTAGGTGTAAAATGGAAAATAAGAAAATTAGTGTGATTGTAATTATCTATAAGATAGAGCCATATCTTAGACAATGTTTAGAAAGTATCATTCATCAAACCTATCATAATCTTGAGATTATTCTTGCTGTTGCAAAAGGGACAGATCAATGTGAAGCTATTTGTTATGAATATGCTAAGAAGGATGGTCGTTTTAAAGTATTATCCCTAGAGCCCAAGGGAGCGGCAGATGCCAGAAATCATGGGTTGCAGACAGCAACTGGAGATTATATCGGATTTGTAGATGGGGATGATTATATTGAAGAGGATATGTATGAAACGTTAGTACGTAATTTAGAGTATTATCATTGTGAAATTGCGGTATGTGGGCGTTTTTATGAATTTGTAAATAAGACTCTGCAGGATGAAAAAAAAGAACCAATTGTTATGAACTCTTCTGAGGCGTTTGCCATGGTATTGAAAGGAACTGGATTCTTTTTACACTGCTGGGATAAGCTATTTGAGCGGAGGATTTTTGAAGGAATAATGTTCCCGGTCGATTCTTACGTAGAGGATCGAATTGTAGTAAATCGCTTATTAGATCAGGCAAATACAATCGTGTATGATTCAACTCCCAAATATCATTTTAGGGAAAGAGGGGACAGCTTATCAAAAGCTGACAAAATGTCGGAAAGAAATACAATTGCAAATGAAGAACTAGAACGTTATGTAAACAAAAAACACCCAGAGCTTCATGATATTATGCAAAGCTTTATGATTTATGAACACATTACCTGCATACAAAATTTAATGATGGAGCAAAAGAATCATACAAAAGAGCTGGAAAGTCATAAAAAATATTTAAAGGAAAATCTAAAATCAGCAAAAAAAAATGAAAAAATAAGTAAAAAAGTGTATAGTAAACAATTAATGGCAATCTATTTGCCTGAAATTCTTAAATGGATTACAAAGAGACGTGTTAAGAAACAAGCAAAAGATCTCGTACGGTTTCAATTATAAATATTTCTATTAGTCTAAAGGAGAAAATTTTGAAAGAGACGCTGTTTAAAAATAAAAAAATCTTATTAATTTGTAGAGAAACCTATTCAAAACCATTATGGTTTGTTGCTGAAAAATTAAAAAAAGATAATGAAATAGCAGCATTTTTTATTATGTCCTCAGAGAGTTCCTATAAAAAGTGCTATTATAATGAGCATACTATTTTTGAATTTAAAGAAAAGCAGTCGGATGTAAAATTATATGATGTCAGTGACATTTGTTTACAATTCATTCGGGGGTTAAAGGAATCAAAATCTCCGATGGATATGGATTATCTTGAAATGATTGACAGAGAGTATACACATTATAAAAACTTAAATATGCAGCTGTTAAGTTCTCAGATGAATACCAGACATTATCATTACCGGATGTATTGGTCAATAACCTCTTATGAAGAAAATACGTATTGGTTAGAATTAAATTATAAGAAAATCATAGGAATCTTAGAGGAATTTAAACCAGATATTATTTTCGACCTGGATAATGCAGAATTACAAAGAACAATTTTATGTGAAGTTGCATATAAAAAGAAAATACCATGTATGACAGTTGAATATTCAAAATATGGTTATTACAAATATCCAAGTTTTCAAAATGCGTTTGGTATTGATTCTTATATAAGAAATAGGTATCAAAGGAATTTAGAAAAATCAGAGGAAGAATTGAAAGATTCCATCGATTACATTTTAGATTATCGCCAGAAGAATTCAATTATGAATCAAGAGTTTGCTGGATCCGTTACCAGTCAATATGAAAAGGACAGCCTCTTCTGGATTATGCGTGTGATGAGAGGGAAATGGAATTATTTTAGGGATCAGGACAAAAAAAATGGAAAATTAAAAAAACAAAGTAAAATGTTATTTGCTCCTTCGTGGCCTTATTTGTATTACTATTTACACACAGAACTGACGAAGAGAAAACTATATGGAAAAAACAAATTTTTTGAAAATCCTGTTGAGGGTGAACCATATGTTTATATGCCATTGCACCTAATTCCAGAGTCTTCTGTTTTTGTAAAAGCATCCTATTATGTAGATGAATGCAATCTAATTGAGCAGATATCAAAGTCGCTCCCAATCGGGTGGAAACTCTATGTAAAAGAACATCAGGCGATGTTAGGGGAGAGAGGGCTTGAATTTTATAAAAAAGTATCAGAACTGCATAATGTCAGAGTTGTTCAAGTGAATTACTATAAAGATCCGAAGCCTTGGATTGCAAATGCAAAGGGAATCATTACGATTACAGGTACCGCAGCATATGAAGCAGCATTATTAGGCAAAAAATCCATTGTATTTGGGGAAGTTCCATTTAGCTTGATTGAGGGAATCACTAGGATTACTTCTTTTGAACAATTACCTGAGGCAATTAAAAGCTTTGGGCAAGTAGATAACTTACATTCCGCAGCAGCTTATATTGAAACGGTAAAAGAGGCAGGAAATGAAGTTAAAATTTTTTACCTTATGGATGAAGCAGAGCGCATTTTTTCAGGACAGGCTGAATATTCGGAAGAATTTGACCGTGAAATCGATGAGTTGATTGCTTTTTACCAAAAGGGATATCAGAAATATTTAGATGGTGAGGTATTAGTGTAAAAAATAAATTTTTCACACGCAAATTTGTGCCTACGGCTCAAAGTTTGCAGGTTATGAAAGGGCATGGTTATTAATATGAAAAGTACAATTGTAGAAAGATTAAAAAATAAACAATTTGTTCTAATTGCTGAAATAGGAGTAAATTATTATGATATTGCAAAAGTAAAGCAAATCAGCAATATGGATGCTGCTAAGCTTATGATAAAAGAAGCAAAGGAAGCAGGCATTCATGCGGTTAAATTTCAAACTTATAAAGCGGGTACCTTAGCAGCCAAGGCATCTCCTTATTATTGGGATATTACTGAGGAACCAACAAGATCCCAATATGAATTATTTCAAAAATTTGATAGCTTTGGCTATGAGGAATACAAGGAATTAAAAGAATATAGTGATTCTTTGCAAATAGAATTTTTATCAACGGCTTTTGATTTTGAATCAGCAGATTACCTGGATGAATTAATGGAAGTGTATAAAATTTCTTCGAGTGATTTATCAAATCTCCCATTTATTGAGTATCAAGCTAAGAAAAATAAACCGATTCTACTTTCTGTTGGTGCATCGGAATTGTCAGAGGTGGAGGCAGCAGTAGATAGCATTCGTAAATATAATGATAAAGAAATTGTACTATTACACTGTGTATTAGAATATCCGACTCCATTAGAAGATGCGAACTTAAATAAAATTGCAACATTAGTAAGACAATTCCCAGACTTACTCATTGGTTATTCGGATCATACAAAACCTACGAGGGATTGTGAAGTCATTAAAACAGCTTATAATCTGGGGGCAGTTTGTGTAGAAAAGCATTATACCCTTGATAAAACGTTAAAGGGAAATGATCATTATCATGCAATGGATCCAGATGATGCAAGAAATATTCTTTCGGGTATTGAATTCTTAGATAAAATCAGAGGTAACGGGGAAATTAAATGTCTGGAAACGGAACAAAAGGCAAGACAAAATGCAAGAAGATCTATTGTTTCAGCAACATCAATTCCAAAAGGAACGATAGTAACAGAGGATATGATTACATTTAAAAGACCAGGTACAGGAATTTCTCCAGCAGAAGCACCCCGTATCATAGGTGCAAAAGCGGCGTGTGATATCGAAGAAGATACAATACTACAGGATAAATATTTCTGCCGCTTGTAGCGGCATATTTGGAAGGTTAAAATGGCAGAGCAGAAAAATCAAGTAATTAAATCAGGGGTATGGTATATTGTATCCAACATATTGATTCGGGCAGTAGGAATTCTTACTTCCCCCATCTACACAAGGATGCTGTCTACAGCAGAAAAAGGAATCGCAGATTCTTTTAATATGTGGCTTACCATTATAAACTCCATAACCTGCCTTTGCCTCATCTACAGTGTTGGAAGAGCAAAAATAGATTTTAGTGAAAAATTTGACGAGTATATATCAGCAATTCAAACATTATCAAGTAGCTTTACGCTAATTACCTTTGGTTTCTTCTTATGGAAATTTTCGGGTATTTTTCAGGGTGAATTTACTTTTCCAATGTTAGTAATGATGTTTGTTTATCTTGTAATTTTTCCATCCATCGATTACATGCAATATAAATATCGATTTAACTATCAATATAAAGAAAATATTATTATTTCAATCATCATTTGTATCTCTACTGTGATTCTTTCTGTAGTATTTATGGCTGTTTTACCAAATGATCGTGCATTAGGTAAAATAACTGGTACGGTAATTCCAGTTATCATCGTTGGTCTATGGTGCTATATTACAATATTACGGTCAGGTAAAGTAATATTCAACAAAGAATATTGGCTTTACGCGTTAAAAATCGGCTTACCTACCATACCGCATGGACTAGCAATGGTTTTATTAGCAAGAATGGATATGGTAATGATTCTGTCTTTTTGCGGAGCTTCTGACGCAGGTATCTATTCGACGGGTTACACGATAGCAACGTTACTTTCTGTTGTAACCAATGCAATTGGGCAAGCATGGCTTCCGTGGTTTAACGAGCAATTGCATATAGAAAAAAGGGAAGCAATTAAAAAAAATAATTTGTTATTAATGCAATTAGGCTGTTTTCTAACATTGGGATTTATTGTTGTTGCACCGGAAGCAACAAAGATCTTGTGTCACAGTAAGTTTTGGGGATGCATCAAGGTGATTCCAGCGGTTGCAATAGGAACGTTATGTCAATATTTTTATACCAATTATGTGAATGTGGAGCTGTATTATAAAAAAACATTTTTAATAGCACTGAATTCTATAATTGCAGCCTTGATTAATTATATGCTAAATGCAATTTACATCCCGCGCTTTGGATTTGTTGCTGCAGCATATACAACATTAGTTGGTTATTTTGTTTTAATGATTCTTCATTATCTATCTACCAGATGGATCCTTAAAATAAAAATTTATTCAGATGCAGCTTATTTCGGAATGATGATAGGTACGGGAATTCTAGGAATTGGTATACTTTTTTTGTATCACACGATATTATTGCGTTATGGAATTTCAATTCTTTTGCTGGGATTTTTTGCTTTTTTGAAAAGAAATGATATAATGCTCTTAATAAATATAATAAAAATGAAATTAGGGAGGAAATCCTAATGAAGATATTAGTAGTTATTCCAGCCAGAGGCGGTTCGAAAAGAATCCCTAGAAAAAACATTCGAATGATCGGTGGCAAGCCACTCATTCTATATTCTGTAGAAAATGCAAAGAATTTGAAAAATTATTATGATACCGATATTGTAGTTTCAACAGATGATGAAGAACTTGAAAGCATTGTAAGCAAACAAGATAGCGTATTTGTAATTCAAAGGGATCAAAAACTTGCAACGGATAAAGTTACACTCGATCCGGTAATTTACGATGCGGTTATAAAAATGGAAGAAAAAAGTGGAAAAGTTTATGATATCGTAATCACGATGCAGGCAACTTCGCCGACTTTAAAACCAAAAACTTTAATAGATGCTGTTCGTTTTTTTGTGGAGAGTCATTTTGATACGGTGATAAGCGTAGTGAATAAGCCTCATTTATCATGGACAGAAAAAGATGGAGTAATTGTCAAAAACTACGAAAAAAGGCTTAATAGCCAGGAGCTTCCTAAGAATTATTTGGAAACAGGTGCATTTCTGATTACCAGAAGAAAGTGCGTAACAGAAAATGCAAGAATAGGAGAAAAGGTCAGTGTTTTTGAAACTTTGCATCAGGAAGCTGTTGATATCGATACGGAAGAAGACTGGATTCAAAGTGAAAGTATTTTAAACAGAAAACGAATTCTATTTCGAACGGTTGGATATCAAAAAATAGGGATGGGTCATATCTACCGTTGCTTAACTTTAGCATACAAACTCATTGGACATGATTTATTATTTGTTGTTGATAAAGATAGTGATATGGGAATACAAAAGCTACAGGAATCCTTTTTCCCAATGAAGGTAGTTGCTGATGAGCTAGAGTATGAAGAATTATTAAAGGAATATAAACCTGATATTGTTATTAATGATATTCTGAATACAGATGAAAAATATATGCAATCAGTTAGAAAATACACAGACAGAATAGTTAATTTTGAAGATGTGGGAGCAGGTGCAAAATATGCAGATGCCGTAATTAATGCATTATATGAAAATAATACAAAAAAATTAAGTAATGTATATGAGGGATTTAAATATTTTTGCATTCGTGATGAATTTATGGAGGAGCCACCAAAAAAATTCTCAGAAGAAGTAAAAAATATTATGATTATCTTTGGTGGCGCAGATCCTAGCAATCTTACAGGTAAAATGTATGATGTCTGCAAACTATTACATGAGAAATATAAGGATTTGGAATTTCATTTTTTAACAGGATTTGCATATGAGCATAAAGAGGAAATCGTTTCCGACGAGTCAAAAAACATTTTTGTGCATCATGATGTAAAAAGAGTAAGCTCTTATATGTGTAAAGCTGACCTTGCTATTACCTCACAGGGTAGGACAATCTATGAACTAGCGAGTATGGGAGTGCCTGCAATTGTTATGGCACAAAATGAAAGAGAAGCAGAACATGTATTTGCGGGAATTCAAAATGGATTTGTAAATCTTGGATTAGGGTCGGATACGGATGCGATTACTGTGATTGAAACAATCCGTTGGCTGATTTCAACACCCAATGTCCGAAAAGAAATGAGAAAATTACAATTAAGCAAAGAATTTAGAAAAGGCCAACAAAGAGTGATTAATTTAATTTTAAATGAAAGCGAACAAGGATGATAAGTCTTAAAGAGAGTAAAAGAGTTTTTTTTATTAATGTTACCTTTGGAAGTGGAAGTACGGGACGAATTGTATCAGGCCTGTATGATCTGCTTACAGAAAAGGGATTCACATGTATGGGTGCATACGGCAGGGGCACAGCACCGGAAGGGTATCACGCCTATCGCATCGGCAGTGATTTTGGGGTTAATGTTCATGGAGCATTGAGCAGAATAACGGACAAGCATGGACAATATTCAAAAGCAGCAACCAGAAAACTGATTGCAGTTATGGAGGAATTTCATCCTAGTATTGTACACTTGCATAATATTCACGGATACTATTTAAATGTGGAGTTATTGTTTCACTATTTAAAGGAGTCAGGAGTTAAGGTTATCTGGACGTTGCATGATTGCTGGAGTTTTACAGGGCACTGTACTCATTTTGAATATGTTGGCTGCAATAAGTGGAAAACTGGATGCTACCAATGTGAACAGCTTAGGGAATATCCAAAAAGCATTTTAAGAGATGGTTCCAAGAATAATTATCATTGGAAAAAGGAATTGTTTACACAAATTCCAGACATGCAGTTAGTTACCCCTTCCGAATGGTTGAAAAGTAAAGTGCTGAATTCCTATATGAAGGATTACGAGATAACAGTAATACCAACAGGAATCGATCTTACTACATTGCATCCTGTTGAGGACCATTATCGTATGAAATATGGATTGCAAAAAAGATTTATTATTTTGGGAGTGGCAAATCCGTGGCGGGAAAGAAAAGGAATTGAGGAGTTCAAGAAATTATCGAATATTCTCGATGAACGTTACAAGATTGTCTTAATCGGATTAAATGAAAAGCAGAAACAAGAACTGCCAGATAATATTCTTGGACTTAACAAGACAAATAGTTTAGAAGAAATGGCAGCCTGGTATAGTACTGCGGATGTCTATTTAAATTTGACGTTAGAAGATACGTTTCCAACGACGAATATTGAAGCATTGGCATGTGGAACACCTGTCATTACCTATCGTGCAGGAGGAAGTCCAGAAAGTATTGATGATTCCTGTGGTATGGTAGTTGAACGTTGTAACATGATTGGAATTACTGCTGCGTTAGATGTTCTTAGACAGAATGAGAGTAAAAGCAAAGCGTGTATTCTAAAAGCAAAACAGTACAGTAAAGAAAAGAGATTTCTAGAATACTTTGAAAAGGTATATGCAAAATTATGAAAACAATGTGTAAAAAATTTCAAAACAGCATAATTCTCCTCTTTGAGATCATCATTTATCTGGGTAATTTCGCAGTTTTCTTTGGATTTCTTGGAATGGAAAACAAGCAGCTATTATGTTTATCAAGAACATCAGTAGTTATCACATTTTCATGGATTGTAGTTGGGATTTTGCTAACTGTTATTTATGGAAAATATGACGTAGGTGTCAGAAAAAGCAAACCAATTATCATATCACTGACACTAATGTCTCTGCTTACAGATGGTGTAGCGTATCTCTTATTGAATTTTATGAATACAAACGAGGATAACAATCGATCTTTTCGATTAGAATATTTTGGATTGTTATTGATAATTATGATCATTCAGTTGTTACTTATTATTTTCATGACTTATGCAGGGAATAAATTCTATTTCTGGGTACAGGATCCAGAGAGATGTCTCGTAATTACAGCAAAAGAGACAGATCTTTCAAAAGTAAAGAATGTAATTGGTAAATTTCATAAACGGTATCGAATTGATTGTGTTGCTGGTTACCAGCAGGAAAATTTAAAGGAAATAATCAGAAGTGTTGATTCTGTATTTTTATATGAGATTCCAGTAGGGGAACGAACAGATATCGTGAATTACTGTTATAAGCATTTAATTAATGTGTATTATAATCCAGAAGTTGCAGATATATTAGAGCAAAATTCCAAACAGGTAATGTTTGATGATGTTACGTTTCTTGTCTCTGAGTTTAAAGGTATGACCTTCGAACAGCGAATCTGCAAACGCTTGATGGATATTTTTGTATCAGTGATCGCCTTACTATTATCAAGTCCTATTCTCCTAGTAAGTGCATTACTCATTAAAAAACAGGATGGGGGAAAAGTCTTTTTCAGGCAGCAAAGAGCAACCATTCATGGAAAAGTATTCTCAATTTATAAATTTCGTACAATGAAAGAATATGTAGAGAACCGTTCCGTTACAAAGGATGATGACCGCATTACTCCTATCGGTAAAATATTAAGAAAGTATCGGCTGGATGAATTGCCACAATTTATTAATATTCTAAAGGGTGAAATGAGCTTAGTTGGACCAAGACCAGAAATGCTTGAGAATGTAGATGAATATACAAAGGAAATGCCAGAATTCAAATATCGTCTACGTATGAAAGCTGGCTTAACTGGCTATGCGCAGATTATGGGGAAATATAATACGTCATCAAAGGATAAGTTGATGCTTGATTTAATGTATATTGAAAATTTTAGTATTTTAAAAGATATTCAGCTACTATTTCAGACAGTAACCGTTTTATTTCAGGCAGATGACAGCACAGAGGCATTTTAATGAGAATTTTAATTGTAAGTCAGTACTTTTATCCAGAAAATTTCAGAATTAATGATTTGGCACTTCGCTTGAAGGAAAGAGGTCATGAAATAACAATCCTTACAGGAATACCTAATTATCCACAAGGAAGATTTTATGATGGCTATTCTATGTTCCATAATCGCTTTGAGGTGTGGAATGGGATAGAAATTCACAGAGTACCTATTTTTCCAAGATATCAGGGGTCCCTGCGATTGGCAATTAATTATTTGAGCTTTGTTGTCTTTGGATGTTATAAAGCAAAGGTAATGAAAAAAAAATCTTATGATATGATTTATTCGTTTGGCACTTCACCAATTACGCAGGCATTACCAGCAATTACAATGAAGAAAAGAATGAAAGCACCAGTCATCCTGCATGTTCAGGATTTGTGGCCTGAAAATGTATTAGTTCTGACTGGCATCAAAAATAAAACCTGTATTCGCTTATTAAATGAAATGGTTGATTATATTTATAACTCTTGTGATTTGATTCTTGGTACATCGCATAGCTTTGTTAGAAATATTCGTAGCCGAAGGGGATTAAAAAATAAGAATAAGGTGGCATTTTGGCCACAATATTCGGTGGTAAAAAAATCAGAAGAAATACGAACAGACTTGTACCAAGAAGGATACTTTCACATTGTCTTTACGGGAAATGTTGGAGAAGGACAAGGACTATCAATGGTCATTGAGGCGGCAGCCCTTTGCAGAGATGCAAAAATCAAGTGGAATATTGTGGGAAGTGGAAGAGAATTAGAACACATGAAACAACTGGCAAAAGAAAAAGGGGTAGACGAGCTTGTTATTTTTCATGGGAAAAAACCAGAAGAGGAAATACCAGCCATCCTAAATGGGGCAGATTTGGCACTTATGATTATTAAGCCTGACCCTATTTTTGAAAAGACGATTCCAGCTAAATTTCAAACATACCTTTCTTGTGGATGTGCGGTACTCGCTTGTATGGAGGGTGAGGTCAAGCAGTTAATAAAAGAGGGCAATCTGGGAATTTGTACGACAGGGATGTCGGCAAAGGAGCTTGCAAATGCTGCGGTACAAATGTCTAGGCTTAGCAAAGAAGAACTGGACCAATATAGAGATCATGCACTGAAGTATTCAAAAGAGCAATTTGATCCTGAAATATTAATGACTCAATTGGAAGAATATATGGAGAAACTGTCATGACTCTTGCCTTTTTTTCAAATTATTTTAATCATCACCAAAAAGCCTTATGCGATGAGTGGTTTAAACTTTTAGGAGAAGATTTTACCTTTGTAGAAACAGAACCTATGGAAGAATTTCGAACGAGCATGGGATGGGAAATTAAAAATGTTCCTTCTTATGTATTAGAAGCACACAAAAGTGATACACAAAAACAGAAAGCAATGGAACTTGCAAACTCATGCGATGTTGTCATAATAGGAAGTGCACCAGAAACTTTTGTGGAACAAAGAATTAAGAATAATCGATTAACCTTTCGATATACAGAAAGGCCATTAAAAGAAGGAATTATCAAGATGTTTATTCCTAGGTTGGCGAAGAAGTTTTATCGAATTCATTATAAAAACAGGAATAAGAATCTTTATCTGTTGGGGGCAAGTGCTTTTGCATCAAATGATTATCAAAGGCTGTCTTCTTATCCGGATAAGTGTTATAAATTTGGATATTTTCCGTTTATCCGTGTATGGGATGTGGAAGAGCTGATGGAAAAGAAAAGGGAAAATAAACCTTTAAGAATTCTATGGGCGGGACGATTTTTGAAGCTAAAAAGGGCGGATCTTCTCATTGAGGCAGCGAAAGGACTAAAAAAAGATCATATTTCTTTTGTAATCCGGATGATTGGAAATGGAGAGGAAGAAAACAAACTAAAAGCGTTGGTGAAAAAATACGGACTAGAAGATTGTATTTCTTTTTGTGGATTCTTATCACCAGAAGAAGTTCGTAAAGAGATGGAAGCGGCAAACATTTATGTAATGACAAGTAATTTCCTAGAGGGATGGGGATCTGTTATTTATGAAGGATTAAGTGCAGGATGTGCGGTAGTAGCAAGTCATTCCTGTGGATCCACGCCATGGTTGATTCAATCCGGAAAAAATGGATTTGTTTTTAAAAATGGTAATTCTAAGAGTTTACAGAATAAACTAAAACGATTACTATTAGATAGAGAATTAACTGAAGGATGTGGTAGAAATGCCTATCAACAGATGCAAGATCTGTGGAATCCTAGGATCGCTGCGAAAAGAGTCATTGAATTTTCTGAATCTATAAAAAAGGGACATGCGATTTCGTATCAAGAAGGTCCATTGAGCAAAGCACCACTTATAAAAAACAACTGGTATAAGGAATAAGGGGAACTAGAATGAAGGTCATGTATTTATTGGAATATCCCATTGATTTACCTGGAGGAGCACAAATGTCAACAGATTCCTTGTGTCAGGGTTTACTAGCTAGTGAGTTTGAACCAATGGTAGTGTGCCCTACATTAATGTCCAAAAATCAAAAGGATTATGATTTTAGAATCATTACGTATCCTATGGGAGAGAAGCGAATTCCAAATTTATTAAAGCGAATTCATTGGTTTTATAAAATCATAAAAAAAGAAAAACCAGAAATTATTCATATCCAGATGCCAGAGTCTTTAATTACGTATGGATTATTGAGAGGATTTGGCTTTTCAAGAAAATCTCAGTTAGTATTTACCGATAGAGGATTATATTATGGCTATCGTAAGCATTCTATGATATTAATGAAACATGCATTAAAGTACTCCAATCGATTTCTCTGTACCACGAATTTTAATCAGAAAATGTGGAAGCAGGCAACAGGATTTACAAATTTAAGTTTAGTAGCAAATACCATTAGTAATAGTTTTGGAGATTATAGGGAAAAAAAACGGATTCATGATGGCTTTGTAATAGGTTTTGCTGGTAGAGTTTGTGAAGAAAAAAACTGGCCTTTAGTAAACCGATTATGTAGGGAACTTAAGGATGCAGGGGTTAAATTCAGGGTATCCATTGTGATGTCAGTCTTTGAAGAGAATGATAGGATAGTTGTAAATCAAGTAAAGTCACAGTTAATAGAGGATATGGGAGAAGCAAATGTAGAAATACATCTGGATTATAGTCAGAAACAGATGGCAGAGTATTATTATGGAGTTGATGTTTTTGTTATGACATCCAGATTTGAATCTTTTGGTAAGGCAGCCGTTGAGGCCATGAGCAGAAAGTGCACAGTCATTTCAACAAATGTTGGTGGATTACCAGAGGTAATAGGCAAAGAAGAAAATCTGTATTCAGAAGAGAACCTGGAAAAAGCCGTTACTTACATTAAAGAGTTAAGTTTGAATCAATCAAAATTAAAGTCAGATCAGGAATTTTTTTATCGTAGATACAAAGAAGAATATTCTCAGGAAAAATGTTTAAAAGATCATCTGGAGATTTACCGAGAGATAGTGGCGAAGAAATGAGGAAAGAAATGGGACTTTATGAAAAGATAGTAGCAAGAGAAGAAAAAATTGCTCTCATAGGGCTGGGATATGTTGGTATGCCAATTGCAGTTGCTTTTGCAAAGGAGGCTGATGTAGTAGGATTTGATTTGAACAAAGACAAAATTAAAGCCTATCAAAATGGGATCGATGCAACAGAAGAAGTCGGAGATGAAGAAATAAAGAAAACGACGGTTCAATTTACCTGTGACGAGACACGGTTAAAAGATGCTAAATTTCATATTGTTGCAGTTCCCACTCCTATTAATCAAGACAAGACTCCTGATTTAACACCAGTAGAGGGTGCAAGTCACGTGGTAGGAAGAAATCTTACAAAAGGATCCATCGTGGTTTACGAATCAACGGTTTATCCAGGAGTAACGGAGGATGTGTGTGTTCCTATTCTAGAACAGGAATCAGGATTAACATGTGGGATTGACTTTAAGGTTGGTTATTCGCCAGAAAGAATTAATCCAGGAGATAAGGTTCATCGATTAGAGAACATTAAAAAGATTGTTTCGGGAATGGATGAGGAATCTCTTTTAGAGATTGCGAAAGTATACGAATTAGTGATCAAAGTGGGCGTTCATCGTGCAAGCTCGATTAAGGTAGCAGAGGCTGCAAAAGTAGTGGAGAATAGTCAGAGGGATATCAACATTGCATTTATTAATGAACTTGCAATGGCTTTTGATAAGATGGGGATTGATACAAGAGAAGTGATTGAAGCAATGAATACCAAGTGGAATGCACTAGGTTTTTATCCAGGATTGGTAGGGGGTCATTGCATTGGTGTAGATCCCTATTATTTTGTTTATGAAGCAGAAAAGCTAGGATATCATTCCCAAATTATATCATCCGGTAGAAGAGTAAATGATGACATGCCAGTATTTATCGCAGAAAAAATCATCAAGCAATTAGTTTTGGCCAACAAAAAGGTAAGGCAATCGAAAATTGTTTTTCTGGGTGCTACTTTTAAGGAAAATTGCCCTGATGTCAGAAATTCAAAAATCATGGAAGTTGTTTCACAAGTTGAAAAATATGGAATTTACCCTCTTATTGTTGATCCCATTGCAGATAGCAGAGAAGTACAAAGAGAATATGGATACGAATTATCAGACATAGAGAGTATAAAGGATGCGGACTGTATTGTAATCGGTGTTGCTCATAAATGCTTTTGTGACATGTCCTTAAATCAAATCAATGCATTCTTTGGAGAAATGCCTCAGGAAGAAAAGGTAATCATTGATATTAAAAGTATTCTTGAACGGAAGGAACTTGAAAAATTAGGTTTTTGTTATTGGAGATTGTAATACATGAGTGAAGAAAAAAAACCAAGTGCATTTACAGGTTTTTTGCGCTATTTTTATGGTAATTTTATAGTTCTAATTTTGGGATTTGTATCGATTCCATTAATTACAAGGCTGATGTCAACCGATGAATACGGAAAATCGGGCATGTTTACAACTGCAGTTACAGTCATTTATATATTTGCAATCCTTGGTATGGACCAAACATACATTAGATACTATTATAAGGAGGGAATCAATCGAGTTGCTTTGATGAAGCAATGTTTATTTCCTGCACTTGGAATTGTCGGAGTTTTGGCTATTATTTATAGCATTTTTTCTGACTATGCAAATCATTTTCTGTTTGGACAAGGGGGTAGGGATATTACTATCCTTGTAATTGCTTACACGGTTATTTCAGTCTTTGAACGTTTTATGTTTTTAGATATCCGCATGTCACAAAATGGGAAATTGTATTCAAACTTAAATATTTTTTCAAAAGTATTGTATATCGGTCTTTTATTAATAGCCTTTCACTTTTTAGGGGACAATTTCAGGGTAGTACTTTATGCAATGACGCTGTCATTGGGGATTGTTACCGCTTATATATCCTTAAGATTTGTGATGATACACCGCAAGGATGATAAAACTATAGAACAAAACCAAACGGTATCACAAAAAGAATTAATAAAATATGGAATGCCCTTTATTATGGTACTCCTCATGGAGTGGCTGTTATCATCTTGCGATCGATGGTCTCTAAGAATCTGGTCTGGCTATCACGAGTTAGGGATTTACAATGCGGCAATGAACATTATGTCTATTTTGTTAACCTTCAAAGCTACATTTGTAGCATTTTGGTCACCTGTAGCAATGGAAAAATATGAAATGGATAGTGAAGAAAACTGTCATTTATTTTTCAGAAAAGCGTTCTCGATTACTAGATTTTTATGTGTATTAGCAGCTTTTGGCCTGATTTTATTCCGCCAGATCATTGCATTTATTTTAGGTGGTGATTACAGGAGTGCAGTGTCTGTAATCCCGTTCCTTACATTAATGCCTATTTTTAGTATTATGTTTGAAATAACAAATCAGGGAATCAAGTTTAAAAACCAAAATCGATATCTTAATTATGCATCCTTCGTTGCAATCCTATGTAACTTGTGTGGAAATGCATTGTTAGTACCGCGTTTTGGCGGGGTGGGTGCAGCATTTGCAACCGGAATTACGTATATGACATATTTTGTAATAGGTTCATTTTTTTCGGAAAAGTGTTATACGGTTGGATATGATTATAAAAAAACAATCCTTTATGGGATTTTATTGATTTTATATGCTGGCATTGCAACCTTTGTCACAGGAATGCTGATGAGTGTTATATCAGGTGTTTTGGGTATTCTTTTTGTCTGCATTGTGGATTATAAGACATTCAAAGAAATTTTAGATTTTATATTACAGATATTCAAAAGGAAAAAGTGTGAGAAGTCGCAAGCGCCTTCTTCTCACTGATTATTTGTGGCGCTGGAGCGGCATGTTTGGAAGTGTGAAAAGAATAATTTCTAGAGAAATGAGGAAAAGTATGAAAAAGAGTCAAGTGATAATACAAGGAATGATTACTGCTGTTTTATTTCTCCTTCTCTTTCTGTCATTAAGTATATCATCAAATAAAGTTCGGATTGTCTTTTCTATATTGGGAATTGGTGCTTTTGTATTAGCAAAATCAAAAAAAATAAATATAAAAATTTTGATAATTTCGGTTATGATAGTCTTTTTTCTATTAAATGGAATTTATAACTATAGAAATATGAGCATTGTTCTTCCAATGGAACAAACCACAAATCAAACGCTATATCAATTATCTGACTATGAAAATAAAATCTATCCGGATAGCTTTTTGCGTTTATTATTAAGTGAGAAAAAGGTTGTAATTCCTTATGAATTGAAACCTTATTCAGAATATAGCTCCTACGGAAAAGATGATCTTGAGGGAAATCCTTTTTCTAATCAATACTATATAGAAAATAATTATGCCAGATATCTTATGACCTTTGCAAATGCTTATACGGTGGATGAAAAGTTACCTAAAGTAGAAACCGTTAATATGGAATTGTATCAAGATGATTTCTACAATTTTGGCGGTACAAATGATATGTTACGATACTCTTTTCTACTCAATCAGGAGGGGATTCAAGAATCCTCTTATTTTTGGTACTCGTGGTATTACTTTACCTTTGCTCAGGAAAGAGAACAGTACGGTTTTGTGTATATCAATATGGATGGAATAACTGAAGAAGATGTAGTAGTGGCAATATGGGATAAAAATGAGAATTTATTTCTTATGCCAATGAGCTATTATGAAAAGGAGGTAGCCAATGGATAAGCTGGCATTGCAGTCAGACATTTTTGATTTAGCAAAAGGGTATTATATTAGACAAGTTGTAGTGATTATTGGAATTTTCTTTTTGGGCTATGTCTTCTTATCTTTTATGCAAAGAAGAAATTCCAATGTTTGGAAAGCCTTGCTGGCATACCCCATAGGGCTATCTATTTGGGGATTAGTAAGCTACTGTTTATTGGAGGTTGGGATTCCCTATCGCCTTAGTAGTATTGGGATTTCCATATTGTTGCTTCTGATTGTTCTCTGCATCTATTTTGTAAAACAAAGAGTACAAATTGAATTTTCTTGGAAGAGATTTTGTTTTTTGTTTTTTTTAGTAGCAGTTATCTCACTCATCAGTGCATCCGGAATATTAAGAGTCAGTATATCAAATGACTCTGTTTATTATTATTCGGTATTTCCAGAAATTCTTGTAAAAACAGGATATTATCTTGCTTCCTTTGATGTATTTTTGACGGATGTTGGTCAGACGACTGCCATCATTAATTGTATTCCTTATTTCTTTGGCTTTAATGAAAGCTTTGGAATTCAGCATTTCTTAAACTTTAATTTTGCTGGTATTTTTTATATGGCAGTTTATGAAACGATACAAAATGGCAGAGATAAAAAGAAAGCTTCTATTTTTGCTGTTTTTTCAACAATGTTACTATTTTCCTCTACGCCATTTCTATTAACTTCTAAATGGGTATTAGCAAATGTATACTTCATGGATTTTCTATTTATTATCTTTTATTTAGGGATTAAAAGGGAAAGAGAGAAAGGAAACGAAGAAGGAAGTCAAGATTTGCTGTGGATTCAGGGGATTTTGATTGCAATGCTCTGCATGATGAGAATGGAAGGCGGAATGATGGCATGTCTGCTGATCCTTTGTATTTCTTATTTATCTTATTCTAATAAGGAGTTAATTTGCTACCTGACACTTCCAGTCTGTGTTATGCAGCTATCTTATTATGCGATGTTATTTATACGACTAAAAGTAGATCCGTTATATAGCTTTTTAGACATTAAGAAAGCGATGGTAATGGTTCTGCTTTTGGCTATGGTATTCATTTATTTCTTGCTTTTTCGCAATAAAGTATTTCTATTTCTACAGAAATACTTTGCAACCTTTTTTATAGGTACTTTAAGTATTGGAAATCTTTTGCTACTCATTTTGAATACGGATAGATATATGACAAATCTGTCATGTTTTGGACAAAATATAATTCTTCAAAATGGTTGGGGCTATTTTGGGTTCTTTGTATTGATTATGCTATTGCTGTTGCCTAAGAGTGATAAAAAGATGAGCTATTCTGATTTGTTTTGTATTGGATATATTCTTTTTACGATAGCGGTCTGTTGGGCAAGAAGCGGTACATTGCGAATCGGTATTGGCGATTCTGGGAATCGAGTAATGATGCAGATTATCCCATTTGTTGTGTTTACCATTGTAGAAAAAATAACGGAGTTGATCTACAAGAAATAATTACTTTCTGTAGATCATACCACAATCCGTTCTTATTATTTCATAATTATTTTCTGTAACATATTCTAAAAGCCAGCCACCAACCTCATTTTCGTTTGGTGTGGGATCGGCCTCAACATCTCCACATGCATCATAGGAGCCTATTTTTTCATCTAAAACAAATATTATATTGGGAAATTTTTCAGGATGCTCCTGATAATAAACGGGTAGTCTTTCACTACTGAATTTTGTCCTCCAGGTAGTAGGTGCGGCACATTTCATATCGGTTGCCAGATAACCCCAAGGGAGTAACTTCGTAAAAAAGATGGTACCTTCATCATTCGTGCAGTATGTCTGAATGGTTTCATAAACCGTTTGATAATCGGACTGGTGTCGTTCGGTGGTATAAAGACCAGCAGCAGGTCCTATTGTAATCTTTCTAGTTAACTGAGATAATGGTGCATCACGATAGATATTCACCATTCGTAAGGTCATGGTTTGAATCAGTGTAATTCCAATAATGAGTGCAAACAGTGTACAGAACAGCTTCTGGGTGGTAAGCGTATAGGACGAGGAAGCGTCTAAAATCTCCTGCATAAAGTCGCTAATAAAGCAAATAGATCCAATAGCAGAGATACTATGACCAAGAGTCATGATATAAAGATAACCATTTGAGGAATAGCTAAACACCATAGAAAATATAAGACCAGATCCATAAAGCAAGAAAAGGAGTGGCTGATTGCGTTTTACTGTCATAAAGTAACAAGGTAAGGCAAAGAGAGTCATCGCTGTGCTGATATAACCAGTGTGTCCAATACTAAAATAAAAGTAAATAAAAAATAACAGGATGTTCCCGATTGTCAGTAGCTGCTTATAAACGGGATTTAATCTGCGTCCAAAAATGAATGTAAAAAGTATAAACAGGTAACTGATATAAGTAGCTTTTCCATAAACTTGATGAATGGATATAAAAAACTTTTTGAAAGGGTAGATCAGACTTGTTGCATGCTCTTCATCACTTAATACGAAAGGTAATGTTTCTAAAATATCTTTGATCGAGATCTTTGAGAAAACGTAAATCAAAATAATCACTGCCAAGGATACGATACCAATCAGTGTATAAGGAAAGATAGAACGAAGCTCCTTCTTTTTAATAGAGCATAAGATGAGAGCAGCGCTGCATATAAAATAAGCCAATGCCATGGAAGGAAGGCAAATGACGGAGGCAGCAAAGAAAACACCGGAAGCAATTAGCTTTCTCTTTTTATAATCAATGGAATTGATACTATCATAAATCAAAAGCATTGCTAGTAAATAAAAACCAACAGACATGGTATAATAGGATAGGGTAGCAATATTTAGGTGTGCATAAAAAAAGTAAAATAGAGCACAACATAATGAGATAAAAACAGAGTAGGTTTTCTTCAATATATGAAATGCAGTTAAAGAAACAGCAAGAGAAAAGAATACATAGCAGATACGAAAGAAAAGTAATATTCCAGTTGTTGAACCAGTAATGATAACAAAAAGACTGTGGAGAGGTAATAATAGTAACGAAACTAATTGAGTTGGAAACCATTCGTGATAAAAGATAGAATCCCCCTGATAAAAGCGATGGGTCGTGGAAGCATAAAAAGTTTCATCTGACCAGCAGAAGCTATATCTTGTTTTTAGCAAAAGCGCGATCGTACAAATAGTAAAAAGAAGGTATGGAATATACTGATAATAATTTTTTTTTACTTGATTCATGATGACTCCATTTCCATATGTTAGGATTTTATATCAAACTAAATATAGCAAATATTTCTAAAGAATTCAATTAGCCTATTGAAAAAGTGGTTCATAATTCGTATTATATAAAGTGTGAAAAGATATACTAGCGCATAAAAGAACCATGCTAAGTATATCTAAGTTTCACACCTGAAGAAGCCGCAAGCGTCTTCTTCTAGCGAAATAAAGGTTTTATTTTTAATTGAAGAAGATAGCGGGAGGCTTAAGATATGAAGATCGCAGTGGCTGGTACGGGATATGTGGGATTAGTAACGGGCGTATGTCTGGCAGAAAATGGACATTATGTAACCTGTGTTGACGTTGAGGAAAAAAAGGTTCAGATGATGCAAAAAGGAAAATCCCCTATTTATGAACCAGGACTATCAGAATTAATGAAAAAGAATATGGACAAGTTATCTTTTACAACTGATTATAAAGAGGCATATCAGGATGCAGATGTGATTTTCGTTGGTGTTGGAACGCCAGAGAAAAGAGATGGATCAGCAAATTTAACCTATGTATATACGGTGGTAGACCAAATTGCAGAATCTATCACAAAAGAGTGTGTTGTAGTAATAAAATCAACGGTTCCAATTGGAACAAATGATAAAATAGAAGCTTATTTACATGAAAAACTGGACGGAAAGTTTAAAATTCATATTGCTTCTAATCCAGAGTTTTTAGCACAGGGAACAGCAGTACAAGATACACTTCATGCTTCTAGAATTGTAATTGGTGTAGAAGATGATTTTTCAGAGACAATCTTAAAGGAAGTTTATAAGAATTTTGATGCACCATTATTAACTACGAACAGACGAAGTGCAGAAATGATAAAATATGCATCAAATGATTTTCTTGCATTAAAAATATCTTATATCAATGAAATTGCAAATCTTTGTGAAATTATTGGTGCAGATATTGAAGATGTGGCAAAAGGCATGAGCTTTGATAGCAGAATTGGAAGTAAATTTTTAAATGCTGGGATTGGATATGGTGGATCCTGTTTTCCAAAGGATACAAAGGCATTAAGCTGGCTGGCAAATTATAATGATAATGAGATTAAAACAATTAAAGCGGCAATCGAAGTTAATGAGAATCAGAAATTGAAATTAGTCAAAAAAGCTGCTAAATATTATAAGGATTTCAGAGGATTGACAATTGCTGTCCTGGGGTTAACATTTAAACCTGGAACAGATGATTTGAGAGAGGCACCCTCATTAGTGACAGTACCTCTATTAATTGATGATGGAGCTAAAGTAAAGGCTTGGGATCCTGTTGGAGTAGAAAATTTTAAAAAACATGTTTCTGATGGGATTACCTATTATGAAACAATAGAAGAGACGTTAGAAGACACAGATCTCTGCTTTATTTTCACGGAATGGGAAGAAATAAAAAAATTAGATCCTTCGATATTTACTAAAAAAATGAAGAATCCCATTGTAATTGACGGAAGAAATTGCTTTCGAAGTGGAGTAATGAAGGATGTTCCAATCGTATATGAAAGTATTGGAAGAGCTGTTGTTGATCATCGCTAGAAATACTTCTGATGGGTATAAGGGAATAAAATGATAAACAAAAATAAACTAAATTTAATTATAAAATATATAATACCATCCATGATAACTCTCATAATCACTATGGGAGTTTTAATGGTTAAGGGGATTTATCCCTTTGGTAATGCTCGGATTGATTATTATGATATGGGTCAGACAAATGCACCATTATATTATCATCTCTATGATTTCCTGCATGGAAAGGTGTCCCTTTTTTTTGATTGGTATATCAATGAAGGACAGAATTTATCGATGGGGAGTGCGATTCAGTGGAATATCTCGCCCTTTAATCTTTTCTTTATTTTCGTAAAAAGAAATAGGATACTTGAAAGTCTATCCTTATTTACAATCTTAAGGTTAGTTTTTATGGCTTTTACAATGAATCTGTTTTTAACGAAAGTATGTAAAAAGACTCCTTATTTTTATCAGGTGATTTTCAGTGTACTCTATAGCCTCTGCGGATATTCGCTGATTCACTATACGATTCCAACCTATCTTGATATGGCGGTCTTTTTCCCAATTCTTGTGCTGAGTTTATTTAAGCTGCTGAAAGAAGGAAAGCTGCTTTTCTATACCTTGACTTTGGGGTATACGATTGCATTAAGTTATTATCTGGGGTTCATGAATCTTATCTATATTTTATTGGTTGGAGGTTTATACTTTCTATTCATTCTACCCAAAGAGGAGCGTGGGAATAGAGCTTTTCGTCTGGGAATAGGTACGATAGCTGGACTTTCACTATCTTCAGTAATTCTGCTTCCGGCAGTTTTCCAGATGAGTAAATCCACACGGTTTCATTCTAATTTAAGTGGAGGGCCAATCGAGACAATCATATCAATTTTAAATTCGATTGGTGCAGATATGTATTATGTCAAATGGTGGCTCCTTTTTGGTATGGCATTACCAGGGGTTATTATTCTATTTGGACTATTTAAAAAGAGAAAAAATATAAGAGAAAAATTGTTTCTGATACTAGCAACATTTATTCCTTGTGCGCTAATTCCTGTAGAAAGCATCAATATTCTTTGGCATTTTGGAACATATTATCATTATCCAGTCAGATGTGGATATCTAATACCCTTTGCTATTTTAAGTTGCGCAGCCTATTTTGCTGGAGAAACATTTACAGAGAAATCTAAATATGAAAAAAGAACCGGTGTATTGTGTATAGCAGGTGTATTTTGCGGGTTGTTATTATCCATTGGAGTACTAAGGTTATACTTAAAACATGATTTGTGGTATGTAAAAGATTTGTTTCTTGTATCCATTGGCGTATTTGCAGTTTTGTTTCTGATTTATTTTGCAATTATTATTTTGGGAAAAGGAAAATGGAGAGGAATTCTTCTTATTCCAATCTTTTTTGAATTAATCGTTGGAGCATATATCAGCTATGGAAACCCATACTATTATACGGATTATTCTGGAGATCCTGAGCAAAGTGGAGAGTATATTATTACTGCGAATACATTAAAAGAATCATTACCAATTGAAGAATCTTTTATTGACAGAATAAAAAATCCAGATACGGACTTAAATACGAATTATTCTATGGTTTTGAATCGTGCAACAATCACGGGATGGGCCAATACCGTTTGCAGTGAACAACAGAATGCGGCCATCCAGTTCGGATATGGGGCACATTTTATGAGAATTCTAGATTCAGGCGGAACATATTTTACGGATTCTTTACTGAATGTAAAAGAAATTCTTACGTGTGCACCAGCTCAGACGGATGCATCTGTCTATGAGAAGATTGCGCAGGCAAATGGTTATACACTTTATAAAAATATGGTAGCATTGCCATTTGGATTAACTGTTTCAGACAAATTGTTATCTATGGATGTTTATTCTATTGATTATGTGGAGATACAAAACGAAATCTATCATAGCTTATCGGATGATAAAGGGATGATTGCAGAAAGAGTTCCCATGGAGGCCGAAGATGATGGGACCGAATTTACGGTAAAAATAGAAGGAAACAAGGCTCTTTATCTGCAGGGTGGAAGCTTTGAGAAAATTATCGTAAACGGACAGGAAGTGGTAGTTCCAAGTATTAGAGAAACGGATAACAAAGCATATCCTGCATGGTTTAATTCGAATGTCATTTGTCTTGGCAATTTTAACGAAGAAACAGTGACAATGGAAGTTGTGTTAAAAGAAGGATCTCCTTTTAATTCTAAATTATCGACGCTGGATCTTGAAAAATTGAATCAATTATCAAACTCTTATCGGGATTATTCTGTAAAGGAACAGGTGACAAAAAGCTCGTTAACGTTGCAGGCGGTTGGAACTGAGGAAAAGAATCTTTTATTACTTCCAATCAATTATGATGAAGGATTTAAAATAACAAACAATGGAGTACTGGTAACAAATGCACAAAGAGTAGCTGGATTATTTGTGGGAATCCCATTAAATATAGGTGAG
Organism: Lachnospiraceae bacterium; assembly: GCA_028694115.1. The sequence continues at coordinate 57,340 of JAQUUB010000002.1, forward strand.
AATGAAATTGCTATGAGGTATACGCCTCCTGGATTAAAAACTGGAGCCCTGCTTACCTTGATTACCTGTATTTTGATTGCAATTGTGACTTCGTTAAATTGTAAGCGGCAAATAATGATAAATAGATTTTTTGAAAAGACAGCAAGTATTATTTTGCAGACTGTCTGGTGGGGCGTTGCAATTTTACTTTATATCATACCAATCAGCTGGCTCATCGTCCACGTGATTGTAAAAAGGCTATGATAATGGTACAATGTGGAAAGTGTGAGTCGCATTAACAGTGATTCTTTTCATTATCATAAAAAGGGAGTTATAGATGAATCAGAATATTATGAAAAAAAATATAGTCATATTCATAGGAATTACAATATTGTTATTGCTTTGGGCAATTATATGGACAGGACAAAAAAAGGATGCTATATTGACGAATACTATACGTATACATTGACGAATGGAATTCATTTGGGAATTGATATCAAGGATGGAGAATGGAACTCTACGAATAACTTTTTTGAAGAACTAGTTACACGAGAGGTTGATCGATTTGATTTTGTACAAACGTGTAAAAATACGGCAGATGATGTGCATCCGCCTGTTTACTATCTGGTATTAAATGTAATTTCTTCTTTGTTTCCAGGAAAATTTTCTCTTTGGTTTGCGCTTGGTATTAATATTGTCTGCTTTTTGATGGTATCTTTTTTACTCTATCGTTGTGCAATATTATTGACAGAAAACTCCGTGTTGTCACTTCTGGTTGTAATGGCGTATGCAATCAATCCGAGTACTGTAACGGGATTGGTATATTTACGTATGTATTTTTTGTTCTCAGTATTTGCGGTTGCGTATGTATACCTGCATATGAAAATGCTGAAGCAGGGTGATATGATACCTCGAAGGGTAATCCCGTTAATTATAATTGGTTTTTTGGGATTTCTGACACATTATTATATGCTTTTTGTTATGTTTTGCATCTCGTTTTTCTTTGCGGTTTATTTTTTCTTTATTAAAAAGCAGTATATAAAGACGGTACTTTATGGGGTATCAATTGCATTATCACTTGTGATGGCATATCTTGTCTGGCCGGTTAGTTATTTCCATATGTTTAAAGGCTATCGAGGTAAGGGAGCAACAAAGAGTCTTCTGGATTTTGAAAAATTATTGTCCAGAGTTATATTTTTTATGGAAAAATATAGTGATAAAGTTCTTGGAAGAGCAGGGCTACTCGTGTTTCTTCTTGTAGTGGTATTGCTTGTCTTGAATATTAAAAAGAAGACCATAAAAGAGAATTTTGAAATAATATTTAGGTTTCTGGTTCCGGCACTTGGAATTGTCGGATATTTTTTTCTTGTATCTTTTACGGCATTGGTAGTAGATTATTCTAATCGTTATGAGTTCCCGATTATAGGTTTGACGATTTTGTATTTGGTAATTAGTCTTTATTTTCTTTTTACGCGGATAAATATATCAGAAAAAAGGGCACTTGTTATTGTATGTAGTATATTTATTATTTTTTCTGGTGTAGGATATTTGTCAAAGGAAGTAGATTTCTTATATCGTCAGCAGGCTAAAATTGATGAATATATCAACGAGCATAAAGATGCAGATGTGGTTGTCTTTTCAAGAGGCAACTATGATGCACTGATTGGTGATTTGGTTAAATTCCCACGTGTTTTTATTGCAGGAAAAGAAAAAACAGAAGAAATGATGGAAAATGGAATTCAAGATGAGACTTTATGTACAAGTCAGGAGATTTTATTCTATGCTGAGAATGGGAGTAATGTAGAAAAATTGAAGGGAATGATTTTAGAAAATAATAAGAAGCTTTCTCAGGTTGAAAAATTATGGGAATGTAATGATTTTTTTTCTATCTACCGAGTATTTTGATAATAGCGTAACGTTACTTTTGGGAAATAGTCACATGAATTATTGGCCCATCATCCATGTGATTGTAAAGCGACTATGATAATGGTACAATATAGTGTGAAGTGTGAAAAGATATACTAACGCATGAAAGAACCATGCTAAGTATATCTAAGTTCCATAGTGTGAGAAGTAATTCTTGTGAGAACGGAGATTGAGTGAATGGATTTTAGCTTTTATAAAGGGAAGAAAGTATTGATTACTGGACATACGGGATTTAAGGGGACTTGGTTATGTAAATTACTTTTAAACCAAGGAGCAAAAATCACAGGATATAGTTTGGAGCCACCGACAAACCCCGCACTGTTTCAATTACTTCATATGGATGAGAAAATGAATTCTGTAATTGGAGATATCAGAGATTTTGATAAACTGAAATCAGTATTTGATTGTGTACAGCCAGAAATCGTATTCCATCTTGCAGCACAACCTTTAGTGCGTGATTCTTATAAGGAGCCCAAATACACATATGAGACGAATGTTCTAGGAACAGTGAATGTTTTGGAATGTGTACGGATCTCTAGTTGTGTAAAATCTTTTCTGAATGTTACAACAGATAAGGTATATGCAAATAATGAACAGAATATTGGATTTACGGAGGACATGCCTTTAGATGGATATGATCCCTATTCGAATAGTAAATCCTGTTCAGAGCTGATTACTCATAGCTATCAGAAATCATTTCTAAACGAAATGGGAATTGCTGTTTCAACGGCACGGGCGGGCAATGTAATTGGCGGAGGTGATTTTGCCAATGATCGAATCATACCTGATTGCATCCGGGCAGCAGAAAAAAAAGAAGCAATTCAGATTCGTAATCCACATTCTACGAGACCTTTTCAGCATGTATTGGAACCCTTATGTGCATATCTTATGATTGCCATGAGACAATACACAGATAAGTCAATGGAAGGCTACTATAACGTGGGCCCTGAGGATCGGGATTGTGTTACAACAGGAACGTTAGTAACCATGTTTTGTGAGAAATGGGGACAGGGAATGTCGTTTGAAGACTGCTATGATGGGGGTCCTCATGAGGCAGGATTCTTAAAACTAAATTGTGATAAACTGAAAACTACATTTGACTGGAAACCAAAATGGGGAATAGAAGAAGCAATCGAAAAGACTGTTGAATGGAGTAAAGTCTACTTTTCCGGTAATGATATCAATAAGGAAACAGATAGACAAATTGAGGTTTATTTAAAATAAAGACAAGCCCAGACTTTGTGGTTGTCATGAGAATGGAGAGTACTATGTTTGAGAATAAGACGGAACAGCAGGCAAAGGAAGAAATCCTGACACTGGTGTCAGAATACTGTAAAACCTATCATAATAAGAAAAAGGACTTCGAAGAAGGGGACAGAATCCCTTATGCAAGCCGCGTTTATGATGAAAAAGAAATGTGCAATCTCGTGGACAGCTCTTTAGAATTTTGGTTGACTGCCGGAAGATATACGGAGGAATTTGAAAAGAAATTAGCTGGTTATCTGGGTGTGAAATTTTGTTCTCTAGTAAATTCTGGTTCCTCTGCAAATCTGAATGCATTTATGGCGTTAACATCTCCCTTACTGAAGGAAAGAAAAATTAATCGTGAAGATGAAGTAATTACTGTGGCAGCAGGATTTCCAACCACGGTTACGCCTATCATACAGTATGGGGCAATTCCTGTATTTGTAGATGTCACAATTCCACAATACAATATTGATGTATCCGCGCTAGAAGAAGCTTTGTCTGAAAAAACAAAGGCTGTTATGGTTGCACATACGCTTGGTAATCCATTTGATTTAACAGAGGTAAAATCATTTTGCGAAAAGCATAATCTTTGGTTAATTGAAGATAATTGTGATGCACTAGGTTCCACCTATACGATAAATGGGGAAACAAAATTTACAGGTACCATTGGTGACATTGGAACTTCAAGCTTCTACCCACCACACCATATGACAATGGGAGAGGGCGGAGCTGTTTACACAAATAATGCACTTTTAAATAAATGTATTCGCTCTTTTAGAGATTGGGGAAGAGACTGTGTATGTCCCTCAGGAGTAGACAATCTTTGCGGTCACCGTTTTGATAGACAATATGGAGAGCTTCCTGTAGGTTATGATCATAAATATGTATATTCTCATTTTGGGTATAATTTAAAGGCTACGGACATGCAAGCTGCGATTGGATGTGCCCAGATAGAAAAATTTCCTGAATTTGTGGAAAAGAGAAAGCATAATCATGCACGCTTAAAAGCGTCCTTAAAGGGATTAGAAGAATTTCTGATTCTTCCTGAGGCATGCGAGAATTCAGATCCCAGCTGGTTTGGATTTTTGATTACCTGCAAAGAAGGGATTGATAGAAATCATGTAGTGCAATTGATTGAGAAAAAGGGAGTTCAAACAAGAATGCTGTTTGCGGGCAATTTAATCAAACACCCTTGTTTTGATGAAATGAGAGAAAGTGGTACAGGTTTTCGTATAGTAGGAGAACTTACGAATACAGATCGAATTATGAAAGACACTTTCTGGGTAGGGGTTTATCCAGGAATGTCAGATAAACATATTGACTATATAGGAAAAACAATAAGAGAAGCAGTAGAAAGAAACTTTCTAGAGAGGACGGAAAGGGAATGAAAGACATAAAATTGCTGGATTGTACCCTAAGAGATGGCGGATTTGTAAATGATTGGGAGTTCGGACAGGATGATATCGCTAATATATTTGAGCGTTCCGTGAGTGCAGGCTTAGATATTATTGAAGTTGGATTAATTGATGAAAGAAGAAATTTTGATAGAAACCGCACCATCATGCCAGATAGCAAGTCTATTAATACAATTTTTGGTGGATTTGATACGGGTAAATCCATGATTGTTGGAATGATAGATTATGGTACCTGCAGTATCGAAAACATATGTGATAAAAAAGACAGCATTCTCGATGGGATTCGTGTCATTTTTAAAAAGAAAAATTTAAAGGAAGCATTAGTGTATTGTAAAGAGCTAAAAGATAAGGGCTATGAAATGTTTGTTCAGCCAGTATCTATTACAGGCTATTCTGATGAAGAAATGATTGCTTTAGTAGAAATGGTGAATGAGTTAATGCCACACGCAATGTCAATGGTAGATACGTACGGTTTGCTGCATCAGAGCAACCTTTTACACTATTTTGATCTGATTGATCATCATCTTCATAAGGATATTGCAATGGGATACCATGCACATAACAACTTTCAGTTAGGATATTCCAACTCACTTGCATTAATGGAGAAAGATTCAAACAGGAGCATCGTCGTAGATGGTTCTGCTTTTGGAATTGGAAAAGGGGCAGGGAATGCACCACTGGAATTGCTGGCAATGTACGCAAATGAGCATTTTCAAAAAGCTTATGATATCAATCAGATATTAGAAAATATTGATGTGAATATTATGAAAATTTATCTAAAAGCTCCTTGGGGATATTCGCTCAAATATTATCTGGCAGCATCAAATGATTGTCACCCTGATTATGTCAAATATTTGATGGAAAAGAGGACGCTATCTTTAAAATCAGTAAATGAGATATTGGCAAGTATTCAGAAAAGTGAAAAGCTGGCTTTTAATAAAGAACATATAGAGGCGTTATATAAGGAATATCAAAATAAAGAAATTAATGATGGCGACGCACTGGAAAGACTGAAAAAAGAATTGGCTGGACATGAAATATTAGTGTTAGGGCCTGGGAAGAGTATGCAGAAGCAGGCAATGGATATTCAAGCCTTTATTGCAAAGAAAAAACCGGTGATCATCACAATCAACTATAAGCCTGTAGATTTTTATAGTGATTATATTTTTCTAAGTAATGCGAAACGATATGTTGGTCTTGCAACCAAACTGCAGCAGGAGGAAGGAACAATAAAAATTATTGCAACCTCCAATGTTACAAAGGTAAGCGGAAATTTTGAATACACGATAGATTATAGTAGTCTGGTTGATATGAATTTTGAGATTATCGATAGTTCTCTTCTAATGCTTTTAAGATTACTCATTAAAACAGGTGTAGAAAAGGTATCCCTTGCCGGTTTTGATGGATATACCCATGCAAAAGGAGAAAACTATTTTAATGTAGCCATGGAATATGCATTTGTAAATGATTATGCGGAAAAGCTAAATAGATATACAAAGGAAACTCTGGAACAAATGGCAACATCCTTGCAAATTGATTTTATCACGAAATCAAAGTATACAGAATAGAGGAGAAACCAATGAACCGATACGATATTGCCGTCTTTGATGTAGATGGTACACTTTTAAATACAAAAGAAGGAATCCTGCTGGCTGTGCAAGACACAATGAAACAATGTGGTCTCAGAGATATAACAAAAGAAGAAGAACCTTTATTTATTGGACCGCCTATTCAGGAGTCACTGATTAAAGTTTTTGGGATGTCCCAAGTAGAAGCTCAGGAAACAGCAAATGTGTTTCGTACAATGTATAAGGAAGAGGGGTATCTTTTAAAAGCAACCGCTTATGAAGGTATAATAGAGGTTATGGAAGCACTTTTAAATCGAGGGGTCAAGGTGGCAGTGGCTACTTATAAACGCCATGATTATGCAGTTAAAATTTGCAATCATTTTGGAATCAATAAATATTCGAATGTTATTTATGGAGCGGATAACGAAAATAAACTAAAGAAACTTGATATTATTGAACTTTGCTTAAAGAATCTTGGGGCAAAAGATTACCGCAGGGCGGTCATGATTGGCGACAGTTCTTTTGATGCGATTGGAGCAGATCAGATTGGTACCGATTTTATTGGTGTGACTTATGGATTCGATTTCAAGACAAAAGAGGATGTCGATCAATTCTCCAATATTGGGACTGCAAATACACCTTTGGAGATTCTGAAATTTTTCTGATGACCAGGAATACAGAGAACTGGGTTTGAAAGGAGTACATGATAAATGAAAATAAAAGTTGCAAAATACATTGCGGACTTTTTAGTTAATAAGGGAGTTAAACATATCTTTACCGTGACGGGCGGAGGCGCCATGCATTTAAATGATGCGCTTGGTCATAAGGAGGGTCTGACCTGTATTTATAATCATCATGAGCAGGCCTGCTCCATTGCAGCAGAAGGTTATACAAGAGACACAGGGAAGGTAGCAGCTGTCTGCGTGACAAGCGGACCAGGTGGTACAAATGCAATCACAGGAGTTTTAGGCGGCTGGCTTGATTCCATTCCTATGTTTATCCTTTCGGGACAGGTGAAAAGAGAGACGACAATTTGGTCAACGGAGGTTCCTTTACGTCAATTAGGGGATCAGGAATTTAATATCGTAGATTCTGTTTCAGCCATGACAAAGTATGCAGTGATGATTACAGAGCCTGAAAAAATCCGTTACCATTTAGAAAAAGCATGGTTTCTCTGTAAAAATGGAAGAGGAGGCCCTGTATGGCTTGATATTCCCTTAGATGTTCAAGCAGCTCTAGTAGAGACAGAAGAGCTGATTGGCTACGACCCCGCTGAAAACAAATTAGAAACCCCTATTTATGACAAATGTGTCATTAATACAATTTTAGATAAAATCTGTCAGTCTAAACGTCCTGTCATTTTTGCGGGAACGGGGATTCGTTTAGCAGATGCACACAAAGAATTTATGGAATGTATTGATGCATTACAAATTCCAGTTGTAACTGCTTGGAATGCACATGATGTATTAGAGGATCATCATCCCTTATATTGCGGACGTCCTGGAACCGTAGGAACAAGAGGGGGCAATTTTGTTGTACAGAATAGTGACCTCCTATTAGTGCTTGGATCCAGATTAAATATACGTTTAATCAGCTATAATTATAAAGATTTCGCAAAAGATGCATACAAAATAGTCATTGATATTGATGAGAATGAATTAAAGAAGCCGACGGTAACACCCGATCTTCCTGTCCATGCCGATGTAAAGGAAGTGATGAAGGATTTAGCCAATCAAGCAAAAGCGTGTCAGATGGACCACTCTAAATGGGTCAGCTGGTGTCATGAAATTAATCAAAGATATCCTGCCACGTTACCAAAATATTTTGAAAAGAATGAGCCATTAAATCCCTATGTATTTACAACAAAACTCTTTCGGAAACTCAAGGAAGGGGATAAAGTAATTTGTGGCAATGGAAGTGCATGTGTAATTACCTTTCAGGCAGCAGAAATCAAGAAAAACCAAAGGTTGTTTACAAATTCGGGATGTGCGGCAATGGGCTATGGTTTCCCAGCAGCATTAGGTGTCTGCGTGGCCAATCCAGAGCAGCGTGTCATCTGCATTGATGGAGATGGAAGCTTCCAGATGAATATGCAGGAGTTACAAACAGTTGTTTACCATCAGATGAATCTCAAATTATTCCTTTTGAATAATAATGGATATCATTCCATAAGACAGACACAGACAAATCTGTTTGAACCCCCACTCGTAGGAGTTTGCGATGGGAATGGAATCAGCTTCCCTTCATTTGAAAAATTAGCATTTGCCTATGAGATTCCTTATCAAAAGATTACTATGCTAGAAGGGATAGAGGAAAAAATAGAGCAGGTATTAGAGTCAGAGGGTCCGATGATTTGTGAGGTAGTTGTTGATCCAAACCAAAACTTTGAACCGAAGCTATCCTCCAAGGTTCTTCCGGATGGAAAAATAGTTTCACCTCCTATTGATGATATGTTTCCGTTTTTACAAAAGGAAGAATATGAAAAGAATAAGGACATGAGTCAGTTTTTATAGAAGGAATATGGGTAAAAAATGAGTGGAATAAAGTGTTTATGAAACCACTTTTGTTATTTTTTTCGTATGTAAATATACGTTCTTTTACAAATTTTGTGGATTTCTTGACCGCACCATTAATCACTTTGGGAATTTTGGTTTACTTATAGAGAATAAATTATAGCGGTCTTTTCAAGTTTGTGTTTTTAATGAATTTCTTCACGAAATTTACAACATAAAAGGAGGTTATGCCGTTTGGCATAAAATAGTATGAATAAAATTGCGGTGTTAATTCCATGTTATAACGAGAGTATAACAATAAAAAAGGTAATTATGGATTATAAAGCAGTATTACCAGAAGCAGATATTTATGTTTATGATAATAATTCTACTGACGATACTGCTTCCATAGCAGAAAGTGCTGGTGCAATTGTTAGACATGAATATAAACAAGGAAAAGGAAATGTGATTCGTAGTATGTTCCGTGAGATAGATGCAGATTGCTATTTGATGATAGATGGCGATGATACCTATGCGTCAGAAAATGCACGAGAAATGGTAAATTTAGTGATTAATAAAAAGGTTGATATGGTAATTGGTGATCGTCTCAGTTCTACTTATTTTACCGAAAATAAGAGGGTATTTCATAATACTGGGAACAGAGTGGTTTCCCTTTTAATAAACAAACTTTTTAAGAGTAATATTAATGATATAATGACAGGTTATCGAGCATTTAGTAAAATTTTTGTTAAATCATTTCCTGTTTTGTCAAAAGGATTTGAGATTGAAACGGAGATGACAATACATGCTTTGGATAAAAATTTCAATCTAGAAGAAGTACCAATTATGTATCGTGACAGACCAAAGGGAAGCGTATCAAAGCTCAACACATATAGCGATGGAATGAAAGTATTATATACCATTACTTCTTTATTCAGAGATTATAAACCCTACATTTTTTTCTCTATGATAGCAATATTTTTATGGATCGTTTCTTGTATTTTATTTATCCCGCCACTTATTGGATATTTTGAAACTGGTTTAGTTTTAAAATTTCCTAGTGTGATTGTTTCCGTTGCAATAGCAATTATGGGGTTATTATTATGGGTTTGTGGAATAATATTAGATGTTGTAACGAAAAAACATAAGCAACTTTTTGAACTATACTTAAATAGAATATATAATGAAATAAACAAATAGCGAAGTATTCAATGTTGTAGAATAGTGAGGATATTTTTTTGATAGAAAGTATTGGGATAGATAACCATATTAAAAAAGTTGTAATAACCGGCGCAACAGGAATGATAGGATGTTCACTAATTGAGGAGCTATTAAAATATAATATTGAAGTGCTAGCAATTGTGAATCCAAATTCACCTAGAATTTCGCGTATACCAAAACATAATAAAGTTCAGGTTTTAGCATGTAGGCTAGAAGATTTAGAACAATTATTTATGAATGAAAAGAATATGGATCACATTTATGATGCTTTTTTTCATCTGGCATGGTCAGGGACAATTGGAGATGGTAGAAATGATATGCTTCTACAAAATAGAAATATTAAGTATACACTTGATGCGGTTGCACTTGCGAAGCGTTTATCATGCAAGGTATTTCTAGGAGCTGGCTCCCAGGCAGAATATGGCCGTGTGGAAGAAAAGATAAATTCGAACACACCGACAAATCCAGAAAACGGATATGGAATTGCAAAACTCTGCGCTGGTCAGATGAGCAGAATTGAATGTGAAAAGCTCGGGATAAAGCATATTTGGGTACGTATTTTAAGTGTTTATGGACCTTGTGATGGGGAAGCAACCATGATCATTTCGGGAATACGAAAAATGCTTAGAGGGGAACAACCTGAATTTTCAAAGGGTGAGCAGCAATGGGATTATCTCTATTGTGCAGACGCAGGACGTGCACTCTATCTGGCAGCAGAAAAAGGAAAAGATAAAAGTATTTATCCAATAGGAAGTGGGAAAGTAAGACCTCTCTCAGAGTACATTGAGCTTATGGAAAATGCAGTAAAGGAAACAAAACCAGATGCCAGGGCATTGATAGGTGCTTTACCTTATCGGGATAAACAAGTGATGTATCTTTGCGCAGATATTGAGGAGCTTACAAAGGATACAGGTTTTATACCAGAAGTATCCTTTGAAGAGGGAATCAAGAAAACCGTAGAATGGTGCAAACAAGTGATATAATATTTCTTCAAATGAAGGAATGGGAGAAAAGGATTCCAAAATGAAAACATTACATGTAACAACGACAGATTATGGTGGAGCTTATAGGGCAACACAACGAATTAACTATGCAATGCAGCAAAAGGGGATTGATAGCTGTGTCTTGGTACGAAGTAAATTTAATGATGAGACAGATGTTATAGAAGCATTTCATAGTCCTATTGCAAAATTAATTTCTAAAATCAAAAATGTAGGAAATCTTTTTTTTTCAAAGGGTGAAATTATAAGTGATTTATTTGGCACGGATATTACCATGTCATCAAGTGTCAAAGAAGCAGATATCATATTTTTGCATTGGGTAAATTCGTTTATCTCTTACGGTGTGGTTAAAAAATTACTAAAGTTGAATAAACCAATTATTTGGGTAATGCATGATATGTGGGTATTCACTGGTGGCTGTCATATCGATAAATACTGCGGAAAGTATAGAGAAGAATGTGGGAAATGCCCCATAATTAGGAGTAGCAAAGATAACGATATATCTTATTACAATGTTATACAGAAGAAAAGAATTTTTAAAGAATCAAATATTGTATTTGTGGGACCAAGTAGATGGATGGTGCAGTCAGCACAGGAAAGTTCAATATTGAAACATCAAAAGGTAATTAGGATACCAAATCCAATTAATACAGATATTTTTAGACCTCTCGAAAAAAAAACAATACGAAAGAAATATAATATTCCAGAAGATAAGAAAGTAATTATGTTTGGTGCACTAAAGGCTACAGAAAACAGTAATAAAGGTATTAAATATTTAATTAGTGCGTTAGAAATTTTAAACGATTCACAGTATATTGCGATCGTATTTGGAAATGAAAATCAAAATAGTAAAATTGAAAGATATATCGAAACCAAATATGTAGGGATAGTAAAAGATGACGATATCCTGTCTGAAATTTATAATATTGCGGATGTATTTGTAGCACCTTCTGAACAAGATAATTATGCAAATACGGTATTAGAGGCATTATCGTGTGGGATTCCAGTAACAGCCTTTAATATTGGAGGGATGCCTGATATGATAGAAAACAAGCAAAATGGTTATTTGGCTGAATTTAGAAATTCAAAGGATTTATTGGAAGGTATCCGGTATTGTTGTGATAATACAGATTTATTAGGAAATAGAGCACGGGAAAGAGTTTTAGAGAACAACTCATATAGTTTAATTGGAAATGAATATGTAGAATTATGCCTGAAATTATTAGAAAAAGATAGAGATGGAAAACAGGGGAATTAGCTTTCATAACACAGGTTTGATTATATTTTGGTTTTATATTATAATAATGGGAAAAGAATTTCTATGTTTCACATCTGAAGAAAGCAAAGAACGCTTTCTTCAGATGTTCTTGAATGTTTATGTAAATAGGTATGTGAATAAGTATGTATAGAGACGGGAGAATGGATGAAAAAGATTAGTGTAATGATTCCATGCTTTAATGAAGTGGAAAATGTAGGTCCCATGAGTGAGGCAGTTGTAAATATTATGGTAAAAGAATTACCACAATATGACTATGAACTGTTGTTTATTGATAACTGTTCTCAGGATGGAACAAGGGATAAGCTTGAGGAAATTTGTAAAGGTAATAAAAAAATAAAGTCTATTTTTAATGTCACAAACTTTGGACAGTTCAATTCTCCTTTTTATGGAATGTGTCAGACAACGGGAGACTGTACAATTTCAATGTGTTGTGATTTTCAAGATCCCGTTGAAATGATTCCAAAATTTATAGCAGAATGGGAAAAAGGATATAAAATAGTGAGTGGAATTAAGACATCCAGTAAAGAAAATGGATTCATCTATTTCCTTCGAAGTATGTATTATAAAATGATTAAAAATATGTCTTCTGTCCAGATGATTGAACATTTCACGGGATTTGGACTATATGATAAGAGTTTTATTTCACTCATCAGCCAATTAGATGATCCGATTCCATTTTTAAGAGGAATTGTTGCAGAATATGGATTTAAACGTAAGGATTTAGAGTATGAGCAGGCACAAAGAAGGGCAGGAAAGACCAGTAATAATTTTTACTCGTTATATGATGCAGCAATGTTAAGCATTACCTCTTACACAAAGGTAGGACTTAGACTCGCAACTTTTTTGGGATTTATTAGTTCAGGAATCAGTTTGGTGATTGCTTTTGTATACTTGATATTAAAATTATTCTATTGGGATAGTTTCGTGGCCGGTTATGCACCTATGGTAATTGGTGTTTTTGTATTGGGTTCTCTCCAATTGTTTTTTATTGGTTTATTAGGTGAATATATATTAAATATCAATACAAGAGTGATGCATCGTCCTTTGGTTGTGGAAGAAAAGAGGATTAATTTTGATGAAGATTGATGTTCTTTACCAGTTTAATGAAAAATATGCACCTTTTGCAGGTGTATCAATGACTTCATTATTTGAGAATAATAAGCACTTTGATGAAATCAGAGTGTTTATTTTAGGTGAAGAGATTGAGGAATGCAGTAAGAATAAATTAGTGCAGTTGGCAAGACAATATCAGCGTGAAATATTGTTTCTATCAATTGATCCATTAATTGAAATGATGAAACAGTGGAATATGCCAACTTACAGAGGTTCTTATGCGGCAAATGCACGTTTGTTTCTGAATGAGATAGTACCTGAGGATGTTGATAAATTACTATACCTTGATGCCGATACGATAGTAGCTGGAAAATTAAATGAATTATTTGAAATGGAAATGGGAGATTACCCCATTGCGATGGCACTAGATTCCCTTGTCAGAAAACATAAGTTGCGTTTAGGATATCAGAATCAGAGTTATTATTTTAATTCTGGTGTGATTGTTTTTCAAATGAGAAATTGGAAAAAAGGAAAATATTCTGAAAAAATTGCAAATCATGTGAAAACAATAAGAGCACATTATCCTTCACCAGATCAGGATTTATTAAATATTGTTTGTAGGAATAGAATTAAGTTACTGAAACCTCAGTTTAATTTACAACCGATTCATTTAGCTTTTTCATTAGCTGACTATTTCAGATGGTTTTGCAGAACCGGTTATTATCAGGTAGAAGAAATACGTGAGGCAAAGGAAAAACCGATCATTTTTCATTTTTTCCGTTTTGTCGGTGAATTTCCATGGAATAAAGATAATGTACATCCAGATAAGGAACTTTTTGATTGCTACCTAAAAATTTCTCCCTGGAGAGATTTTGAAAAAGCGCCAACAGATAATAATCTTATTTTTCGGATAGAAAAAGAAATGTATAAGCGAATTCCACGTTCATTATTTATTGTTTTCTTTAAGGTGGCATATGAATTTTTTATTTGGAAATCAAACAAAGATTCTTTAAAAAAGAAAATTAATAAGATTATGTAGGAAAGAAAATGAGTCAAAAAAAAATAACAGTAATTACCGTTTGTTATAATGCAGAAAAAAGCATTGGGAAAACAATAGAATCGGTTAAGTGTCAGAGTTATAAAAATATTGAATATATTATCATTGATGGAAATTCTAAGGATTCTACACTTCAAAAAATCGAAGAGCACCGGGGAGATCTACCTATTATTCTGATATCAGAACCCGATCATGGTATTTATGATGCAATGAATAAAGGGGTAGCAATATCGACAGGTGACTATATTCATTTCCTAAATGCAGGAGATTTATATTATGACAAAGATGTCATTAATAGGATAGTGGAAGATATAGAGAATGAGGGAGCTGATATTCTTTATGGAAATATTCTGTATCGATATCTGAATGGAAATACTGAAACAAGAGAATATGGGAGAGCCTGTTCTAGAAAAATCTATTTTGCGACTGGTGATTGTATCAATCATCAAGCTATATTTGCAAAAAGAGAATTGTTAACTCGCATGCCTTTTGATTTAACCTACAAAATTTGTGCGGATCGGGATTGGATGATGAGGGTATCAAAAGCAGATAGTACATTTTATGCATGTGGAAGAATAATTTGTGTGTATGGTCTCGATGGTGCAAGTCTTATCCAAAAGGATATTTACAATGACGAAGCTAAGAAATGTATAAAAAAGCAGTTTTTAATATTATATCCTCTATTTTTGCTTTTTGATTTTTTTAGAAACAATGCAATTCTATCAAAAATATTGCATTGGGTTTATCGAAAACTTTATATAAAGAAAGAATAGGTATTTTTCATGACAAACCAACTATCTAATGGAGGAGTATCCATAATCATTACGACTTGTAACAGAGATAAAGATGTTTTGCAAAGAGCAATAGAGAGTGCACTCAATCAAACATATTTATACAAAGAAATTATTATCGTTAATGATTATCCCCCAATGTGTGAACAGATTCAATCATTAATACAAGAAATACAATCAGGTAATATCTACTTATTGCAGAATGAGAAACAAAGAGGGGCCTGTTATTCAAGAAATAGAGGATTACAGGAGTCAAGAGGAGAATTTATAGCGCTATTAGATGATGATGACGAATGGATGCCAGATAAAATAGAAAAACAGGTGAATAGGATGCAAGAAGATACCGTTATGGTCTATTGTAACTATGTTGCAAAATCACCTGATTTCCCAATCAAACAAGATACAAGCAGGAAATTCCCAGAAGGGAATATATTAAATCCGTTACTCGCTAATAATTTTATTGGGGGATGTTCTATCCCATTGTTTCGAAAAGATGCGGCTTTAAAGTGTGGAGGATTTGATGAAGCGTTTCAATCCTGCCAGGACTATGATATGTGGTTAAGGATTAGTAAGTTTGGTAATGTAATGGCAGTAAAGGAAGTACTGTCTGTCTATTATGTTTGGAATACATCGATAACAGGAAATTTTGAACGTAGAATTGCTGGTTGGGAAAAATTATTAGAGAAGCATAAAAGTGATTATGATAAGAACACTAGGCAAAAGCTAAAATTTCAAAGCATTATGATTAATGAATCAGTAAAACATAATAGAATGGAATATGCAAGAAATCAATTAAACAAATCTTTTCATTTTTTTCCCAAAAATATAATTTGTATTTATATGTTTGGGAAAGGAATTTTACAGAGAATTTTAAAAATATATTGAACTTTAGTGAGTGAGGTATGGTATGGAATCAGCGGAAAAATTCTTAGAAATGGAAATAGCGGAAAATTTAAATAAACAAACATACAATGGTTATGCATATTGGACCTATAATCGCTTTTCTATATTTAATATTATAGATGTACAGGTAAATGATAGAAATGAACAGACCTTTACACCTACAATTAGTAAACAAGATAAAATGAAAAGATATTACAAGGTTCTTTTTACTAAAAAATACAAAATATTTGAGAATTTAATGAATGGTGAAATTCTTGTATTTAACCACCCAAGAAGAGTAAAAAAAGGTGATTTATATGAGTGTGTTTATACAGATGATATTGTATCAAAATTAAAAAATGTACGTGTTTTAGAATCTTCTTATCAAAGTAAACACTTTGAGCCTACTAATACGCAAAATTTGATATATTTAGATCAAGTTGAAGTGTTAAGTGAATTACAATATTATTATTATAGAATCTTTCAAAAGAAGAATTATGATAAGGATAAAGAAAATTTTTATCATATTGCTAAGAAGCTTAAAAACTATATTCAGGAATACTTTGAAGTAAATATCAATGCAGATGTTTTAACAAATTGTCTTTTTCAAGGTTATTGCGTTTATCGGTTTTCCTATCATGCAATGGAAAAAATATTTCAAACTATGCGACCTAAAATAATTATTGAATGTGCTTCTTATTGCACTCCAATCGTAATGATAGCAAATGAAATTGCAAAGCTTAAAAATATTCCAACAATCGAGTTGCAACACGGTGTCATGGGAAAAAATCACATGGGTTATAATTATGCAGAAAAAGGAATTGTTCAGTTTCCAGATATTATATTAACTTACTCGGAATATTGGAATAGAGTTACTCGGTTCCCACTGGATAAGGAGAATGTTATAGCGTGTGGTTATCCATACTTCGAAAGAAATGTACAGGAGTATATAAAAAAAGGAATTATGAGAAAGAAACAGGTTCTTTTTATTTCTCAAACTGTTATTGGTATGACGCTTAGTAAATTTGCTGTGGAATTATATGATAAGGTAAAAGATTTATGTGATTACACTTTTGTCTATAAACTTCATCCAGGAGAATGTTCCGATTGGAAGAAACGTTATCCGGAACTTGCGGATTCCGATATTTGTGTTATTGATAATAATGAGAAAAGCATTTATGAATTATTTGCAGAAAGCAGTGTGCAAATTGGTGTTTTTTCTACAGCAGTCTATGAAGGTCTTGGTTTTGGATTAAAGACTTTTCTTGTGAAAGCATACAGATCAGAAGATATGGAAGAATTATGTAAAGAAGGATATGCAACTATGGTTGAAAGTGTGGAACCAATTACAGAATATCTGTTAAGTCAGCCAGAGAAGATGACTTTTTCTTATGATAAGTTTTGGGAAAAAAATGCGACCGAAAAGATAATTACAATGATTAATACTTGTATAGATCAGTAATAAAACTGATGATTAAAAATAGTTTAAATTTTTTTGAAGTGGAGAATAACGATGATAGGAAGATGGATAAGAAAACTCAAACAAAAATTTTATACTTGGCGTGTGAAAAGGGCATGTGCCTATTATGGTGCGGATTTAAAAGTAAATCACAGATGCCAGGTAACAAATCAGACATTTCTTAGAGATAATGTAAATTTTAATGGGATGTATATTGCAGGACAAGGAAAAGTAGAAATAGGGAATAACTTCCATTCTGGAATAGAATGTATGATACTTACACAAAATCATAATTATGACAAAGGGAACAAAATTCCATATGATGATACAGTTATTTGTAAAGATATAAAGATTAAAGATCAAGTATGGTTGGGAAACCGTGTGTTAATTTTAGGTGGCGTTACGATTGGCGAAGGAGCAATCATTCAGGCTGGAAGTGTGGTATCATCAAACATACCTGATTATGCAATCGCAGGAGGAAATCCAGCAAGAGTTTTTAAAATGAGAGATATAGAACACTATAACAGATTAAAAAGTGAAGAAAAATTCAAATAAAATGTAGAGTAATCAACAAATTTGATTTTAAGTAAATTGTATAATATAATAAATAAGAATTTTTGAGATATTTTACAGAATAGTATGAAGGGATTAGCCATTTTTTATATCAAATATGGTTAGGTGCAAAATGAAAATATTAGTTGTATCCTTAGAAAATTGTAGCATTCTGGAAGATTCCAATTTCCTAACCGGAGCAGGTTCATGTATTGATGCTATAATTAAGGCAGAAGCAAAAGTTATAAAAGTTTCTTATTGGAGTATTTCTACAAGCTTAAATAACATAAATACACGACTCAAAATATTGAATGCAATAATTAAAAATTTCTTTTATATAGCCATATTCTATATAAAAAATTTTAAAATCATTCATGAAATGTTTGGAATGAAAGATCTATTATTAAACATCATAATCTTGGGTAAATTTTCTAGAAAAGTCAAAAAAGAAGCTCCAGATATTATACACTTTCATGGGACAGGTCAAATCATTCAATTGTTATCAAAATATTGTGAATATACAAAAAGAAAACATATAATTACCATTCATTTATATTTAGGGAAAAAAAATAATGAAATAAATACAGACTTAATTATGTCCGAATCTAAATACAAGTGGCTTTCTACAGTAAGTACAGGTATTAAAAAATGTTTACAGAGTGACTATCCAAATAGATTTCCTAATAGAATCAAGGTGATTCTGAACGGAACAAATTATAGTATCGAAAAACCACAAATTGATATCCGAAAGCGCTATCAGATTAATAATAACAGTAAAATATTATTGTGTATTGGTTCAATTAATGAACGTAAAAATCAAATCCAGATTGTAAAGGCATTTTCATTATTACCAGAAGAATATAAAAAACAAATTACAATCATATTTTGTGGTAAAGATTTCACTAATAATGAATTCGAGCTTTTAATAAAAAAAATGAAATTGGAAAAATATTTAATAACTGCAGGAACTATTTCACAGACAGATTTAAAATCTTACTATGCAGAGTCAGAAGGTGTCATAACAACAAGTTACCATGAAGGGTTTTCAATGGTTTTTCTAGAAGCAATGGTTTATGGATTACCTCTAATTGTACCTAAAGGTTTGGAATCAAATGATGACTTGAATGATAGTAAAATAGTCACTATTATAGAGGAAAGAACAGATAAGGCAGTAGCTGACAGTATGAAAACGTGGTTTGAAAAAGAATGGGACAAGGATTATATTAGAATCTATTCTAAGAATTTTTCGATGGATACAGTTGTTCAAAATTATCTGAATTATTATAAAGATATTATAAAGTGGAAAGAATAGAAATTCTATTCTTTTAGGAGAAAACAATGATACAGAATATAAAAACATTATTATATATGTTAAAACAATTGGTGATAATTTTAGATAAAAGCCAAAAGAAGAGATGTTTGTTTGCCTTTATTTTTATCTTAATAGGTGCATTTTTTGAAATGCTAGGAGTCTCTATTTTATTACCTTTTTTGCAAACTTTAATGGCACCAGAAGTAATTATTAATAATAAATATATTAAGCCAATTTTAGAAAATTTGAACATAATCAACACACAAAATGTATTTTATCTAGTCAGTTTTAGTGTTATGCTACTTTATATTGTTAAAAATTTAATTCTATTATATTCTACTTATGTACAGAATGTATTAAGCACAAGTATTAACAGAGAGCTTTCGACATTAATGCTACGTTCTTACATGAAACGTCCATATTTTTATTTTCTAGAAAATAACAGTGCAGATATGTTGAGAGGTATAAATGGAGATGTAACAGGTGTATATAATATTATAGCAAATTTGTTTAAGCTTATAACAGAATTACTTACCTGTCTTGTTATAGCAATCTTATTACTTGCTACAGATATATTTATGGCAACGGGTGTAATTCTTGTGGCTTTATTATGTCTTATTATGGTTGTATTAGTCTTTAAATCTAAAATGAGAGATATGGGAATAAAGCAGAGGATTTCTATTACTTTATGTAATAAACATGCATATCAATCAATTAATGGTATTAAAGAAATAACTGTTATGCAAAGACGTGATAATTTTGTGAAACTGTTTGATATGGCAGCTGATATTAAAAGAGAAACAAATTTAGCTTACAATTTTATAATTGCATGTCCAAATAGAATCATTGAAGCAGTTTGTATCTGCGGTATTATTGGTGTTGTTTGCTTGAAAATGGTTTTGGGAGTTGAGGTGGAAAAATTTATTCCGCGGTTAGGAGTTTTTGCTGTGGCTGCATTTAAAGTACTACCTTCTATTGCTACTATTTCTGGAAACATATCAAGCTTTGTGTTTTATAGACCCACACTTGAGGAAGCTTATGAAAATATAACAAAGGCAAGAGAGTATGAAAAGAGTAGAACAGATAATGCAATAAAAAGAGTGGAGGAGAATAATCAAAAGGCTAATGAAGAAAAAGTATTAGAGAATGGCTTTCAAGACAAGATTTCAATTAGATCGATTGATTGGAAATACCATAATGCTACGAGAAAAATATTGGAAAATTGTTCGTTAGACATAATAAAAGGTGAATCAATCGCATTTATTGGTACATCTGGAGCTGGGAAAACAACATTAGCCGACATTATACTTGGACTACTGATTCCGCAGAGTGGAACTGTAGAAATGGATGGAATAGATATCTATAGCATACCCAATGCATGGGCACATATTATTGGATATGTACCACAATCGATTTTTCTTATTGATGATACGATTAGAAATAATATCACGTTTGGTTTATTGTCAGAAGAAATTGATGATGAAAAGATTTGGTATGCATTGGAACAAGCTCAGATAGATGATTTTATAAGAAATTTACCGAAGGGCCTGGATACGATTGTTGGAGAACGAGGTATCAAGTTTTCAGGGGGGCAACGCCAAAGAATTGCCATAGCAAGAGCGCTATATAATAATCCAGATATATTGGTTCTTGATGAAGCAACATCTGCATTAGATAGTGAAACAGAAGAGGCTGTAATGGAATCAATCGAAGCACTACAGGAACAAAAAACACTGATTATTGTTGCACACAGATTAACTACTATTAGAAATTGTAAACGTATTGTTGAAGTATCAAATGGAAGTATCATTGAGAGAAAAAAAGAAGAAGTATTATCAAATATTTAATACTTATGGATAAATTAATTTATTGTAGGTAGAATTGGAGGAAAATATGAGTGAGTTAACACATTTAGATGCACTAGAAGCTGAGGCGATATTTATTATGAGAGAGGTGGCAGCAGAGTGTGAAAAGCCAGTAATGTTATACTCTATAGGAAAAGATAGTTCAGTTATGCTACATTTAGCAATGAAGGCATTTTATCCAGAAAAACCACCCTTTCCCTTTATGCATATCGATACTACCTGGAAATTTAAAGAAATGATAGAATTTCGTGATAGAATTGCCAAAGAAAAAGGAATTGAAATGCTTGTATATACAAACGAAGAGGGCTTAGGGCAAGGGATAAATCCTTTTGATCATGGTTCAGCTTATACGGATATCATGAAGACACAAGCTTTAAAACAGGCATTGAATAAGTATGAATTTACCGCAGCTTTTGGCGGTGGAAGAAGAGATGAAGAAAAATCGAGGGCAAAGGAGAGAATCTTTTCTTTTCGTAATGAAGCACATGCATGGGATCCTAAAAACCAACGTCCAGAAATGTGGAAGCTATTTAATACAAGGATTCATAAGGGAGAAAGTATGAGAGTTTTCCCGATTTCAAACTGGACGGAAAAGGATATATGGCAGTATATACAAAGAGAAAATATTGAAATTGTACCATTATATTTTGCTAAGGAAAGACCTGTTGTATATCGTGATGGGAATATCATAATGGTTGATGATGATAGAATGAAAATACTTGCTGATGAAAAAATTGAAATGAAGAAGGTAAGATTCCGTACGCTTGGCTGCTATCCACTTACTGGTGGATGTGAATCAAAAGCAGATACGTTGGAAGAAATTATCGAAGAAACTTTAAGTGCAGTTTCCTCAGAACGTACGAGCCGAGTGATTGATCATGAAGCTGCTGGTAGTATGGAAAGACGCAAGAGAGAGGGGTATTTCTAGAGATGAAGAGTTTATTAAAGTTTATAACATGTGGTAGTGTTGATGATGGAAAATCAACTTTAATTGGTCATATGCTCTATGATGCCAAACTCTTATTTGCTGACCAGGAAAGAGCATTGGAACTCGATAGTAAGGTGGGTAGCAGAGAAGGAAAGATTGATTATTCTCTTTTGCTTGATGGATTAATGGCGGAAAGAGAGCAGGGAATCACGATCGATGTGGCATATCGTTATTTCACCACAGAAAAGAGGAGTTTTATAGTTGCAGATACGCCAGGTCATGAAGAATATACTAGAAATATGGCAGTTGGAGCATCGTTTGCTGACTTGTCTGTAATTTTAATAGATGCATCTCAAGGGGTTTTGGTTCAGACAAAAAGACATGCCAGAATCTGTTCACTGATGGGAATTAAACATTTTATTTTTGCTATTAATAAAATGGATTTGGTTCATTATAATAAAGGAACATTTGATAAAATTAGTAGAGATATTAAGAAACTAATATCAGAATTTGATTATGATAGTCTGAAAATAATTCCTGTATCAGCAACAGAAGGAGATAATATCACAAAGAAATCCTCTCTGATGTCCTGGTATCAAGGTGAGACACTATTTGATTATTTAGAGAATATAGAACTAGCAGATAAAGACGATACAGAGGAATTTATTATGCCGGTTCAGCGTGTAAGCAGACCGAATCATACATTTCGTGGTTTTCAGGGTCAGATAGAAGCAGGATCATTAAAAATCGGAGATGAAATTATAACACTTCCAAGTCGTGAAAATGCGAAGGTTAAGAATCTGTATGTGACAGATAAAGAAACCTCATCTGCAACGATGGGACAGCCTGTAACAGTCCAGCTTGACCGTGAGGTGGATGTATCCAGAGGCTGTGTGCTGACTACAGACAAAAGTCTGAGTGTTAGCAATATGCTTACTGCGACACTTTTATGGATGGATGATACAGAATTGATTGCAGGTAAGAATTATTACATTAAGATTGGTACAAAAATGTATCCTGCTTTTGTAATGAATATCAAACATAAAATAGACATTAATAGTGGAGATTTTATACCTGCAGATCAGATATATAAGAATGAGATTGTGGAATGTGACATCTCTATATCCGATAAAATCGCGTTTAGTACATTTAAGAAAAACCGAACTTTAGGTGGTCTGATATTAATAGACCGTATTACTAATATGACATCTGCCTGCGGTGTAGTTGAACATGGACTTAGAAGATCAGATAATTTAGTGTGGCAGAAACTTGATATTACAAGAGAAATACGTTCCAGACAAAAAAATCAAAATCCTATGACTATCTGGTTTACTGGATTATCAGGATCAGGAAAATCTACGCTTGCTAATGCGCTAGAGCAGAGATTATTTGCTATGGGTAAACACTCTATGTTGCTTGATGGTGATAATATCCGGATGGGGTTAAATAAGAATCTAGGATTTAAAGAACAAGATCGAATTGAAAATATCAGAAGAATATCAGAAGTGGCAAGACTTATGAATGATGCTGGATTAGTTGTTATTACATCATTTATCTCACCCTATATAAGAGACCGGGAAAATGCCAGAGAAATAATAGGAGATGGTTTTTTTGAAGTGTATGTAAATACACCATTAGAGGAATGTGAGAGAAGAGATGTAAAGGGATTATACAAAAGGGCAAGAAGTGGTGAAATACCTAATTTTACAGGAATATCAGGTCCTTATGAAGCATCAGACAATCCAGAAATCACAATTGATACAACAGGTATAAGCATCGAGGATGCAGTTGATAAGATTATTGAAATAATTAAGGAAAGGATTTAGTTAATTTTATCCATAAATAGAATAGTGAAGGAGTTATAATGACAGAAAATATTTTTTTTCATATAGGAACACCTAAAACAGGTTCTAGTGCATTGCAATTTTTTTTACTTGAAAACAAAGAGAAATTAGAAAAGCAGGGTTTTTTGTATCCAGGATTAGGAATTTCAAAACGTAAAGAGGTTAATTATAAAACCCGATTTAGTGGAAATGGAACTTTTGTACGCAATTGTTTGTTGAAGGATCAGAAACATTTTACTATTCAAGGTAAGAAATTATTTCAAAAAATAATTTCTTTATCAGATAGTAGTAATATTATTATCTCAGAAGAAACATTATTTAATGATTCAAATTATGATTTTTATAATAACTTTATTCAAAAAGGAAGAACAGTAAAAGTAATTGTTTATTTACGAAGACAGGATAGATATCTAGAATCTTTGTGGGGTTATTTTATTAAGGTGCATTCTGATTTCAATTTACATTTTACAGACTTTGTGCATGAAGTTCAAACATCGGATGCATTTAGAGTTGATTATTATAAAAGATTACAAGAAATTAGTTCTTATATAGGGAAAGAAAATATAATAGTTAGAGCTTATGATCATTTGGAAGGTAATATTTTTAGAGATTTTATTGAAAGTATAGGAGCAAAGTGGGATGACGAATTTATAATACCTAAAGAACGTATTAATGTTAAGTTAGACAATCGATATATCGAGGTTAAACGTAGGATTAATGAATTGCAATTATTAAACAAAAAAATAATCACGAAAATACTATTTGAAAGACAGGCAAAAGCACTCCAAAATAGTAATTCAAAGAATGAAAAAACTTTATTATCTATAGAACAAAGAGAGTTATTATGTGAAAAATATAGGAGTAATAATGATAAGATAGAAAAAGAATTTTTAAATGGTAAAAAGTTATTTTCGTATGAGATTACAAGAGAGCAGTCAGTTTTAAATGAAACAGAGATACAAACGGAAGTTGAGAAGATATTGTTTAAACTATGCCAAGAGCAAGAAAAAGAAATTGTTGAAGCAAAAAAAGAGCACATTTTTAATAGATTAAAAAATTTTATATATAGGAACATCCGTATGTTTTTAATTTTAGCAAATATTAAAGATGAAGAAAATATAAAAAGGTTTAAACATTATAAGTCTTATAAAGACGAAGAAAAATGAATCGTAACCAATGCCACATAATTATTTATCAGAATAGGTATTTTTATAATTTATTTTGCGGGTAAATTCATTCGCATATCGCTCATCGATAAGATGAAAATTAATTGCATATTTACGAAATGTCCTTTTCACTTTATCTATAAAGAGAAAGAGACCAGAAGGGTTCAATTTTGTTTTTAGAGTTTCATCATAGGATTTTGTTATTTCGCATAAAGTCTCAGTGTATAATTCCTGAATATAATTATCATCAGGGGTGAATTTTTTTGCTGTATATTCATAAGAAAATAAAGTCTCACCATTAAGAAATTCATCTATTATTTTATCATTCCCATCTTTATAATAATCACAGATACTTTTTTTCTCTTCATTTGATAGATAGCTTCCTTTTGTTGTTACTGAGTATTTTTGTTGAATTTTGGAGATGGATTCGTTAATAAGAGCCTTATTCTTTAAACTTAATTCATTAATTCTTCGTTTGATTTCCAACATTTCGAGAGATAACTTCTCATTTATAATCCCTTCAGGAATGCGGTATTCGTCAGACCAATCAGCTTTTATGGTATCAAAAAAATCTTGATATATATTAACATTTAAATGATTAAATGATCTTACATGAACATGATCAGCACCTATAATATCTGAAATTTCAGTTAATTTTTTATAATAATCCAAAGTATAGTGAGATTTTATTTCGGTACTTTTGCAAAAATCGATACACTTATAATTAAAATCAGAATAGGTTTTTACGAAATATCCCCATAGGGATTCATAGTATTCATCTTGTCTCCTGAGATAACATACAACTTCTAATTTACAATTAGAATTCAGAAAATTCTCATAAAAATCTTTTGTTCCCATATCAAAAAAATCTTCGGCTGAGATTATGACATAGGGATATTTTTTTGTGGAATTTACTATTTTATGAAAAATTCTTTTGCTTTTTAAAGAAAAAGAATCATATTTTTTTGTAAATGAAAAACGTAACATAGTCCCATTACCATTAAAACTTGCTAAAGGGTTGCTAAGTTTCACAATATTTCTACTTTGAGAATTAAATGCTGGATAATAAATACCATGTTTCTTTAATTCATTTCTATTTTGTACAAAAAAAGTTTGCAAAGCACTTGTTGCCGTTTTTGGGGTACCAATATGCAATATAATTTTACCGTTCATAAAAATCCTCTCTAGAAAATAATTTGTATATTATATAAATATATAAGTTTCTATTAATATTTTAGTCTTAAAGTGTTACGAAACTAGCCTAAGAACACATATGATAGATTGTTTATAATCATACCATATAAAAAAAATTTGTATAACAATATGGGATAGAAATTTCACTTTGTAAATCAAATTTTTTTATCAGGGCAGCTTTCTCTGACAATCAATTTGCAAGGAAAATCAACTCTCATATTTTCCTTGTGATGATGTGCAATACGGTCTAAAAGAATCTTTACTGCCATTCGCCCCATATCCTCTTTGGGAACATTAACAGTTGTAAGCAGGGGGGTACATTCTTCAGCAGCTTGTATGTTGTCAATGGAAATGATAGCTGGATACTTTGATCTTTTCACATGCTTTTTTAGATATTTTAGTATTCCAAGAGCTGTGGCATCATTAGCACAAAATATAGCGGAAATATCATTCTTTAAACAGAGGGATTCCATGACTTGATATCCCTCCGCCTCCGTTTGATTGGTAGAATAAATAAAGGAGTAGTCTATTGGAAGATTATGTCGCATAAGACACTCACAATATCCAATATAGCGATTTTCATAAGAACAATCTCCAATATAGGCAATCTTTTTGTAACCATTGGAAATCAAATATTCCATTGCTAATATGGCAGCATTTTTTCCATCGCAAATAACTTCATCTATATCATAGTTCGTATGATTTCGACCAACACCGATAACGTTCCTGCTTTTTTCTTTTAGCTTGCTTAAAATTTTTTCAGAGCATCTTCCTAAAATGATATACCCATCAGATTCTAAATTCGTTGTGATTAGTAATTTATTAGAAGAAACAATTTGTTCAATAATACATTGATTTGCAAATAACTCTTCTTCTATATAGCGAAATAATTCTTTAAAGAAAGGATCAGTCTCCAGAGTGTCAAAACGACCTAATATTATTGTGATGCGATAGTGATTTTTATTTACGCTATAACCTTTTTTAAGACTACGAGCGGATTCATTAGGCGTATAATTTATATTCTTTGCAGCTTCCCAAATCTTATCCTTCATCTCTTTTGATGCACAGTTATAAGAAGTATTATTCAGAACACGTGAAACTGTGGAAGGAGCAACCCCTACCATTTCGGCAATTTTTTTTAATGACATAGGATCCCCCGTTCTTGTGATTATAAGTGGCAATTGTATGATTCTGTCCGCACATAACGATATCTTCCTTGTAAAGCAAACGTTTGCTTATTATTAAGTTGAAAAAGTAAAAAAACCAAAATATAATTGTGTTTGTTATATAAATATTATCAAAAATACACGAAAAAAGCAATATGAAGGGAGAAACAAAATGAAAAATAAAAGAGCAAACGTTTCCGTAATAATACTTGCGGTGTTTCTAGCTGCAATTATGGTAACTGGATGTGGGAAAGAATCTGAAGGTGGAAAGACCAAGGTACGTATTGCATACTTTCCCAATATTACGCATACGCAGGCATTGATTATGAAAGAACAGGGAATGCTAGAAAACAAATTGGGGGAAGAATGTGAAGTTTCCTATACGTCCTTTAATGCAGGGCCAGCGGAAGTCGAAGCTTTGATGGCAGGAGAAATTGATATGGGCTATATAGGACCAGTGCCAGCAATTAATGCAAATGTAAAATCGAAAGGGGATGTACAGATTATTGCAAATGCGACAAATGCAGGAGCAGTCCTGATTAAGAGTATAGGTGCGGATATTGAAACAGCGGCAGATCTTGATGGTAAGACAGTTGCTATTCCACAATTGGGAAATACTCAACATTTAGGACTTTTAAATATCTTAACTAAAAATGGATTGTCACCAAAATCGGAAGGTGGTACAGTAGATGTAGTTGCAGTAGCAAATGCTGATGTACAGAACTTGATGGATCAGGGAGAAATAGATGCAGCATTAGTTCCGGAGCCTTGGGGAAGCATATTACAGGAAAAATGTGGTGCTGAAATTGTGCTTGATTATGATGAAGTGTTTTTAGATGGAAATTATCCTACAGCAGTCGTTGTAGCAAGCAAAGATTTCTTACAAAAGCACCCAGATATAGTAGAAAAATTCTTGAAGGCACATGAGGAAGCAACTCTTTATATAAACGAAAATCCAGTAGATATGGCTGCGATTGTTAATAAGCAAATAGAAGAAGCAACTGGAAAAAGTTATGACGAAGCGATTATACAAAGTGCTTTTTCTAGAATTCAAGTAACAAAAGAGCTGTCTGAAGAAGCAATTCAGGAATTCGCAAAAATAGGCGTTGAACAAGGATTTATATCCAAATTGCCAGATGATAGCTTGATTAATACAGAAATTCAGAAATAAGGGAATAGATGGATAAGGGGAGAGAAAAATATGGCTCTTGAAATTAGACATGTGAGTAAAGTATTTGAAGGAACAAAAAAGGAAACACTACAGAATATTAATTTAACTGTTGAAAATGGTGAATTTATATGTATAGTCGGACCTTCCGGTTGTGGCAAATCGACACTTTTAAATCAAGTGGCAGGTCTAGATACTCCAACAGCAGGAGAAATCTTTTTAGACGGAGTAAAAATCACACGACCAGGTTCTGAAAGAATGGTTATGTTTCAAGAGTCTGCTCTCTATCCTTGGCTGACGGTAAAAGAAAATGTTGTATTTGGAATGAAATTGGCGGGGCTTTTGAAAGAAGAGCAGGAAAAGAAAGCCGAATATTATTTGAAGATGGTTCAATTATGGGATTTTAGGAATTATGCAATTCATGAAATATCCGGAGGTATGAAGCAGAGAACTGCATTAGCTAGGGCATTAACATTGGATTGCAAAGTTCTTTTGATGGATGAGCCGTTTTCTGCACTTGATAAACAAACGACCAATATGCTTAGGGAAGAGTTAGAACAGATATGGGAAAAGACTCATAAAACTATATTTTTCATAACACATAGTGTGGAAGAAGCAGTATATTTTGCAGATCGGGTAGTAATTTTGTCAGACAATCCTGGTACAATTAAAGAAATCGTAAAGATTGATTTACAAAGACCTAGAAAAATTGATTCTGATGAATTTATAACTTTAAGAAGTACAATTTTAGATCTTGTACAAAGGGAGGTACACAAAATTGCAGAAAACGAATACGATAAAGAATAGTTTGAAGGGTCTGTTCTTTTATGCTGCTCTGATTATTGCATGGCAAGTGATTGCGGTTTTGGGATCGGAAGTTTTTGGGTTTTGGAAAACCTATACATTTCCGAACCCTATGGGAGTCGTAGAAAGCTTTTTACAACTGATCCGGAAGGGGAGTATATTTCTAGCTATTGCTTATAGTATGAAACGTGCGTTAATTGGATTCTTTCTGGCAATAGTGGCAGGTACCATTTTTGGTGTTTTGATAACAAATTATGCTTTTTTAAATAAAAATTTAAAACCCCTTCTAATGGGAATACAGGCATTACCTAGTGTTTGTTGGGTACCATTTGCTATTTTATGGTTTGGACTAAAAGAATCTGCTATTATATTCGTAGTAGTAATGGGATCTGTATTTAGTATATCTCTTGCTATAGAAAATGCAATACGTAATATTCCACCCATATATATAAAAGCGGCAAGAACAATGGGAGCATCGAAAAAAGATCTTTATTTACATGTCATATTTCCCGCAGCTTTCCCCGGATTCATTGCAGGATTGAAGCAGGGATGGTCTTTTGCATGGAGAGCACTGATGTCTGGTGAAGTCATGTCTGCAGTAGTGGGGCTTGGATATACACTGAATCTTGGAAGAGATATGGCAGACATAAATCAGGTAATGGCTGTTATGATAATTATCATAATAGTTGGAATTGTAATTGATAAATATATTTTTAGCGTTATTGAATATAAGATACTTAAAAAGCGTGGCATGATATAAGGAGGGAACATGAACTATAAGAAAGAACTGGAAGCTGCAAAGGAAGCAGCTATTCTTGCTGGTAAAATGATTATGGATATCTATGAATCGTCCGAAGATTTATCTATAGAATATAAGGACGGAGATATGCCTCTGACAAGGGCTGATAAATCTGCAAACGCAATAATTATTAAAATTCTTAAAGAAAGATTCCCCGATTATGCTATTCTTTCAGAAGAAGAAAAAGATAATAAGGAACGTTTAAATAATCCATACTGCTTTGTGATAGATCCATTGGATGGAACCAAAGAATTTATTAAGAGAAATGGTCAATTCACAGTAAATATTGCATTATCCTATGAACATGAGTCGGTTATGGGTGTAATTTATGTTCCAACAACAGAGGTTATATACTTTGCATCAAAAGGGGCAGGTGCCTTCTTGAAAGATAAAGTGGGTATCAGAAGAATAAAAGTTTCGGACGTTATAGATAAAAAAGAACTACGAGTTGTAATGAGTAATTCGCATGGTTGTGAAAAAATGAATCAATTACTGGAAAAATATCATCTGACGCATTTTGTGAAAGTGGGAAGTTCTTTAAAGGGTTGTATGGTTGCTGAAGGAAGTGCTGATATTTACTATCGATATAATCCTACTATGGAATGGGATACAGCGGCAATGCAGTGTATTGTTGAAGAAGCTGGGGGGATTTTCAGGCAAATGGATGGTAGTGTAATGTACTATAATCGGAATCATTGCCTAAATGAGAAAGGATTTTATCTTGTAAATTGTTCTGCAAATATCATACAATAACATTTACATATTCTTCCATACGTAGTATACTCTTTTTGTCGATAAAAATAGATAAATGTAAATTTATGCTAGCATTATATTTTTGCTAGGGAGGAAGATATGACAAAACAAAAAAAAGAAGTGGAACTCGAAGTCAGGGTGACAGATATTTTGCATGAATTTGGAGTCCCTGCACATTTGAATGGGTATGTCTATTTGAGAAAAGCGATTATGCATTTAGTAGGGGATATGAGTGCAGCACATTCTATAACAAAAGTATTGTATTTTGACATTGCAAAAGAATATGATTCCACAATCAATAAAGTGGAACGTTCCATAAGAAATGCAATAGAGGTAGCATGGAATAGGGGAAATGATGAGGCTTTTGAAAAATATTTTGGATATTCTGCACGAATGGGGAAAAACAGACCGTGTAATTCTGAATATATGGTGCAAATAGCGGATAAACTAAGAATAAACATGATGTTGCAACAAAGAATATGATTGAAATAACTTCTGTCTAAATAATTAGACAGAAGTTTTCATT
The DNA here is from genome assembly GCA_028694115.1 of Lachnospiraceae bacterium. Next base: position 88,788 of record JAQUUB010000002.1, read on the forward strand.
TTAAAACGTTTGGTATGTTTAGCAAAACGATAATGGGTAGTATTTTTTTCTAGAAACTCTGGATTTGATAATTTTCTGCGGAGTAATTCCCTGTCAGTGGGGAGCATCTCACTGTAGTCATCAAAGGAAAGCTTTAATTCTTCGATTGGATTCTCACAACGGGGACATTCTTGTTTATGACCATTTAGCATAAAAAGTGTTTGACATGTGGGACAAAAATGAATATACATCATGGGTAATTCCTCCTTTGGGTCTACCTATTATTTTTACATACATGTAAAAATATGTCAACAAATATCATGTTTGTATTTTAAAGAAAAAAATGGTATAATATCCATTAATTATGACTAGGAGGAAAGTGTGAAGCTTCTTGCCATTCACACATGAATAAAATGAAAACGTATTTAGTTACAGGTGGAGCTGGATTTATCGGTTCAAATTATATTCATTATATGTTTCGCAAATATAATAATAGTATCCGCATTATTAATGTGGATGCATTAACGTATGCAGGAAACCTAGAAAACTTAAAAGATATTGCAAAAAGAGAGAATTATACATTTATAAAAGCGGATATAAGAGATAAAGAGGCGATTGCCAAGATTTTTGCAGAGAATGCTATTGATCGTGTTGTTCATTTTGCGGCTGAAAGCCATGTGGATAGAAGTATTAAAGACCCAGAAGTCTTTGTGGAAACGAATGTTTACGGTACTTTAGTTATGTTAAACTGTGCGAAAGATGCATGGGAAACAGCAGATGGTTTTATGGAGGATAAAAAATTTCTACATGTTTCTACTGATGAAGTTTATGGATCATTAGATAATTTAGAAGATTTCTTCTACGAGACGACTCCGTATGATCCACATAGTCCATACTCAGCAAGTAAAGCATCTTCAGATTTTTTAGTTAAGGCTTATATTGATACGTATAAATTTCCAGCAAATATTACGAATTGTTCCAATAATTATGGACCGTATCAATTTCCAGAGAAATTAATTCCACTGATTATCAATAATGCGCTACAAGGCAAAAAGCTTCCGGTTTATGGTGATGGAAAGAACATTAGAGACTGGTTATATGTAGAAGATCATGCAAAAGGAATCGATATGGTGCAGGAGCTTGGCAGAATTGGACAAACCTATAATATTGGTGGACACAATGAAAAGCAAAACATCCAGATTATCCATATTATTTTAGATACACTGAGAGATATGCTGCCAGATAGCGACCCCAGAAAAGCGTTAGTAAGTGATGATTTAATTACCTTTGTTGAGGATAGGAAAGGTCACGATCGAAGATATGCCATTGCACCAGACAAGATAAGAGAAGAAATCGGCTGGAAGCCAGAAACAATGTTTGCAGAAGGAATCCGTAAAACGATTCAATGGTTCTTCGAAAATGAAGACTGGATGAATAATGTAACTAATGGAGATTATCAGAAATATTATGAGGATATGTACCAGAAATAAGGAAAGAATGGTTATAAGTAAGGAGGACTGCAGGGAATGTGCAGACCTGCTTACTTATCTTTGTGAAAGAGAACATATTGATAGAGGAGAACGTGTATGAAAGGTATTATTTTAGCAGGTGGTTCAGGAACGAGATTATATCCATTAACAAAAGCAATATCAAAACAAATGATGCCAGTTTATGATAAACCAATGATCTATTACCCATTATCAACATTAATGCTGGCAGGAATACAGGATATACTGATAATTTCAACACCAAGAGATTTGCCTATGTTTAAAGAACTCTTTGGAAGTGGAGAACAATTAGGATTAAAGATGTCCTATGCAGTTCAGGAGGAACCCAGAGGGTTAGCAGAAGCATTTATCATTGGAGCAGAATTTATCGGAAAAGATAGTGTTGCAATGGTACTAGGAGATAATATTTTTTATGGACAAAGTTTCTCGAACGTGTTAAGAGAAGTAGCAAGTAGAGAAAGTGGTGCAACTATTTTTGGTTATTATGTCCGTGATCCCAGAGAATATGGTGTTGTTGAATTTGATGAAAATGGAATGGCACTTTCGATTGAAGAGAAACCAGAAAATCCAAAATCAAATTATGCGGTTCCAGGACTCTATTTTTATGACAATGATGTTGTTGAAATTGCTAAAAATGTGAAGCCTTCTGCAAGAGGTGAAATTGAAATAACGAGTATCAACAATGAATATTTAAGAAGAGGCACCTTAAAAGTTGAAACCCTAGGAAGAGGATTCGCATGGTTAGATACAGGAAATCATGATTCCCTTCTGGATGCTGCTGATTTTGTGTCCGCATTTCAAAAACGTCAAGGGCTATATATTTCCTGCATTGAGGAAATTGCATATAAGAGAGGCTTTATCAACAAGGAGCAGCTCTTAAAACTGGCAGAATCCTTACGAAAAACGGAATATGGTCAATATTTGCTAGATGTCGCAAATGGGTTATAAGAAGCTATTATCTGTACTTGCTTTTATGCTTTCCATTACCGGAATCGCAATTGTAGTAGTTTTCTTTCTCTATTCTATGGAGCTTAGAAATCAAAAGAATGAAACAGACAGTCAAAGCACTGATAGAGAAATAGCAATTTCAGAAAATATTGCGAAATTAACAGATATTGCAAAAGTGAAGAAGAAGGAAGAAAGACAAAAGAGGGAAGTATCTGTTCAATTATCTTCTATACAAAAAGATATCAAAGTAAAGCTCTTAGATTCGAATGAAAAGAGGATAAAAGGAACTCTTTTTCGTATTTCAGTGATTGATCCGTACGGCCAAACTTCTGACTACCAAGATGATGATATGGATGGTTATCTGCATATTGAAAATATAAAATCGGGTCCGTATGATGTGAAACTTATGGAAATAGAAGGCTTAGATGTTCCCAAAAACCCGATTAGGGTTCGCGTGAAAGAGGAAATACAATATCGGGTGCTGAATGATATTGTTGATGAAATAAAATTAGAATCAGAAATAAACGCTAGCCTTGAAGATACGGCTAATATTGAAGAAGTGGATCAAGGTGTTGCACATGAAGTCGGAAAAGTCGGATCCCTCGGAATTGATGTATCCAAATGGAATAAGGAAATTGACTGGCAGAAAGTTAAGGATGAAGGAGTAGAGTATGCGGTTATTCGTCTAGGATATAGGGGTTCATCCACAGGAGTGTTAGTAGAAGATCCGTATTTTGAGAGAAACTTAGAAGAGGCAAGCAGGGTAGGAATCAACACGGCGGTTTATTTCTTTACACAGGCAATCAATGAAGTGGAAGCTGTCGAAGAAGCAAGTATGTGTGTGGCTCTGCTTGATGGGAAAGAGATTCAAATGCCAATCTATCTTGATGTAGAGGGAAGCTCGGGAAGGGCAGATTCACTTGATCCTACAACAAGAACAAATAATATCTTGGCATTTCTTAAAACAATTGAAAGCAAAGGGTACGATGCTGGGGTATATGCAAATAAGAATTGGTTAACAAATAAAATAGAGGCGAATCGTTTAGAAAAAAATGAGATCTGGCTGGCTCAATATAATGTGATAGAGCCCAATTATGAAGGAAATTATCAAATGTGGCAATATTCTTCCAAAGGAAAAATGAATGGAATTGAAGGCTATGTAGATATGAACAAAAGACTTAATGTTGAATAAGGAGAATGAAAAGATGGGAAAGATTACAATAGAAACATGTCATATAGAAGGTCTTAAGGTTATCACTCCTTCTGTTTTTGGAGATGCGAGAGGTTATTTTATGGAAACTTATCATTATAATGATTTCAAAGAAGCTGGTATCGACCAGATATTCGTACAGGATAACCAATCAGCCTCAAAAAAAGGCGTGTTAAGAGGAATGCATTTCCAAAAGAATTTTCCACAAGACAAACTTGTCCGCGTCATAAAGGGAGAAGTTTTTGATGCGGTCATTGATCTGCGTGAAGGTTCCAAAACATTTGGACAGTGGTATGGTGTTCGCTTATCAGAGGAAAACAAAAAGCAATTCTTCATTCCTAAGGGATTTGCACATGGTTTCCTGGTATTATCTGATTATGCAGAATTTTGTTACAAATGTACTGATTTTTATCACCCTAATGACGAGGGCGGTATTTTATGGAATGACAAAGAAGTTGGAATCGAATGGCCTTTTGAGGACGTAGCGGAATTAACTTTTTCTGATAAGGATCAAGAATGGAAAGGGATTGCTGATTACAAGGCAGAGAGAAACTTATAATTATGACCAAAAAGAAAAAAGTGATCTTGGTAGGACTGGCTTTTGTGATCATTGCAAATGTCTATATTATTACGCATCACAATCCACTAGCCGTACAAGCACAAGAAATAATTAAAAAGATAATATCATGCGTTTTATTAGATAGTGCATTTACTGGATTCTGTCTGTTATACGATAAGATTATTATTTTGCCCATTGAGTTATGGCAAAATAGGGAGCTTATCGCAAAACTGTCAGTAAATGATTTTAAATCAAAGTATTCAGGAAATTATCTGGGTGTTTTCTGGGCCTTTGTTCAACCAGTCATTACGGTCTTGGTATATTGGTTTGTCTTTGCGGTCATGCGTGGTGACTGGGGACTTGATGCAGGAAAATATCCATTTGTATTATGGCTTATTGTTGGTATTGTTCCATGGTTTTTCTTTGCTGATGCACTAAGCCAGGGGACAAGTGCTCTGTTATCCTACGAATATCTTGTAAAGAAGGTAGTATTCAAAATCAGTATCTTACCTATTATTAAAGTGATTTCAGCTATGTTTATCCATGGCTTTTTTGTGCTTTTTGCGCTGGTTTTATTATGCTGTTATGGATATTTTCCTGATTTCTATACCTTACAGATTTTTTATTTTACTTTTTGTATGTTTATGCTTACATTGGGACTTAGTTATATTACTTGTTCCGTTGTAGTGTTTTTTAGAGACTTGGGACAAATGATATCTATTGTTTTGCAGGTGGGTATTTGGATAACGCCGATTATGTGGAATATAGAAATCTTACCAAGATGGCTACAGATGGTTTTTAAATTAAATCCAGTTTTTTATATTGTAGATGGTTATCGAATGGCTCTTCTTGATAAGATGTGGTTCTTTGAACATTTCTATTCTACAGCATATTTTTGGATCTTTACCGTATCCACATTTCTATTTGGTGCAGTAATATTTAAGAGATTGAAAGTACATTTTGCTGATGTGCTCTAAAATTAGAAAGGTACAGATTGAGAATGGAAGAAATAGCTATCCAGGTGGAGCATTTAGATAAAGTATATAAGCTGTATGATAAGCCAATGGACCGTTTAAAAGAGTCCTTGGGTATGGCAAGAAGAAAAAAACTTTCTAGAGAACATTATGCTTTGAAAGATGTAAATGTAACCGTAAAGCGCGGAGAAACAATAGGCATCATTGGTACCAATGGATCTGGAAAATCGACAATATTAAAAATTATTACAGGTGTTTTAAATCCGACGTCAGGAAATGTCATGATTAATGGTAGGATTTCAGCACTTTTGGAATTAGGTGCTGGTTTTAATATGGAGTTTACAGGTATTGAGAATGTATATTTGAATGGTACCATGATTGGCTTCTCGAAGGCAGAGATTGATGCAAAATTACAGGATATTCTTGACTTTGCTGATATTGGTGAATTTGTTTATCAAAAGGTAAAAACCTACTCGAGTGGTATGTTCGTAAGACTTGCATTTGCAGTTGCTATCAATATTGAACCAGAAATACTAATTGTTGACGAAGCACTATCTGTGGGAGACGTGTTTTTTCAGAATAAGTGTTATCATAAATTTGAAGAATTTAAAGCACAAGGAAGGACCATCCTTTTTGTGAGTCATGATTTGAGCAGTATCAGCAAGTATTGTGACAGAGTTGTTTTGCTAGAGCATGGGAAAAAACTTGGTGAAGGCACACCAAAAGATATGATCGATATGTACAAGAAGGTGTTGGTACACCAGCTTGACGATAGTACAATGAGCAATGCAGCAAAAAATGTGCAACCAAAAGGAAGTTTATGGAAAGATAAGATGACGTTGAATCCGGACCAGGATGTTTATGGAAGCGGGTTGGCGGAGATAGAAGATTTTTGTGCAGTTGATAATAGTGGTAACATTACCAATACGATTATTAAGGGTGAGCCATTTACCATAAAAATGAAAGTAAGGTTTTATGATAATCTTTCGGAACCAATTATTGCAGTATCTTATAAAAATCGATTAGGTGTTGAAATTACCGGTACCAATACTATGTTTGAAAAAATCAGCACCGGTACACCGGGACCCGGTGAATTCCTAATCGTAACCTTCACCCAGAATATGTCGTTACAGGGAGGAGAATATCTGATTTCTCTTGGATGTACAGGATATCGAGAGGGTGAATTTACCGTATATCATAGAATGTATGATATCTTTAATTTGCAGGTAATCTCATCGAAAGATACAACAGGTTATTATGATATGGACTCAGAAACAGAAGTTAGACGTGTTTGAAATACAGGGAAGTTGAAAGGAACATGGTATGAAGATAGAAAACAAAGTTGAAAAGATAGGTGAGGTACTTCTTGACTACAGCAATTATCCAGGTGAAGACTTTTATAGCGAAGGTGCAGAAGAGGATGCGCTATTAGAAACAGTAAAAAGCCATTCCAAAAAGGAATATAATCGTCTAATTGCAGAAAACAGTCGCTGGTCCATGCTCTATCATTTATCCCATATTCGCGGAAATATTGTAGACTTCCTTCCAATTACAAAGCATGATCGTGTGTTGGAAGTGGGTTCTGGATGTGGGGCCATTACTGGTACGCTTGCAGAAAAAGCCCACAAGGTTACGTGTATTGAACTTAGTAAGAAAAGAAGTCTGATTAATGCATATCGAAATAAGGATAAAGATAATGTTGAGATTAAGGTGGGGAATTTTCAAGATGTAGAGATCCATTTAACTGAAAAATATGATTATATCATGTTAATAGGTGTTTTTGAATATGCAGCAAGCTATATCAAAGATGATTCCCCCTATGAGAAATTTTTAGAAATATTATCTTCTCATCTAACAAATGGTGGTCAGATTGTAATTGCGATTGAAAATAAATATGGAATGAAATATTGGGCTGGGTGCAAAGAGGACCATGTAGGAAAGTTTTTCGAAGGAATCGAAGGTTATACAAAAACAGAGGGAGTAAAAACTTTCTCCAAGAATTCTCTCGAGAAATTAGTAAAAAGGTGTGGTTTCAGTAGTGAATTTTTCTATCCGTATCCTGATTATAAATTACCGATTACCATCTACTCCGATCAATATCTTCCGAAGGTGGGGGAACTGAACGATAACATTAGAAATTTTGATGCGGAGAGGGTAATCGCATTTGACGAGGGATTAGCCTTTGATGAGATGATTCGTGAAGATATGTTTCCTTTTTATTCAAACTCCTATCTTGCAATATTGAATAGGGATGAAAAGGTGGAAAGCTTTACAACAAGGAAACCAATCTATTCCAAGCATTCGAATGAAAGAGATGATAGATTCTGTATTCGTACAGATATTGAAAAAAACGGATATGGAGAAATGTTTGTATCGAAAACACCACATAGTCCTATTGCAAAAGAACACGTTGCAAAGCTTGCAAATCATTATGATAAACAGATAGAGCAATATGAAGGAACAAAACTAAAGCCCAATAAAGGGATATTAAAAGAAGACAGAGACTCAAACCAAATAATGATGCAATTAGAATATCTGACAGGGAAGACATTAGAGCAGAAATTAGATGAGTTGTATGACCAAGGAAAAATAGACGAACTAATAAACCAGATTGATGAATTTTGTTCCACAATAAGAGGCATGAATAAGAAGGTTCCTTTTACAATGACGGAACCATACCAAACGATATTTGGTAATGTTGCTCTTCCTGGAGAACAGGAAAGTTTACAAATAACAAATCTAGATTTAATTTTTTCAAATATTATAATCAATCAAGGATGGAATGTGATTGATTATGAATGGACCTTTGAATTTCCAATTCCAATTAATTTCGTAATATACCGCGCGTTATTTTATTATTTCTTTCATGATAAACAAGAGTTTGCAATTAAGAATAAGATTTATGAGAGATTTGGTATTTCAAAAGAGGAAGTAGTCCTATATAAACAAATGGAACATCATTTCCAACAATATATTATTGGAGATAAGTTTTCTTTGGTAAGTATGTATTCTTTAATGGGAAGAAATGCTGTATCAATTGCAAGACTTGCAGAGTATGGAGCTCTTTTACCACGCTGTGACCGTGTAAAAGTCTACTTTGATAAAGGGGATGGATTTAACGAAAATAACACGTGTTTTTATACTGCCACCTTTACCGATGAGGAAAGAGTGACTCTTGAGTTTGTAACAGAAGCTGATGTAAAGGCAGTCCGAATAGACCCAGCATCTTATCCCTGTATGGTAATGCTTCACAATTTTGGAGTAGAGTGTGTATTAGTAAATGGTACGGTTATGCCAGGAAATACCGTTTTCTATCATACAGATGATCCTCAGATAATTATTGAAAAGATAAATGGAGGTCAGAAAATCCATATCGAATATACAATCACCATGTTCCGTAAGGATTTCTTTGAAAATATAGCTGAGGGAATTACCCATATGCAGAATTCAATCTTTAAAAAAAGGAAAGGACCTTATGAAAAAGTCAGATTATCTTAAGGAAATAGAGAGAGCTGAAAATCCATATACTTTTTGGCTAGGTGAACATCCACTAACCAATCCTTTGAATGGTGATGATAAATGTCTGTTGAATGATGACTATATTGCGTTTGCAAATGTTGATGGTAAAGTGGAAGAAACAGCATTTTTCATAATCAATCAATATATTGAAAAGTATAATCCTGATTTAATTTATACAGACGAAGACCAGATAGATCATGAAACAGGGAAACGGAAAAGTCCATGGTTAAAACCAGATTGGTCTCCAGATACACTAGATAGTTTTTTCTATTTTGGTGGTTTTGTTATTCTTCGCAAATCATATGCAGAAGATATTGCAAAAGGGAGGGTATCTATCTGTGAATTGTCAAAAATGGGAAATACAAATCAGGAATTGATGGATTTTTTGAAGGAATGTGCCTTTGCAACAAAGGAAATTGTTCATATTCCTGAGATTCTATTTCATCATTTTTCTGAAAAAAATTATTATTATGATACGAGCAGTAAACAAGAAGAACCATTTCAGATAGAGAAGACAGAATCTGTAAACAAAATATCAATCATTATCCTCAGTAAAGATAATTGTGAGATGTTAAAAAAATGCGTCTCCTCCATAAAACAGTATTCTGACTATGAATACTATGAAGTCATCGTGGTTGATAATGGGAGCGAGGAAGAAAATCGTATAAAATCGGAGATGTTGTCTCAAGAATTACAATTCTCCTATTACTATCACCCTTCAGAATTTGAATATTCTACACTGTGCAACTTTGGAGCAGCAAAAGCAACAGGTGATTTTCTTTTATTTATGAATGATGATATAGAAGTTACGGAATGCAATCACTTTATGCAAAGAATGTTGTGCTATGCAAAGAAAACGCATGTTGGTGCAGTCGGTATTAAATTATTATATCCTGAAACAAAGCTGATTCAGCATGTTGGGATTACCGATTTAGACGTGGGACCTTCTCATAAACTAGCTACGTACCCGGATGGAAAGGTGTATGATCGAGGCAGAAACCGATTGAATTATAATGTACTTGCTGTTACCGGTGCGTGCCTGATGATTCAAAGAGTTAAATTCGAAGAAGTGGGTGCCTTTGATGAGAGAATCAAAGTGTCTTATACAGATGTTGATTTGTGTGTTGATTTGTATGAGAAAGGATATTTTAACGTTGTCATAAACGAGTGTTTTTTGCTTCACTATGAATCCATATCCAGAGGAAATGACATTCAGAATGCGAAAAAAAGAGAACGATTAATAAGCGAAAAGAAGTTTTTTTATCAAAAACATCCTTTTCTAAAACAAACAGGGGATCCTTTTTATCATAAGTATTTTAGTAGAAATTCTTTGGCTTATGAGATTGATTATCCAATGGAATGGGAGAAAAAAGATCATTTCACAACGATTACTCCTGTAAATGAAAAAAAACTTGTAGCTTTTAAGAGTGATTCTTTCCATTTTAATATTGATCGAATGGACTTAAAGATGCCAGAAGATGAAAATCAGATTCCTATATATGAAATAGAAGGATGGTGTTTCTTTTCGAGAAAAAACAATCTGAGATTTCAAAAAGAATTGATTTTAGTTTCGGAAAACGACCAAATGCAATGTTCTGTGATTTCAAAATATAGAAAAGATTTAGAAGATGTTTTTCCAGGAGAAAAATATATTATGATGTCAGGATTCCTATGTAAAATACCTGTTTCAAAGCTTTCAGAGGGTGCAACTTATGATGTGAAGGTTGGGTTGACATCAGAATGGACTGGAAAATGTTATGTGAAGGAGACAAAATGGCAGATAAAGAACAAGAGGCTTTAGCGGAATATTATAAGTCATTGTATGAAAAAGAAGAGAAGAAAAACAGAGAATTAACAGAGCATTTAGTTTCAGCAGAAGCTCGTGTGGCCGATTTAGAACTCAAGGTAATGCAGGTAAAGAACAGTATGTTGTTTCGTATGATTAAGCCTTTTCGAACGATGTGGGCAAAAATGAAGCATTTAGTAATTCGTATGAAACGCTATGGGTCTCTCAAAAATCTTATTCGAAAAGTAAAGAGCAAATTCATAGAAATGGGTGCGTATAAGCTACATGGAACATTAAGTTTTCCGAATGAGGAACAAGCAAAAGCACAAAGAGAAACTATTTTTGAAAAGAATATTAAATATAGTATTTTAGTACCTCTATACAATACTCCTGAGAATTTTCTCCGTGAGATGATTGATTCTGTTCTTGCACAGACCTATAAAAATTGGGAACTCTGTTTAGCAGATGGGTCAGATGAGGAACATACCTATGTTGAAAAAATTGTCTCTGAATATATAGAAAAGGAAAAGACGGAAGGAAACCGTATCAAGTATCAGAGAATAGAAAAGAATCTAGGCATTTCAGGGAATACCAATGTATGCTTTCAACTTGCTACGGGAAATTATATTGGGTTATTTGATCATGATGATTTATTACATCCTTCGGTACTTTTTGAATATAGTAGTGTGCTAGAACAAACAGATGCAGATTTTATATATTGTGATGAAGCTACTTTCCAGGGAAATAGTGTTAACAATATGATTACCCTTCATTTTAAACCAGACTTTTCACTGGATAATCTACGAGCAAATAATTATATCTGCCATTTTTCAGTGTTTAAGCAAAGTCTGTTAGATAAAACAGGATTATTTCGAAGTGAATTTGATGGAAGCCAGGATCATGACATGATCTTAAGACTAACAGCTGCTGCAAAGAACATTTATCATGTTCCTAAAATATTGTATTACTGGCGCTCTCATGCCGCTTCTGTGGCTTCTGACATTAATGCCAAAACGTATGCGATTGATGCAGCAAAAGGAGCAGTCGCTGCTCATTTGGAAACATGCGGATTTCGAAACTTTAAGATTGAAAGCACTCGTGCGTTTGCAACCATCTTTCGAATTAAATATGAGTTGACAGACAGACCTAAGATTTCTATTATTATTCCAAATAAGGATCATGCAAAAGACTTAAAAAGATGTATTGAATCCATTACCATTAAGGCATCTTATGAAAATTATGAAATCATAGTGGTTGAAAATAATAGTACAGAAGCAGCAACGTTTGCTTATTATGAGGAATTAGAATCTTGTCCACTTGTTAAAAAAATAACTTATCAGGGTGTATTTAATTATTCAGCAATTGTAAATTCTGGTGTTCGTGAAGCGACCGGAACTTACATACTTTTGCTAAATAATGATACCGAGATTATCACAAGAAACTTTATGGAAGAACTTTTGATGTACGCGCAGAGAAAAGATGTAGGTGCAGTTGGATGTAAATTGTATTATGAAGATTACACAATACAGCATGCAGGCATTGTTTTAGGACTTGGTGCACATCGAACAGCAGGACATTCTCATTATAAATTACAAAAAGAGAACCTTGGTTATATGGGAAGATTATGCTATGCACAGAATGTTTCGGCGGTTACAGGTGCCTGTCTAATGGTTAAAAAGTCTGATTATGAAATGGTAGGGGGCTTTGGTGAGGAATTTGCGGTAGCTCTCAATGATGTTGACTTTTGCCTGAAACTTAGAAATGCAGGAAAAGTAAATATTTTCACACCTTTTGCAGAGCTGTATCATTATGAATCCAAATCCAGAGGACAGGACTTGATAGATAAAAATCCAGAAAATGCGAAGAGATATGATCAGGAGGCAGAGCGTTTTCGTAGTAAGTGGAAGGAAGTTCTTGATAAAGGGGACCCTTATTATAATATTAATTTTTCACTAGATCATAGTAATTATACGTTAAATGGGAAAGAAAAAAGTATGTTAAGTTAGTTCTATCTATGATATAATAATATGAAAATTTTGGTACGATGATTATCTGATTGATTTGTAATCATGCGTAAGCATGATTTGGCATGACTTAAGCATGCAGATGGGAGAAAAGTTATGAATTACAAAGAACAATACGAATTTTGGCTAAAGGATTCTTATTTTGATGATGCGACGAAAGAAGAATTAAAAAACATCGCTGATAATCAAGCAGAAATAGAAGATCGATTTTATAAAGAATTAGAATTTGGTACCGGTGGACTTCGTGGTGTCATTGGGGCAGGTACCAACAGAATGAATTTATATACGGTGAGAAAGGCTACGCAAGGTCTTGCTAATTACATTTTAATGCAAAATGCTGCTGATAAAGGAGTAGCAATTGCATATGACTCTCGTTTTATGTCTCCAGAATTTGCAGATGAAGCCGCATTGTGTTTAAGTGCAAACGGGATTAAGACTTATGTTTTTGAGTCACTTCGTCCAACACCTGAATTATCCTTTGCAGTTCGTAAATTATCATGTACAGCAGGAATTGTAGTGACTGCAAGTCATAACCCACCGGAATATAATGGATATAAGGTTTACTGGGATGATGGTGCACAAGTAACATCACCGAAAGATGTTGAAATTATTAATGAAGTAAAAAATGTTACGGATTATCATAAAGTAAAGACGATGAGTAAAGAAGAAGCAATAGCAAAAGAGCTTTACCATGTGATTGGACAAGAAATTGATGATGCCTATATGGCAGAGCTTAAAAAGCTGATTATTCATGAAGAAGTGATTAAAGAGGTGGCAGATGACATAAAAATTGTATACTCGCCATTTCATGGTACGGGTAATTTACCAGTGCGCCGTATCCTATCAGAATTAGGGTTTAAAAATGTATATGTTGTTCCAGAACAGGAATTACCAGACCCTGAATTTACGACATTGGATTATCCAAATCCAGAGGATCCCAAAGCATTTACGCTGGCTCTTAAATTAGCAAAAGAAAAAGATGCTGATATTGTTCTGGCAACGGATCCTGATGCAGATCGTCTTGGGGTTTATGCAAAAGACTCTAAAACGGGCGAATACATTCCTTTCACTGGAAATATGTCTGGTATGCTGATTGCAGAATATATTTTGAGAGAAAGAAAGGAAGTAGGTACATTGCCAAAGAATGCAGCATTAGTAAAGACAATTGTTACTACAAATCTTGCGGATTCTTTAGCAGAAGCATACGGTGTAAGATTAATTGAGGTATTGACAGGATTTAAATATATCGGTGAGCAAATCAAATGGTTTGAAGAACAAAAAAATTACGAATATGTTTTTGGCCTTGAAGAAAGCTATGGATGTCTGGTTGGCACACATGCAAGGGATAAGGATGCAGTTGTTGCAGTTATGGCTTTATGTGAGGTTGCAGCATGGTGCAAAAAGCAAGGAATTACCGTATGGGATCAGATGCTAAAAATATATGAAGAATATGGATACTATTTAGAGGGAATCCATACAATTACCTTAAAAGGAATTGATGGTGCAGAACAAATCAAATCCATTATGGAGAAAATCAGAAAGAATCCTCCAAAGAATTTTGGAGATTTAGAAGTAAAAGAATTTAGAGATTATACTATGGATACTGCAACAGATATGAAAACAGGAACTGTTAAGAAAACAGGATTACCAAATTCAAACGTTCTTTATTTTGATCTTAGCAATCAGTCATGGTGTTGCGCAAGACCATCTGGAACAGAGCCTAAGATAAAGTTTTACATGGGTGTGAAAGGTTCGAGCTTACAGGATGCAGAGCAAAAATTAGAAAATCTAAAGGAAAAGGTCGTTGAACTTTCAAAATAGTATGGAGAAAGTATGCAAATAGAAAATAAGAATAAAAAAATTGCATGGAATTTAATATCCGTTATTTTGGGCGTTTTGGCAGTCCTGTCTATTGTACAGGGCTGTCGTAACGCTATTTTGTATAGTCAGGATTTTCAATGGGACGCAGTGAAAGCACTTACGCTTAGAATTAATCCATATCTTGAATCATTAAATCCTTCTGGTGTAATGAATTCCTTGGGATATGAAGAATATTTTAAACAGATGGAAGCAAACCAGTTTCCATCTTTACTCATTCTATTACTTCCTTACACATTTTTGGAGCCAATGGCGGCCAGATATGCATGGCTCATATCCAATCTGTTATTTACCATCGGTATTGCTTTTTTACTTCGAAAAACATTTTTAAAAGATTTAAACAAACAATATTACCAGGTACTGATACTACTGATGATCGCAGGTACCCCTTGGAGAAATCAAATCGGAGTGGGACAGCACACCTTGTTTTCGTTCCTGTTTTTCTTATTAGCAGTCTGGTTTAGTGAGAATAATAGAGTATTTTCAGCAGCCATTAGCCTTACGGTATGTTATTTTAAATATACCTTAACGGTTCCACTTACTCTCTATTTTGTTTATAAAAGGAAATGGAAAGAATTAGGAATCTCTATTTTAATTCATGTTGTGCTTACGTTTTTAGCTGCAGCTTGGCTGGGAGAGAGTTTTATTTCCATGATTATACAGCCACTTAAAGTTTCAAGTGCTTTAGTAGGTGAGGGTAGCCTGGATATTGGGGCGCTTCTAGGCGGATCGAGTAGTGCTATGATGGTAACTGTTTTCATTATGATGTTCTTACTTGCCCTTGCAATATTTTTTCCTAATTATCAAGACAAGCTTTTGATTTCTATTCTATTATTATGGTCTTTGATTGTTACTTATCATAGATCGTATGATTATTTTGTTTTGATTCTCCCTTTTTGCTACTTTATAGATGGAGAAAAGAGTGCTAAAAAATATGAAACAATCATGTATGTGATACTTGTTTTGTCAGTATTTTTTATATTAAGAGTTTTTCATGAATCAAGTATTTCACTATTGTGTGTTGGTGCTTTTTATTATTTAGTTACCATAATAATGACTATAAAAGGAATACAAACTTGTATTTCTGGTAGAAAAATCAAGCACATATAAAAGATTGGAGAAGTTTATGGATAAGCTATACATTGTGATACCTGCCTATAATGAGGAAGCGACAATTAATCAGGTAATTGACGATTGGTATCCTGTTGTAGAAAAGATTGGGGAAGAAAGCAGATTAGTTATTATTGATGATGGTAGTAAAGACCACACCTATGAACAGCTGGAGAGTGCAGCAAAAACAAGACCACAGCTAGTTGCAATGACGAAACCCAATGGCGGACACGGAGCTACGATTTTATTTGGTTACGATTTTGCAGTGAATCAGGGGGCAGATTACATCTTTCAAACAGATTCTGATGGACAGACCTTACCTGCTGAATTCCCACCATTCTGGAAAGAACGAAAAAATTATGAAATGATTGTAGGACATAGAAACCATAGAAAAGATGGTGCATCAAGAGTTTTTGTTACAAAGGTATTGAAACTTGTGATTCGTCTTTGCTTTCATGTAGATGTTGTAGATGCAAATACACCATATCGTTTAATGGAAACAAAAACATTGAAAGAGCAGTTAAAGCTGATTCCAAACGATTTCTTTCTTACAAATGTTTTAATCAATGTAATTTATACGAAAAAATGTCTGAATGTAAAATATGTTCCCATTACATTTCGGCCAAGACAGGGCGGAGTGAACTCCATCAATATGAGGAGAATAATTAAAATTGGAAAACAAGCTTTTAAAGATTTTCGAAAGTTGAATAAAGAATTAGAGTAAAACAAAAAGGATAAATAAGGAGTTTTTATGTTTAAAGATGAAAAAATACAAAAACTGATTAAGCAGATATTAAAATTTGGTGTAGTTGGTGGAATATCTGCAATTTTAGATTTTGCTATTTACACGGTATTAATCAAATTATTTGGTGTTCATTATTTAGTTGCTGGTTTTTTTGGATTCACCATTTCGCTTATCTTTAATTATGTAGCAAGCATGGCATTTGTGTTTGAAAGAAAAGAAGATGCCGATAAGAAAAAAGAATTTATGGTGTTTACTATTTTGAGTTTAATAGGCTTAGTATTAACTGAATTGATTATTTGGATAATTGTAGAAGGGTACCATCTTATCCCTGCAATTCATTTTGAATTAATGAATCAGTGGATTGAAATATTTGGAAAAGTAGTTGCTACGGGAATTGTTATGGTTTACAATTTTGTAACTCGAAAAATATTTATAGAAAAGAAGGGTTGACAATTGAATAAAGGATATGTACGTCTGTTTACGATTTTAATACTTTTATGTGCAGGGATTACTGGGATAGCAGTTTTTAAGAATGCAGATACGAAGGAAGAGGTAAGTGAAAATACGATATCCGATATGACAGTTATAGAACCTAAAGAAGAGCCAGTTACAGAACCAGAAAATCTGGAGCCAGAATTAGAAAAACAATTAAGTGCGGCAGAAATCCTTGAACAGGATACTATGAAAGTTTCTAAGAAGGAAAGAGTGAAAGTAGATTTAATCATATTTGCAGGGCAGAGCAATATGGCAGGCTTTGGTGGAGATGCCTCCCTCGCACCAAAATTAACAGAGGGTGCGGGAGGTGAATTCCGTGCAGTATCGAATCCCACTTGTTTATATACAATTACAGAGCCTTTTGGATTTTATGAAAACAGCCCTATTATGAACGATTTTTACGCAAAGAGAGGGAGTCTGGTAACTGCATTTGTAAATGCCTACTATCAGGAAACAGGAGTACCGGTTGTGGCAGTTTCTGCATCAAAAGGAGGCATGTCTTCTCCTTATTGGGCTTCAAAACCGGTTTGCGATGAAATCGTATCTCGTTATCGGACAGCATATGATTGGCTGAATAGTAATGGATATCAGGTAAGACACAAATATCTGGTTTTTTTACAAGGTGAAAATGATGTATTAGAGAAAATACCAATGGAACAATACCTTGCAAATATGTATCAATTTTCGACGGCTCTCTATCATGAGGGGCTTGATAAATTTTTTATGATAAGAATTGGTGGAACCGGATCCGATGATGATCTTTTCACCCAAATAATTGATACACAAACAGAGTTGTGCAGAAATAATCCGAATTTTGTTCTGGCTTCTACCGTATTATCGGCATATAAAGCAAAAGATATGGTAGACGAGTATCATTATACACAACAGGTTTTAAATGATGTTGGAGATGATGCTGGTAAAAATGTAGGAATCTTTACAAATACCTGGGTAGAACCAAGTATGTATGATTACCGATATGAAAATACCTATGTTCCTATGAAAATGGAATAATATATGCTAAAGCATACAGAGGGGAGTACAATGGAAAAAATATTACTGTTTATACCAGTCTATAATTGTGAAAAGCAAGTGATAAGAGTACTAAGACAATTAGATGAAGAAGTGTTACAATATATTACGGAAGTCATTGTTGTAAATAATAGAAGTACCGATCATACAGAACAGGTAGTGATGGAATTTCAAAGGGAACATAAAGAAATCCATCTGAAATTACTTGAAAATAAAGAAAATTATGGACTTGGAGGTTCTCACAAGGTGGCGTTTTCTTATGCCAAGGAACATAATTTTGATTTTGTCTGTGTCCTTCATGGTGATGACCAGGGAACCATACGTGATATGTTGCCTGTATTAAAAAAAGGCATTCATAGGAATTATGATTGTGTGTTAGGCGCAAGATTTATGATGGGTTCAAGATTACAGGGATATTCAGCATTTCGAACATTTGGAAATATCGTATATGATTTCCTTTTCGCAGCAGTTATCAGGAAACGTGTATTTGATTTAGGATCAGGATTAAATTTGTACAAAACATCCATGTTAGAAAACGAGTTCTATAAAAAATTTCCTGATAATCTCATGTTTAATTATTGTATGGTATTGGCATCTGATTATTACCATCATGATATTCGCTTTTATCCTATCTCATGGCGAGAGGATGATCAAGTTTCAAACGTGAAAATGATAAATCAGGCAGTTTCTGTTTTGAAAATGCTGTTTGCCTATTTAAAAAATAAAGAAGTGATTACGAGTGATTACCGCGAAAAGGTGATTGAAACATACGAAACTGAATGAGGGAACTATGAGAGAATATGTAATGCTAATACCACTTTTTTTACTATGCTTCTTAGCAGCACATGTGGTAAAGATGTTTCGGCTTTATTTAGTACTTCTGGAACAAAAAATACCTTTTGATCGGTTTGTGATTTTATATCTAAAAACTACATTAGTGAATTTAGTGATTCCATTTAAGCTAGGAGAAGTGTTTCGTATTTTTTCAATTACGAAGGAAGTTCATAAGCTGCAAATTGGCATATTAAGTGTATTGGTGGATCGATTTTTTGATACAGCAGCTTTGCTGATTTTGTTGATTCCAATTCAGTTGTTTATTACTAAAAATTTCACAGTAGTTGCAGGACTACTTTTATTGGCTGTTTTTATGCTTGCTTTGGGCTATAAAGCTTTTCTGTCTACCTATGCTTATATCAATAAATATTTGATTCAAAATAAGAAATCAAGACGGTCACTGTTAGCTTTAAAAGGTATAGAGGTAATGAAAGAATGGTATGATTACTGCAAACAATTAATTATTGGGAGAAGTCCTCTCATTGTCATTTTTTCATGCGCAGGATGGATTCTAGATATTTGTGTTCTATTTGTATTAGGAAAATATTTTGATATTATATTTGATATTGAAGAATTTTCCAGATATATTGCAGCAATTTTTCTCTCGGGAAAAAGTGATTTATTAAATTGGTATTGCATAATAGGTGCGCTAATTCTATTAATAGGAACTGTTTTAGGTTATTTGTATATCGGTGTGAGAAGATTTAGGGAGCGTGTATGAAACAGGTTATTATTGTTTTTGATGATCGTATAAAACCAAATAATGAAATCGCAAGTATCACAGGTGGAAAGAGTTTTGGGGACACCATTTTTAAAAGAAAAAAGCTTTCTGAGATTATGCAGGAGCATGTATCTAAAAAAATGTTAGTATGGAAAGACAAGCAGCCGAATTTTGCATATTATGAGGAGCAGACGGTAATTGGTCATATATTTTCAAACTTTGCGATAAAAGATCATCATGAATTTCAAATTGTTATGCAAAAAGCACCCTATGTAAAAGAGGATTATGTGGTATTTTGTGAAGGGGAACCTGCTATGGGAATTTTCTCTTCTATGACATCTTATATGCATTTTATTGAAAATCTATCCAATGACCCACAGATTCTTTCTTTTCGTCTAAAGCAACTAGAAGAACTAAAGGCAGATGTATTTGTTAATATTGGAATACAAGAGGAGTTCTTAACCTTTATCACCAGCGGGTTTGAAGCCCGATTTTTTAATGCATTAGAGGGTGATGAATATACAGTCACTAAAAAATCAACCAACAAGGAAAAAATTAAATCGGAATATAATTTCTACCATTTATTACCCGATAGTATGAAAATGTGGTTTGTAATGCCTTTTGATTATACGGAGGATGAAAAAAGTGCATCTTATACAATGGAAAGATATCATATGACAGATATAGCAGTCCGCTATGTCCATGGAGCGGTGACGATAGAGGAATTCCGTAGTATTCTAGATCGTTTATTTCAATTCTTGAATACCAGAGTAAGAAAAACAGTCGGAATTGATGAATGGAAGAATACGGCCAATCACTTATATATTGAAAAAGTCAAAAAGAGAATCCATGAATTAGAACAACATAAAGATTTTCCTAAAATAGAACAAATGATTATCACTGGTACGAAATATAACGGAATTAATGATATTCTTGAAAAATATGAAACAACATATCAAGAATTAACCAATGAGAAAACAGGTCCTTTTGAATTAGTGATAGGCCATGGAGACTTGTGCTTTTCTAATATTTTATATCAAAGAGATGCAGGTATCCTTAGATTGATTGATCCTAAAGGATGCCAAAAAGAAGAGGATTTGTATACTAATCCTTATTATGACGTAGCAAAATTATCCCATTCGATCTGTGGAAACTATGATTTTTTTAATAGTGGACTTTATGAAATAAAACTTACGGATCATATGATGTTTGAATTACAGATTGAGCATGACAATCATGAATATGTAGAAGTGTTTAAAGAATATTTATCGAAGAATGGGTATGATTATTCCATGGTCCGGTTATATGAAGCTTCTCTATTTTTATCCATGTTACCATTACATATGGATCGGGAGCAGAAGGTCTTTGGATTTATTCTAAATGCAATAAATATTTTGGAAATGGAGAATATACGATGAAATACAAGGATTTGAAATTTGTTTTTGATATTGATGGAACGATTTGTCCTCTCAAAAAGAAAGAAGAAAGATACGAAGATCTAGTTCCTTATAAGGAAATGGTAGATAAGATAAGGGAGTACAAGAGGGAAGGGGCAACTATTTCTTTATTGACATCCAGAAATGTGAACACTTATCAAGGTAATATTGGCTTAATTAATGCCAATACCGCAAAAGTATTATTAACATGGTTAGACAAATGGGAAATACCCTATGATGAGATTGTATATGGAAAGCCGTGGCCGGGACATGAAGGATTCTATGTGGATGACCGGACGGTAAGACCAGATGAGTTTTTAAAGCTGACAGTAGAAGAGATGGATGAAGTCTGCAGGAAAAGTAGGTGTTAATGTGAATATTGTAATTACGATGGCAGGAGTGGGACAGAGATTTCGGGATGCGGGATATCAAGTGCCTAAATATAGAATAGAAGCACATAATAAGAGTCTTTTTGAGTGGTCGATGGAGAGTCTCGCAGGGTTCAGTGATGAATCCAATACTTATTATTTTATTGTTCGAAAAGAAGATGATTCCAGGGAATTCATTAAGGAAACCTGTAAGGGGATGGGAATCCTTCATGCAGAGGTGATTGAACTTGATTATCGAACAGATGGCCAAGCGACTACCGCATTGCTTGCAGAAGAAAAATGGAATGGTGCGGATAGTTTATTGATTTATAATATTGATACGTACGTTGAATCGGGTGAAATGAACGAGAGCCAGATTGAAGGAGATGGGTTTATTCCTTGTTTTACGGCAGAAGGAACGCATTGGAGTTTTGTAAAGCTTGATGAGGATGGTAAAGCAATTGAGGTAAAGGAAAAAGAAAGAATTTCGGATTATTGCACTTTGGGTGCCTATTACTTTAAAACAGCAGAGCTTTACGGCAGACTATACAGAGAATATTATGAAGAAAAAAAGGGCACAGAACTAGGTGCGGCAGAAGCAGAGAAAAAGGAACGTTACGTGGCTCCACTTTATAACTATTTAATCAGCCAAGGAGGAGAAGTCAGAATCTCAAATGTTGAGGCTTCAAAGGTACATGTGCTTGGTACTCCGGAAGAGTTAAGGGTGTTTATGGATGAATATCAAAAATAATATTCAAAAAGGATTCCTGTATTTAAAAAGAAATGG
>JAQUUB010000002.1:110797-120360 GCA_028694115.1 Lachnospiraceae bacterium
AAAGAGAAGGAAATTGCTCATATTGATAAAATATTGTATCATTGGCGTGCCCATGCTTTATCTACTGCGGATAACCCACAAAGTAAAATGTATGCTTACGAAGCAGGGCTTCATGTATTAGAAGATTATCTTAAAAGAAATGATTATTCTGGGAATGTAAGTCATACAAAGCATTTGGGATATTATCGAATCGATTATCATCAGAACGCTTCACAGGAATACGTTCTTTATGTGGATGAAAAACTCAAGCCAATAACAGCTAATTATGAAGAAATTATGAAATCATATCTGGAAAGAGAAAATATTGGTGCAGTTGGTGGTAAAATATATGGTAAGAATGGGAAAATTATATCAGCAGGCTATTATAAAAATAAGGATGGGAAAATCGAATCCTATCATTATGGATTAAATAGACATTATTCCGGATATATGCATGGGGCATCTGTTCAAAGAGATGTAGAGGCAGTATCTAGAAATGCAATTTTAGTACGGAAAGAATTTGCGGATGCTTTATCAATGGATTCTTACAAATTATGTGAAATGATTCGTAAAAGTGGTTACTTAGTTGTCTTTGATCCAAATATTGAGTTTATTCTAAAATAAAATAGTAGGAGATCCTATGGTTGAAGTTACGGTTGTGATACCAAATTATAATGGAAAAGCATATATTGAAAAGTGTTTGCGATCATTAGAGAAGCAGGACTTTAAAGAATACGAAGTGATTGTTGCAGATAATGGTTCCACAGATGGAAGCCGAGAGCAGGTAGAAAATGACTTCCCTAATGTGCGGTTACTAAAACTAACGCAGAACTTTGGCTTTTCTAGGGCTGTGAATGAGGGAATTACCGCTACAAAAACACCCTATGTTTTATTATTGAATAATGATACGGAAGTCTCCAAAGATTTTGTTTATGAAATGCTGAAGGCGATTAAAAAAAGTGAAAAAATATTTTCTGTTGCTGCAAAAATGATGCAGCTTAACCAGCCTGAAAAAATTGATGGTGCAGGTGATTATTATTCTGCATTAGGTTGGGCATTTGCAAGTGGAAAAGGGAAAACTCGTAATCACTATGATAAAGAACGAGAGGTATTTTCTGCATGTGCAGGGGCGGCTATTTATAGAAAGAAAATTTTAGATGAAATTGGATATTTTGATGAGTTTCATTTTGCATATTTAGAGGACTTAGACATTGGATATCGTGCAAAAATCATGGGGTATAAAAACATGTATACGCCCAAAGCAGTTGTATATCATGCAGGTAGTGGATATTCAGGATCGCGTTATAATGAATTTAAAATCCGATTATCTTCGAGAAATAATATTTACGTGATTTATAAAAACATGCCAGTGATTCAAATTATTATTAATTTTCCACTTTTGTTTTTAGGTTTTTTTATTAAAGCAGCATTTTTTATTATGAAAGGCTATGGAAGAGCCTATCTTTCGGGGATTAAGAGAGGGTATCTTTTGTGCTATGAAGGAAGGCGTCTGGAGTATTCCAATAGAAACTTTAAGAATTATGCGAGAATACAATTGGAATTATGGATCAATACGGTTAGACGTTTTGTGGAGGTGATTTTTTGATAAAAGATAATCAAAGACTGTTTAATCAGTTACATGTCCTGATCGATGGTTTTGTTATAGCAATTGCATATGTCATTGCTATGTGGATAAAATTTTCAAGTCCCTTTGCAGATCAAAGTATTTATCATCTACCATTTGCAACATATTATATGCTACTTCCTTTTTTGGTTTTCGGTTATCTATTACTGTACTATCAGTTTGAACTGTACAGTTCTAAAAGATTATCTGGCCGAAAAAAAGAGTTTATTGATATTACAAAGGTAAATACAATTGGTATTATATTATTTACGGTGACTTTGTATGCAATTGGACAACGCCATATTTCTCGTGGATTGATTTTTGGTTTCTTTATTGTAAATATCATACTTGAAACACTTGTTAGAAATATTATTCGATTTACATTAAGATATATCAGAAAAAAAGGCTTTAATATGAAATATGTGCTTTTAGTTGGGTATAGTAAATCCGCAGAAGCGTATATTAACAGAATAAGGTTAAATCCTCAATGGGGATATGTGATACGTGGTATTTTGGATAATCGGGTAACAGCAGGTACTATTTATAAGGGTGTAAAGGTACTTGGTTGTATTGATAATTTAGAAATCATTCTACCGGAAAACAAATTAGATGAGATCGCTATTACATTAAGTCTGGATCAATACGGAGATTTGGAAAAAATAGTAAAACTCTGCGAAAAATCAGGGGTTCATACTAAATTTATACCAGATTATAACCGAGTAATACCTAGTAGACCTTATATGGAGGATTTGCAAGGGTTACCAATCATAAATATCAGGCATGTTCCACTCTCTAATACATTAAATATGTTGGCAAAGAGAGCGGTTGATTTGATTGGATCCTTATGCTTAATCGTTTTGTTTTCTCCTATTATGATTGCTTCCGTAATTGGGATTAAAATAAGTTCAAAGGGACCTATTATTTTCAAGCAGGAACGTGTGGGTTTGCATAATAAACCATTTCAAATGTACAAATTCCGTACCATGGAGATTCAAAAACCTCAGGCGGAGGCAGAAGCCTGGACTGTAAAAGATGATCCGAGAGTTACAAAAATCGGGAAACTATTACGAAGGACAAGCATGGATGAGCTGCCACAGTTGTTTAATATTTTAATGGGAGATATGAGCATTGTGGGACCAAGACCAGAGAGACCGCTATTTGTTGAAAAGTTTAAGGAAGAAATTCCCCGTTATATGATTAAACACCAAGTACGTCCAGGTTTAACAGGCTGGGCTCAGATTAATGGACTTAGGGGTGATACATCAATCGAAAAAAGAGTAGAGTATGATTTATTTTATATAGAAAACTGGACTATGGGATTTGATATAAAAATAATGTTTTTAACGCTATTCAGAGGATTTATTAATGATAATGCCTATTGACAAAAAATGACTTCATGATGTAATATCTATTGAGAAATGCCAAAGTTTAGCAGTACTAATTTTTATTATACAATTTATAGTATTTGATATTATAAAGAATTGGAGAAGCAAGTTATGACAACAAGCAGTAAGCCAAGCAGGAAGAGTAAAAAGGCAAAAGCAAGAAGACGTAAAAAAAGGATGCTTTTTGCATTAGAAATTCTTGTATTGTTTATCATGCTGGGGGTTCTTTATGTAGTAGTGCAAAGTGATAAAATTGAAAAGGACACCGCATTTAATTCAGGTGAAAATAAAATTGAGATTAATGAAGAACTAGAACAAAAAAAAGAAGCAGCCGGAGACGAATGGCACATGAGTGGTTATAAAAATGTTGCTCTATTCGGCGTTGATTCTAGAGAAAAGAATCTTGGCAAAGGAACAAGAACGGATACCATTATCATTGCAAGTTTAAATGAAGAAACGGGAGATATCAAATTAGCCTCTGTATTCCGTGACACGTACTTAAACATAGGAAATGATACCTATAATAAGGCGAATGCGGCTTATGCTGCAGGTGGTCCTGAACAGGCAATTCAGATGTTGAATACCAATCTGGATTTGGATATTACGGATTATGCAACGGTAGATTTTACTGCGTTGATGGATACCATTGATGCATTAGGTGGTATTCCAATAGATATTCAATCTGATGAAATTGAGCATTTGAACAATTATCAGATTTGTATGGCAGAACAAATTGGAAAAGGGTATACAGCCGTTACCAATACAGGTGTGCAGACATTAAATGGTATGCAGGCAACGGCATACTGCAGAATCAGATATACTGCTGGAGATGACTTTAAAAGAGCAGAGAGACAAAGAACTGTCTTAATGGAAGTTGCGAAAAAGGCAAAGACGGCTAATGTTGGTACGTTAAATAACATAATCAATGAAGTATTCCCTAAGATAAAGACAAGCTTTTCAACGGCAGAAATGATTTCTTATGCGGCAGATGCTACGAAATATACAGTAGTTGATAATACTGGATTCCCTATGGAACGCGTAACGGGTAAGATGGGTAAGGCTGGAAGCAGCGTTATTGCAAATGACTTGGTTAAAAATGTAACAGATTTGCATTCTTTCCTATTTGGCGCCTCAGATTATGTTCCAACATCTACGGTACAAACGGTAAGTGATAAAGTAGCAAGCGATAAAGCAACTTATTTAGGAAACTAATATGCGAGGGAGCGAAAGCTCCCTCAATCTATTTAGCGGATGGGTGAATGTTGAATAAAACATATTCAACTATTGATTTGAAATCATGCTTTAAGCATGATTTAGCATGACGAAAGCATGCGGATGGGTGTAAAAATGGGACAGGTAAGAATCGATGTCGTAATACCGACATATAAACCAGATAAACAATTTGTAGAATTGATGGAAGGTTTAAAAAAACAAACAATAAGACCTAGTAGAATTATTATTATGAATACCGAAGAAAAGTATTTTAATATATTAATGTACGGTACAAGGTTTAAAGAAGATTTTCCAAATGTTGAAATCAAGCATATTTCCCAAAGAGAATTTAATCATGGAAAAACCAGAAATGAAGGTGCGAAGCGTTCTGATGCCCAGATTCTCATTTTTATGACACAAGACAGTGTTCCAGCGGATGAATTTATGATCGAAGAGCTGATTAAGCCAATGGTTGATACAGACGTAGCAGCTACGTATGCAAGACAATTACCTAATGATGATTGCAGGCCAATAGAAAAATTTACAAGACTTTACAATTACCCAGATCATGACAGAGTTCAGGATAAGTCAAAAATAGGTGAACTTGGGATTAAAACATATTTTTGCTCCAATGTTTGTGCAGCATATAAACGTTATGTATTTGATGAATTAGGCGGATTTATTAATTTTACAATATTTAATGAGGATATGTTATTTGCAGCCAAGGCTGTGGAAGCAGATAAAAAAATAGTTTATACCTCGAAAGCAAAAGTAATTCATTCTCATAATTATTCTGGTAAGCAACAATTTAAAAGAAATTTTGACTTGGCAGTTTCTCAGGCGGATCACAAAGAAATATTTGAACATGTGCCCTCAGAGGGTGAAGGGATCAGACTTGTAAAAGAAACAATTGCTTATTTAAAAGAGGAAAAGAAATCATATTTGATCGCAGAGCTCTTTTATAAAAGTGCTTGTAAATTATTAGGTTATAAGTTAGGGTATAACTATCATAAATTAACTAAAAGGATGATTTATAGCTTTACAATGAATCAGCCCTATTGGGAACGGTATTGGGATAAGAAACAGATTCCAATCGATGTTCATGCTGGATATGGTAAGAATAAAGAAGGACTCTAGGAGGACATTATTATGTGTGGTATCGTAGGATATATTGGAACAAAACAGGCAGCTCCAATTATTTTAGATGGACTGGCAAAACTAGAATATCGTGGTTATGACTCATCAGGAATGTCGATATTTAATGGAAACTCGATTGACGTAGTAAAAGCAATGGGCAGACTCAAGGTATTGGAAGAATTGACTCATGCGGGAGAGACAATGCCGGGTACTGTTGGTATTGGACACACAAGATGGGCAACTCATGGTCAGCCATCTGATTTGAATTCTCATCCTCATTTAAATTCGAATGAAACGATTTCTGTTGTACACAATGGAATTATCGAAAATTATATTCCCCTAAAAAACAAGCTGATAGGGAAAGGGTATACGTTTAAATCTGAAACGGATACAGAGGTTTTAGCTCAATTACTTGACTATTATTATAAGGGAAATCCATTAGAGACGATTACAAAGGTTATGCATCGAGTAGAAGGTTCGTATGCCTTAGGCATTATGTTTGCAGATTTTCCAGATCAGATATTCGCTGTACGTAAATCAAGTCCGCTCATTGTTGGAAAAAGTAGCGATGGGTGTTTTATTGCATCCGATGTACCTGCAATTTTAAAATATACGAGAAATGTATATTTCATTGATGACCAGGAAGTAGTCTGTTTACATGGAGACCACTTAAACTTTTATACAGTAGATGAAGAGGAAATTCAAAAAGAGTGTGTCACGATTGACTGGGATGAAAATGCAGCAGAAAAAGGTGGATATGAGCATTTTATGCTGAAAGAGATTTATGAACAGCCTAAAACCGTTACCGATACCTTAAATCCACGTATTAGAAATAATGAAGTTGTCATTGATGAACTAGGAATGTCAGAGGAAGATATTCTGGCGATTAAAAAAATTCACATTGTAGCATGTGGTTCTGCTTATCATACAGGAGTTACTGGAAAATATGTATTTGAGGGTATGTCCAGAATCCCTGTGGAAGTTGATATCGCATCGGAATTCCGTTACCGTGATCCGATTTTAGAAGATGGAGCAATGGTAATTGTAATTAGTCAGTCAGGAGAAACAGCAGATACATTGGCAGCATTAAGAGAGGCTCATAAACGAGGCTGCAAAGTGCTTGGTATTGTGAATGTAGTTGGCAGTTCCATAGCAAGAGAAGCTGATAATGTGATGTATACATGGGCGGGACCAGAGATTTCTGTTGCTACAACAAAAGCATATAGTGCGCAATTAATTGCGTTGTATTTGTTAGCCTTAAAGTTTTCGGAGGTAAGGAAGAGCATTACGAAAGAGGAACGTGATTCCTATATTAACGATTTGAGAAAAATACCGGATCAAATTGAGTTACTTTTAGGATGCAAAGAAAGAATTCAAAAATTTGCAAACCGTTATATTGGAGCAAAGGATATCTTCTTTATTGGAAGAGGTATTGATTATGCTATTTCGTTAGAGGGTTCATTGAAATTAAAGGAGATTTCTTATGTTCATTCTGAAGCATATGCAGCAGGTGAACTGAAGCACGGGACCATTTCTTTGATTGAAGAAGGAACTTTAGTGGCATCGGTATTAACACAAGAGTCATTGTATCAAAAGACCATCAGCAATATTGTAGAAGTGAAATCCAGAGGTGCGTTTGTGCTTGCGGTAACGAATGAGGGAAATACAGATATTGAGAAGGTGGCGGATTACATCGTTTATATTCCGCAGACAAATAAATATTTCACGAATTCACTTGCGATTATTCCACTTCAATTATTTGGATATTATGTTTCTGTTGGAAAAGGCTGCGATGTTGATAAACCAAGAAATTTAGCAAAGTCAGTGACAGTTGAGTAAAAAAACACATTTGTTTTAAAATTTAAACACAATTTCGACACAATTGATTGTTAAACTAAGCCTAAATCAAAGGAAAAAAAAGTCCAATGATTTGGGCTTTTCCCTATTTCAAAAAGAAAGGATGATAACTATGTACGAAAATTATGATGATACAAAAGAACAGGAAAATGTGGTTGAGAATTCGCAATACCGTTATTCCTCTTATCAGTTTGCTGGAGGCCACATTCCAGAAGAACCTAAAAAGACACCTAAGAAAAAATCTTCCTTTATAAAAAAAGCATTTGCCTGTATGGCATTAGGTCTTATTTTTGGATTATTTGCCGGAACTGGAATCTATGCAGTTAATTTATTTACAGCAAACTTTAGTACGAATCAAACAGATATTACAAGTACAGCTCCCCAAATTGGAGATCAGTCTGTAAATGAATCAGATAAAACGATAGAGGAAGAGAAAAATACCCTATCAAATAATACGGTAGAGAATACAGAGGAAGCAACCAATGCGTTAGCAACGAAATCAACTCTTACAGATGTGTCAGGTGTTGCAGAAGCAGTTATGCCAACGGTGGTATCTATTACCAACATGTATACAGAAAAGGTAGATTCTTTCTGGGGAGAACAGGGTGAATACCAAAATGAAGCAAGTGGTTCTGGATTTATTGTTGGTGAAAATGATACCGAACTACTGATTGCGACCAATAATCATGTAGTATCTGATGCAGATACTCTTTCAGTACAGTTTATTGATGGAAGTACAGCAGAAGCACAGTTAAAGGGTGCACAATCAGATGTAGATCTAGCGGTAATCGCAGTATCAATCAAAGATTTATCAGAAGATACAAAGTCAAAAATCAAAGTTTCTACATTGGGGGATTCAGAGGACCTCAAGGTGGGGGAACCTGTAATAGCAATTGGTAATGCATTAGGATATGGACAGTCAGTGACAGCAGGTGTAATCAGCGCTCTTAATCGAGAGGTAACCGTTGATGATGTAACAAGTGAATTAATCCAGACAGATGCAGCAATTAATCCAGGCAACTCAGGTGGAGCCTTATTAAATATTGATGGAGAAGTAATTGGTATTAATGCTGTCAAATATGCAGCAAGCGGTGTGGAAGGCATGGGATATGCAATTCCCATTTCAACAGCTCAGCCAATTATTGATGAATTGATGAATCGTGAAACAAAAGTCAAGGTAGCAGAGGAAGACAGCGCTTATCTTGGAATCTCCGGAGTAGATGTAACATCAGATGTAGCTGAAATGTATAGTATGCCAAAAGGCGTTTATGTTGCACAAGTTTCAGAGGGTACTTCAGCAGCAAATGGAGGTATTAAGAAAGGGGATATCATTACATCATTTGATAATCAGACAGTGCAATCAATGGATGAATTAAAAAGTATTCTGGAATATTATGCGGCAGGAACAGTAGTTGATATTAAGGTTCAGCAGGCAAGTGAAAATGGATACGTTGAAAAAACAGTCACTGTTATGCTGGGAAAAAAGGTAAATTAATACACAAAGATTAAATTTTTATTAAAGAGGGTTCCGTTGGAACCCTCTCTCTTGTTTGAAAAGAAAAATTCATATATAATAGAGAAATCGAACAAATACGCCAGTTCGAAAAAACGAAGCGCATGATGGCAACATGCAGTAGGGTAAATGAATGTCAGATAAAGAATATAATAATATTGATGAAATAAACGAAACAGATGATTATGAAATAGAGGATTATTGTTATTTATGCAGAAGACCAGAAACAGTTGCAGGTAAAATGTTTAAATTGCCAAATAATATATCAATCTGTTCTGATTGCATGCATAAAACTATGAATACCATGAATCAGTTCGACTACACAGAAGCTTTGAAAAATTTCTCATCAATGCCTCAGGTTACCAATGAAAAAACGGATGAGGATGAGGAAACAGAAGATAAGAAAGAAAAGAATACTGGTGCAATTCCAGGAATGCCCAATATTCAATTTGTTAATTGGTCAGATTTACAAGGTATGATCCCAGGACAACCGAAGATTAAGAAAAAGAAAAAAAAGGAAAAGAGTGAAACTCCGGTTATCGACATCAATCAAATTCCCAGACCGCATAAAATAAAAGAAAGTCTGGATGAATATATTATTGGTCAGGATTATGCGAAAAAAGTAATATCCGTTGCCGTTTACAATCATTATAAACGAGTAGCCACAGACTCCATGGATAGTATTGAAATCGAGAAATCGAATATGCTGATGATTGGACCTACCGGCTGTGGAAAAACCTATCTGGTAAAGACGTTGGCTAAATTGCTCGATGTGCCTCTTGCAATTACAGATGCTACTTCGCTTACAGAGGCTGGATATATCGGTGATGATATTGAAAGTGTTGTTTCTAAACTT
>JAQUUB010000002.1:120460-123827 GCA_028694115.1 Lachnospiraceae bacterium
TGGAAAAACCTATCTGGTAAAGACGTTGGCTAAATTGCTCGATGTGCCTCTTGCAATTACAGATGCTACTTCGCTTACAGAGGCTGGATATATCGGTGATGATATTGAAAGTGTTGTTTCTAAACTTTTGGCAGAGGCGGATAATGATGTAGAAAAGGCAGAAAGAGGTATTATTTTTATTGATGAAATCGATAAAATAGCAAAAAAGAAAAATACGAATAGCAGAGATGTAAGTGGAGAAAGCGTACAGCAGGGTCTTCTAAAACTATTAGAAGGAAGTGATGTTGAGGTACCAGTTGGAGCGAATAGTAAGAATGCGATGGTACCATTAACAACAATTAATACGAGAAACATCCTCTTTATTTGTGGTGGAGCATTTCCAGAATTAGAAGAAATTATTAAACAAAGATTATCAAAGCAGAGCTCCATAGGATTTCAGGCGGAACTCAAAGATAAACTAGATAAAGATAAAAGTCTGTTAAAAAAGGTAACGGTTGATGATATTAAAAAATTTGGTATGATACCAGAGTTCGTCGGCAGACTTCCCATCATTTATACGCTGAATGGAATTACGGAAGATATGATGGTACAAATCTTAAAAGAGCCCAAGAATG
Source organism: Lachnospiraceae bacterium (assembly GCA_028694115.1). The sequence goes on from JAQUUB010000002.1 coordinate 121,075, forward strand.
CTATTTTAAAGCAGTACGAAAAATTATTAGAGCTAGACGAAGTGAAGCTTGAGTTTACGGATGGGGCATTACGGGCAATTGCAAAAAAAGCAGTTGAGAAGGAAACGGGTGCAAGAGCACTTCGTGCAATTATTGAAGAATTTATGCTTGATATTATGTTTGAGATTCCAAAAGATGATAATATAGGCAAGGTGACGATCACCCAGGAGTATATTGAAGGGAACGGAGGACCGATTATCTCAAATCGGGACGTATAAATATAAAGAGGGACGGTTCTCAGTTATGAATTTGTGATTATAGAACGATATAAAAATAAGACGGATTGGCGAATATTGGGTTGACATAATCTACCAGCCAAATAATGGATGCAATAGTAAAAAAGTCAGTGTTTATGGGAAATATTCCGTTTGACATGACTTAATTTGTAAGCTAAAATATAGTTAACATAATAATTATCAATTGAGAACCGTCCCCATAGGAGAAAAAATGAAATATCTTACATTAGCGCTGGGAATATTTCTTTCGGATAGTTACATAAAAAATAGGGTGGAAAAGCCTTTTGGTAAAAATGTAGTTGTGCAAGAGGCACGAGAGCCAGAGAAAGAAAGAAATATTTTATATAATAAAATAAAATTAAGAAAGCATCATAACAAAGGTGTTGCATTAAATGCATTTGATAAAAAACAGCCAGTGGTTGCTGTGGTATCAAGTGTATTAACTGCACTTTTGGGTGGAGCCTTATTTGTGGCAGAGAAGAATCGTGAGAATCATGGATATCGATTGGGATTAGCGTTTTTATTGGGTGGAGCTATGAGCAATTCCTGGGATCGATTAAAGCGACATTATGTGGTGGATTATTTTAGTGTGAATACAAAGTGTAAGAAATTAAAAGATATTGTTTTTAATATATCAGATTGCTTTATCATGACTGGAGCCTTGTTGACAGCATTTTTTAGAAAGTGATATGGAATCAATATGAGACAAACAAAAGATAAAAAAAGAGTGATTAGCTGGGTATTAATCTTATCAATTATTACTGCAAACCTGAATGTACCCTTGATGGCTGCTGAGCAGACACAAACCTACATAGCGGATAGTGGAAACGATATTCTTCAAACCAGCAACATAACAAACGAAGAGAACGGCGGCCTGGAGAACCAAGTATTAGATAAGTTAGTTTCAGACAATCAGACTTCAGAAAATCAAATTCCGGATGGACAGGTCTTGGATGATCAAGTCTCAGATAATCAAATCTCAGACAATCAAATTTCGGAGAATGAGATCTCAGAAAACGAAGTGCCTGGAACCATGATTTCTAAGAATGCGGTATCCGGGAATGAGATTGGAATCTTTGATTTAACAAAGGCAAAGCAATCGCTAAGTGAAATTCTAAACCAGAAGGATATCATGGCACTCGTCTATTTGACGGATTCTTTTGATGTACGAAAGGACCCTTCATTAGGCAGTGATTCTGTAAAGAAGGTAAAAAGTGGACAGCTCGTATTCATTCAGGATGTTGCAATCGGACTTGATGATGAGGCCATCTGGTACTATGTAAAAATTGCAGAAACAGATACGTATGGATATCTTCCACGGTACTATCTCGCATGTTCAGACGAACTGCTCTTAGAGTGGGAAAAGGAATACCTGGGAGGATTATCTACCTATGAGAATGCGGTAGGAGGAGATACCAGTGCAGAAATTGAAGCATTCCCAGGCTCGTATCGGAATAAATTATATCAATTAAAAGCACTTCACCCAAATTGGACTTTTGTACCATATCAGCCTGGAATTGATTGGAATACTGCAATTGACAAGCAATACGGGAATTATAGCTGGATTTATTATAATGCACCGAGTGAGTATAAGGAAGGAAGCGCGGATACCCATTGGAATTATGCCAGCAAAGCAGGAATTGCTTATTATATGGATCCTCGTAATTTCTTAAATGATTCCAACCTGTTTCAATTTGAACACTTAACCTATAATGAGAGTTATCAGACGGAATCAGGTGTAAAGTCATTATTAAGTGGTACTTTTATGTCGGGAGAGATTCCAAAGGATGATGGAGATTCTACGACAAGGACTTATTCAAATGTATTTTATTCATTAGGAAAATCAGAAACGCTTAGGGTTAGTCCCTATCATTTAGCGGCAAGAGTGTTCCTTGAACAGGGAAAGGGAACCTCAGATTTAATTTCCGGTGTATATCCAGGTTATGAACACCTATATAACTACTTTAATATTGGTGCCAGCGGTTCCGGTGCTGCAGTAATTATAAGTGGGTTAACGAAAGCAAGGTCATTAAATTGGACTACTCGCTATGCATCGTTAGCAGGGGGTGCAAAATTCATTGGTAGTGGTTACATTAAGATTGGACAAGATACGATCTACTTAGAAAAATTTGATATGCCTAGTCTTAAAGATGGAAGCTCTCTTCACCAGTATATGCAAAATATTCAGGCGCCCTATTCAGAAGGAAATAAAATACGAAAAGCTTATTATGATGTGGGCAAACTCAATAGTGTCTTCTTATTTAAAATCCCAGTGTATGAGAATATGCCAAATGCCGTTTCTCTTTCTACAACATCAAAAACAATGAACAAGGGGACAACGTATCAGCTGACGGGATCCATGAATGGTTCCAAAGTGGCTGCATCGAACTTCACATGGAGTAGTAGTAATTCAACCATTGCAAGTGTCAATAGTAGTGGACTTGTAACTGCCATAGCAGTTGGAGCCAATGGAGCGAA
>JAQUUB010000002.1:123927-141222 GCA_028694115.1 Lachnospiraceae bacterium
CGGGATCCATGAATGGTTCCAAAGTGGCTGCATCGAACTTCACATGGAGTAGTAGTAATTCAACCATTGCAAGTGTCAATAGTAGTGGACTTGTAACTGCCATAGCAGTTGGAGCCAATGGAGCGAAAGGGACGGCGACGATTACAGCAGTCGATAAAAACGATTCCGAAAATGTTGCAACCTGTAAAATCACAACCGTCAGCCCGTTAACTTCCATTCAGTTAAGCTTAAGTCAAAATGCAGTGGAACGTTTCCAAGCATTTGACTTACAGGTAAATTATCTTCCAGAAGATACAACGGATAATCGAACTGTTACGTGGAGTACCAAAAACTCAGGGATTGCATGGGTACAAAATAAAACAAATGGTATTGGAATTTATGATAAATGTTCTGTTTCTACCAATACGTTAGGGACAACGAGCATTGTGGCTAATGTGGGTGGTAAAACAGCAACCTGCGAAGTAACTGTGCGAGCTGTGATTAAGAATATTGAATTTAAAGATGAATCAATCACGATTTATGATGGTCAATCACAGAAGCTGCAAGTTAATTATGAGCCTGTCTATACATCGGATGAGGTGCTTTTTGAATGGGACTCAAAAAATAAAGATGTCGCAAAGGTTGAGAATGGTGTAGTAACCGGTGTTGGAGAGGGAAGCGCGGTTATTACTGCTAAATTTGTAAATGGATTGGGAGAAACGAAACAAGCGAACTGTACCGTATCTGTGAATAAATGCAAGGTACAATTTTATGATGTAAGCGGAAATCTGTTAATTGCTGTGGATAAAGAGTATGGATCAACCTACGATTCTCTTCATAATATGACGCCACCAGATCAAACAGAGTTTGCAGGCTGGTATACAAAAAAGGATGGACAAGGTACAAAAGTCGGGGAAGAAGATCTTGTAGTGGGAACCGTTTCACTCTACCCATACTTTCTTGAATTAGATAAAGGATTTACAGTTAAGCCTATAGGAAATCAGATGTATACAGGTACGGCAATTGCGCCAGTAGTCAATGTCTATGACAAGAACACATTATTAAAATTAAATCAGGATTATACGATTGCTTATAAGAATAACAAGAATGTGAATAACGAAGGAAGTACAAGCTATCCTTATGTGATTGTAAAGGGCAAAGGGAACTACGCAGGAAGTCAGACGGTATCCTTTAATATCATTCAAAAAAATATCGATAGTGCGGATATTAAGGTAGCTGATATTCTAGTAGCTTATAATGGAAAAATAATCAAATCGGTGCCGGTTGTAATGCAGGGGAATACGAAGCTTAAACAAAATACACATTACAAGGTAAGTTATCCTAGTCTTTCCCAAGAGTATGCTTATAGGCAGCCAGGAGTCTATCCAGTATTACTAGAAGGTATTGGAAATTATACAGGATCAAGACTGATCTATGAAGTGATTACAAAAAAGGTCCTTGCAAGTAAGCTAACGGTAGTGAAAATACCAAATCAAACCTACACAGGGAATGATATAGAGCCAGAGCTTACTGTGAAGTATGGAAAAAAACTTCTAGAGGAGGGTGTCCACTATACCGTTGACTATGGAAATGATAATATTGGAATTGGCAAGAAGACACTTACGGTTAATGGAATATCTAGTGCAGGCTATCTAGGCAGTAAAAGCATTCCTTATAATATTGTTGGAAGAGATATTCGAAAAGTTAAAGTTTCAGGGATAGAAGTAAAGGAATTTACGAATGATTATCCAGAGGAAGGAATTGTACAAGATAATTATTCACTGATCTATGCAGATTTAGATGAACTGACAGAAGGTGTGGATTATGAGGTAAGCTATCTTAAGAATAAACAGGCAGGAATATCAACGATTATTTTTAGAGGTATCAATCAGTATTCGGGAATCTTAAAGAAAACCTTTAAAATAACAAAACTTCCTCTAAATGATTCTATGGATGTCAAGATGGATAATGGTAGTCAACCATTTGAAATGACTTATTTGAAGGATGCGAGCAAGCCTGAATTAATTATAAGCTCAAATGGGATTGCACTTACGAAAAATGTAGATTACACGTTATCGTATCAGAATTATTCTGCTGTAAATGATGGCAGCAATCCTTTGAAGCAACCTACGATTATCATTAAGGGAAAGGGAAATTATAGTGGTACCTTAAGCTGTAACTATAAAATAACCCAGGCTGATTTTAATAATGCGGTGGTAACTGCATTAGATGCTACTTATAGTCCGAAGGCAGGTAAATGGAAATCAAGTCCTGTTGTAACGGATACAAATGGAAAAAAATTAAAAGTGGGAAGCGATTATGAAAAAACAATTTCCTACAACTATGTAGAGAATACGGTATTAGAGGATGAAGTGAAGACCGTCCGTCTTGCTGGAAGCACGGTAGAAACGACAGACATCCCACCGGCAGGAACAAAAATTCAGGTTCGTGTCACTGGCAGAGGCAACTACTCCTCAGATTCCATTACCTGTGTATACCGGATTACGCAGACTAGCATTACGAAAGCAAGCGTCAATGTAAAAAGCCAAATTTATAATAAGGACAAGGCTGCTTCTACTGAGGGAATCACAGTAAGCCAAAATGATATAGTAATGAAAGTGAATAAAGTGCAATTACAAAATGAGGATTATGTAATTCTGCCAAACAGTTTTACGAAAAATAAAATAAAAGGCACAGCATCCTTTATTATCCAAGGAATTGGAAATTATGGAGGAACTAAAAAGGTTACGTTTAAAATTACGAGCTTTCCAATTATATGGTGGTGGGGAGCATAAATGTTTGTGGGAGTTAGAATATGAATAGTATTTGGGATAAAAAAGCAGAAAACTATGATAAGCATACAAAAAAAATGTTTCTTGAAGCTAATAATAAAATCGTTCATCAGACTAAAAAAAATTGTAAAAATTATGATACGATATTGGATGTTGGTTGTGGCACGGGAATGATAATAAAGGAATTGGCTTCATCGGTTTGTAAAGTGAAAGCAATTGACACATCAACAGAGATGATTAGCATGGCTCGTAAAAATGATATCCCCAATATTGATTGGGAGGTTAATGATTTATATCATATAGATACGAGGAATGAAACATTTTCTATCATTACTGCATTTAATATCTTGTTGTATATCAATGATGTAAATGGATTTTTAAAATATGTATATGATATTTTGCCAGAAGGAGGCCATTTTATTTCAGTTACGGATTGTTTTGGTGAAAAACCTGGAATTGATAAATATATGATCCGTTTAGGAATGAGACTAGGAAAATTCCCGGAAATGAAAACATTTAAGATGGAAGAGCTAAAAAAAATAATTTCATCAATTGGATTCCATGTAGATTATGAAGAGAATATGTGCGACAGAACTCATAATTATTTTATTGTGGCACGAAAAGATAGTAAATAAATATCAGATATGTAGGCAACAAAAAACAGACTAGCTAGTCTGTTTTTTGTTGCCTGAAAAGAGGCGAAATTGCAATTATGCAGTAATAACGGTACCGGTAGTTCCTTTAATAGCATCCTTTGCTGTGGAAAGTGAGGTAATCAACACTTTACCAGCAGGACATTTTTCTAAGAAACTGATAGCAGCTTCAATCTTTGGAAGCATTGTTCCAGCTTCAAATTCACCTGCATCAATATATTTCTTTGCTTCTGCAACAGTCATTGAGGATATGGGCGTAGCATCTTCTTTCTTATAATGAAGCATTACCTGCTCAACTCTTGTAAGAATGATTAATTCATCACAATTTAAGTCAGCAGCTAATTTGGCAGCGATACTATCTTTTTCGATTACGGCGCTGGCGCCTTTTAACATGCACTGTTGCTCAATGACAGGAATCCCACCACCACCACAGGCAATTACAATCTGGTCATTATCTAATAATGCACGGATAGCAGGTAACTCTACAATATCCATTGGCTTTGGAGCAGCAACAACCCTACGGTATCCTCTGCCTGGATCTTCCACCACATAATTACCTTTTCGCTCTTCCATAGCAGCCTCTTCTGGAGTCATGTAACGACCAATGACTTTTTGAGGATCATAGAAAGCTTCATCGTAGGGATCAACAGTTACCTGAGTTAACAAGGTGCTAACAGTTTTTGAAATCCCACGGCTTAATAATTCTGATTTTAATGCATTTTGAATATCATATCCTACATATCCCTGGCTCATTGCAGAGCATACACACATAGGTGCTGATGTGTAATCAGGATATAGGCGTCTTAACTCTGTCATTGCTTTATGAATCATACTGACCTGAGGTCCGTTACTATGTGTAATTGCTAATTGATAGTCATTCGTTACTAAATCTGCAAGTGCTTTTGCAGTTTCTTTTACGGCATCCCATTGCTCGAGTGTTGTATACCCTAAGGCATCATGTCCAAGGGATACTACTGCACGTTTTTTTGACATTATTCATCCTCCTAAAAAGATACAAACAATTCTGTTTGAAAATATGTAATAAGTGTACCACAAGTAGGACTATCTTTCATTATAAATATTATTTTTAAAGAAAATCAATTTATAGTTGACAAGTAGGAATAGTAGGAATATAATCAATTCATATAAACGAAGTAGGGAAATAGGAAATTAAAAACATATAACCTAATTGGAAGGGAGATTATTATGAGTAATATTAAAACATCATCAACACAGTTAATCGGAGGTACCCCGTTACTTGAGTTAGTTAATTATGAAAAGAGTGAAGAGTTAGGTGCGAAAGTAATTGCCAAACTTGAATTTTTCAATCCGGCGGGAAGTGTTAAGGATCGAGTTGCCTTGGCGATGATTGAAGAGGCAGAAAAATCTGGGAAGTTAAAACCTGGTGCAACATTAATTGAGCCAACATCAGGAAATACAGGAATCGGCATTGCAGCAGTAGCAACAGCAAAGGGATATCGTGCGATTCTTACAATGCCAGAGACGATGTCTGTAGAACGTAGAAATTTATTAAAAGCATATGGAGCTGAAATCGTTTTAACAGAAGGTACCAAGGGAATGAAAGGTGCAATTGCAAAGGCAGAAGAGCTACAAAAAGAAACACCAGACTCCATTATCCTTGGACAATTTGATAATCCAGCAAATCCAGCAGCACATAAAGCAACAACCGGACCTGAGATATGGGAAGACACGGATGGAACCGTGGATGTGTTTGTAGCTGGAATTGGAACAGGTGGAACAATTACTGGAGTTGGAGAGTATTTGAAATCTAAAAATCCTAATGTAAAAATAATTGCTGTTGAGCCAGCAGGTTCTCCAATATTAAGCAAAGGAACAGCAGGACCACATAAGATCCAGGGAATCGGAGCAGGATTTATACCCAATACATTAAATACAGAAATCTATGACGAAATTATTGCAGTGGAAAATGAGGATGCATTTGCTACAGGAAAGAAGATTGTACGCAATGAGGGTATCCTAGTAGGAATATCTTCAGGAGCAGCTTTGTATGCAGCAACCGTTATAGCGAAAAGACCAGAATATAAAGGTAAGAATATCGTAGTGCTTCTTCCTGATACAGGGGAACGTTATTTATCTCTGCTGTAACGGGACGGTTCTCAGTTATGAATATGGGGAAATGCAGATACACTTGTACACAGTATGGGTGCACAAATTATGGTATGGTTTGCGATTTAAACTGAATTATGTTATGATAATTGGCATATTTATTGGAACAATATTAATATGGTTATGAAAGGTGTAATCATGATGAATAATAACGAAGAAAGACCAATTATCGAAATTAAAGATTTATCAAAAACATTTACGGGCAAGGATTCGCAGGTGGATGCGCTAAAGAACATTAATCTGACCATTCAAAAGGGTGATATTTACGGTATTATCGGAATGAGTGGAGCGGGTAAAAGTACATTAGTGCGTTGCCTTAACTTTTTAGAGCGCCCCACAAAGGGTACCGTAATTGTGGAAGGTGAGGATTTATCCTTATTAAGGGATGCAGAGCTTAGAAAACTGCGAACACAGATTGCCATGATTTTTCAGCATTTTAATTTATTAATGCAGAGAACCGTATTGGATAATATCTGTTTTCCACTTGAGATTGTGGGAATGAGTAAAAAGGAAGCAAGAATTAAGGCAGCAGAGCTTTTAGAAATTGTGGGGCTTTCCGAGAAGGCAAGAGCATATCCGTCTCAATTATCGGGAGGACAAAAGCAGCGAGTTGCAATTGCAAGAGCACTTGCCACAAATCCTAAGATTTTACTTTGTGATGAAGCGACTAGTGCGTTAGATCCTACCACAACAAAATCTATTTTAAAATTATTAAAAGAAATCAATGAAACATATGGGATAACAATTGTCATTATTACACATGAAATGACGGTTGTAGAAGAAATATGCAGCCACGTTGCAATTGTGGATATGGGAAATCTCGCAGAACAAGGAACCGTAAATGAGGTATTTACAAAACCAAAGTCTTCTGCAGCTAAGAAACTCGTTTATCAAAGTGAAAGTCATGTGGATTCCATGAAAGGAAAACATTGTATCCGGATTGTTTTCACAGAGAACTCTTCTTTTGAGCCGGTCATTGGAAATATGGTACTTGAGTGTAAAATGCCTTGTAATATTCTTTTTGCAGATACAAAGGATATTGAAGGGGTTGCTCATGGACAGATGATATTACAGCTTCCGGAAGATGAATTAATTGCAAGTAAAATGATTCATTATTTAGAAGAAAGAAAATTAACGGTAGAGGAGCTTAAAGACTATGTGGGATAAGGCTATGATTTTAATGCTAGTAGAAGGAATAGGTGCCACGTTGCTAATGACACTAGTGTCAACTTTTTTTGCATATTTAATTGGGTTACCAGTGGGAATTCTGCTTGTTATAACGAAAAAAAATGGGTTAAATCAAAACCTGACAATTTATAAAGTTTTGGATATCATTGTTAATATATTGAGATCAGTACCTTTTTTGATTTTATTAATTGCTGTCATTCCTGTCACAACATTTATTGTTGGGAAGAGCTATGGACCCACAGCTACAATTGTTCCCTTAACCATAGCGGCTGCACCATTTGTTGCAAGACTTGTGGAATCTTCCTTGCAGGAAGTTGATCGTGGGGTAATAGAGGCGGCACAGAGCATGGGGGCTTCCAATTGGACAATTGTATGGAATGTATTGTTAGCAGAAGCAAGAACCTCATTAATTGTTGGAACTACGATTGCAACAGGAACAATTTTAGGATACAGTGCAATGGCTGGTGTTGTAGGCGGCGGCGGGCTGGGAGATATTGCAATCCGCTACGGCTATTACCGCTACCAGACAAATGTTATGGTGGTAACGGTTGTCTTGTTGGTGGTATTAGTACAGATCTTACAAATGATTGGTATGCGCTTATCAAAAAAACTTGATAGAAGAACAAATGATTATTAGTTAATAAATTCGAAAGAATTTGTTATAGAGGAGAATGCGACTGAAGATATGGTTCGCAAAAAAAGGAGGATATTTATGAAAAAATTATTGGTATTAACATTAGTACTTGGCTTAACAGCAGGAGTATTAACTGGATGTGGTTCTAATGCATCTACAGAATCAGAAGCACCTGCACAACAATCAGAAGCGTCTACTGAACAATCAAAAGCAGAGGGTGGAGTAATTAAAGTAGCAGCATCTTCAACTCCTCACGCAATTATTCTTGCTCAGGTGAAAGATGCATTAGCAGCAGAAGGATGGGATTTACAGGTTACAGAATTTGATGATTATGTTCAGCCCAACAATGTAGTAGAAAGTGGAGAATTTGATGCGAATTATTTCCAACATCAGCCTTACTTAGATGATTTTAATACAGAACATGGAACGCATCTAGTAACCGCTGCAAAACTTCATTATGAACCATTTGGAATCTACCCTGGTGTATCTAAAGATTTAAGCAATATTTCAGATGGCGCAGAAATAGCAATACCTAATGACACAACAAATGAAGCCAGAGCGCTTCTTTTATTACAGGATAATGGAATCATTACATTAAATGATGGAGTCGGCCTTTTGGCAACTGTAAAGGATATCAAGGATAACCCACACAATGTAAAAATTGTAGAGTTAGAGGCAGCACAGGTTTCCAGAGTTCTTGGAGAAGCAGATTTTGTGGTATTGAATGGGAATTATGCAATGGAAGCAGGGCTTAGTGTAGGAAAAGATGCATTAGCAGCAGAGGCAGATGACTCCGAAGCAGCAAAGACCTATGCAAATATTCTTGTTGTCAAAGAAGGAAATGAGAATAATGCTGGCATACAGGCACTCATTAAAGCACTTTCCACAGATGAAGTAAGAGAATTTATGAATCAAGAATTTGATGGCGCGGTTGTTCCACTTTTCTAAGGCGGGGACGGTTCTCAATTATGAAAGTTAGGACAGTTAGGAAGAAAGTTAGACATCTAGGAAATATAATTGAAAAAAATATTGTCTTTGACAGTTGAACAGCTAAAAATGGTTAGATTTCCAATAACGGGGTCTAACCATTTTTTATATAATAAAAAAATAGTTGACACCAACCCAAAAATGTGAAGATTTTACTAACAAATTTCAATCTAGTCTATGTACTTGGCTGCAGATATTTCATAAAATGATAAGATAATGTAAGAACGCAAATGGGTATTTTATTCTAAATTATGTATCAGTTTGACTGGAAAGGAAAAATTTGGTATGAGAAGGTACAGAGAACCAGAAGGATATCTCTATGATGAAAGAACCAGATTATATTATTCACAAATCATTGCAGTAGATGAAAATGGTGAACAGGTGCAGATGGTAACCTGGTTTAATGCTGAGAACGGAAAATATTCACAATATACTTATCCAATTGAAAAGACAAAGATTCCACAATCAGAGCAGTCAAGTCAGCAAATTCAATATGAGGAAGAAACAAAAGTAAAACCCTTATTGTTTTTGGCACTCCTTCTGATTGTTTGTGGTGGAATTTTCTTATGTAGTAATTCGTTTTTTTTGAAGAAGCCAATTAGTAAAGAAGAATTGATTGAGTCAGTCCAAATCACTGATGAAAATAGTAAAACGATATCTTTTCAGGATTATGATGCAACACTGAATGATATAGGTTTTGTCAGCTTTTCCGGTGAAACACAGATTTTTTTAGAGGATGAATAGTCATGAAACAATATAAAAGTGTGAAAATACAACAAAAGAAAAACGAAAATTGGAAAATGGTAGGAGCAGGAATTAGGAAATTGATTTCATTTCTACTCATTCTGATTATGATATTTCCGTGTGAGGCATACGCCCAAGGTGAAGAAACCGAGAATGATTTTTACATGTATCTGGATGCTTCGATTCAATCAACAGATGATTCCGGTATGAACATAAAGGGGAATACACCTGAAGTTTTAGGTGCAGGAGGATTTTATGCAACACAAGGGGACTGGGTATTTTTTCCTGATTCAGAACATGATTATGTGCTGACAGCAGAGAATACAGTCACACATGAGAAAGTGCAGATTACCGATTTTATGGTTGCAAACCTGAATGTCATTGAAGACTCTTTGGTTTTTACTGATATTGAAATGACTGTTGAAGAGGGCATGGATTTATACGGCACGGTAACGAAAATGATTTATGGAGGCGGATTATATCGTGTCGACGGTATTTGTTCCCTTGGAGAGGGGAATATACCAAAGGTTCAACAAATTGGTGAGACCGGCAATGCGTATTATCAGTTGACAATGAATCGACAAAACATATTTGCACTGGTTGGAAAAACTACCGCAGGCAGTGATGACTGGACCTACTGCAAGATGGACGGAATGGGAATGATTGAAAGCGAAATTGCCGGTGGAGAAGGAGAAACAATTGTAAACTCAGCAGAAATAGATGGATGTTTGTATTTGGAAATTCAAAAACTCTCTGATACCGGCATGAATGGTGGATACATTCTTAAAATTGACAGAGACAACGGAACCGAGGAAGTGGAATATATCTGGGGAACCGGTTTGAGAGTTTATGGACCTTATCTTTTTTTCCTTGGAATCGAGGACGGATATTTATATGCAATGCAACATGGTGAGATACAGGCAAAAGTGATTTCATGTTGTAAAATCCGAAATTATGACATTTCTGATAATGGGCTGATCAGTGGCATGTGTGCGAATGGTGTGACGAACATTATCATCAGTCAGGATGGCGGACTATACCCATTTGTGCATACTGCAGTGAAACAAGTTGGAGAATGGTACAACTATTTGCCAAGAACTATGTACTATTTTTGGGATAAGCATAACGATGACGATGAACGTAATAAAGAAATCAGTACATCACAAAAACCGCCTACAAAAGAATCAAAAATAACAAAAGGCGGTGAACAAGAGCCAGGAAATTCGGAGCCGGGTGATCAAATACCTAAAGAGGCGGAACAGACGAAGAACAGTATGACACCGGAGACAGCAGTTCATATGTTATATACCCTAATCAAAGGTGGAAGTATGGAAGCACAGATTTTTGATATTTATGACAATCATCAAAAAGAGGAGTTTATTAAATACTACAATGATGGCGAAGAATCAGATATTACCGATTTCGGAGAGGTTCTGGCAAATAGTATAACTTCTCAATTAAGTAAGTACGGAATAGATGAAAGTCAAATCGCTGAAATAGAAAAGATTGCAAAGGGATGGCTTGAGGGAATTACCTATACATGTGAAATGACGTCTTATACCGAGGATGGAAATACAGCTTATGTAAAAGTACATGTCACCAAATTTATTGATATGGAAAATATGGATCTGTCACAAAAGACTATGATGAATTATCTAGATGGTTATATGACAGAAAATGGTTATACAGCGTCTGATTTGCAGGCAATGGGAGAAAGCCGGATGTTGTATGAAATAACATTATATGTTGTACAGCATTTAGAAATGGTGAAAGAAACAGACTGTACGTTTGATGTGTTATGTATGAAACACGATATCCTGGGTTGGGTAGTTGATCCCGGTGACGAACCGGGAAAAGGGGCGCAACAGATTTTTGATCCTTGCAATGCGGGAATAGGAAACGGCTTTCCGCCACTTGTACCGGGAGGAACCGGAGGTAGTGAACCAACAGAACCGACAGAACAAACAAATGAAGGTAAGGAAGGCACAAAGGATGGCGATAAAGAAAGAATTGAGTGCCCGACATCTGATGAAAGCTGTTTTCACTGTGTTCCGAGAAATTATATTTATGTAAGAAAAGTAAAAGATACAGAAAACCTTACAGATTATATTGTTCGCCATATTAAAAATACAATGATTGATATGTGCCATATCCCGATAACAACTCGTGAAAAGGAAAAAATGGATTTGAAGGAAAGATATATGGTTTATGATGAATGGGAGAGAGTAGATACCGGGAAGTATTTGCCCGGAGCGACATTCTGCAAAGATTTATATCTGGATAATATTCAGAGTAAACCGCGTAGTTATTGGAAGGGCATTTGGAACTCGGTAAAAGGCTGGTTTGTAACGGATTCTAAAATTACGATTTAGAGTAACAACGAGTAATAGAAGTAATTAGAAGTGTTGGTACTTTAATAGGATGTAAAGGAATGGAGGATAGAGTAAAATGAAAAAATTGTTGGATGTCGTATTAGTAGGATGCTTGGCACTAGGCATTATGGCGTGTGGTGCAAAGGGAGTTTCAGATGATGGAGCAGGAGCATCGACCGAAACTGTTCAGAGTACATCGCTTACTGGGGGTAGTGGAGACGCGACTACAGGAGATGAGACACAAACTGACAGTCAATTTAGTGAAGTGCCATCTTCATATAATGGTGCATATTCAGATGGATCAAATTATTTGGTGATTGCAAATGGCGAAATCACTGTGAATGGACAAAAATGTGAGGTGACAAAAATACAAACAGACCTCTTCAAAAGCGGGGTTCCGGTTGTTTATTTTACATATGAGGGAAGTGAGAGCTCAATATATTGTGATGAATATGGTATGTTGTGTTCAATAGGTTGTGAAGAGGGATCATGGACGGAATACAATACGATTGATATTGCAAATGTGCCGAATTTTGACGGCAACGATAGCAGTATGGCTCATTATATGCCGGATGTATTTCCATATCATGATAGTGACGCAGATTGTGTAAGTCAGGCTATGGTAAATGGCGAACTGGATTTTTTCGTGGTCATGTATAAAGAGTACTATGGCGAAATATTTGCAAAGAGTGTTGAGTATTCTGATTATGCAGGAAAATATGGTAATGGAGACCTAGATGAATGTTTTGAGAATGGATATAAGTTTTATACAAATTTCGGATTGGACGAAAGCAAAGTTGGAGATTTCAGTGATTGGGCTGATGTTTTTACGGAAATCAGAGTGACAAAGGAATATGAAGTGCAAAATGTCATCTGGTATCTTGATGACGGAGACGGACATTTTACTACTTATTCAAAAATGGTGGGCGACGATGTAATTATTGATTATATCTGTGAAGACGTGGATTCACGCGGTTATCAGAGATTTCCGGGAGTAGTATATGGAGCATATTATATGAACGTAGAAATGGGTGAACTTCATAAAGAAGATTACGGAAAAGGGCTTGGACTGGTAGAATATGATGATTGCATTGTGTATTATTCAAATTAGTGATTAGTTGACAGAAGCGGGTTGGGACTGGTATCAATGATATTGAAGCAGGCCGTGACTCGAGGTAGATAGATTTTAATGATTTTTTGAAACTGGTAATATGAGTGATGATGAGAGTAAGTGTTATCGGTGTGATTATGGTGTTGCGGGAGTTTGACAGTTGAATATCTACAATTGACAATAAAATAGAATAGATTTAAAATAGGTTCACAACTCAATGTGAATCTATTTTTTTATTCTGACACATCTGTCATTTTTCAACAACAAATTTTATTAGCCTATATGTAATTTTTCAGCGGTTTCTATTAAGAACGAGTAATTATCTATAACCTAAATAAGGAGGAGTACTATGCCCAGAAAGAGGAGAATTGAAAGCACTACAGGTATCTATCATGTTATGTCGAGAGGGGTTAGTAAGCAAAATATTTTTTACGAGGATAGTGATTGTGAAAAGTATCTGGATGTGCTTATGAAATTAAAAGAAGAACTGGAATTTCGCATTTATGCTTTTTGTCTGATGGGAAATCATGTTCATTTGCTAATTGATGAAAAAACAGAAAATATTTCTGCCATTATGCAGAGTTTGAATACAACTTATGCAACTTGGTTTAATAGAAAATATAATCGATATGGACATTTGTTTCAGGATCGATTTAAAAGTAAACCAGTTGAGGATAAGTCCTATCTAAAAAGTTTAGTACGGTATATTCACTTTAACCCAATTAGATCTGGAAAATCAAAGAGTTTAGAAGGCTATCCATATAGTAGTTATAAGGAATATATCAGTGAAAATAATAATCTTGTAGAGATAGGTTTTATATTGAATCTTCTTGGGAAGAGAGGATTTAGAGAATTGCATGAGTTCTATGATATGACCCAAGAGGAGATCGATATTGAGAAGGAGAATGAATATCTAAAATTGTCAGAGATTCATGCCAGGGAAATTGTATGCAAGGTTATTGGAAATGAAAATCCACTCACTTTTAGTAATCTTGAAAAAAGAGGACAATTAGAATGCATTGAAAAATGCATAGAATGTCATGTGGCAAAAGCTCAAATTGCCAGAATTGTTGGTGTCTCTTATCAGCGGATTACGTATTTGACTAGCCCCAAGATAAAAAACCATAAGTGAGAACCGTCCCCAATTCAAAATTCATAAGTGAGAACCGTCCCCTATATTGAATAACTGCTCTCCATCCTTTGTTGCTGGCGTTCCAATAAATCCGCTATTGTTACATGATCCACAACATTGTTAATAGCGGTTTCCAGGTCTTTCCATACGGCAAGGGTATCGCAGGTATCGCAACGTTCACATTCATTTTCTGGTCCATCTAAGCATGCCACAGGTGATAGACTGCCTTCTGTTAATCGTAAAATCATACCGACTGTGTAATTGCCGGGGTTGCCTGCAATTCGATAACCGCCCTGAGCTCCACGTACGCTTTTCACATAACCAGCCTTATTCAAAATGGATATAATCTGTTCCAGATATTTTTCTGATAAATCCTGTCTTTCTGCAATGTTTTTTACCTTGATATATTCTCCAGTATTGTGAGCTGCTAAATCAAGCATAACTCTAACGGCGTAACGTCCTTTTGTTGAAATCTTCATTTTAAAAATCCTTTCTTAAAACCAGTGTCATATGCATTCCGTTGAATAACTTTCTAAAGAATTTCAAATGGAATAATTTTATAAAAAGTGCCTTAATAACTAGTATAAACAAATATCATACTATGTCAATAGGAAATGGTAATGAAATTGAAAATTGAAAACCAAACCGATGTATGGTAAAGTAGATAGCAGTTGTATTTTTATAATAAATAATTTACTGAAGTGGGAAAGTAGTTGGAGGAAATATATGCTTTTTAATTCATTGGCCTTTGGTGTGTTTTTACCCCTTGTGTTTTTGCTACATTGGGCAATTCCACACAAATATAGATGGGGGATATTATTAGTTGCAAGTTATTACTTTTACATGAGCTGGAATCCGAAGTATGTGATTTTAATACTGCTCACTACGGTGGCTTCTTATTTGTGTGCAATTATGGTGGACAAGACAGACGATAAGAGGAAAAAGAAACTGTATCTAGTTATTACCCTAATCGTAAGCTTGGGAGTTTTATTCTTCTTTAAATACTTTAACTTCTTAAGTGTTTCTGTTACAAGTGCTTTGCAGAGTATTGCGATTCCGCTACAGCCACTCACCTTAAAAATCATGCTTCCTGTTGGCATTTCTTTCTATACATTCCAGTCGCTTAGCTATGTGATTGATGTCTACAGAGGGAATGTAAAGCCACAGAAAAACTTTGGAAAATATGCACTTTTTATTTCTTTCTTCCCACAGCTTGTGGCGGGTCCAATCGAGAGAACACAAAATCTTATGCCACAGTTATTTGAAGAACGCAAATTTGACCATGATCAGGCAGTTTATGGATTGCGGTTAATGCTTTTGGGATTTTTTAAGAAATTAATTATTGCGGATTCGGTATCTAAATATGTTGATATGGTTTACAATGATGTTCATTCTTATTTTGGGCTGACTTTTATTGTTGCGACCATTCTGTTTACGTTCCAAATATATTGTGATTTTTCGGGATATTCAGACATTGCGATTGGTACTTCGAAATTATTAGGAATTAACCTAATGACAAACTTTAAAAGTCCGTATCTGTCACAATCTGTGAAAGAGTTTTGGGGAAGATGGCACATTTCCCTATCCTCATGGTTTAAAGATTATGTATACATTCCGTTAGGCGGCAATCGGGTAAAGAAATCAAGAGCCCGCTTAAATATTATGCTTACTTTTTTAGCAAGTGGATTATGGCATGGGGCAAACTGGACATTTTTGATTTGGGGCGGTCTTCACGGAATCTATCAGGTGATAGAGAATCTGTTCCCTCGCAAAAAAGGATTTATGAGAGGGCTGTTAACGTTTGCACTTGTATGCTTTGCGTGGATTTTCTTTCGGGCCAATACGGTTTCGGATGCTTTTTATGTAGTGACTCATTTACACCGTGGGCTGATCCATTTTGGAAATTCCGTTGTGAAAATGCTGATTGATATGCAGTTTACTTATTTTTCGTTTGCTAAATTAGCCGGCTCCCTGCTTGTACTAATGGTATATGATTATTTTTCCTTAAAAAAAGATTTAATTATAGAATTTGGAAAAGTAAAGTGGCCACTTCGTTGGATTTTCTATATCGGCTTGACTTCCTTAATTATTGTATTAAAGCTTCATAATGGAACAAGTCAGGAATTTATTTATTTTCAATTTTAATGAAAGCTAAATTGATAGACAGAAGGGAGAGAATAAATGAAAAAATTCATATGGAAGGTAGTAGCCTTCTTTTTGATAATTGCTCTTATCTTTATTCCTTTTAACGTAATATTAGATCCTTATAATGTTTTTCATCCTGATCATCTTGTGAATAATGGGGTGGAGCCTAATAAAAACTATATCAAGTGCCGCAATGTACTAAAAAATCCTGATAAGTTTGATTCCTTTCTGTTTGGATCTTCTCGAGTAGGATTTATGGATGTCACACGTATGAATGATGGTACTTATTATGATATGATGTATTCCGAAGGACTTCCGGCAGAACATCTTGAGAATTTAAAGACCTTTATTGACAAGGGAATCATACCTAAAAATGTTGTGATTGGTCTTGACGATATTACTTATTTTGTGGATCCATCTCTGCATGATGATATTTTATACCGCGCACCATTTCCGTGGTCTGGAAGTGTGTTTGATAAAGCTGGTTTTTACATGAAATATTTTGATTTACTAACAACTGTTAAATCAATTGAAACAATTAAAGAGCATGATGCGTGGGATACGGGATTTTCTGAGCGATTATTAAACCGTGGTACAGAAAATCTTGACATAGAGAGTCAGTTTGATGCTGCCAACAATAAACCTTATTGGGCAGATTACTATATGCCAAGGGAAGAAGTTTTTGACGAGATTCAGGAAATTATAGACTTATGTAATGAAAACAATATTCATCTGACATTTTTTACGAATCCATTGTTTGGTTATACGTATACTCAAGGGATTGAGAATGGGTATTTAGTTTTTCTTGACCGACTCGCAGACATTACTGATTACTATAATTTTAGTGGATACAATAACCTGACACTCGATTCATCAAATTATTATGAAAACAGCCACTACACGCGGGTCGTTGGTGACAAAATGATTGATGTGCTATTTTATGATCAAAATGATCAGGAGCTACTAGAACAGGGATTTGGATATCATGTTACGAAGGATAATAAAGAAGAGCTTCTAACGATTTTAAATAATCAGGCAATTAACTTTGGTATTGAGGTAAATTCCTATAAAGACACCTTAAATAAGCCGGTAGAGGAAGAATAAACGACAAGAATCTCCTTTTGTTTCTTAAGTAATTCTTAAAAAAAATTAAGATTGGTAAATTTTATAGAAAATTTTTTTTAATGTGCTATAGTAAGGTCAGTTGTCCAATATCGGACAGCTGACTTTTTGTATTGAGAGGAGTATTTCATGATAGAAATAAAAGAAGTAAAAGAGTTGATAGGAATTGCTAAAAAAGGAAGTATCCTATTATTGATTCTTGCTTTACTATTTACGAGCAGTAATGTAAATGTGTATGCATCTACAACGGAAAGCAGGAATGAAATCACAAGTACGTCAGATAATGAA
>JAQUUB010000002.1:141322-188865 GCA_028694115.1 Lachnospiraceae bacterium
GAATCCAAAGTGACTGAATCAGAAGATTCTGTATCAGAAGCTTCTGCAACAGAAAAATCAGAAATAGAAGAGTCAGATATCGAAGAAACCTTAACGGGAGCAGTGAGTGTTAATATGATCGCAAGCTGTCTGGATGGAAAAATTAATAAAGACACCTCCATTATGAAGGCAGTGACGGACAAAAAGAATCAAGTAAAGATTACCTGGAAACGTCCAATAAAGACGGCAAAGTTTTATAAGCTTGAAAGATTTAATGAGGATGGTAGTCGCGAACTTATCTATGATGAAAACGATAAATTAGCAGGAAGGACTGCTTATGTAGATAAGACTGCAAAGGATGATGCAGATAGTACGTTTATCTATATTATAACCGCTTACGATAAAAATAGAATAGAGCTCAGTGATCAGAAATATGCGGCGGTTGGAACCAGCAATATCTTGTTTTCACAGACAAGTAAAGACACAAAAAGTATGCAAATCTATTTCACAAAGCAGAGAGGGCCAGTGTCCTATAAGCTCGAACGATCTGATACAAAAAACAAGAATACAGAGTTCCAAACAATTTATAATTTTGAAGTATCAAAACTGAATGGTCAGGAAGCAAGTTATCAAGTCACCTCTTACAACGGACAAGAGGCTGTGTTATTTACGGACCAAGGCGATTTTACATATGGAACAAATCACTTTTATAGAGTAAAAGCTTATATAGATTATGCAAATTTAGAATCACTCTACTCTAGTGCAATAGCCGTACGTGCCACATTGCCAGAGCCAACCCTTGTAAAGATTGGTGGAGGCCCTCATGAAAATGAAGAAATCTGTTACAAATGTGGATACTTCTATTTTACACCTGTAAAGGATCAAAATAGTGACGTGAAAGCTTATGAGATATTACGTTCCACAAGTAAGGATACGGGATACAAAAAAATCTTAACAATCAGAAGCAATAAACTGGGTAATCTGACAGAGGTAGATGGTCAAAATGTTTATACCGTAAAATACACGAATTTCCCACCCAAGGTAACTTACTATTATAAAGTAAGGGCAGTGGGAGCAAAAAATTACAAAGGTGCTTTAAGCAAGAGCCTGTCTGCTACCTGTGAATTCGCACCAGTAACTGGAGTATCGGTATCAAACATCTCCATTTCAAAGTTGAAAATCACATGGAAATCCGAAGACTGTGCGAAAAAATATAATATCTATCGAACAATATTAGGTAGTGATACGAGTCCTATGAATGGTGAGCAAGCTGGTGAATTTATAAAAATCGCAACAGTTGCCAGCAAAAAGGGCAGTGTTACCTATAAGGATTCCAAAAAGCTTGTTGGAGGTAAATATTTCACCTATAAGATTCATCCGGTTAACGGAAAAGCAGAGGGAGCAGCAAGTGATATCGTAGCAGGACGCCCATGGGTGGAACCACCAAAAACACTAAAAGTAAAGAGTCCATCACTAAAGGAAATTGATGTAACATGGACAGCTGCAAATAAAGCAAATTCTTATACAATTCAGAGGACGGTATCCACGAATCTGGATGGCACACCAAACTTTGATAAATGTATAGTGTTTGGTCCCTATAATTCGAAAAACAAAGAATTCCAAGAACGAAAAGTAAAAGATAAGACAGTGAACGCAGGAGTAGAGTATTACTACAGAGTAATTGCAAATGCTTATATTCGGACGGATAAAAATGAGGATGGAACAAAAAACCCTATTTATGGTGACTCCGCTCCATCAGCTTTTGTGAAAGGCGTTTCAAAGCCTAAGGCACCGACCGAATTTAAGGTTGCTACTATTATTACTACGGGAGATAATGCATGGAAAAAAGCAATTACGCTCTCTTTCAAGCCTACATCAGAGTCAATTTCTCATTATCAAATCCTTAGAAAGGATAATTATACAAATGGGAATTACAAAGTGATTAAAACGGTTTCAAACACAGCGAAATCATGCACGGATACATCTTTAAAGAGAGGAAGAATTTATTATTACTGCGTTCGCGCGGTATACAAAGATGCACAAGATAAAGAAATAACTGGAAATAATGCTTACCTTACGTTCGCAATGCCAAGCTCAATTAAACTAAATGCAAGCTCAAAAGAAATTAGTGTAGGGGAGACCTATAAAGTATATGTCGAAGAATTCAGTCCTTCCGAGACGACTTATAAAGCATGTACCTTTGATAATAATAATAGTTCTATTATTACTTCTACTAGCAGTGGAACAGAAGATGGGAAACCATATGTGATATTCAAAGGATTAAAGAAAGGCACCGCAAAGGTTACGGTATTCTCTAAAAACTATGAGGATGCTGGGGACGACTCAGACCTGAAACAGACCTGTACAATAACAGTAAAGTAAAGAGTATTAAGGAATTCTTAATTTTGATTCCATATATAGGTATTTTGTTAAAAAAGTATACAATATGTATGTATCATGATATAATAACATGGATTACATAATGTAGAAATATAAGTAAGAATCTAGGATGCATTCATGTATAATAGGTTCTTATTTATTTGGAATAAAGGTATTGCAGTTAGCTAAGGGAAAGGAATGGAGAAATGGGAACAAAAGGACAATGGAACGGGAAACTCAAAAGAGGGTTTGCATTATTACTCACTGCAGCGATGATATTAAATACGGATTTATCCAGCTTTGCTGCTAATATTAGCGCAAATTCCACGACAACAGAAGAAACATCGAATCAGAATACGTTAGTAGATATTCTAGAGGAGGTTTCGCAGGACAAAGCATCGCAAAATGAAGTTTCACAGGACCAAGCATCACAAAATGAAGTTTTACAGGATCAACCATCACAAAACACAGCACAGGAAATTCAGGAAATAAAGGAAGTATCTGACAATCAGGCGCAGGAAGTCGAAAGTGTGGTTGGATCTGGAAGCATGAATCTTGAGGTTTCCTGTGTTACCTTTAATAAAGCAAAGTTAACATGGAATGCTGTTAACGGAGCGGACGGATACATAATTTCTCGTAAAGTTTCTAGTTTGAATGGAAGTAGCAGCTATGAGAATATTAAAACATTAAATAAAAATGCCAAATCATTTGTGGATTCCAGATTATTAAATGGAGAAACCTATTATTATCAGGTCACTGCAGCTACAAAGTCTGGAAGCGATTACACTCCATCTGAAGTAAGTGCAGAAGTATCTGTGGATATGAAAATCGCAGCACCTCTGTCAAAAAATTCAATTGCTCAAATTGATAAAAAAAACAGAGTCATAATCAAATGGCCTAAAGTCGCTGGAGCACAGCAGTACAAACTCAGCCGATTAGTGAATGATAATCCGGATAATCCGTGGGAATCCATCATTGATACTAATAAATATGATGAGAGAGTGAATCCCTATAAAAACAATAGCTATATTGATAATGTAGATGCGGCTACAGATCCTGTAGATTCCTATGTCTATCAGTTAGTTGCCTCAAGAAAAGATGCAGATGGCTATTGGATTGATAGTGAAGAAACCATTATTGTCTGCACACCAAGTGTTTTGATGGCAAATAATGATGGCGATAAGGACACTATGGGAGTTGTTTATACCTCCATCATAGGTTGTAGAGAATATGAAGTACAAAGATCCTTTAATTCAACAAAGGTTCTCAGCTTTAAACAGGCAGATATTGTCTCTAATACGGACGGAAAAGTAACATCCGCTTATAATGGTGATCGAATGGTATCTGCTAGTTCCAATGGAATTGCAGTAGAAAAATATCTTGACAAGGGCGGTGAGTATGCTCCTATTTCGGAACAGTTTGGAGAATCATTCTTTTACCGTGTCAGGGCAGTTGCAGAGGTGCCAGATGGCGAGGGAACAAAGGTAGTTTATTCTCCTTATTCAAAAGCATTAAAATCAACAGTTACATTGGAAGCACCAATATTAGTTAGTGTGAATTGTGTATCTTATAATAAAGCCAATGTTAAAATAAAAGTATCAGATATTACAGATATAGAGGCAAATGACTGTCTTGTGTTTTATCGTTCCAATAAATCAAATACAGGTTTTAAGGAAGTGAAACGAGTAAAAGCAGGAGACAAGAGTGTCGTCTATGATAATGGTAATAATACAATATCCTATACGCTTGCTGGATTCATCCCAGAATACACGTATTATCTAAAGGTGGCTGTGATTAAGAGAGGATATAAGAGTAGTGCAAGAAAGACTGTGAATATTCAAACAGAAAAAAGTAATTTTTTATTAACAAAAACTGTTTTTGATGATTTAAAAAAGGTTACGGTAAAGAGTGCAAATTATAATGCAATGTCTGTTTCCTTTAATAAGGTTCCAGGTGCTACAAAGTATAATGTTTACTATACCACCAGTATCGGAAATGATAAGGATGAGAGTACCTGGAGCTGGGCGACAAAACCGATTACCATTACGAATAAAGGGAATAAAAATGGAATTGTATCTTATACAAAAACCGGCTATAAACATGGTCAGCTTGTTGCTATGTATGCAGTTCCAATCTCAGGAAAATTTGAGCATCAGCAGACAAAACCGCAATTAACTCCAGATAAAACAAGGATTAAGGCTACAACAGGTATTGCAAGCAGTGCCGGACCTTGGAAAATTACTTATACCTGGAATAAAGTTGCAGGAGCAGATTCCTATCAAGTTGAGTTTGCAGATAGAAGTGATTTTCAAGGTGCAGTATCAATTCCATTTTCTTCCAGCGGTACGACTATTATCAGTGGATTTAGAGCAACGATAAAAGACGGAAAATATAGTGTAACATTTGGTAGTAATAAAAATGATGGAACAATTGTAACTGGTAAGCCATATTATTTCCGCGTGACAACCCATTCAAGTAAAGATAATGTGCCACAAGATGGAGATATCTCTAAAGCAGTATCTGAGCGCGCAAGGCCAAAAGAAGTAACGAACTTAACTGCGGAATATGAGATCTCCAATAGTGGTGCAAAATTAAATTGGAGAAGGGGAGATGGTGCGACCGGTTATAGGATAAAAAGGTCTATAAATAATAAGAATAATTATAAAATAATTTGTGATTATACCACTTCAACGTCCTATACCGACACAGATGATATTAAAAACGGTACGCAAGTATACTATCTTGTATATAGTGTTTCAAAAGTAAACGATGCAAGTAATGTTGAGTGGGTAACCGGTAGTAAAAAATATGTTGAAACGAGATTTTGTATTCCTACCAAAGTTACTCTAGAGGATACAACAATAAGAAAAGGAGAATCAAAAACAATATCGCTGAAATATGAGCCTGCAAATGCAACAGTAAGAGCAACAACGGGTGAGTGGAAATCAAGTAATACAGGAATTGTAACGGTAAAACAGAGTAGTGACAATACTTATTCAGCGACTATAAAGGGAATCAAAGTAGGCAGGGAACAAATAACCGTAACTCCTATTACAAGTGACAAAGCTGTAAGATGTTATGTCACGGTAACTAATAATTTAAAAGTCTGCTTAGATCCAGGACATGGCGGTAGTGATTCCGGAGCTGTCGCTGGAGGATATACAGAAAAAGAGAGAAATCTAAAGATTGCTTATTATACAAAAGAACGATTAGAGGCATCTGGAATATCGGTAGTTATGACACGAACCGGTGATTATTATGTGGGTCTTGAGGATAGAACTACCATTGCAAAGAATAATGGATGTAATCTATTTGTGAGCCAGCATCTGAATTCAGGTGGCGGGACAGGAACAGAAGTTTATTATTCCATTAATTCAACGTATGCAAGATCAAGTTTGGCATCAAGTATTTCATCAAGAGTAGCTTCTGCCATTGGTACAAATAATCGAGGTGCGAAGACTCGAACGGGAGATAATGGAGATTACTATTCTGTGATTCGTACCGCTGCTCAAAAGGGAATTCCAGGAATTATCGTGGAAGGAGCCTTTCTTGATACGGAGTATGGTAGATTAAATGATGCAGGCTGTAAAACAATTGGATATGTAACGGCAGAAGCGATTATCGATTCCTTTAATTAAAATAAAGTAGATTGAAAAGCAACATACAAGCAAAACACAACTAGAAGAGATAGAGGATTATGAATAAGAAACTTAGAGCCCTGGCTGCCTTTTTGGCAGCCACTCTTCTATTAACGGGAAGCTTTTTGCAGGTTTTTGCAGAAGAGAATGGAACGATTCCCATAATAGAAGAATTAGAAACCCATGGATCAGTAACCGATCTGGATGCAAATCCAGCAATCAGTGCGCCGGCGGTGGTAAAGGTAACGCAAATTGGTCATGCAAGGCTTAAGATATCGTATCGTGCAGTTCGTAGAGCGCAGGGGTATCTAATCTTTCGGAGTGAATCAGAAGATGGTACTTATCAGTGCTTAAATTCTGACAATCTTATAAAGAAGACTTATTATGAGGATACTTCCGTAGAAATTGGCAAGCTCTATTACTATAAGGTACGGGCTGTCAAGGGTGGAGCAGCAGGGAAAGAAAGTACGGTATCCGCTAATTATGCCACTCCCTATCAGCCAACTGGAATTAAGGCAGAACCACGAAATTATGATTCCATCAAGGTATCCTTTCAAGAGCAGGACAAGGTAGATGGATACCGGATTTATCGCTCCAATAGGAGTAATAAGAATTTTGAATTACTTGCAGAAAAAGAGTCTTTGTGGAAAACAACCTCATCCCTCAATGGGAGAGAGACGTTTGAATATGTGGATCAGCAGGGATTACAAAATGGAGTGAAATACTACTATTATGTACAGTCCTTTAAATACACCCATTGTAATGAAGCAGGTATTTTAATCTCAAAGAAATCCAAGATGGTTAACACCTATCCACGGATGGAGGCAACAAGCTCCGTATCGGTATCAGAGATTGATTATTGCAGAGCCGCCATCTCATGGAACAAGGTAGAGCATGCGGATTATTACTATATTTATCAATCGACGAAAAAGACTTCCGGATTTAAAAAGGTAGCAACAGTAGCTAGTGATCAAACGAATTATATTCATAAGACGGGTACCGGGAAAACTTATTATTATCGAATTGATGCAGTAAAGGTGAATCCTTTCAATAAGAAAATAGCAGGGATCCCCTGCATTTCCGAAGGAATCCGTCTACAGACGGGGACTCCAGAAAATCTTGACGTGAAATGTCTGACCTATAATTCCATGAAACTATCATGGGATAAGGTGGATGGGGCCAATCGATATGATATCTACCGACAAGAGGGAACCTTATCTGAAAATGGGGTCATTACGACGCCACCCAATGGGCAGGCTAAAAAGATTGCGGTCAGTACAGCGAAGCCTGACAAGGTAACTGGAAAAGTATCCTTTATCGATAAAAAAGTACTGAATGGGAAGGCCTATAGCTATTATGTGGTTTCTTATCGAGGTGGTGCCAGAGGAAGGGTAAGCTTGCAGGATTCAGATTATGTGAGAATAGCAGCACCAAATCCAGTCGTAACAAATGCAGGATTACATCAATTAAAGATTACAATTCCCAAGGTCACAGGTGCAACTGCCTACTACATATCTCGCTATCAGGATGAGACGAATCAATTTGAGGAACTACAGATATTACCTTATGATTCCAGAAAAACTACTTATACTTATACGGATACCAATCTGATTCCAGGTCAGGAATATCGATATCAGGTGCAGACGGAACGGACCGATCGGTATGGGAAAATAAAAGGGGAAACATCACAAACCGTCACAGGTTCTTCAAGACCACTGCCAGTCACGCAGGTAGATGCAGTGTATTATGAGACGGGAAAAGGTGCTACGGTTACCTGGAAGCAAGCAGAAGCAGATACCGAAGGAATTATCTATCACATTTTTAGGGCGCAGTCCTTAACGAGCAGTCTGGCAGAATGGAAAGATGTAGGTCAGGTAACAGCAGGAAATGAATTAACCTTTTCCGATGAAACACCACTTTCTGATGGTACGGAAAGTTACTATCATGTAACTGCAGTCTTTCAGGGAGTTCGGGGAGAAGATGCCACAGGGAAGCGTTTCCAAAATCCATCTGGGATTACCGTTGCAGAAAGCCTTAGTATAGCAGTGGGTAAAACGAAGACGCTTCAGGTCAGCTTTATTCCAACAACGACAACTTCCCGTACGCTTTCCTATTCAAGTAGTGATCAAACAATTGCTACCGTAAGCACGAAGGGAGTCATAACTGGGAAGAAGGCAGGCAAAGCAACGATTACCGCTACAAGTGTGAATGGCAAAACCAGCAGCTGCGCGATTACAGTTACCAAGGTCGATGAACAAATGAAAGCGGTATGGGTTCCTTACTACGACATTACAAACTTCTTATCGAATAAGAACCAGACAGACTTTACGAATATCTACAGTGCAATGTGTGATAAGGCGAAGGAACAGGGCTGTAATACCATGGTAGTACATGTCAGTGCATTCCATGATCGAATCTATAAGAGATCAAACGCCTCCTCCTATCCGTGGAGTACAAAAATGATGGGAAGTGAGCCTTCCTATGATCCACTAAGCATCATGGTAAGTATTACGCATCAAAAGGGTATGGAATTCCACGCATGGGTAAATCCTTATCGGACATCGACATTTTCTTATCCGTCAGATTCCGCAATGCCGGGGCTTCAGAATAGTATTGTGCAAAATGTTTCTGATATTTGCGCTTATCAGGTAGATGCCATTCATTTTGATGATTATTTCTATCCAGGCAGTAGCAAAGAGAGTATCTCTACAAGGAAAAATGTGGTAAACTCTATGGTAAGGAGCGTTTATCAAAAAGCGCATTCCAATGGAGTGAAGTTTGGAATCAGCCCTCAGGGAAATATAGAGAATTGCAGGGCAATGGGTGCCGATGTGGATACGTGGCTGTCCTCCTCAGGGTATGTAGACTATATTTGTCCGCAGTTGTATTGGAGTGATAATTGGGGCAGTAATGGTGGCGTCACCATGTTTTCAAACCGTATGGCACAGTGGAAGTATTTAAATAAGAATGAAACCACCATGTATGTTGGACTTGCATTATACAAAACGGGCGAACAGGTTACTGGTGATTTGGGATGGAGCACAAGCTCCACAAATCTAAAGCGCCAGGCAGATATTCTGGAGAATGCAGGGTGCAAAGGCTACTTCCTTTTTACGTTCAGTAGCTTTTATGATCCAAAGAAAGCTCAGGAATTAAGTAACTTGAGAAACAGATAGCATATGCGCATGCTAAGCATGCAGATTGGAGAAAAAATGAAGAAATTTAGGAGTGTTCTTTTATTCATTGTATTAATTGGGTTATTCACTGGGTGTGGAAAAAAAGATCCTGTAAATGAGCTACCTCCAGTAAAGGAATACACAAAAGAAGAATTACAGGAGTTAGCACTTTCAGAAGAGGATGCAAAACAGTTACTATCCGAACAGCTAGATGGAAAGAATTGTGAATTTGCATCCGATGGGAAGGTGGAGATCTTAGAGGATACCTATCTGGTATTTCGCATTACACAGGATGGAAAAGAATTGAAGCAAGGTCTTGCGGTGCAGAATCTTTCGGGAGAAATATTCACCTATGATTTTGACACGAAGAAAGTAGCAGACTATACAACATTTGAATTGTATGATGAAAAAGCGGATAAGGAGTATTCCTGGGACGGTTCTTATAGTAATGAAAAAATCAGAATTGAGCTATTACCAATTGATGACAGCTCTTTTGAACTGCACATTTACGAAAATGAGAAGGAAGTATTCACCTCTACTGGACGCCCAGCTGGAAATACAGCAACCTGCGAAGGGGAAGAAGCAACCATAGAATTGATAATGAAGGATGGAGAATTACAGGTTGAAGATGCAAAAGGAACAAGCGGATTTGCAGGTACTTATGTAATCGAATAGGGGTTTGAACGTATGATAGGGAAAAAAGAAAGAATCCTGATTATGACTGCCTTGATTCTTTGCAGTATGCTGATGACAGCATGTGGCAAAAAGAAAGATGCAACCGCAGTCAGTGGAAATGAGACGGTCTCGCAGTCAGAAACAGCAAAGAATGACAGTACAAATAGTCAGAATGAAACAAATGATCAGGAAGAACAAGTGAATGAGCAAGAAGTATCAGCAGACCAAGATCAGTCAACAGATTCCATGTTAGATGTAACAAGTGGAACAGTAGGGATCAATCTCGCGAGTGTATCCGATAATATTGCAATTGCCAAGGCGGCCAAGGAGGCCATGGCTTCGAGGGCCTACTTTACAGGATCAAATCTTACCGTAAATGATTGCCTTACCTCTTATGGGGAAGGAGCTTTCCATGCAATTGTGAGTAAGCAAAATGATATTTGTGTTTTCTATGAGGGCGATCATAATGGAATTCCATTTCAGGTGGACTTCGTTGTATATGAAGATGGTACATTTACCCTGGAATCGGCACAGGAAAACCAGAAACTGGTAGAAGATTATGTTTCTTTTGTAGAAAAGATAGCAAAAAGATAAAAGGTAGATTTTGGTCGAACAAAATAGTTCACAAAGGAAATATTATGTTACCATGAAAATATGGTAAATGAACAAAAATAAAGTGATAAATAGATAAAAATTTGTGCAATACCAACATACAATATGTACAAAATGTGAACGAAATCATTATTTATTCATGAAATGTACAAAATTAGCACAAACGATATTTACAAAATATAATACATGGGTTATACTCAGTTCTGTTGTAAAACATACAACGCATAAAAATAAAAGGTGTATTATATTAGGAGGATTTTTATTATGAAAAACAGAATCGTATTATTATTAGCAGCAGTTATGATGACATCAGCAATGATGATCGGATGTGGATCAACAGCAGAAGAAGCTCCAGTAGAAGCTACAACAGTAGAAGCTACAACAGAAGCAGTAACAGTTGAAGAAGCTACAACAGAAGAAGCTACAACAGAAGCAGCTACAGTAGAAGCTACAACAGAAGCAGCTACAACAGAAGCAGCTACAACAGAAGAAGCTACAACAGAAGCAGCTACAACAGAAGAAGCTACTACAGAAGAAGCTACTACAGAAGCAGCTACAACAGAAGCTGAATAATTTATACAGTACTTATTAAACAGGTCATCCTTGTGATGGCCTGTTTTTTGTTATAAAAAGAGTCATTTCAAAGTTTCGATAATCATGTTACAATAATTAATAATTACAATAAAAATGTGGAGAACAGATGTTATGACAAATAAAGTTTTAGTGCTTGATATAGATGGAACCTTAACAAATTCAAAAAAAGAAATTGATGAAAATACAAGGAAGGGACTAATCCGTATTCAGGAAAGGGGTCATATCGTGATTCTGGCATCAGGAAGACCTACACCTGGTATGAAAACATGTGCAGAAGTTTTAGAATTAAGTAAATACGGAGGCTATCTATTATCCTTTAATGGTGGCAGAATTATCAATTGTAAGTCAGGGGAAATTGTTTTTCAAAAAGTATTACCAGAATATGTGATTGCGGGATTATATAAATTTGCAATGGATCATGACTGTGGTCTTGTTACCTATTTAGGAGAACATATTATATCAGGGACCCGGACAGATGAGTATATGGAATTAGAGTCAAGAATTAATGGAATGAAGATCAAACAGGTAGAAAATTTTGCAGAGTATTCCGAGTATCAACTGAATAAGTGCTTAATGACGGCAGAACCCGAAAAGGCAAAGCAGTATGTTGAGGAATTAAATAGAAAATATGGGGATATTCTGAGTATTTATCGTTCAGAACCCTTCTTTATAGAAATTATGCCCTTAGGAGTGGATAAGGCAACCTCTCTTGACCGTATGTTAAAAACGGTAGGTCTAAAGAGAGAAGATACCATTTGCTGCGGGGATGGCTTTAATGATATGAGTATGATTACCTATGCTGGAGTCGGGGTAGCAATGGAAAATGCACAAAAAGAAGTGAAGGAAGCAGCGGACTATATTACAGCTTCTAATGATCAGGAAGGAATTGTTCAGGTCATTAAGGAATTTATTGAATAGGGAGGATAACCTATTGAAATTTTTACATATCTCAGATCTTCACTTAGGTAAAAAAGTGAATGAATTTTCTATGATAGAAGAACAGGCACATATATTAAATGAATTCTTAACAATACTAGAAGATGAAAAGGCAGACGCTGTAATCATTGCAGGAGATATTTATGATAAACAGATCCCTTCCGCAGAGGCGGTAACGCTTTTTGATCAATTTCTTACGGAGCTGGTACAAAGAAGTGTTTCTGTTTTTTTGATTAGTGGAAATCATGATTCAGCGGAACGAATTTCTTTTGGTTCCAGACTTTTTATGCAAAATAAAATTTACATTTCACAAGTCTTTGATGGAAAAATCGAGCCGATTGTATTAGAAGATGAATATGGTAAAATTTTTATTTATCTATTACCATTTATTAAACCAGCTCATGTAAAAAGATATGATAAAGACGTTGTAATAGAGAATTATCAGGATGCAGCAAAAGTTGTGATGGGAAAAATGCAAATCGATAGCAGGGAACGAAATATCCTTGTGTGCCATCAGTTCGTAACAGGAGCAAAGCGTTCCGAGTCGGAAGAGGTGACGGTAGGAGGAATTGATAATATCGATGCAGGACTCTTTGAGGAATTTGATTATGTAGCACTAGGTCATATCCATGCACCACAAAATATTTTAAAGGAGTCGATTCGTTACTGTGGGACTTTGCTTAAATATTCTTTTTCTGAAAAAGATCAGGAAAAATCAGTGACAGTGGTAGAAGTATCAGAGAAAGGGAAAAGAATAATTACGACAAGACCTGTTCATCCGTTGCACGATATGAAAGAAATCAGAGGTTCCTATGAAGAAATCGCTTCCCGTGACTTTTATCAGGATTTGAATGTCTATGATTACTATCATATGGTATTGACTGATGAAGAGGATATTCTAGATGCACTATGCAAATTACGTACCATCTATCCAAATATCATGAAATTGTCGTATGACAATATCAGAACTCAAAATTGTAATCAAATCAGTGGAAATACGGAACACACAGAAAAGATGCCAATTACTTATCTAGAGGAACTATATGAGCTGCAAAATAATCAACCAATGAGTGAACAGCAGAGAGTGATTTCTCTTGAACTGATGGAACGAATCTGGGAGGGTGGATTATGAAACCATATCATTTAACCATTTCCGCATTTGGTCCCTATGCAGAGAAAGAAGAGATTCCCTTACACGAGCTGGGAGAGTGCGGACTTTATTTAATCACAGGAGATACCGGAGCAGGTAAAACAACGATATTCGATGCCATTGTGTTTGCGTTATATGGAGAGGCAAGTGGAAGTACACGAGATGTTAAAATGTTTCGAAGCAAATATGCGAATCCAACAGTAGAAACTTATGTAAACCTACAATTTGACTATTCGGGGAAGCGATATGAGATTCATAGGAATCCAGAATACCTTAGACCCACAAAACGTGGAGAAGGGGAAACAAAGAAAACAGCAGATGCTGTCTTACAATTTCCTGATGGACA
The DNA here is from genome assembly GCA_028694115.1 of Lachnospiraceae bacterium. Next base: position 154,808 of record JAQUUB010000002.1, read on the forward strand.
TACCGTAACTGGAAGCAAACAGGTGACAAAGGCAGTTGAGGAATTGATTGGAATCAATCGTGAACAATTTTCAAGAGTGGCCATGATTGCACAGGGGGATTTTCAAAAATTACTCTTAGCATCTACGGAGGAGCGCAGTAAGATATTTCGTGAGATTTTCCATACGAAGGAATATCAGATTTTTCAGGAGCAAGTGAAAAGTGAAGCGAATTCGCTAAAGTATGAATATGAAGATATCAGGAAGAGTATTGAACAATATATCGATGGAATCAGGTGGAATGGGGAAAGACCGGAAACAGAGATTTATGAATCATTAGAACAATTAATCAGAAATGATGAAGAACAGTTAAAGGATTATGAGGATTTACTTGCAAAAAGAGAAATAGAATTATCTAAGACTTCTGAAATGATAGGAAAAGCCCGTAGTATCGAACAGGCCAAAATAGATATGGCGAAGACAGAGGAGAAGCTCCCTACATTTGAGAGAGAATTTGGCATTTGGAAAGAAAAGCTTCAGGAAGAAGATGAGAAAAGGCCAGAACAAGAAAAATTACTCGTACAAATTGATAATGAGCAAAGAGCGTTAGGTGATTATAAGCAACGGGAAGAGCAAAGAATCCATATTAGTCGTTTGGAAAAAGAGAGTGAGGATCTCGAACGAAAGATCCAATCCGATGAGTTGAAGTTTAACCAAATTCAAAAGCAGCTAGAAAATGATAAGGCAGAAATTGAACAATCATCCAATGTGGAGTCCGATTTAGCAGATTTGCACATTAAAAAGAATGAGTTACGAAATTCCTTACAAATACAAAAGGAGATTCTTTCCCTAAATAAAGAGTATCAAAATGTAAAGAATCAATTAGAAGAAGCACGAAATCACTATCTTTTGCAACAAGAAAAAAGTAAGAATCATACAAAAAAATATGAGACCGCATATGAACAATTCTTGAATCAGCAGGCGGGAATTCTGGCGTCGCAACTAGAAGAGGGACATAAATGTCCTGTATGCGGCTCTACAAACCATCCATCCTTAGCGCCATTATGTGAAGAGGCTGTTTCAAAGGAGGAATTAGAGAACTTAAAAAAGATTGCACAAAAGGCGGTCACAGCAACGGAGGAAGCAAGTAAACAAGCATCCATTTATGGAGCAAACGTAATTTCTATAAGAAACAATCTGTCGATGAATATAGAAAAGACAGAATTCATAGGAAATATCGAGGAACTGGAGGATTTTATAACTATATCTTTCAAAGAATTAAAGAATAAGCTGGAAGAGTGTGACATAAATATTAACAAGATGTTAAATGAAAAGGAGAAAAAAAGTAATCTATTAAGAAAGCTTCCTGATTATGAAAACAATCTTGAGAAAATAAGAAAAGAAATGACGGAAGCTCAGGAAGCAGTCATCACAAAACGGATACTCTTAGAAGAAGCACGGAAGAAACTAAAAGAAATGGATCAAAACCTCTGTTTTGACAATATAGAGTTAGCCAGCCAAAATATAAAGATGCTAATAGCCAAAAAGGAAGAGGCAGAAAGAGAATATCAGGTTGTGAAGAATGGGTATGATCAATCAAAGCAGGATTTAGAACAATGCAAGATTACGATGAATACTCTTTTAACACAGATCAGTAAGTCACAGGATTTATCACTCAAAGAAATAACAGACCTACAAATCAAGCAGATGGAAGAGAAAAAAAGTTTATTAGATGATAAAGAAAATGTAAGTGTTCGCTTATTCACAAATCGAAAAGCTTCCACTCAAATCGAAAAGAAAAAAGTAACTTTGAAGAGTGTAGAGGAAAAGTGGACCTTTATGAAAGCATTAGCGGATACCGTGGCGGGGAGTGTTACTGGAAAAGAGAAAATCATGCTGGAAACTTATGTTCAGATGAGCTGGTTTGAACGCATGATTCAAAGAGCGAATACAAGATTAATGATTATGACGAGTGGACAATATGAGTTAAAAAGAAGTGTCGAGGCAGAAAATAAAAGGAGCCTCTGTGGTTTAGAACTAAGTGTAATTGATCATTACAATGGCTCAGAGAGAAGTGTAAAAACTCTATCAGGAGGTGAAACTTTTAAGGCATCGCTTTCCCTGGCACTTGGCATGGCAGATGAAATACAATCCCATGCAGCAGGAATTAAGCTTGATACCATGTTTGTTGATGAGGGATTTGGTTCCCTGGATGAGGAATCACTGGAACAGGCAATGAAGGCCTTGAAGGATCTGGCGGAAGGAAACAGACTTGTTGGAATTATATCCCATGTAGGAGAATTAAAGGAACGGATTGATAGACAGATTGTTGTTAAAAAAGATAAAGTCGGTGGAAGTCATGTGAAATTAATTACGCTATAAAGAATGGAACATATACAAAGGAGGGATAGGAATGCTTGATTTGTTATACTATCTAGAAGAATTTAATGCAGTTTCTATTATAATAAGGCTTGTTTTAGCTACGCTGCTGGGTGGGATTATTGGCATTGAGCGTGCAAACAGACGTCATGCAGCTGGACTTAGAACGTTTGCACTTGTTTGTCTTGGAGCAGCACTTGCTACAATTACCAATCTTTACTTGTGGGAAACCACTGGAAGTGCAGATGTGAGCAGAATACCTGCTGGAGTGGTAAATGGAGTTGGATTTCTTGGGGTAGGAACGATTATTGTAACCAATCGAAATCATGTAAAAGGTTTAACAACGGCAGCAGGCCTTTGGGCAACAGCAACTCTTGGAATGGCAATTGGGTCAGGTATGATCTATGCAAGTATATTTGCTTTTCTTATGATTATGATAACGATAACGTTACTACAGCACATCAGCCGATATCAAGACCAGTATAACCGCATTCTCGGCTTATATCTGGAGGTAGATAATGACTGTGGAGTAGAACAGCTTTTAGAGTTTATTCATGAAAAAGGCTATATTATTTGTAATATAGAAAAGAAAAAGGAAGAGATCATGAACAAAACGGATGTGGTCATACTTCTGGAATTAGACTTGAGGGGAAGGCATAACCACATCGATATTATTCATGAATTCTCTAACTTAAAAGATGTTAATTATTTAGAAGAAGTAAAGGGATAACTTATTCCTTTTTGAAAACAGATTTTGGCTGGCCACAAATTGGGCATACATAGTCATCTGGCAATTCTTCAAAAGGGGTTGTCCCGTCATACACATATCCGCAGACGCTGCATACATATTTTCCAGTGTCTGCGGATTTTTCCGTTTCCTCAGGAAGATAGGTAGGAGCATTTTTGGGACTTTTTCCATTCTTAACTTTATGATAGTAAGCATATGTCATTGGAGTTTCTTCCTTCAAAACATCAGCATCTACAACTTTTCCTAAAAATATGGTATGAGTTTCGGTTTCCATCTTATTGATGACATCACAGATCACATATCCACAGCTATCGGAGATCACTGGAAGTCCATTTTTTGTTTCATAAGCAACTTCTTTAAATTTATCCGTATCTTTTCCACTTTGAAATCCAAAGGTACCGATGATTTTCGTATCACTTTCTTCTGATAAAATGGAGATACTAAAACGTCCACTCTTTTCAATACATTGATTTGTAAAATTGTTGTGATTAATACTAATTGCAATTGTTGCAGGGTCTGAGGTTATTTGCATTGCACTATTTGCAGTACAGCCTGTGGGGCGTTCCCCATCCAACGTACTAATAATATAAACACCATAGGATAAATTACGAAATGTTAAAGAATTCATAAAGCCACCTCTTTCATATAGATAATAATAATCGTTACTGTTATAATTAATATAACTTCAAAATGTGGAAATGTCAATGAAATTTCTATTGTAGTATGCTAAAATAAGTATCAATAAATGAGAGGGAAATTATTCGTATGAAGTTAGTAGAGTTTGGATGTCCAAATTGTGGGGGCGTATTAAGAAAAAAGAGATTTAGTAAATTTGTAACGTGTGATTATTGTAAAACGCAGTTCATGATTGTGGATGAGCGTGCAGTAAAAAGGGAAGAACTGCCGAAAGCGCAGATAAGACCGAAACCGTTACTGACAGGGATTCTATTACTTTTTGCTATGCTATTTTTATTTGTTATCCTAATCAATTATGAAAATACAGGTACGGCAGAAAGTGAGACAATTGTCAGGGAAGAGATAGAGATTCCGGAAACAACAAGGAAAGAAATTCAGAAACCAAGAGAAGTACCAGAGTCACCTTATGGAAAACAAATGGCAACCATGATTTTTGAAAAGCCCTTTGAAGAGATTACGCAAGAAGATTATGAATCGATTTGCTATCTGAAATGCGATAGTGAATTTGCGAAGTCAAATTCTGGATTTGCAAAGGTTATTTATTATAGCAAACTTGATTATAGAACAAGTGATAAAAAGGAATTTGAAAAAAGCATAAAAAAATTTGTGATTCAACCAGAGGACATTGATGGGGATCGCGATGAAATAGGACTCAATTTTTCTTATTATGATGACTGGGACTTGACCTGTTATAAAAATCTTTCTTATTATAGTGGTACTATCGATCATATCGAACTTTTAAGTTATATGAAGGAATTAACGGCAATTTATGAGTTTCGCGATTCTTTACAGGAATTGACGGAATCGGGAATCGACTGTGAACAATTACTTGAAGTTGGATTATCAAATGAAGCAATGGATTTGCAGTATTTGAACATGTTTAATCATCTTCAAAAGGTTTGTTTTGAAGATGGCGATCTTGATGAGGTACCATCGGAATTGACACAGCTATCCCACCTAGTATCTTTGGAATTTCAAAATGGAGAGGATATTACAGACTATTCTGTACTAAATGAATTAGGAGGGCTTAAGGAATTATGCCTCTATGACTGTGATAATTTCAAGAATCTAGATGTTGTGAATCAAATGCCAGGTTTAGAAAAACTGGTCTTGCAAAGAACTGCAATTTTGAACTACGATTCCTTAAAGGATCATCAGAGTCTAAAGGAATTAGTACTAAATTATAATAATCCAGTTGATATTACGCCAATTTCTACCATACAAAATTTAGAAAAGTTTTCTACAACTGTCTATTGCATTAACGGAGTGGACAGCCTTAAAAATCTTAAAAATCTAAAGGAATTAGAGCTTAGTACCAATGGGGATACCTCTATAAGCTTTATTAAAGATTTATCAGAATTAGAAAAACTGACTTTGGAATGCTGTTACATAAGGGACTTTACCGATTTGTATAATCTTAGTAATTTAAAAGAATTACATATCAATAGTCCAGTAATGAATTTAGACTATTCCCCACTCTTAAATATTCCAAATCTGGAGGAACTGTATCTATCCGCTGGAGAGTATGATGGGATATGGATTTTTGATTTGATGAAAAAGTCTACACTAAAAGTACTTTCCGTTAGTAAAGCAGAGTTCCATGTGAATTTAGGTGTTGATTTAAGTAAATCGGGGTTAGAAACCATTATCCTTGATGATGTTGCTTTTTGTGATGATGACTTCAATCAGATTTCGGAGGAAAAGTTATTCCCGGACCTGATTCAATTACCCAATCTTAAAAAATTAGTATTAATTGATGGAAAAGTAGAGAACTTAGAATTACTAGGTGAAATGAAGCAACTGGAGGAACTGGATTTGACGGATAATTATGTAAAAGATTATTCACCACTTGGAGAGTGTACAAATTTGCGAAAACTTATTACGAGTGGGAATATTAATACTTCGCCGGAGGGGCTAAGTGGAATCCTTATATATAAGGATTCAGGACATTTTTCTCTAGACAACTAACTTTAGAAAGGAGAGACAAGAGATGATTCGAAAGGTAGATATTATAGGATTAGGTGCATTGGGTGTCATGTATGCAGACTTTTTTACGGGAAAACTCGGAAAAGAACATGTTCGTATCTTGGCTGATCAAGAGAGAATTAGTAAATATCAAGAGGAGGGCATTTTCTTTAATGGAACGCCCTGTGATTTTAACTATAGGGATGCAAAGGAAGAAACAGAGGCTTGTGAGCTATTGATTTTTGCAGTTAAGTATGGTGGATTACAGCAGGCAATAGAAGAAGTGAAACATTTGGTAAATGACAAGACTGTCATAATTTCGGTTTTAAATGGAATACAGAGTGAACAGGATTTGTCGGCAGTCTTTGGGTCGGAAAAGATTGTCTATTGTATTGCACAGAAAATGGATGCATTAAAAGAGGAAAACAAGGCATCTTGCATGAATCGTGGGGAGCTTGCACTTGGCATTATGAATGGTGGCAGGGAAGAAAATTTACAAGCGATTGTTGAATTATTTACAAAATTGGAGTTTCCTTTTATTTGCCCTGTGGATATGAAACATAGTATGTGGGGAAAATTATTATGTAATGTAGGTGTCAATCAAACGGTTTCTCTATTTCAAGGCACATATGCTACGGTGCAGCAAGAGGGCGAAGCAAGAGAAATGATGAAGTCCGCTATGCGTGAGGTGGTTGCAGTTGCTAATGCAGAGGGGATTGCTCTTTCTGAAAAGGATGTGGAGCAGTGGATTACCATTATTGATTCTCTAAGTCCAAATGGAGAGCCGTCTATGCGACAGGATAGTAAGGCAGGGAGAAAAACAGAGGTAGAGTTATTCGCAGGAACAATTCGAAAACTTGGCAGGAAGTATGGGATTGAAACACCAGTGAATGATCAATTATTCGTTGAGCATACAATTTTATAAAAGGAAAGGAAAGCCATGAGTCAAAAATCAGAACAGGAACAAAAAATAGAGCAGCTTGCAAAGCAGATTCTGAATTTGGCAAGAGATGCGATTGTTGTAAACATGCGTTTTATGGACGTTTCCTTATCGAAGCTATCTTTAGAATCAAAACCATCACTTAAGGGGGTAGCATGTGACGGTAGAAAAATATATTATGACGGTAGTGTCATATTAAAAAAATATCAAAGCGAACCACAATCAATTGTCAGAATGGTTCTTCATATTTTGTTACATTGCATTTTTCATCACAATTATAATTATGGAAAGATAGAACCAGAGAGCTGGGATCTTGCAACAGACATTGCAGTAGAAAACATTATGATAGAGCTGAATATAGGCGCTGCCACGCTGCAGGCGGATGTGGAACGAAAAGAAAAGCTGAAAATCATAAGGAAGAATGCGGGTGCTTTGACAGCAGAGAAAATCTATAAAAGCTTTCTGGTAAATCCATTAAGTGAAGATGGAAAAAAGGAATTAATCGCTCTTTTTAAACAGGATGAACATATCTATTGGGGTGAGAAAGAAGAACTTTTCATTACGATGGAGCAGTGGAAGAAAATCAGTGAACGGGTAAAGGCAGACCTTCGAACATTTTCAAAGGATAAGAGTCATTCAGAAAGTCTTAACGAGAATTTAGCAGAGGCTACAAAGGAACGTTATAATTATAGTGACATATTAAAGTGCTTTACAGTAATGGGAGAGGACATGACAATCAATGATGATGAGTTCGATTATGTATATTATACGTATGGATTGTCAACCTATGGGAATATGCCTTTAATTGAACCACTGGAATATAAGGAGGTCAAAAAGGTAAAGGAATTTGCCATTATCATAGATACATCAGCCTCTTGTAAGGGACATGTTGTGCAAGCATTTTTGAAAAAGACGTATTCGATTCTGAAGGGAGCAGAAAACTTTTTTCATCAGATCAACGTGCATATTATCCAAAATGATAACGAAGTGCATAGTGACACAAAGATTACGTGCGATGAGGATTTTGAAAACTTTTTTAAAAATGGCAAGCTTGTAGGGTTTGGAGGAACCGATTTTCGACCAGCCTTTTCCTATGTTGAGCAATTGATTACGAATGGAGAATTTGAGAATTTTAAAGGATTGATCTATTTTACGGATGGATATGGGATTTATCCTGAGAGAATGCCTGCATTCGATAGTCTTTTTGTTTTTTTGAATGAGGATGACAATCAGCCACAAGTACCAGCATGGGCGATTAAAGTAGTCTTAGGAGAGGAAGAGCTTTCCTTAAATTGAAATTAGAAATGGAGAGATGAAATGAATATTAAAGAAGCAAAAGAGTACATGAAACATTCCGTTCAAATATATTTAAAAAAGAATGAGTTTTCAGAATATAGAATCCCAATCGTACGTCAAAGGCCGATGTTTTTACTAGGGTCACCTGGAATTGGTAAAACAGCAGTTATGGAGCAGATTGCGGAGGAGCTAGGAGTTGCACTTGTATCCTACTCCATGACTCATCATACAAGACAATCTGCGCTTGGCCTACCTTATATTTCCAAAAAGGTCTATGGGGATCAGGAGATGTCTGTTTCGGAATATACCATGAGTGAAATTATCTCATCAGTCTATGAAACGATGGAAGAGAGTGGAATGAAAGAGGGAATCTTGTTTTTAGATGAGATTAATTGTGTCTCAGAGACGTTAGCTCCCGCTATGCTGCAATTTTTGCAGTACAAGGTTTTTGGAAGACATCAGGTGCCAGAAGGATGGGTTATTGTTACGGCTGGTAATCCTCCGGAGTTTAATAAATCAGTAAGAGAATTCGATGTAGTTACCATGGATCGACTGCGAGTGTTAGAGGTTGAGGCTGATTACAAGATATGGAGAGAATATGCGGTTGAAAAGGGAATTCATAATGTCATTATTAATTTTCTTGATTTAAAGCAAGAGTTTTTTTACCGAATTGAGAGCACGGTAAAAGGCAGAAGCTATGTAACTGCCAGAGGATGGGAGGACTTATCAGAGATCCTGACTCTCTATGAAGAAGAGGAGCTTTCTGTTGATGAGACATTGGTCGGCCAGTATTTAAGAAATGATAAAGTAGTCAAAGAATTCACGGCGTATTATGACTTATACAATAAATATAAAAGGGATTACCAGATACAAGATATTTTAAATGGCAAGGCTTCTGAATTTGCGATTCAAAAGGTGAAAAAGGCATCCTTTGATGAAAGGCTTTCCTTATTATCCATGCTGCTTGATAAGGTATTAAGCGACTGCAAGGAACATATGCAAAAATCGGATGTTCTAGGTGAGCTGTCTGGTATTCTAAAAGCAATCAAGGGACAAGGTGCTACGGAGATCAAAGAACTTTTAGAAAGTCTGCAAAAAAGAGAGGATGAAAAGCAGAAAATACTTCATTCCCTACAAAAAGCAAATTCATTATCTGCAATTGACAGAAAGAAATTATTAAGTATTAAGACCTTTTTAGAAGAAGGACAAAAGGAATTATTATTATCAGAATGCACAAATGTCGAAGATGGTTTTAACTTAATAAAAGATAAATTTGAAAAAGAAGTTCTTACACTAAAGACTCGAACAGGCTTTATACAACAGGAGCTACATGCCATATTTGATTTTGTTGAAAAAGCATTTGAAGAGGGAAATGAAATGTTGATTCTAGTGACGGAATTGACGGTTAATACCTTTAGCTCACGTTTTATAGCAAGATTCGGATGTGATGATTATAAGAAACATAATCAGGAATTAATGATATCAGAACGACAAAATACAATGCAAAAAGAAATCGAGTTACTTGATTTATAATGGGAGAACTTTGAATGAAATATGATCTGGAATGGAATGTCAATGGTGGTAGTATTTATTACCGCAAAGAAGCAGAGGGCATTTATATTACAAGATACAGGGGTAGAATTAAGGAATTAATCATACCTGATAGAATAGAGGATACCCTGGTGGTGGGAATTAAGAAAAAATCATTCTTAGGCTGTAAGAGCTTACAGTTCGTAAAACTTCCAGGTTATTTGTCAAGTATTGAGGATTGGGCTTTTGCTCAGTGTAGCTTCCTTGAGATGGTAGTAATGCCCAAAAAAGATATGATGTTTGGACAGGGTGTTTTTCTAAAAGATAAAAGATTAAGGCATCTCTACTTATTTGAAAAGAGTATGTCATTACTTGAAGAAACAGATCATCGTTTTTCAACTGCAAAGATGGAATGGGAGAAACGATTCTCGGCAGAGGAAACGCAATATGCAGAACTTTTCGCTGCTTCACTGCAGGTTCTTAAGGCGGATTATCTACTAAATCCCTTAGCAGTTGGCACCAGAGAATGGATTGATAAATGGGATTTTCGTATGCTGACAATTCTTCATGAAGAAGATGAAGAGGGGTATCATAAAATGGTCTTATGTGGAGAGGAAGATCTGAGTGCTAATTATGAGGAGTACTTGGCAGAGAACCGGAGGAGAAAAGCCAGATTATCCTTTATCCGACTATTAAATCCAATTGGTATGGCAGCAGAAACAAAGGAAGAACTGGTGAAATACTTGCAGGAGCATACAAAGGGATGCGAATCAGAGGCATCCTGGGAAGTGGTTTCCAAAGAGTTTGGTGACGAAAAGCCATATTTTGAATTATTATTGGAATTAGGATGTATTACAAATGAAAATTTTGATGGGATGCTAAGTGATTTAGGAGACCGCCATGCGGAAACAAAAGCTTACTTAATTAATCATAGAGAGGAACAGATAGGAACAGAGGATTTCTTTGATTCCCTGATGTTATAGGATATGGGAGATAAATATAAAATATTAAAACAATATTTTGGTTATGATGATTTTCGAGAAGGTCAAAAAGAGGTCATTGATTCCATCCTGAGTGGAAAAGATGTATTTGGAATCATGCCAACGGGAGCAGGAAAGTCGATTTGCTACCAGATACCGGCACTTTTGTTTTCGGGGATTACGATTGTGGTGTCACCTTTAATTTCTTTGATGAAGGATCAGGTTACCCAGTTAAATGAGGCAGGAATCTATGCTGCTTTTTTAAATAGTTCCCTAACACAAAATCAATATTTTAAAGCTTTGGATTATGCAAGACAACTAAAATATAAAATTATTTACGTTGCCCCCGAACGTCTGCTGACTGATTCTTTTCTTGATTTTGCAATGCACGCACCGATTGATTTTGTAAGTGTTGATGAGGCACATTGTGTTTCACAGTGGGGGCAGGACTTTCGACCAGGTTATTTGAAAATAACGGAATTTATTCATAGACTTCCCAAAAGACCGATTGTGGGAGCATTTACCGCGACCGCTACAGATGTGGTAAAGAAAGACGTAGTTACTATTTTAGAGTTACAGTCACCACTCCAGATTACAACAGGATTTGACCGTGCGAATCTTTATTTTGAAGTGCGTACGCCTAAAGATCGTTATGCGGAGCTTGAAAAATATGTGCAAGAGCACAGAGACCAAAATGGGATTATCTATTGTATTTCAAGGAAATTAGTAGAAGAGGTTTCCGCACGACTAGAAGAATCAGGATTTCGTGTCACCCGTTATCATGCGGGACTATCCGACCAGGAAAGAAAACAAAACCAGGAAGACTTTATTTATGATGTTAAAAAAATTATGGTGGCCACGAATGCATTTGGAATGGGCATCGATAAATCGGATGTCCGATATGTGATTCACTATAATATGCCAAAGAACCTGGAGAGTTATTACCAGGAGGCTGGCAGGGCAGGACGTGATGGAGAAACCGCAGAGTGCATTCTCTTTTATAATGGACAGGATGTAAGAACGAATGAATTTTTTATTAATAATAATCGAGAAAACGAAGAATTAGATGGGGCTACCTTACAGGATGTTCAGGAAAAAGACCGCGAACGTTTAAAGAAGATGACCTTTTACTGCTTTACGAATGATTGTCTTAGAGAATATATGCTAAAGTATTTTGGAGAATATAAGGGAAATTATTGTGGGAACTGCAGCAATTGTCTGACAAAATTTGAAGAGGTTGACATAACTCAAACGACAAAGAACTTACTTTTTTGTGTTCAGGAGACGAGAGAGCGATTTGGACAGACGATGATTGTGGATATTCTTCATGGAAGCAATTCAGAGAGAATCAGACAGTTTCACTTGAATCAAAGTACCTATTATGGCATGGAAGCAAATAGGAGTATTGTGAAGTTAAGACAGATCCTTAACTTCCTATTGTCGAGTGGATTCCTGGATTCTACGAATGATGAGTATCCAACGTTACAATTAACAGAGAAATCTCATAGATTCTTAGATCATGAAGATGTATTAATTATGAAGATGGCAAAAGAGGTCGTACCTTTAAGTAAAAATGTGAAAACCTCTAAATTTACAGAAGAATTAAATTATGCAGCGGGTGACAATAAATTATTTGAAAGCTTAAGGGAATTGAGGGCAAATCTTGCAAAAGAGGCACATGTCCCTGCTTACATTATATTTACGGATAAGACACTGTTACAGATGAGCATGCATCGACCCAAATCAAAGGAGGATATGCTCGAAATCTCAGGTGTTGCGGAGGCAAAGTATGAAAAGTATGGGGAGATATTCCTTGAAGAAATCAAGCAGTTTCTAAATAAAATACCCAAAGCTAGTATAAAGTGTAAAAAGATATACTAACGCATGAGAGAACCATGCTAAGTATATCTAAGTTTTACACAGGAAGAAATCGCAAGCGCCTTCTTCTCACTAATAATCTCACGCCATTATTTCCTCTGAATATACTAATATAACAGTATATTCGGAGGAACGCTTATGCCACGAGGGAAATTTTTAGACGAACCAATACATAGACGTGTTACAACTTCGGGCTTTTTTTGGTTTACCCTACTTTTGTGTATTGTAGCTTTTCGTATGAAACTAGCAGAACAGGTAACTGTTAGTAGTAATGTGGATGGAAGGGAAATTCCTATTTACTGTGTAGATACAGACCACAAAGAAATAGGAATTGCTTTTGATATTGCATGGGGAAATGAAAAGACTCAGAAGATTGTAGACACATTAAAAAAATATCATGTGAACGCAACATTTTTTATAACGGGTGGATGGGTTGATCAGTATCCAGAGGATGTAAAAGCAATTTTTGCAGCGGGCAATGAATTAGGGAATCATACGCAAAATCATAAAAATATGAGCCAGCTTTCCCATCAGGAAAAAATAGAAGAGCTCCAAGCGGTTCATAGTAAGGTAAAAGAATTAACGGGATATGAAATGCATCTCTTTCAACCACCTTATGGAGATTGTGACAACAATGTCATAAATACTGCAAAAGAGTGTGGTTACGATACCATACTATGGTCGGTGGATAGCCTTGATTGGAAAAACTATGATACGGATCGAATAGTCAATACCGTTTGTGAGAACAAAAAACTAAAAAGCGGAGCAATCATTCTGATGCATAATTGCACAGAAAACACAGTGGAGGCACTTGATTGTATCCTATCAAATCTTAAGGATCAAGGTTATGAAATAGTACCAATTTCCGAATTGATAATGAATGGGGACCATCCTAAGGAACAATCAGATAAGTAGTGTGAAATAAAATAAGAAAAGGTACTAGAAATATTTGGAATGATATGATAAGATTTGTTCAAAGTAGGAAGGGCTACAGCATTTGCTGTTGCCCTTCCTACTTTGGTAGAAGAACAATTTTGAAGGGCAGGTGATTTCTATGAGAACATTGGAAACGAATGATTTTATGATCTTAAATACTATCATTTACAAAATTTATACCATGGAAAATTTTGATAATATGCGTCAGCAGTTTTTAGAACAGATGAAGATGATATTAGATTTTGATAGTGCGGATTTCTATTTGGCCTCACAAGATGATAGTAAACAATTAATGTGTCCAATCACTTATAACTGTGATGAGGATCTGTCACAGTTATTTGATGAAATAGATTATAGCAGAGGAATTCTTTATAGTGGAAAAGGTCTGGTATACCGGGAGACAGATATTATTTCAGATGAAACAAGGGTGCAGACAGAATATTATAGAAATGTATATCGCCCAAATAATTGGCATTATTCCCTGCAAATGATATTAGCCAGAGAGAAAAAATTTTTAGGGGTAGTTACGTTTTATCGTACGATTGGAAAGGATAATTTTCAATATGATGATATCTTCCTTCTAGATATGCTAAAGGACCATATCGCCTTTCGGCTATATCAGAATATGAAAAATGGAGGTTGCAAGGAAGAAAAACTGACAATTACAGATGCCACGGAGAGATATGATTTAACGAAGCGAGAGCAAACCATTTTGAAACTTTTGCTTGAGGGAAAAGATAATATGGAGATATGTGAAGAAATCTCCATCAGTATCAATACCTTAAAGAAACATATTTTAAACTTGTATCGTAAATTAGGTATAAAAAATCGCGTCCAGATGTTTAAAAAGATAAAGGAAAAGGAGTAAAAACACTTCTTTTTATTTACTTTATACTCAATAAGAAGTAGATAAATGGGTAAAAGTGCGAATTGAATAATCCATTTTAAAGGAGTATATTCACTGTAACATCATACATAAAAAGCGAAGGGGCTGTCCAAAAGGACGGTCTTTTCTTGTTTGGGAGGAGAGGCTATGAAAGAATTAATTATGATTATTAGACCAGAAAAGTTAGAAGATATTAAAAGGATTTTAGATGATGTGAATTGTGGTGGAATGACATTATCAACAGTTATGGGATGCGGCACTCAAAAAGGCATCACCCCTACAGAAGGAATTAATGAAATTAAAGGATTCAAGACTACCATCAATTTATTACCAAAAATTCGTATTGAAGTGGTTGTTGATAACAAGTATGTAGAACCAATCATAATGGCTATCCGTGAGAAATGTGCAACAGATCATGTTGGTGATGGTAAGATTTTTGTCCGTAACATTGAGGAAGCCGTACGAATCAGAACAGGTGAGAGAGGTCTGAAGGCTTTATAAAACTACGAAAATAGAAATGAAATTGAGGTGATTACTGTGGGACATATCGTACAAATAACAGGTGTAAATAAGATATACGGTACCAATCATGTAGTAAAGGATTTGAATCTGACAGTAGAAGAGGGTGAATTCCTTACACTTCTTGGCTCATCAGGCTGTGGTAAGACAACAACACTTCGTATGATTGCTGGATTCGAAGAACCATCTACTGGAAGTATTAAGGTAGAAGGGGAATCCATTGAAGAAAAAGAACCATTTGAGAGGAATGTCAACACAGTTTTTCAAAGTTATGCGCTTTTTCCTCATAAAACAATTTATGACAATATCGCTTATGGATTAAAAATGAAAAAAGTTAAGAAGGATGAAATCAAGAAGCGGGTAATGGAAATGATGACGCTTGTCCAATTAGAGGGTTTTGAAAAGAGATATCCAAGTCAATTATCGGGTGGACAGAAGCAAAGAGTTGCAATTGCAAGAGCACTCATTAATCGTCCCAAAGTATTACTTCTTGATGAACCTTTGGGAGCTCTTGATTTAAAGCTTCGTAAACAGATGCAACTAGAACTAAAACGTCTACAGAAGAAATTAAATATTACATTCATTTATGTTACACATGATCAAGAAGAGGCACTTACAATGAGTGACCGTATTGCCATTATGCATAATGGAATTTTAAATCAGCTAGGAACACCAAGTGAAATTTATGAACAACCAAAAACAAGATTTGTGGCAACCTTTATTGGAGAAACCAATATATTTGATGGATGCATTAATAAAATAGATGGGGAACATATAGCGGTTACAATAGAGAATGGTACGATTATTGGATGTGGCAAAGATTTTACAGTAAATGAATATATCACAGTTTCCGTCCGGCCAGAGAAAATGAATTATTCTAAGACTCAGATAGAAGGTTTTACGGTAAAGGCAACCGTAAGAGATTATGTCTATGTAGGTTCTATTGTGAAATGTATCGCGGTACTTCCTAATGGAAATGAAATTGTGATTGAGCGTTTAGCAGGACAGAGCTTACCAGAGGCAGGTGAGATGATCTACTTCTATTGGAATGAAAAAGATGCGGTATTAATTCATAATCAAGACCAACTGATTTATCACGCCATGGATAGTATTAAGCTTTTATAGGAGGATGCCATATGAGAAAAAAACAGTCAAAGCATGAATGGAAATCCAATATTTTACCAGCGATTGTTATGGTTGGTCCGGTTAGCATGTGTTTAGTTTTTCTAGTAGCAATTCCTCTAATGTATATAGTGATTATGAGCTTTTGCTCCATTGACGAATACTATAATGTAGTTTTTAAATTTACTACTTCAAATTATGCAAGGCTTGTTAGTCTGGACTATTTAAAAATATATGCGCAGTCGTTAATGATTGCATTATTGACTACATTTGTTTGTATTTTAATTGCATATCCTTTTTCTTATTTAATAGCAAGAACAAAAAGTAAGAGGAAAAAGCTTTTATACATGCTTGTGATTGTCCCGTTCTGGACAAATTCTCTGATTCGTATTTATGGATGGAGAACGTTTCTTGGAACAAACGGTTGGCTCAACTCAGTCCTACAGTTTCTACATATTACGAATGAGCCACTAGATTTACTATTTAAACAAGGAACTACGATACTAGGATTGGTGTATTGTTTATTTCCTTTTATGGTACTTCCGTTATATACGGCAATTGAAAAATTAGATACGAGCCTTTTGGAGGCATCAGCGGATCTTGGAGCAAAAAAGGCAGCCACCTTTTTTGAAGTAATCCTTCCCTTAACGGCAAGTGGAATTTTTTCGGGAAGTATTATGATCTTTATTCCATGCCTTGGATATTTCTTTGTTTCGGATATTCTGGGAGGTGGAAATTCAGATGTAATCGGAAATCTAATTGAACGTCAGTTCCAAAGTGGAAACAATTGGCCACTAGGTGCTGCATTATCGATTATACTAATTGCCATTACTTTGATTCTAGTAAAGGTTTATCAGAAGATGGGTGGCGATATGGAAAGTTTGGGGGTGTAGTTGATGAATAAAAAAAGAAGAGAAAAAGTAAAAAAGGGGTTTGGAATTGGATTTTGCACACTCGTTTATTTGTTTCTATTTTTACCAATTTCCGTTATTGTTGTAAATTCTATGAATGCCACAACTTCAAAACCTTATCTTTCATGGAAGGGTTTTACTCTTAGCTGGTATGTGAAGCTATTTGATAACACAGCTCTTCTGCAATCCTTTGGAAATACAATTATAATTGCAATTATAAGTACAGTACTTGCAACGGTGATTGGGACACTTGGTGCAGTAGGGATGTATAAATATAAATTCCGTGGAAAAAAAATTATTGATGGATTACTCTATATTCCTGTAGTAATACCAGAAATTGTACTTGGAATATCTTTATTAACAATGTTTTCCAAAGTAAACATTCCAAGAGGGATATTAACTTTAATCCTGGCACATGTTACCTTCTCGGTACCTTTTGTAATATTTAATGTTCGTGCTAGATTATCAGGCTATGATAATTCGATTGAAGAAGCAAGCATGGACCTTGGTGCCAACCGGACGGTTACATTTTTTGAAATTACACTGCCTGTATTATCACCGGGAATAGCGGGAGGAGCATTATTAGCTTTTACACTTTCTATTGATGATGTTATTATTAGTTATTTTGTAAACGGGCAAACAAAGACATATCCTTTAAAAGTCATGGAGAGTATTAAGAGTGGTGTTTCCCCTGATGTAAATGCACTTTCTACATTTATTCTGTTAGGAACAATTGTATTGGTTGCACTAACGCAGAGTGACATGATAAAAAAAGTAAAAGAATGAAGGAATTAAAAGGCGTAAGTAATTAGAGAGGAAGGGATATTATGAAAAAAAAATTATTATGTATGGCATTAGCAGTAATGCTTGTTGTATCTATGTTAACTGGATGTGGTGAGTCAAAGGAAACGAGTGCAAGTGGAGAGAGTCTGAATATTTTTGTATGGACAGAATATGTTCCAGATTCTGTTGTTAAGAAATTTGAAGACGAGACGGGGATTAAGGTAAATGTATCCACCTATTCATCAAATGAAGATATGCTTGCAAAGGTAAAATCAGAATCAGAAGGAACCTATGACATTGTATTGCCAACTGATTATATGGTTGAGCATATGATTTCACAGGGGATGTTAGAAAAGATTGATAAGGAGGCATTAACAAATCTTAATAACATTGGAGAAGAATACCTAGATCCATCTTACGATCCTGGCAATTTATATACAGCACCTTATCAAGGTGGAGTAGCAGCCATTGCAGTAAATAAATCAAAGGTAGATATGACGATTACAAGCTATGATGATTTGTTTGATCCTTCTTTGAAAAATTCACTGGTTGCACTAGATGATTATCGTGCAGTCATCGGTATGACAGCTAGAAGTATGGGTTATAGCATGAATGAAACAGACGAAGCAGTTCTTTCAGAGATACAGGATAAATTACTGACGCTAAAGGATAATATCAAATTGTATGATTCAGATAGTCCTAAATCAGCACTTATTTCAGGTGATTGTTCAGCAGGTTTTGTGTGGAGTGCGGAAGCTGCTTTAGCAATGGATGAGAATTCTGACATTGAGATTGTATACCCGAAAGAAGGAGCCTATCTTTTCATGGATAATTGGGCGATACCAAAGGGGGCAAAGAACTATGATGCAGCTATGAAATTTATTGATTTCATGCTAAAACCTGAGACCGCAAAATTAGTACTAGAGGAGTTCCCATATTTAAGTCCAAACACAGCAGCAGTAGAGTCAATGGGTGAAGAATTTGCTGCTAATCCTGCAAAAAATCCTCCAGCAGATGTGATTGCAGCAGGAGAATACGTACAGAATCTTGATACCGAGACTTTAGCAATCTATGATGATATGTGGACGAAATTGAAAAATTAGGTTGTTTTAACTGAATTGCACCTCCAAGTGTTAGTGATAAAAACTAATATCAGGGGGTGCGTTTTTTGAGAAAAGGGAGAGAATAGATATGAGAGTTGATTTTTTGTATTTGAATGAGAGTGATATGATAAAAGCGGGTGTGCTTGATGCAGGGAAATGCGTAGAAACTATGAGAGAGACGATGTCCTTATTTGGAAAAAGGGATTTTATATTGGGGGGACCCAAGGCTGACGAACATGGGCTTCAAGTAAACTTTCCGGCAAAATCAGATATTGAAAATTTCCCGTTAGACGATGGACCAGATAGGCGTTTTATGGCTATGCCCGCCTATCTAGGAGGTAAATATCATGTTGCAGGACAAAAGTTTTATGGGTCTAACAGTCATAATTTAGAGAAAGGACTTCCCCGTTCAATTTTAATGGTGACACTTTCTGATGTGGAAACAGGAGCTCCAATCGCTCATATGTCAGCAAACCTATTAAGTGCGATGCGTACAGGAGCGATGCCAGCAATGTCATCTACTTATTTATCTTGTAAGAATCCCAAGATACTATCACTCATAGGACCTGGAGTTATTAATAAATGTGCATTTATGTGCTTTATGGCAGTACAACCTTCTATTGACACTGTAAAAATAAAGGGAAGTACAAAAACCTCTAAATCAGCATTAGCAATGAAGGAATTTATTGAGAAGGATTATCCACAGATTAAGAATATTATTATGTGTGAAACACTGGAAGAAGCATGCAGGGACTCAGATCTTGTGAGCGAGGCCATGTCTGTAACAAAAACAGATATGGAAGAATTCAAACTAGAATGGTTTAAAAAGGGTGCTTCTGTTTTTTCAATGGGAAGTTTCTTTGCAAAAGAATATGATAAATTTTTAGGAACTACAATGGTTTCTGATAATTATGGAATGTACGAAAAATATATGAAAAATTTTGTTGCACGTGGGCCAGTTGATGAATTTGGAAACAAAAGAGAGTGGTGTATCATGGGAATGCATTTTGTCTACCTTGTCGATCAACAAAAAACAGAAAGAAGTCATGTTGTGAATCTATCAGATATTATTAATGGAGCATCAAAAGGAAGAACTTCAGAGGATGAGATTATCATGTGTACGATTGGTGGTATGCCACTAGAAGATTTATCCTGGGGGTATGAATGCTATAAAAGTGCAAGGGAAAAAGGAATCGGAACACTTTTAAACCTCTGGGATGAACCATTTATGAAATAATATAATACTTTTGGGTTATATATGGAAATACATAAGTAGAATAATGGTATTTGGTGGTAATTGAAGAAGTATTTTCAAAAGATTAAAATAATGATAGAAAGCGATGGAGCTAAGACAAATAGTCCCATCGCTTTCTATCATTATTATTTATAAAATGTGGAGGAATAGGTATGGGATATCCCAAGATAGATTTCTTGTTTTTAAATGAAGAGGACATGATTAAAGCTGGCGTTAAAAATATGCCAGAATGTATTGAAGCGATGGAAGAGGTAGTTAAGTGTCTGAACTGTGGAGATTATGTAATGGGGGGAGAAAATCATAATTCTCATGGTTCCCAGGTCTCATTCCCAAAGGAATCTCCATTTCCGAATATGCCAAAGGATAGAGGAGATGATCGAAGATTTATGGCAATGCCAGCTTACATTGGCGGATCCTTTGATTTAATGGGAATGAAGTGGTATGGATCTAATATGGCTAATAAATCATTGGGTTTACCAAGATCCATTCTCATGGCAATGCTCAATGATAAAAATACTGGAGAGCCACTTTGTCTTATGAGTGCCAATCTGCTTAGTGCATATCGAACAGGTGCAATTCCGGGAGTAGGGTCAAAGTATCTTGCTAGAAAAGATGCAAGGGTCTGTTCTATTTGTGGACCAGGCGTAATGGGAAAGACTAGTCTTGCGGCATTTGTTGCCACCTGTCCGAAACTAGAGGTGCTAAAGATAAAAGGAAGGGGTAGTAAATCCCTTGAGGAATTTATTAAATATGTAAAAGAAAACTATCCACAGTTTCAAGAAATAACAGTGGCAGAAACAATAGAAGATTTAGTTACAGATGCAGATATCATTTCCTTTACGAATACTGGTGGCACTGATCCATCGGCATATCCCTTTATTAAAGGGGAATGGATAAAGCCCGGAGCATTGATAATAGGCTTAAGTGCTTTTGATATGGAAGATGATTTTTTAAGCAGACACTGTAAGCTGGTAGTTGATAATATGAGGTTATATGAGGCATGGGCTGAGGAATTCCCTTATCCCTCTTTTGGGGCAAATAATATTATAGGTTCTAAATTTACAGATATGCTTCATGATCACAAGATTCAAAAGGAAGATATTTTTGATTTGGGAGATATCTTATTTGAAAAAAGAGTAGGAAGAGAATCAGAGGATCAGATCATCGTTTATTCCGTAGGTGGTATGCCGGTTGAAGATGTGGCATGGGGGAAAATATGTTATGAAAATGCGATAAAGATGGGACTTGGAGTGAAACTTCATCTATGGGATACACCAGACATGCGTTAAAAGTGGTTATATTTTATTAATGATAGAAGGGAAAAAACAAATGGGAACAAGAATCAAGGAACATCCAATTTTAGGAGCACCACAGAAGGGGAGATTAGTTAAATTCATATATAATGATATGGAAATAGAGGGATATGAAGGAGAACCAATTGCAGCTGCATTAAAGGCAGCGGGGGTAATGGTTCATCGTTATACAAAGAAGGAACATAAACCCAGAGGTATCTTTTGCGCAATTGGTAGATGTACGGACTGTGTAATGGTGGTTGATGGAAAACCAAATATAAGAACATGTGTTACACCTCTAAAAGAGGGAATGAAGGTTCAAATCCAGTATGGTGTCAGTGCAAAATCCTTTGATAAACAGTAGAAACAGAAGTATATGCAGAGAGGAATGAAAATTGTATGAAAAGATATGATTTGATTGTGATAGGGGCTGGTCCTTCTGGTCTATCAGCTGCAATTGAGGCTGCAAAAAGGGGACTTCAGGTAATAGTTTTTGATGAAAATGAGAAACCAGGGGGCCAGTTATTTAAACAAATACATAAATTCTTTGGTTCCAAGGAACATAAAGCAAAGATTCGTGGATTTGTAATTGGTCAGCAATTGCTTGAGGAAGCAGATGCAGTTGGCGTATCTGTTGTACTAAATGCTACGGTTATTGGATTATACCAGGACAAAGAAATTGTAGTGAAATTAGGAGAAAAAATTCATCATTATAAAGGAGACACCATTATTGCCGCAACAGGTGCAGCCGAGAATATGGTAACTTTTGAAGGCTGGACGTTACCAGGTGTTATTGGTGCAGGAGCAGCACAAACTATGATGAATCTTCATGGGGTAAAGCCTGGGGAAAAAGTATTGATGTTGGGATCTGGTAATGTGGGTTTAGTAGTAAGCTTTCAGTTAATTCAGGCTGGATGTGAAGTAGTGGCACTTGTAGATGCAGCAAAACGAGTGGGCGGCTATGGAGTGCATGCAAGCAAGGTAGCAAGAACGGGAGTACCCTTTTACCTTTCTCATACGATTGTAAAAGCAGAGGGAGAAAATCATGTTACAGGAGTAACAATTGCTAAAGTAGATGATAAATTTCAGTTTATACCCAAAACGGAAAAGCATTTTGAAATAGATACCATCTGCTTGGCAGTAGGATTGTCTCCAATGTCACAGTTACTTAATATGGCAGGTTGTCTAATGGAGGATAATCAGAAAAAAGGTGGTCAGGTTCCTATTTGCAATGAATATGGAGAAACCTCTATCAGTGGAGTTTTTGTTGCCGGAGACGTTTCGGGAATTGAGGAAGCAAGCTCAGCAATGATTGAAGGTAGGATTGCAGGAGTTGCGGCAAGCTATTACCTTGGCTACATAACAAAGGAAGAATTAGACCAAAAATTCAAGGAACATACAGTAGCATTAGAAAACCTGCGACAGGGTATGTTTGCTCCAAAAAACAGAGGGAAAATACTAGAAAAGACAGAGGAAGGAATTGATATTTCCATGAATTTATTGACAAAGGGATTTCTATCAGAAGAGGAGGTAGAAAAATATCCGGGTGTAACGCATCAAAAGACAATTCATCCAGTGATAGAATGTTCACAAAATATTCCCTGTAATCCCTGCCAGGATGCCTGTTTGAAACATTGTATCAAGATAGGAAGCAATATTACATCGCTTCCAGCAGTTGATGAAAATCAAGAATGCATTGGTTGCGGAATGTGCGTAGCAGCCTGCTCAGGACAAGCTATTTTTCTTGTAGATGAAAATTATGATGAGACATCAGCTACGGTTACCTTGCCTTATGAGTTCTTGCCATTGCCAAAGAAAGGTGCAAAAGGATTTGGATTAAGTAGAAGTGGAGAAAAAATTTGCGAAGCTGAGGTACTAAGTGTAAAGACTGCAAAAGCATTTGATCATACCAATCTATTAACGATGAAAATTCCTAAAGAATATGCAAGGAAGGCTAGATTTTTTAAATTAGCTGATTAGAGGGGGAGATAAGAATGAAAAGTGTAAATGACAGATCAAGAGATCTTTTAGAATATATAGCCGAACCTGATGATGATTTGATTATCTGCCGTTGTGAGGAAATTACAAAAGGGGAAATACGTAGAGCGGTACATGATGGGATGTATACTTTAACAGAAATAAGAAGATATTTAAGAACGGGAATGGGATTATGTCAAGGTCAGACCTGTAGCAAGCTTGTAAAATCAATTGTTTCAAGGGAATTACAAATATCTCCTGCAGAATTAGAACCAGCTACCTCAAGAGTTCCTATGCGACCAATTGAAATGTATTTATTTGCAAATGAGGGAAAGGAGGATGAGGCAGATGAGTAATTGTGCAGATGTAGTAATTATAGGTGGTGGAGTTATTGGATGTGCAACAGCCTACTATCTTGCAAAGGCAGGAAGCAAAGTAATTGTATTAGAAGGTAGCGATCATATTGGAAATGGCGGTTCTAGTCGCAATGGTGGTGGAGTTCGTCAATCTGGACGTGACCCAAGAGAATTACCTCTTGCTATGTATGGAATTAAAAATCTATGGCCTCATCTTTCGGAGGAACTTGAGGTGGACTGTGAATATCATCAAGATGGTAATCTACGATTGGGAAAGAACGAAAAGCATGAAAAGATTCTCAGAGGACTAGCGGAAAATGCAAAAGCATATCATCTTGACGTGAATATAATTGATGGAGATGAGGTTCGGAGAATCAATCCTTATCTCTCGAAGGAGGTAACAGTTGCAAGCTGGTGTCCTACAGATGGTCATGCAAATCCACTTACAACTACGCTTGGTTTTTACAAAATGGCAAGAAGAATGGGGGTACGTTTTATAACGGGAGAAAAGGTAGTAGAGCTTAAGAAAATCAAAGGTCAATTAAGACAAGTAATCACAAGGAATCAAATATATGAAGGCCAACATGTCTTATTGGCAGCAGGACTTGCTAGCCGCAAAATAGCAAGTACAGTGGGTATTGATATTCCTATGTCTTCATCCTTACTGGAGGCTCTTGTTACAGAAGCACAACCCCATATGTTCAATCAGATGCTTGGTACTGCAGAGGCAGATTTCTATGGACATCAGAGTAAGCAAGGAGCCTTTGTATTTGGCGGATCTTCTGGAATGGAGCCCTTTAATAAAGATAATGGGACGCCTATTACAAGTAGTATGACTGCACCTTGTATTTGCCGCGGTATTATGAAGTATTTTCCTGACCTTGCAGAAGCTAAAGTTGTTAGAACATGGGCTGGATGGAGTGATAAGAGTGCGGATGGAGTACCAGTACTTGGAAATGTAGAAGAGGTACAAGGACTTGTATTGGCATGTGCCTTTACGGGACATGGATTTGGAATATCACCTGCAGTAGGAGAACAGCTTTCCAAACTGATCTTAACAGGGAAAACAGATATCAATTTAACAACGCTTCATTATAATAGATTTAAAGCAAAAATATAGATCACAAACTTGGAATGCGCAAAAAGCAGCGCAGAAATGAGGTAAAAATAATGAATAATTTTAAATACTGTATTCCAACAGATATTCGTTTTGGAAAAGATCAGGTAGAATGCCTGCCAGAAGAACTAATAAAATATGGTAAAAAGGTATTATTAGTTTATGGAGGAGGAAGTATTAAAAAGAGTGGATTGTATGATAAGGTAAAGGCACTATTAAAAGATTATGAAGTGTTTGAACTATCAGGAATAGAACCAAATCCTAAAATTACTTCTGTTAGAAAGGGTGTAGAGATCTGTCGGGAAAATGAGATTGATATGATTCTTTCCGTGGGAGGTGGAAGTTGTATTGATGCTTCCAAAAACATTGCCTGTGGCGCTTATTATAACGCGGACCCATGGGACCTTGTCGTAGATGGTAGAAAAATAACAAAGGCACTTCCAATTATAGTGGTTCTTACAATCTGCGCAACGGGATCAGAAATGAATAATAATGCAGTGATAAGTAATGAAGAAACAAATGAAAAGCTAGCGATTGCAAATGATGTTGTTTATCCTAAACTTTCCATTTGCGATCCTACCTATTTATATACACTTCCAGCAAAACAGACAGCAGCAGGAACAGCAGATATTATGTCTCATGTAATCGAACAGTATTTTCAAATTAATGATGGTGCATATCTTACCGATCGATTAAGTGAAAGTGTTTTGAAAACTTGTATTAAGTATTGTCCAATCGCACTCAGAGAACCTAATAATTATGAAGCCAGATCAAATTTAATGTGGGCAAGTACGATTGGACTAAATCACCTTTTGACAGTTGGAAAGGGAGGAGCATGGTCTTGCCATCCCATGGAGCATGAATTAAGTGCATACTATGATATCACACATGGGGTCGGACTTGCGATTGTGACACCGGCATGGATGCGTTATATCTTATGTGATAAAACAGTGGATCGTTTTGCAATGTATGCAGCAAATGTATGGGGAATTACTGATTCGGACCGGTACATTGCTGCTAGAAAGGGAATTGATCAGACAGAACACTTCTTTAA
This sequence comes from Lachnospiraceae bacterium, assembly GCA_028694115.1. The sequence continues at coordinate 180,508 of JAQUUB010000002.1, forward strand.
GGAATGTAAGATACAGGGTACCTTAAAGGAAGTAGGAATTAATTCAGATAAATTTGAAAAGACGGCAGAAGAGGCCGTACGAACAAGTGGCATATCCAATCGTTCCTATTATCATTTAAATAAGGAAGACATTATAAAGATATATGAGTCATGTGCTAAATAATAAAAATATTTCTATTTTTTAGAAATCACTTAAGCTTTTTTTAGATTTGACCGATATTCAAGATAAGTAATGGATTACGCTGAATTCAATGGATTGGCCCTTTGATTTTGGCGTATTTTCATATTAAGAAGGTGAGGTATCGTGATGAATACACAGAAGCTTAATTATGGATATAATAACTATTCCTATCAGACAAAAAATACACAAGGTGATTCAGAATCTATATTACAAACAGAGAATGGGAAGATAAATTTTAAAGATATTGTTGCAAAGAAAAGAGAAGAATATTTAGAAAAGATAAAAAAAGGAGAAATAGAACCATCTTTTCAAATTGGAGCTACTACGTTTACCTTAACGGAATGGAATAAACTAATGGAAAAAATAGATAAGAACATAGAAACCGTTAAAGAGGAATTAGAAGAATCAGAAAAAGAAGCAGAAAAAGAAAAGGCAGAGACGCAAGCACCACAGATTCAATTACAGAATACGCGAGAAGACGAGCATTAAGAAAAGTTGTTTAATTAGAATGGAGTCTAATGAAAAATAATAGAAGAGTAAGTATTTATGATCAATTTACCTGTACGGCAGATCAATGTCCAATGACATGCTGTCAGGAATGGAAGATATCTGTAGATGAGGATACGGAAAAGAAATGGCAGAAAATAGATAAAGAAAATGGTTTTCCAATTCGTTTGCAGCAGGAAATAAAAGTAGTAGATGAAACGAGAGTCATAGGACTAAATCAAGAAAAAAAGTGCCCATTTTTAAATGAAAAGAAGTTATGTAAACTTGTGCTTGGATTAGGTGAGGCAGTATTATCAAAAACATGCCATACCTTTCCACGTTTGGAAAATCAATTGGAAAGTGGGATAGAATATTCACTTACAACTTGCTGTCCAGCAGTGATCGATTTAATGTATCAAGAAAGAAAGATTAAAATAATTAAGGAATCTGGAGAAGAGGAGTCTTCGGATTCCTTATTTCAAATTCGTGAAAATTTACTTATAATGATACAAAATCAAAATTTTTCCATTGAAAAAAATATGATGATGATTTTTTTTCTATTACTAGAGAAACCAAAGAATTTTGAAAAATCCATCAGCAAAAAGAATTTGGATGAAATGAATCAAGTAATTGAGCAGATGAACTTTGATCAATTTGATACCTTTTGGGAGAGAAATGAACTTGTTTTAGATTTAGTTGAAAATTATCGAAAACAAGGTTTATATACAAAGTATCTGGAGCCAATTGCAGGAAAAGCAGAGAAATTGGAAGAAGACTGTGATGAAAGCATCATTCTAGAAAAAGTGCAAACTTTTGAAAAGATATTCCTATCCTATGAAAACTTATTTCGTAATTATCTTACAACAGAAATATTTGCAAACTGCCTGACATCGGAGTCTGATTATGAAAGTATCGTCATAGCCTTCCAATGGATCGCCCTTGAATATGTGACTATGAAACATTGCATATTTTTGATGTGGTTAAATCATAAAGAAAATATTTGTTACACAAATGTACGTGAAATTATGGTTGTAATATCGAGAGTGATGGGATACGATGCAGAGGATATACGAGAATATTTAGAAAATAGTTTTGACCATGTGGTTTGGGATTGGGGATATCTTGCACTTAACATGGGTAATTTGTAGATACAGAAAGAGAAATGGAGATGGTAATATATGAAAAGACATATTCGCAGAATTATTTTTTTTAGTATCATTCTTTCTATCATGTCTCTTTTTTTAGTTGCATGCTCGGCTGATTTAGAGAAAGAAAAAGATAATGAAAACGAAATCATGGAAAACGACGGAGTGCTAAAAGTAGGAATCGATGCAGCTTTTCCTCCTTATACCTACAGGGATCAGACTGGTGAGCTTGTGGGATTTGATATTTCTCTTGCAAGAGAAGTATGTAAGAGGTTAAATAAGGAATTAATTCTAATTCCAATCAATTGGGATGAGAAGCATGAGGATTTAGAAAAAGGTAAAGTGGATTGTATTTGGAGCTGCTTTACAATCACGGGTCGAGAAGCGGAATATACTTTTACAGATCCATATGTAGAGAATGGACAGTTCTTAGTGGTTTTAAAGAATAGCAATATAAATACAGCAGAAGATTTACGAGGGAAAAATGTGGCTGTGCAGGCATCGACGACTGCTCAGGATAATTTGTTAGGAGAAAACAGTAATCTGACGCAAACATTTGCTCATTTGTATGCGCTCACAGATAATGAAATGGCTTTTCTATATTTAAATAATGGGAAAGTAGACGCAGTACTTGCAGACTTTGAGATTACGAATTATTATATGGAAGCATATCCAGATCAATTTAGAAGATTAGAAATCCCTTTACTTAAGGATCAAGTGGGCATCGGATTTAAATGGGGAAATACCATACTCCGAGATGAAATTCAAGGTGCATTAGATAATATGGGTAAAGATGGAACACTGCAGGAAATTGCAACGGAATGGGACATGGAAGGTAGTATTTTTACAGGTGAGGATAAGGGGTCTATTCATGAAAAGGACACAGAATAAGAAGCAGGAAATGAAAATGTTGTCTATCTTCCGAAGCGGATTGCTTGGAGCGGTGACAATTGGTGTTCTTACTACCATTGTTGTTGCAAGTTATATCTTGAACAAACAGGCAGAAGCCACAGGATTCGATTCCATTCAGTATAGTCTTGATTATGTAAAGAGCAAGATGGAAGTAAATGAGGAATCAAGGAATAACCTTATGATGGAGAGTCAGACGATTTTGATGAAAAATGCATATGCGCTTCAGCAGTTGGTAGAAGTATGCCCTCAGATTATTAACCAAAGGGATACTCTTGCAACATTTTGTAAAGAGCAGGGGCTTGATGAGATTAATATCACGGATGCAAATGGTGTGATTGTAGCCAGCATTCCATCTTCCAATGAGGGTGGGTCTTTTGCAACCTACCATGAAACGCAACGGTATCTTGATTTAATTACTACGAAAAATCTAGTTATAATAGAAAAACCAAGACCGACTAAAGGAACTTCCTATTATTTGGAAAATGAGCAATTTGCTGGAGTGGCAAGGCTGGATGAACCGGGCATTATTCAAGTTGCAAGGAAAAGTCGTGAGTACGAAGAATTTTTGGAGACAGCGTCCATTACAAATGTTGCACCTGATTTACATATAGGAAAAGAAGGATTTATTCTGATTTGTCAGGATGAAAAAATAGTAAGTGCTGATGATAAGGAATTAATTGGTAAGACTATAGGTAACTATATTTCTACTTCTCAAAAGCAAAATAGCTACCGAACAACAATTAATGGAATAAAAATGATTGCTGTTTCAGATACGTATAAGGATTATGAGATTTACGGATTTATGAAGCTGTCAGAGGTCTACGAGATTAGAAACACAACGTTAGGCTATATCTTACTTTGTAATATTATTGTTTTTGCAGGCGTATTTCTTGTAATCATGCAATTGATTAAAAAAAGTGTAATCCAGGGAATCTATAGTATGAATGAAACGCTTGAGAAAATTACAGGAGGAGATTTAGAAGAAAATGTCAACGTACATACGAATGCAGAATTCCACTCCCTTTCTGAAAAAATTAACAAGATGGTTTTTGCCCTGAAAGCATCATTAAAAGAGCAAGAAAATGAAATTCACATCGTAACGAAGGAAAAGGAAAAGATTGCGGTTAAATCAAAAGAGTATAAAGAAAAATCTCAGCGTGATGCATTAACAGGTCTTTATAATCGGGAAATTATAAAGAATAAAATGAACCGTCATCTAAAAGAAATGCAAGCTGGTAAACAAGCAGCTTTTTTGATGATTGATCAAGATGACTTTAAGCAGATCAATGATAATTATGGGCATGTTTGTGGTGATTTTGTATTAGAACGTACTGCAAAGCTGCTTTTAGAAGTGTTTTATAAAGATTCCATCATCGGGCGTTTAGGAGGCGATGAATTCTGTGTTTTCTTTAAAGAAGTGAAAGATAAAAAAGAACTAGTTTATTTTGTTAATACCTTCCAAAGAAGGATGCAAGAGAATATTTCTTTTGAGGGAGTAGAAATAAAAGTTACTTGCTCTGTTGGGGCAGCAATAGCACCGGAAAATGGAAACAACTGGGAATCACTATATCCGAACGCGGACATTAGTCTTTATGAGGCAAAGGAAGATGGGAAGAATTGTTTTAAAATGTTTGAACAGTAGTTTGACTTTCCATATATTATCATTTATAGTTAAAAAAGGAACTTAAATCAGGGGGAATTAGTAGAATATGAGAAAATATACATTTAAAGAGAAGATGCAGTACAAATTCGATAATGTTATGTCAAAAGGTACCATTGCATTAGTAGGAATGTTATTTTTAGTAACTTTTATAGTAGTTGTTATTGCGGGAATTTTGACATCAATCGTTGCGGGCAGTAGTGAGATTGGAAACAATATTTGGCTATCATTAATGCATGCAATTGATGCAGGAACACTTGCAGGAGATAGTACAGATAATATTTCTTCCGTTATCGTGTTTTCAATTGTAACAATTTGTGGTATTTTTGTGACTAGTATTTTAATTGGTATTATAACAACTGGTTTTGAAGAAAAATTGAATGCGCTCCGTAAGGGGACTTCAAGAGTAATTGAAAAAAATCATACCGTAATTTTAGGTTTTGATGATAACATTTATACCATTATTTCGGAATTGATCATTGCGAATGAAAATTTAAAAGATGGATGTATTGTCATTATTGCGAATGAAGATAAAGAAATTATGGAAGAAAAGATTGCAGAGCAAATTGACGATTTCAAAACAACAAGAGTGATTTGTCGCTCTGGAGAAGTTACGGAATTAAATGTACTGGAAAAAGCCTCATTAGAAACATGTCGTTCCATTATTCTAAATGAGCCAAATGATTTTATGACGATAAAAGTAATCCTCGCAGTTGTAAGCTACTTAAAATCAAGAAGCGCTTTTGAGAAAGATGCACATATTATAACAACAATCAGTGATAAAATGAATTATGAAGCAGCCAAAATTGCTGGTGAGGGAAAAGTGGAAATCATTTTTTCCAGAGATGCAATTGCTAGAATTATTGCACATACTTGTAGACAACCAGGTTTGTCTAATGTATTGATTGAGCTTTTTGACTATGATGGTGATGAATTGTATTTTGAAAGCTTCCCAGAGCTTATTGGAAAAAGATTTGATGAAGTTTTGGTGCTGTTTGAAAAGGCAACTGTATTTGGAATTGATAGAAATCACAAAGTTTTACTTAATCCACCAAAAGATGAAATTATTTCAGACAATGACAGAATTATTTATCTGGTAGCGGATGATGGAACAGAAAAACCGTTAAAGAGTGTTCCTAAAATAATGAAAGATAACGAAGTAGCAAAATGTGAAAAGGTTGATGAGATAGCTGAGAATATTCTTGTTTTAGGAACGAATACTATGTTGCCAAGCATTCTTGAAGAATTAGATAATTATGTTGCAGAAGGCTCTCGTGTTTTGATTGCAGATGATACAGTTCCAGAAGAATTTATACAATTAAAAGAAGGATTTAAGAATATTAAAATAGAAATTGATGAGTGTGACATCAATGATCGATTAAATCTTGATTCATTAACTTCCCGTAAAATGGATCATGTATTATTATTAAGCGAGTTAGATTGTGATTCGGAAATTTCGGATGCGATGACGTTGTTAAAATTGATTCACCTTCGCGATATTGCGCAAAAGACGAATGCTCCATTTAGCATTACAAGCGAAATGCAGAACGTGACAAATCAGAAGCTTGCAAGAGTTGCAAAAGTAAATGATTTAGTTGTTGGTACTAATATTATTAATTTGATTTTAACTCAGATTTCAGAAAATAGAGAGCTTTCCGATGTATTCACTGATTTACTGGATGAAGATGGATCTGAAATTTATATGAAAAAAGCTGCTCTATATGTAAAAACAGAAACGCCGGTAGACTTCTATACCATTACTGATATTGCATCAAGAAGAAACGAAATTGCTATTGGATATAAAAAGTACGAGGGAAATACCTTCCAAGTGATCATGAATCCTGCAAAATCAGAAAAAGTAACGTTTACAGAAAAAGATTATCTCATAGTATTAGCTGAGGATTAATAGAGTATAAAATGAGCTTTAGGGAATTCTTTCAATAGAAAGAAGAACTAGAGCTCTTTTTTTGCCAAAAAGTGCTATGAAATTTCAAAAATAAGTAAAAAACGACTTTATTAAGTGGATTTTACATAGAATTTACTTTTCTCTGTATTCATTTCGTGTTAACATTACATTGTTCTTACAAGAACTTTACAAGAATTTGACATCACATACGGAGGTAAATTATGACTATTTCATTGTTTGAATTTCTGAATCAGTTAGTAACCAACATGCCACTACTGATTACGGTTATTCTTACGCTTGGTGTAATCCTGGTAAATGGTTGGACAGACGCGCCAAATGCAATTGCAACTTGTGTTTCGACAAGATGTATGAGTCCTGAAAAAGCTATCTTTATGGCAGCAATTTTCAATTTTCTGGGTGTATTATTTATGACGATGGTAAATGCTACTGTAGCACAAACAATATATAACATGGTGGATTTTGGTGGAGATCCTCAAAAAGCATTGGTTGCACTTTGCGCAGCTCTTTTCGCTATCGTATTGTGGGCAACTGCTGCTTGGGCATTTGGTATTCCTACCAGTGAAAGCCACGCATTAATCGCTGGTATTTCTGGTTCTGCAATCGCTCTTCAGGGAGGTTTAGGCGGTATCAATGGTGGTGCATGGATTAAAGTTGTCTATGGGTTGATATTATCAACAATTATTGGTTTTGGTTCTGGTTACGTTGTAACAAAAGTGGTTGAATTTATCTGTAAAGGAAAAGATCGACGTAGAACGAATGTATTCTTCAAAAACGGTCAAATTGGTGCTGCTGCCGGTATGGCATTTATGCATGGAGCACAAGATGGACAGAAATTCATGGGTGTATTTATGTTAGGAGTATTCTTAGCAAATGGACAAGCAGATGTATCAAATTTTGTTATTCCAACCTGGCTTATGATTCTTTGTTCTGCTGTAATGGCCCTTGGTACTTCCATTGGCGGATATAAGATTATTAAATCAGTTGGTATGGGAATGGTTAAGTTAGAGAAATACCAAGGATTTTCAGCCGATTTAGCTGCCACTGGTGCATTACTCTTATCTTCTGTAACTGGTATTCCAGTTAGTACTACGCACACTAAAACAACCGCCATTATGGGTGTTGGTGCATCAAAAAGGCTCTCATCCGTTAATTGGTCTACTGTAAAAGAAATGGTATTTGCATGGGTTCTTACTTTCCCAGGATGTGGACTTATTGGATATCTTATGGCACTATTATTTATGAGGATATTTTAATTCATACTAAGCAAAGAAAGGGATTATAAAAATGGCTAGAAAAAAAGATTACAATTACTATGACAAATTCGTTGAACTCGTTGGTTACTGCTGTCAATCGGCAGAACTCTTGAATAACTCTTTATCAAACTTTGATGCAAAAACAATTGAGAATAAGCTACAAGAAATGCATAACATCGAACACGTAGCCGATTTAGCAAAACATGAACTGATGGAACGTTTAGCAGAAGAGTTCATTGCTCCACTTGAAAGAGAAGATATTGTGAAATTATCTCAAGAAATTGATGATATCACAGATGCAATCGAAGATGTATTAATCAAAATTAATATGTACAATGTACAAGTTATCAGACCTGAAGTTTTTGAATTTTCTAAGTTGATTACTTTATGCTGTAATTCATTAAAAGTAGCTTTGGAGGAATTTCATAACTACAAGAAATCTTCTACATTGAAGACAAAATTGATTGAAGTTAATGATTTAGAAGAAAAAGGTGATGCACTTTACTATAACACTGTTTACAAATTATATCGTAATGGTGAAACTCCAACGGACTTACTAATTTGGACTGAAATCTATGACCTATTAGAAAAATGTTGTGATGCTTGCGAGGAAGCAGCGGATATCATTGAGTCTGTAGTTATGAAAAATTCATAATATGGAAAAAAGGAAGTGGAGACTTGCTAGTGGAAAAAACATTAGTAAGCCACCACTTTTTTTGTTATTTACATACAAAAAAAGGGCTCTTTGTGCAACACTAACTTCAAGTCACAATAGTTATGTAAATCAAAAGGTA